>CAYTNL010000021.1:0-81849 GCA_964439145.1 uncultured Verrucomicrobiales bacterium
GTCACGCTGCGTGATGGTCCCTGTCAAGAGGGGCGCGTTTACTCCGCTTACGATTATTCCCCGTTGGGAGGCGTTTGATTTCCTCCGTGGATCATTACGTGGAGAATAACCTTCGGTGATACTAGGCTAGATTCTTTCTCCGACTGAGCCAGTATGGCGGCCTGCCTTGATAGATTGAAGAATTGATCGGCGGAGCCACAGGTCCCGTAGGGCATAGCCGACACCATTGGCAATCGATAATCGATGACAATAATGGAGACGATACCAAGGATGGGGGAGGAAAGAGGGTAAGCCCGGGGACAGCTCTCGGAACTGGTGCGCTTGCGGGTGAAGGGTGCGGATCTCGAGGAGTGACGGTGACAGTGCGCCACCGGAAGGGTGGAATAGATCGGATGACGGTGCCCTTCAAACCCATGGTAACGGAGTTGGCGGAGCAGATCGAGGAGGCGCCAGGATTGCCTCAGTCGCCTCTTCCGCCATCCGGGTTGCCCTGCGTGGGCTGGCTGTCTTACGCCTTGCCAGCGGCGTTCGGCTGCGATGCGAAGCTGGCGGGCGTCCACCTACCGGGAGCGTTGTCGCGAAAGTTCCTCCGGGCGGAGGAGAGTTTCGGGTGGTATTGCCTCGGCGGCTCGCTCCGTGTGGGCTACCGCTTCGAGTCCGGCCAAAATCGCATTCGGTCCTGAGTGTTTTTTTGTTTCGCGACGCATCTGCCCGAGGACGGAACTGATCTACGCAGGATTCATGAATTGATGGGACACGATAACATCAAAACCACGGAAATTATCTGCACAAGGGGCTGGAAGCCAATAGCCTGGGAGTACGCATTCCGTTGGATCCGCTGGGGGATTCGCGGGCCTCCTCGGAATTGATGGGTGTGATGCTTGCCGGGGCTCCTTGGGCTGGGGGCTCGTGCGACCGGGCTTTGGGGTGGGGGATGGGGCGGGCGGCTCAGGCGGTGATTTCACTCACCAGTTTTTCCAGTCTGCGGGTGTATTCGACCCAGACTTCCCGGGCTTCGCCGCTGTCGTCGACGTCCTGGCCGGCGTGGATGGCGGCCTTGATGTGGGGTTCGATGGAAAGCCAGCCGTTGTAGCCGTTCTTTTCGAGATCTTCGAGGATGCGGCGCTGCACGGGGTCCTCATCGACGTGGCAGGTGATCCAGTCGCCACCGTCGGGATTCGCCTTGGCGCTCTTGATGTGGACGTGGGTGATGTGATCACGGGTCGCCTGGTAGAAATCCCAGGTGGCCTCGTTGCTGTTGTCGTGGAGGCTGTTGTTGCCGGTGTCGAGGATGAGCTGGAGGGCGGGACTACCGACGGCTTCGGCCAGCTCGAGCCAGCCGGCGGCGTCGGCGCCGTAGCCGGAGCAGTTTTCGTGGGCGAGGACGACTCCTTCGCCCTCGGCGATGGTGGCCAGCTCCTTGATGCGGCGGACGGTTTCCGCTTTCCACTCGTCACGGGGCAGGGGATTTTCCGCCGGATTGGGGTAGGACATGATGCGGAGGAATTTCGTGCCGACCTCGCGCATGCGGGGCGCGACGCGGCGGAGTTCGTCGAGGTCCTTCTGAAAATCGGAGGTGATGGGACGGGCCCAGTTGCCGACCTGACCGCCGAAGCCGACGATCTGGATGCCCGCCGCCGCGAGGCGGTCGCGGGTGGCGGCCCAATCGTCGTCGCTCTGGTCGCAGACGTTTTTTCCATCGATCAAGCGCAGCTCGATGGCGGACCAGCCCGCTTCGTTGAGAGTGGCGATCTGTCCATCGAGGGTTTTCTCAGCTTCGTCGGCGAATCCGGTGAATTTGAAAGGCATGGGTCTGGTGGGTCTGTTGAAACTAGGGTGCGGCAATAATGGGATGGGAGCTCCCCGAAACCAAGCGGTTTTTCGGCGCGGTTCACGCGAGCAGCTTTTTCACCACCTTGCCGTGGACGTCGGTGAGGCGGAAATCGCGACCCTGATGTCGGTAGGTGAGTTCCTCGTGATCGAAGCCGAAGAGGTGGAGAATGGTGGCGTGCAGGTCGTGGACGTGGACGGGATCCTCCTCGACGCCCCAGCCGATCTCGTCGGTCTTGCCGATAATCTGTCCACCTTTGACCCCGCCGCCGGCCATCCAGAGGCTGAAGGAATAGGGGTGATGGTCCCGCCCGGTGACGGTCTTGAAGCCGGAGCGATTTTCGCCCAGGGGGGTGCGCCCGAATTCGCCGCCCCAGACGACGAGGGTCTCGTCGAGGAGACCGCGCTCTTTCAGGTCCTTGAGCAGGGCGGCGACGGGTTGATCGGAGATGCGGGTGTTGGTGGCCAAGGCGGAGTCGAGATTACTGTGCTGATCCCAGGTGGAAAGGAAAAGGGTCACGAAGCGCACCCCGCGCTCCACCATGCGACGGGCGAGGAGGCAGTTGCGGGCGAAGGAACCCTCGAAGCCGGTTTTGTCGACGCGATCCACTCCGTAGGCTTTGAGGGTGGCGGGGGATTCGCCGGAAAGATCGACCAGCTCGGGCGCGGCCGACTGCATGCGAAAGGCCAGCTCGTAGTTGCGGATGCGGCTGAGGATCTCGCCGTGGCCGTCGAGTTCATGGCGCTGGCGGTTCAGCTCGTTGATGGCGTCGAGGCTGCGGCGCTGCAGCTCGGGGGTGATGCCGGGCGGGTTGTCGAGATTCAGCACCGGACTGCCCTGGTTGCGAAAGTGGGAGCCGCCGTAGTTGGAGGGCAGAAAACCGCTCGACCAACTGGCGGCGCCGCCGGGCAGGCCGCGTCCGAGGGTGGTCAGGGCCACGTAGCCGGGGAGGTCGCGGCTTTCGTTGCCGAGTCCGTAGTTGAGCCAGGAGCCGAGCGTGGGCCAGCCGCGCAGGGGGGAGCCGCTCAGCATCAGCAGTTGGCCGGGCAGGTGATTGAACTGGTCGCAATACATCGACCGGACCAGGGCGATGTCGTCGGCGCAAGTGCTGAGGTGAGGCAGCAGGTCGGACATGTCCATGCCGCATTGCCCGTATTTTTTGAAGGTGCGCGGGCTGCCCATGAGCCGGGCGCTGTCTTTCTGGGTGAAGGCGAATTTCACTCCCTCCAGCAGGGAGTCGGGCATGGGCTGGCCGTCCAGCTCGTTGAGCTTCGGCTTGGGATCGAAGAGATCCATCTGGCTGGGGCCGCCCTCCATGAAGAAGTAGATGCAGCGCTTCGCTTTGGGCGCGAAATGCGGGCCGCGCGCTCCGGGGGCGGAGTTTGCCAAAAGGCCGTCCTCGCCGAGCATCGACGCCAGGGCCACGGCGCCGAGTCCGCTGGCCGAGCTGGTGAAAAATTCGCGCCGATTCAGCGGGCCGGGATGGGGGGGCAAGTTCATCATTCTCGGGTCACGAATTCATCGAGGTTCATCACCACCCGCGCGGTGGCGATCATGGCCGCCGCCGCGTCGCCGGTGGCGCGGGCGAAATCGTCGTGGGCGGAGCGCAGCGTGTCCAGCTCGGCTTGTCGGGGTTCGCGGGCGAGACAGCGCAGGTAGAGATCGCGGATGGCGGCGTCGGCCCGGTCGCCGTGGAGGCGGTGGATCTCCCGGCCGAGAGTTTCGGCTCCCTCGAAAAACACGGGATCGTTCAGCAGGGTGAGCGCCTGCATGGGGGTGTTGGTGCGCTCCCGGCGCGCGCAGGAGAGGCTGGTGTCCGACGCGTCGAAGGCGGTGAGCATGGGATAGATGACGGTCCGTTTGAGGAAAATGTAGAGCCCGCGGCGGTAGCGGTCGCCGCCCTCACTGACGGGCCATTTCACGCTGCGACCGACTTCGGTGACGAAATCCGGCAGTGGCGGGCGGATGCTCGGTCCGCCGAGCCTGGGATCGAGCAGGCCGCTGGCGGCGAGATTGAGATCCCGCACCGTCTCGGCGCCGACGCGGAAGGCGTTCTGCCGCCAGAGCAGGGTGTTGCCGGTGGGATGCTCGGCATACTCCGGGCGCACGGCGGAGGATTGGCGGTAGGTGGAGGATTCGACGATGAGCCGGATCAGCGCCTTGCGGCTCCAGCCGAGGCGACGGTATTCCGTGGCCAGCCAGTCGAGCAGTTCGGGATGGGTGGGCGCGGCGCCCTCGGTACCGAAATCATCAGGGGTGGCGACGATGCCCTCTCCGAAGAGGTGCTGCCAGACCTGATTGGCGGCCACGCGCGCGGTGAGGGGATTTTTCTCGTCGAACAGCCAGCGGGCGAGATCGAGCCGGTCGGCCGTGTCGCCCCGCGGCGTGATGCGGTGCAACACCGCGGGCACGCCGGTGACGACGGTCTCGCCGCGCCGGGTGTAGTCGCCGCGCTCGTGGATGAAGGAGTCGCGGAGATCCTTGGCGCGCTCGCGGAAGATCCGGGCATTGGCCGAGAGCTTCGGAGGCGGGTCCTTTTTCAGATCCTTCTCGGAGAGCTGGGAACGCGCGTATTTTTCCAGTTCGGGAGTCATCGGCAGGGGCGCGGTGACTTCGTCGGCATTGTTGAAAAAGGCGTAGAGCTGGAAGAAATCGCGTTGGCTGATGGGATCGTGCTTGTGGTCGTGGCATTCGGCGCAGGCGATGGACAGACCCAGCCAGACGCTGCCGGTGGTGCCGACGCGGTCCACGACTTCCTTGGTGCGGTAGAGTTCCAGATCCACCCCCGCCTCGGTGTTGCGAAGGGTGTTCCGATGAAATCCGGTGGCGATGCGCTGCTCCAGCGTAGGCTCGGGGAGGAGATCGCCGGCGAGTTGTTCGATGGAAAACTGGTCGTAGGGAAGGTCGCGATTGATGGCCGCGATGACCCAGTCGCGATAGATCCAGGCCCAGGGGCGGGCGGAATCGCCCAGATAGCCCTCGCTGTCGGCGTAGCGCGCGAGATCGAGCCAGTGACGCCCCCATTGCTCGCCGAAATGGGGCGAATCCAGCAGCCGATCCACCAGCGCTCCGTAGGCGGCCTCGCTGTCCCGCCGCCATGCGGAGAGGAATGCCGTCGTCTCCTCCGGTCCGGGCGGCAGGCCGGTGAGATCGAGCGAAAGTCGGCGCAGCAGGGTCGCGGGATCCGCTTCGGGCGAAAGCGTCAGCTTTTCCGGAATCAGCCGCGCGAGCAGGAAGGCGTCGATGGGATTGCGCACCCGTGCGGCCCCTGATGACGGCAGTGCAGGGACCGCCGGACGGCTGATCGGTTGCAGCGCCCAGTGGTCCCTCGCGTCCTTCCCCGCGAGAGCGGGGGAGGCGAGTGTCAGGATCGAACACAACGACAGGCTGAGAGCGCGATGATTCACAGTCACGCCGACCATAGCATCCCACCCGCCGCCCGTCCCCTCACGCAAGCACGGGCGAGAGGAAACCGAAAACGCCCCAACCGAAAACCTCGAACCGCCAAAAACAAGCACCCCCGGCGGATCGCTCCACCGAGGGTACTTCGTCTCTCTATCTCTCTCGGGCGCCCGCCAGCCAAAGCGGGCGCACCATCATCATCATGCTGCAAAAAGCTTGGTCACCGGGGTGCCGTCGCTGGCCACGGTGAAAGGCCGTTTCGTGGGGCTGTAAAGGATCTGGTCGAGCGGCAGGCCGAGGGCATAACCGATGGTGGCGTTGAAGTCGAAGACCGTCACCGGATCCTCGATCACGTTCTCGCCACGCTCGTCCGACTTGCCGAAGCGGCGTCCGCCCACGATGCCGCCGCCGGCCATGATGCCGGAGAAGGCCTGCGGATAGTGGTCGCGGCCGACGTTCTGGTTGATCTTTGGCGTGCGGCCGAACTCGCTGGTGAGGACCACCAGGGTGTCGTCGAGCAGCCCGCGACTTTCCAGATCGCCGAGGAGCGAGGCCAGTCCCTGGTCGAGCGATTCGCAGAGCTGTGGGGTGCGCACGAAGTTGCTGGTGTGGGTGTCCCAACTGCCGAGAGTGACCTCGACGAAGCGCACGTCGTTCTCGACCAGCCGACGCGCCAGCAGACAGCCCTGACCGAAGGAGTTGCGACCGTAGGCGTCGCGGACCTTGTCATCCTCCTTGGTCAGGTCGAAGGCCTCCAGGTCGGCGCTCTTCATCAGCGTGACCGCGTCGTCGTACATCTCCGTGTAGGCGCGCACGTCCTTGATGCCCTGGTAGCGCTGGCGGAATTCGCCGGCCAGTTCCTGAGAGAGACCGTAGCGGAAATGGAAATCCTCGTCCTTGAACGCCGACTTCACATTCTGCAGACCGCGCTCGGGGTTGTTGACCAGGAGCGGTTGGAATTTTCCCTCGAAGAAACCGCCGCCGGGATGCCGGCTGCCTCCACCGATAACCACGTTGCCCGGCAGCGTGGGATTGAGCCGGTCGTGGAATTTCAACAGCCAGGCGCCCATGGCCGGGTGCTTGATGGTGCCACGCAGCGCGTAGCTGGTGTGCATCAGGTAGTTCGCCTGCTCGTGGGCTCCGGAGGCCGACAGCATGGAGTTGATGATGGCCATGTGGTTGGCTTTCTGCGCCAGTTTGGGCAGGTATTCCGAGATCTGGACCCCGTCGGCGTTCGTGTTGATGGCCTTGGTCGGTCCCATTGTTTCCGCCCCGGGCTTCACGTCGAAAGTGTCGAGATGGCTCATGCCGCCGCTCATGTAGAGGTAGATGACCCGTTTGGCGGTGGCGACTTCCTGTTTGAGGTGACTGCCCTCGCGGGCGGCGAAGGCGGACCGGGTCAGGGTGGGCGCCAGTCCCACGCCCAGCAAGGCGCTGGCGGTCTGGGTGGCGAAATTCCGGCGGGTGATGTCGTTGGAGCGGTTGAGCAGCGATTTCATGAGAGCGTGGGGCGAGGGGCTTGGAGCGGGGTGCTTTAGCTTTACGAAGCTTGGTTTCGATGGGTATGGAACTGGGGATGAAGATTCGGTTTCGGTTTCAGTCGATGGATATCTGGAAGAAGGCGGTGGAGTTGGGGGATCGCTTGCTGGATGTGGCGGATGAGTTGGAACAGAGGCGATATTTTCGGTTCGCGGAATAACTCCGCGCGGCGGCCCTGAGTGTTTCCAACAACATTGCGGAGGGAGCGGGAAGCCCCTCTGACGCCGATTTCGCCAATTTTCTGAAATTCGCCAAACGCTCGGTCTTCGAGAATGCCAACATCCTTCTCATCTTCCAACGCAGAGGTCTCATCAGCACGGAGCTGTCCGAGGTTCTGCTCGAGGAGTTGGAAATCGAGAGTCGCATGATCGAATCGTTCAGAAAGCGGTTGAGGGAATGAGAAGTCCGGCGGCTCCAAGCACCAAGCCCCGCGCTCCAGGCCTCACTGCACGAACCAGAATTCCTGGCCGTTGAGAAGGGCGAAGGTGGCGTCGGTGTAGAGGGTGTTGCCGCGTTTTTCGGCGTGCGAGAGGAGGAGCTGCTTCTCCTTGTCTGTTGGCTTGCGGCTGAGGATACTGAGGAAGAGCGTGTCGATCTTCGCCTCTGGAGTGGCGGCTGCCGCGACTTCACGCGAGAGGACGGACTGCGGATGGGCGACCTGGTTGAAGGTGCCGCCGTTGAGCAGGGCGAGGGCCTGTGGCACCGAAGCGTCGGTGTTCGCGTTCTCGATGGTGTCGCGATCCGATTGGCCGAACTCCCGGAGGAAGTGACCCAACGGGGCGGGCGAGGTGATGTGCGCGGCGCGCAGCATCGAACCCAGCGTACTCTTGCGGAAACTGGTGTACTGCTTGCGCAGGTTCGCGTCCTCCATGCCCATCTCGGACATTTCCGATTCGATCATGGACGCCTCGGCCTCTGCCTGGATCTTCCTGAGTTCGGCGCTGTTGTTCCCGTCACCGTCCATCATCATGGGGCTGACTTCGACCGCCTCGCCGGTGGGCAGGTTCATCGCGACTTCCATCACATTGGTCTGCTTCATGGTGGGGTGGTAGACCTCCTCCATCACCAGTTCGCGCAGACGGGTGCGCATCTGGTTCACCTCGCGGCGCAGATCGGCGACCCTCTTGGTGTCCTTGGCTTTTTCGGCTTCGGCGATCTGGTCGCGCAGCTTCGCTTCCTCGGCTTGGAGTTCCTTCTGGCGGGTGGCGACCTTGGTGGCGGCGTCGATCAGCTTCTGTTCGTCGCTGTTGATGAGCACCTCCTGCATGGCGGCCTGTTCGGCCATGCGGAGTTGGAAAAGTTGGTCCTTTTTCCAGTCGTTGATTTCGGGCGTGGGATTGACGAGCGCGACCATCGAGTCCCAGATCTGCTCGGCGGACATCCGGCGCAGCAACGGTCCGACGAAGGTATACGGCTCACCCGCGGTGAGATCCTGTTCCGAGGCCTCGCGTTGGTAGACCTGGGAATTCAGGACCAGGCGCAGGTAGGCCTTCATGTCGTATTCGCAGGCCAGCATCTGCTCTTCGAGGAACTTCATCAGCTCCGGATGACTCGCCTCGGACGATTCCATGAATTCATCGACCGGCTCGAAGAGTCCCGCGCCCATGACCTTCTTCCAGAGACGGTTGGCGATGACGGTGGTGAAGAGCGGATTTTCCTCCGACGTCATCCAGTCGGCGTAGATCGCGACGCGCTCTTCCGGTTTCATCACCTCGGGATCGGCTCCGAACATGGTGCGCGGCTGGACGATCTCGTTGGGCTTGGCGTTGTCGTACTTGTAGTCGTGCGGCAGCTTGGGCAGCGAGTTGCGGTAGTCCACCAGGTAGTTGTTTCTCACCACGTTGGTGATTTCCGTCATGGCGGCGCGCAGATCCTTTTTCTTCTGATCCTCCATGTCGGTCGCCTTCTGCACCATCTGCTGGGCGCCGGTGGCGGCGCCGTAGTTCGAGCCGCTCGGGTTGACGCCGTAAGTGAAGGCCGCCATGTGGAAGAAGTCCATCTGCGTCCAGGTGTCGAACGGGTGGTCGTGGCACTGCGCGCACTCCAGGCGGGTGCCGAGGAAGATGCGCACCGTGTTGGCCATGTGATCCAGCGGCATGCCGCGGTCGCGGATGTAGTAGCCGACCGCGCCGTTTTCCCAGGCCTGGCCCTCGGCGGTGATCAGCTCGCGGACGAACTGATCGTAGGGCTGGTTCTCGCGCAGCGCGTTGCGGACCCACTCGATGTAGAACGGGGTGATGTTCTGGTGGGCGGGCGCGTTGTGGCTGATGCGGAGAATGTCGGCCCAGAAATTGTGGAAGTGATTCACGTAGCCCTCGCTGGCGAGCAGTTCATCGATGAGCTGGGCGCGTTTCTTCGGATGATCGGAAGCGAGAAAGCGGGCCGCCTCGTCGTGGGTGGGGATGCGGCCGATCACGTCGAGATAGACGCGGCGGAGAAAGATCTCGTCGCTCGCGGGAGCGTTCGGTTTCAGACCGGCTTCCTTCCAGGCCTTGGCGAGAATGGCGTCGATCTGTTCCGGCTTGCCGACCACCGGGCGAGGCTTCGGGGCGGCCGGCTTGGATTCCTCCTTCGGTTGGGTTTTCGCGGCGGCGACGGGCTTCGCCGGTTTCGGCTGAGCCTTCGGCATAGCGGCGGTCTTGTCCGGCTTGGACTCGGGTTTCTTCGCCTCGGCTTTGGCGACCGGCTTGGGAATGGGCGCGGGTTTGGCGGCCTCTTTTGCCGGAGCCTTGGTGTCGGCTTTTGCCAACAGGGGCTGGTCCGGGGCGGGCGCCGGCTTGGGCTTGGCGGCTTCTTCGGCGAAGGTCGGGCAGAGACCGCTCCAGGCGAGGGCGGTGACGAGGGATAGGAATCGGATCTTCATGCGAGGGTTGTCAGTGGCTCGTGGTCACTGACGCCTCACCGAAAATCGTTGGCTTCGCGGATCTTGTTGGCTCGGGCGCAAGATTTGCGTAACGCGATTGCGTCCGCGCTTGCATGTCCATCAATCGAGTTAGTGGCGCGGAATCATTTGGTTCCGTAAGTGGCCTCGTGGCCGGTCGAGGGCACCCGCACGGTGTAGGAGCCGCCATCCGGCGTCACCTCGAGCAACAGTGGATGCGCGGTGCAATGCTCCGCGTCGGTGGTGTTGGCGATCTTCTCCGCGTCGGTGTTGTTGGCGTCGCCGTCGGGTCGCAGGTTGCGATGGACCTGATAGATGGCCTCGATGGATGGGGTGGAGGCGAGGGTGGCGAAAGTCAGAGGGCCGCAGCCTTTGGTGTGGCCGTTGTTCATGATGGCGACGCGGGGTTTGATCGACTTGATGAGGACGGGATTGTTCGATTGATCCAGGCCGTGGTGATCCGTCTGGTAGACATCGACTTCACCGATGAGATTGCGTGGCACGACGAGCTTTTCCTCCAGGTTCCAGGTGAGATCGGCGCCGTTGAAAAAGTCGAACTTTCCGAAGCGCAGCACCGTGGTGATGGAGTTCGCGTTGTGGGAGCGGTCGGGATCGCGCCGGGTGGCGTAGGCGGGCGGGGGATTCTCGGGATGGGATTCGTCGGGAGTGATGAAGTGCTGGAGCGCGGCGATCACGGAAATGCTCAGCGGGGCGGCGCCGTCGGCCTGACGCAGCGGGATCTCATCGCCCGGAGTCAGGACCAGTTGTCGGTCGCGGGGAAAGTCCAGGTAGGCCTCACCGACCCGCTCCACGTCACGCGGGCGCACGCCGTGATCGTAGACCACGCCGATGGGCATCAGCTTGGCGAGATCGGCGGCGCCGCCGTAGTGATCGAGATCGAAGTGGGTGATGACGAGGTGATCGATCTTTTTCAGTCCGGCGATGTCGCGACAATGCCGGTGGATGCGGACCGGGTCGCGCAGACCGGGCATGCCGGTGTCGAAAAGGATCGACTCGCCAGCCGGTGTCACCACCAGAGTGGCGGCGCCGCCCTCGACATCGATCCAGTGGATGCGCAGGGGATCGGCCGCCTGGGAGGTCGTGACGAGGGTGAGCAGGGCGGGAAGCAGTCGTCGGAGTGTCATGGGAGGGATACTCGGCTTCTTCCGGGGCCGGAGTCAACAGGGTTGAATCGGGGACCAAACAGGGTTTGTTCGCGGGATGCGTCTCCTACACGGCATTCATCTCGGCTACTGCACCAACATCCATCGCGGGGAAACTTGGGCGGAGACTTTCGCGGGGCTGGATCAATACACCCGCCGGGTGCGGGAGCGGGTCTGCCCCGCCGACGAACCCTACGGCATCGGTCTGCGGCTCAGCGCGGACGCGGCGGGGGAATTGGCGGCGGATCGGGGGAAGATCGACGCTTTCCGGCGCTGGCTGGAGGGGAATGGGTGCTACGTTTTCACCATCAATGGTTTTCCCTACGGCAAGTTTCACAACACTCGGGTAAAAGAGCGGGTGTACGCGCCCGACTGGACCACGCGGGAGCGGCTCGATTACACGAAACTCCTCTTCGACCTGCTCTGCGAGATCGCTCCCGAGGGAATGGAGGGGAGTGTCAGCACGCTGCCGGGATCGTTCAAGGAGTTCATCACCGACGATGCCGCCCAGGGCGCGGCGATCTGCGAGCATCTCCGGGCCTGCTCGGCGCATCTCGACGGGTTGCGGGAGCGGACGGGCCGCGATCTGCATCTCGGCCTGGAGCCCGAGCCGCTGGGTTGGTTCGAGACGACGCCGGAGACGGTGGCGTTTTTCGACCGGCTGACCGACGGCTTGAGAGATGAAGACGCGGTCGCGATGCGTCGCAACGTGGGAGTCAACTACGACACCTGTCACCTGGCCATCGAGTATGAGGAGCCGGCGGAGGCCATCGGTCGGCTGCGGGGGGCGGGGATCCGGGTGAGCAAGATCCATCTCAGCAGCGCGCTGAGGCTGGCGCCCTCGGCGGCGGCGCGTGATCGGCTGCGGGCTTTCGAGGACGAGGTGTATCTGCATCAGGTGGTGGTAAAAAAGGGCGACGAGGTGACACGTCGCTTTCGCGATCTGCCGGACGCTCTCGACTGGGCGGAATCGGCCCCGGACGCGGTGGGCGAGGAGTGGCGGGTGCATTTTCATGTGCCCATCCATGCGCAGCCGGAGACGGCGTTTTTCTCCGACACGCGGGATCATGTGAGCGGGGTGCTGGACCTGCTCGGCGCCGACCCGGGGTGGTGCGGGCATTTCGAGATGGAGACCTACACCTGGGAGGTCCTGCCGAAGGAACTGAGATCGCCAGACGTGGTGGACCAGTTGGTGAAGGAATACGACTGGTGCCTGGGCGAGTTCGCCCGCGCGGGGCTGCGCTGAATGGGTCAGGCGACTTCGGACCGGTCGAGTTTGACCTCGGTGCGGACCGCGTTGATGGCCTCCTCGGTGGTGACGATGCGCGCGTAGCGATCCCGCAGCGTTTTCAGCGAGGCCTCGTGGAGGTCGGGGGTCACGGTGGTGCAGGCGTCCTCAACGACGGTGACGAAGTAGCCGAGGTCGCAGGCGTCGCGCACGGTGGTGTCGACGCATTCGTTGGTGTAGACGCCGACGACGACCAGTGATTTGGTGCCCAGGTTGCGAAGCACGTAGTTGAGGTTGGTGCTGGAGAAGACGCCGCTGGCGGTCTTGTTGATGACGATCTCGTCGCCCAGGGGGGCAACCTCGGGAAGAAACTCCGCTTCTTTGGAGCCGGGCGCGGCGAGCAGGTCGAGCCGTTTGTGGCCCGAGCCCCGGTCGCGCCCGTCATGGGTGAGAGCCTGGATGCGCACATGGATGACCTCGAGATCGGCGGCGCGAAAGGCGTCCTGCAAGGCGCGGACATTGGGCAGCACCCACTCGCGCAGGCTGCTGAAATAATAGCGGCGGCCGGCGCGGGAGACACCGGAGCGGTCCGGTTCCGCAAAGACTCCGTAGCCGTCGGCGGCGTCGAGGTACTGCATGTCGATGCAGAGCAGGGCGGTGTCGCGGGTGGAGAGCAGACGCAGTTGTTGGGTCTTGTCGACCATGTGCTCCAGATAAGTCTGGCGCAGGGGGTCGGTGACCGGGCCTTGGGTGGAATCCATCTTGTTCATACTAAACAGGGGCCTCTCTATTGGCAAACTTCGTGCCGATCACGGGCGGGGATTCCCCGTGAGCCATCTCCCGCGCGGCTTCGTGCAGCAACCGGGCGCCGGCAAAGATGTCCTCCCAATCGGTCCATTCGCCCGGGGAATGGCTCTGACCATCGCGACTGGGAACGAAAATCATGGCCACGGGGGCGATGGCGGCCACGATCTGGGCATCGTGGGCGGCGCCGCTGGGGAGACGACGCCAGGGCAGGGAAAGCCGGGTGGCGGCGGACTCCAGTCGCCCGATCAACCCGGCATCGCAGGCGACGGGCTCGATGCGGCTCTGGATGTCGAGTTCCAGCATGAGGTCGCGTCGTCGGGCGATGGCGGAGAGGGCTTTTCGGCAGGCGTCGGCGAGTTCGTCGAGGATGCCGGGGTCGGTGTCTCGGACGTCGAGACTGAACTCGACCTCGCCGGGCACGGTGTTGGGCGCGCCGGGCAGGATGCGGGCTTTGCCAATGGTCGCGCGGCTGCGCTCGCCGCCGTTTTCCTCCAACAGGCGGGGTATCTCGTGGGCGAAATCGGCCAAGCCCATGAAGGCGTCGCGACGCATCGCCATCGGAGTGGTGCCGGCGTGATTGGCTTCGCCGCGGAAACGGACCAGCCATTTGAACAGGCCGGTGATGGCCTCTACGATGCCGACCGATTCTCCGGCGCGATCCAGCACCGGGCCCTGCTCGATGTGGAGTTCGAGGTAGGCGGCGACGGAGCCGGGCGCGCGCCGGGCGCCGAGGGCGTCAAAGGCGTTGAGCCCCCGGGCCTCCATGGCGTCCCGCAGCAACACGCCGTCGAGATCGGCCTGATAGAGCGTCTCCGGACTGATGAGTCCGCAAAAGGCCTCCGATCCCAGCATGCCGCCAAAACGCCCCTCTTCGTCGGTGAACGAAATCAACTCGACCGGCCAGCGCAGGTCCGACTCGCGGGCCTTCAGTTGGCGCAGCACTTCGAGGCCGCAGAGAACGCCCAGCGCCCCGTCAAGCATGCCGGCGCGCGGGACGGTGTCGGTGTGCGAGCCGATGAGGATGGCGGGAATGTCAGGATCGTCCGGGCCGACGCGACCGATGACATTGGCGGCCCCGTCGAGACGCCCGGGGATGCCGGCGACCTTGAGTCGGTCGAGCAGCCATTGCCTCGCGGCCATGTCAGCCGTGGTGAAGGCCATGCGATAAATGCCCCGGTCCTCGGTGTTGCGGCCGATCTCGGCCAGTTCCAAAAGGTCGCGCTTGAGGCGTTCGGAATCAATGGGAGCGGGGGCGGGCAAGAGTGCAGAAGTGGGGTCCGCCATCCCCGCCACCATGGACCCGAATGGTCGGGGAGTCGAACCAATCCCGGGAATTGTCCTTCAGGTCCACCAGCCGCGGTCCTGATTCGGCTCGGTCGGACGGGCATCACCGGCGGCGGGATCGGAGAGCGGTCCGATGACGAAATGCTCTCCGCATTCGAGCACGCGATAGCGTTGGCCGAGCCGCTCGCAGGCGTCGATGAATTCGTCGGGCTCCTCCGTGTTGAACTCGAACTGATGATAGTGGCAGGGGATCACGACCGTGGCGCTGATGGCCTTGGCGAGGACGGCGGCTTGGAAGCCGTTGAGATTGCCGGCCACTCCGCGCTCGGGTCGGTGCCCGTTGATGGGGAGAAAGGCGACATTGATGGGCCAGCGCCGCACCTCGCGGACCAGCGAGTCGTGCCAGAGGGTGTCGCCGGCGTGGAAGATGGAGAAATCGCCGAAGCGGGCGACGAATCCGAGGTAGCGACTGTGCCCGGCGGCGTCGTGTTCGATCTCGTTGTGGGCGGCGTGGATGCCGTGAATCTCGAAGGCGCCGGCCTGCACGAAGGTGCCGGCGTCCACCGGCAGCAGCTCGGGTCCGGCGGGGCCGAGACGTTTGCGGGCGAAATCGACATTGGCCTCGGGCAGCACGAGCCGGAGGTGGGGGTTGGCGGATTTCAGCGCGAGCAACGTCTCGGCGTCGAGGTGATCGGTGTGATTGTGGCTGGAGGTGACGACATCGACTCCCCGGAGGCGACGGGGATTGAGCGCCAGCTCGGTCATGCGGACGTGGGGACGGTCGGTGCCCTCGTATTTCCGGGTGAGCGAGTCGGAGAGGTAGGGATCGAACAGCAGGGTGCCTCCGCGCCATTTCACCAGAAAGCCGCTCTGTCCCAGCCACCAGATGTGAATGGCGCCGGTGACCGGATTGGCTTCGGCGATGTCGTTGAGCAGGGCGTCGCCTTTCTGGACGGGAACGATCATGGGGCGGGAAACGGGGCGGGGCGCGGAGTGACAGCATGCGCCGTCGGCTCCGGCGTGGGCGAGCAAAAAATCGGCCAAGTAGGCCCGCCACACCTCAGAAGCCGAACTCGGCACGCACTATGGCGACGCCGGCGACCAGGTTTTCGAGCTTCCGCCGGGCGGCCCAGCGGGCGGTCTGGCTGAGTCCGCAATCGGGGGCGAACACGAGCCTCTCGGCGGGGGCGAAATCGAGGCAGGCGCGGACTTTGTCGGCGATCATTTCCGGCGGCTCGATGAAGTAGCTTTTCACATCGATGATGCCGACGGCCACATCCATGCGTTTGGCGACTTCGCCGATGATCTCGAGTTCGACGTATTCGCGGTTGGCCATCTCGAGGTGCAGCTCATCGACCTTCAGGTCCAGAAAGTCGGGGAAAAGGGGCGCGTAGCGGCGGTATCCAACGGGATGTCCCTTGTAGTTGCCGAAACACAGGTGGGTGCAGAGTCGGGTCTTTCCGACGACGGGTTCGACGGTGCGGTTGAAGATGTCGACGAAACGTTTCGTATCCTCGCGGTGGCCGTAGCAGCTCATGGACGGCTCGTCGACGCAGATCTCCTCGCAGCCGGCCTCGACGAGGGCGACCAGTTCGTCGCGGACCAGAGGAAGCAGGGCCTCGGTGATGGCGTGGCGATCGGGGTAGCGATCATTGGGCAGCAGGCGACCGCTCATGGTGTATGGCCCGGGCACGCTCATCTTCAGGCGCTGTCCGGCGGGGGCGAGACGCTTGAGGCGGGCGTACTCCTCCAGGGTTCCCAGTCCGCGCGGGGCGGACAGTTCGCCGGAGATCTCGTGTTTGCCTCGCTGGTCATGGGCGGGTGGCCCGAAGCGGCGCGGGCTGGCGGGCTCGAGTGCGATGCCGGTGAGGTGACCGTAGAAACTGAGATTGAAGTCGAGGCGGGTCTGCTCGCCGTCGGTAATGACGTCGAGACCGGCGCGGACCTGATCCGCGATGGCGACGGTGGCGGCGTCGTCCCGCAGCTCGTCGATGTCGGCGGAGCCGAATTGCCCTAGGTGTTGTGACGCGAACTCCAGCCAACCCGGAAAGGGGTAGCTGCCGACGACGCTGGTGCGGAGTGGCTGATCGATCATGGGATGGGATGTCTGAGGAGTTCCGCCAGTCGGCGCCCGTGTTCATCGTAGGCGGCCTCGAAAATTTCCGCGGCCTTTTCCGCGCCCACCCGGTTGGCGGCGGCGAGAGCGAGTGGCGGCTGGCCGGCGTCGGAGAGTCGGCGGGCGATCTCGGCCTTGAGCGCGTTGATCACTGCGCAACCGCCCACGGTGGAGAGCGGGCCGACTTTTCCCTCGACTCCGGGGATCTCGACGCAGGCGTCGCCCACCGGGGCGCCGGTGTCGAGGATGAGGTCGGAGAAATCGGCGAGTCTTTTCCCGTCGTCGCGTTTCGACGCGCTGGCCTCGGAGTGGTTGAGACTCACGAGGCCGATCACCCGGACGCCTTCCTGACGGAAATGTTCGGCCATTTCCACCGGCACGATATTGGTGCCGCTGGAGGAGATCACGATGGCGGTGTCGCGGTCGCTGAGGGCAAAATTGCGCAGGACGCGGGCCGCGAGTCCGGGGACGTTTTCGAGAAACATGGCCTGCCGCTGGCCGTTGGCGCCGACGACGAGATTGTGAAAGGTGAGGGAGAGTTCGACGATGGGATTGAAGCCCGGAAAGGATCCGTAGCGCGGCCACATTTCCTCCACCAGGATGCGGCTGTGCCCCGAGCCGAAGAGGTGGACCACGCGTCCCGCGAGGATGCTCCCGGCGCACCAGTCCGCGGCGGTGGCGATGGCCGGGAGCTGGGCGCGGACGCGGTCCAGCGCGGCGGCGGCGTGGTCGAGATAGGTTTCGGCGGGGGAGAGCATGGGGGCGGGTATTTCCTCCCACTCTGGCGGGGGCGGGGCGGGGCGTCAACCCGCCGACACGGGAAGTCAGGGGGACGCCACTGCGGGGTTGCCTCGGGGCGCCGAGACCGCTTTGATGGGGATCATGAAACCCACCTCATTACTCTCCTGTCTCCTCCTCGGCGCGCTCGCTCTCGCCCAGGTCTCCGCCGACGAGGCGAAGGCGACACCCATTTTCAACGGCAAGGATCTCTCCGGATGGAAAACGCCGGAGGGGAACGACCAGGCGGGCTGGTATCGCGCGGTCGACGGCGAGCTGCGGCTCCAGAGCGGTCCGGACAAGAAGGGATCGATCATCTGGACCGAGGGGGTTTACCGGAATTTCGAACTGAGCTTCGATTTCCAGTTCGGCGAGGGCACTGTCGACACCGGGGTGCACATCAAGAATGACAAGGAGCAGATCCAGATCGGGATCTCCGGGTCGCTGAAGCGCGACATGACGGGCTCGCCCTACATCGCCGGCAAGGGCTATCCGGTGGAGGCCGAGGGAGTGAAAGAATTGTTGAAGCTCGACGACTGGAACGCGATGAAGATCCGCGTCACCGGAAAGCGCTACGAGGTGTGGCTGAACGGGAAACAGGTCCTCGACTACGAGTCGGAGTCGGCGATCGAGGAAGGGCCGCTGGGGCTGCAACTGCACGGCGGCAAGGACATGGTGGCGTCTTTCCGACGGCTGCATCTCACGGGGTTGAAGTGACGAATGACTCACCATGAAAGGAATGCCACGATGAGTATCCGATCATTCTCCCTTATCTGGATCGCCCTGACGCTCGGCATCGCCTCGGGTCAGGAGAGACCGCCGAACGTGGTCATCATTTTCACCGACGATCAGGGCTACGGCGATGTGGGGGTGTTCGGCGCCGAGGGCTACGAGACGCCGCATCTGGACCGCATGGCGGCCGAGGGACGGAAGTTTACCCGCTGGTACGCGGCCCAGCCCGTCTGCTCGGCGTCGCGCACCGCGCTGCTGACCGGCTGTTACCCGAATCGACTCGGCATGCACGGGGCGCTCGGTCCGGGCAGCCGTCACGGCATCGCCGCCGGGGAGACGACCCTGGCGGAGGTCTTCAAGCAAAAGGACTACGCCACCGCCTGTTTCGGAAAATGGCACCTCGGGGATCACGAGAAGTTTCTCCCTCTGAACCACGGCTTCGATCACTACTTCGGCATTCCCTATTCCAACGACATGTGGCCCCAGCATCCCACGGCTGGGGATCGGTTTCCTCCGCTTCCCCTCATCGAGAACAACGAACGGCTGCGTGTCGCCGACGAGCATGATCAGCGCATGATGACGACCTGGCTGACGGCGAAGGCGGTGGATTTCATCAACCGCAATCGCACCCGTCCCTTTTTCCTCTACGTGCCGCATCCTCAGCCGCATGTGCCGCTCTATGTCAGCGACCGCTTCGCGGGGAAGACGGAGAAAGGTCTCTATGGTGACGTGATTTCCGAGATCGACTGGTCGGTGGGCGAGATCCTCAACGCCATCGACACCAACGGGCTGGCCGGGGACACGCTCGTCATTTTCACCAGCGACAACGGCCCCTGGCTCAGCTACGGCACCCACTCCGGCACCGCCGGCCCCCTGCGCGAGGGGAAAGGCACGGTCTGGGAGGGCGGTGTCCGCGAACCCACCATCATGCGCTGGCCGGGACGCATCCCGGCGGGTAGCGAATGCGACGAGCCGGGGATGAACATCGATCTGCTCCCGACCCTGGCGAATCTGATCGGCGCCTCCCTTCCCGACCACGCCATCGACGGGCTCGACATCTGGCCGCTGATCGCCGGCGAGCCCGGCGCGAAGAATCCCCATGGCGGTTACTGGTATTACTACAAACAGAACGAGCTCCACGCGGTTTCCAGTGGGGACTGGAAACTCATCCTGCCGCACCAGTACCGCACGCTGGATGGCAAGCCGGGCGGCGATGGGGGAACCCCGGCCGCTTATGGATCGGCGAACTCGGGGCTGGAACTCTACGATTTGAGCGAGGACTATGGCGAAACCCGCGATGTCGCCGCCGACCATCCCGAGGTGGTGAGTCAGTTGCTCGCCTTGGCCGAGAAAGCGCGCGCCGAGCTGGGGGATTCCCTCAAAAAGCGGCCCAAGGGTGTCGGCACCCGCGAGCCGGGGCGTCTCAGTGATGAGGAGGCCGCCGCCCTGGAGAAGCTTCATTGGCCCGAGGGACGGCCCGGCAGGCAGGGCGCCGATTGACGTTGATTTCGACCCCGATTTTGCGAAGGATGTGGTCCATGAAAGCCATCGTCTCCCTGCTTTTTGTCTCCACCGCGCTGGTGTCCGCTTCGCGTGGCGCCGAGTTCAAGACGGATATCCTCCCCATCTTCGAGGCCCGCTGCTTTCGCTGTCACGCCAATGGTGAGAGCAAGGGCAGCTTCAGCGTTGATCCCGAGGAGATCCAGAAACACATTCGACGCTCCGGACAGATCAATCCCGGCAACGCTGACCGCAGCATCCTCATCGAGCGTCTCATCACCGACGACGGGGAGGACCGCATGCCGAAAAATGGCGCCGCCCTGTCCGCGGATCAGATCGATCTCATCAAGCAATGGATCAACGACGGCGCCAAGATCGGCGACGGCGAGCCATCCCCCGAGGGTGAAGGGGACATGAAAAAGCCCGAGCCGCTCAAGGGCACCTGGACCAACCGCGAAGGCACCGCCATCGAAGCCACATTGGTGCGGGTCGAGGGGGCCAACGCGGTGCTGCTGCTGGGCGACGGACGTTCCGTGCCCTATCCCATCGCCAATCTATCCGACGAAAGTCAGGCCAAGGTGAAGGAGTTCGTGGAGGCGTCGAAACCGGCGAATTGAGACGTATACCCATCTTGGTGACCATCTCCTCCCATCCACGCGGCGCGCTCGTCCTCGTCGGCGCGCTACTCACCTTGCTCACCGGCTGCGACAAGCGCGGGGCGGTCAGCGGCGCTGTGCCTCCGCACGTCAGGATCGACCACTATCGGGAGGTCGAAGATTTCACTTTCACCAACCAGAAGGCCGAGTCCTTCCAGCGGGATCAATTGGCGGGCAAAGTCTGGGTGGCGAACTTCGTCTTCACCTCCTGCGGCGCGGAATGCCTCATCCTTTCCCAGAAAATGGCGGCCCTGCAGAATCGCTTCGCCGACCGGGATGATGTCGCCTTCGCCTCCTTTTCGGTCGATCCCCAGACCGATCATCCCGAGCGACTGCGGAGCTATGCCAAGCGTTGGGGCGCCAATGACGAGCGCTGGCAGTTTCTCACCGGAGATCCCGCCACGCTCGACGCCATCATCAAACAAAGCTTCCTGCTCCCGGTGGCGCTGACACCGATGGACAAGGCCAATCTCATGACCGCCGGATTCATCCACAGCAACAAATTCGCGATCGTGGATCGCGAGGGCGTGGTCCGTGCCTACGTCGAGGGCCTGGAGAGCAACGCCATCGACGAGGCGGCACGCATCATTCGAGTGCTGTTGGCGGAACCCGAGCCGACGAGTCCGTGAGCGGCGGGAGCGATCCGGACTCCGGCACTTTTCCCGATCCGGACGAGATCGTGGAGTTTCCCATTACCGACGAGTTGGACCTCCACACCTTTCGTCCCGACGAGATCGGTTCCCTCCTCCCCGAGTATTTTCGGGAATGTCGGCTCCGGGGACTCCTGGAGGTGCGGGTCATTCACGGGAAGGGCACCGGCACCCTCCGCGAGGGCGTGCACCGGCTGTTGGATCGACTGCCCGGGGTGGTGCGCTATCGTTCCGGCGACGAGACCAGCGGCGGCTGGGGCGCCACTTGGGTATGGCTGGAGCCGTGGGATGGCGAGGAATTCCTCTGATTCCACTGCGCGGGAGCGCGAGAAGGGGAGACCGCGTTCACCAATCCGGCGAAGCGTATTTTCGAAAATGCGAAATAATTATAATAATATTCGCAAATATTGGTTGCATTGGATAATAATTTCCGTAAAATCCAAAATAAGAAAACCGAGTTGCAGTTATGAAAAAACTCTCATTCTCGAAATCTGGGTTTGGTCGCATCCATCAGAGGGGGATGACCTCATTCGATCTTCTGTTGGTGGTGGCGGGTGTGTGGATCACTTGGTCGGTGGTCTCCGGACTGGTGCATCGCCAGTTGGTGGGGGATTGGGATGAGCAACGGCTGGAGAAAGTGGCCGCCCGCATGGTGGCCATGAGCCAATTCGCCCGGCAGGCGGGGGTGGATCTGGTGGCTCCCGGTGATCTCAACGCCACCATCGAGCGCATCGCCGAGGGCGAGACCGTCCGTTCGGGAATGTACGCCGGACAGTTTTACGGCATTCGGGAGTTGGATGAACTGGGGCGGAAACGGGTGAAAGACTACCTCAAGCTCGAGGAAGGCGGTCTCCTGACCTTGGCGACGACGGAAGAAGGGTCGCGCGATTGATCCTGGTCGAGGTAACCGGAAAGATTTTTGTGCGGAACGGGGCGGCCCGGTGTCCGGCTGAGTAGCCAGGCGCCGGGCCGTTTCGCGGATATGTCATTCCAACCAACAGGGTTGGGTCGTTGACTTGACCCTCTTTGGTCTCCGCGCCCGCTCTGGGGCGGGTGGAATCATCCCTCCGCCGGAGGAGCCGGGACCGGGGCGCCCAGGCCGGCTTGGGCGGAGGGGGTGGCGTCGGCTTCGAGGTCGCCGAGGGCGTATTGGATGCCGTCGAGCAGGTGGCGCATCACTTCGGGATTCCAGAAGGTGTCGTCCCGGTGACCGAGGTTGGTGTAGAAAAGACGACCTTCGCCGATCTTCCGGCACCAGGAGACCGCCACATCGACTTTGTCCGGGCTGGTGGTGAGCTGGGGTTTGACCTTTTCGTTTTCCAACGGCTTGAGGTTGGCCTCGTGGCTCATGTCGAGGCTCAGCAGCACACGGAGACGCTCGCGTCCCTGAAAGCTCTCGGGTTTGTACCAGTAGATCTCGTCGGTGTGCCAGAATCCACGACCGCCGAAGGCCGCGTTGAGCGGGTGTTCGGGGTCCTCGTTCTTGAAGGCCCATTTGCCGCCCGCATTCCAGGGATGGCCGTTGAAGATGCCGCCGATGAGGGCGATGCCCTCGTCCCAGCCGCCGAAGTTGTCGGCCGCGGCGTGAATGCCGATGACGCCGCCGCCGCCGTTGACGAAGTCGAGGATGGCTTTGCGCTGGTTCTCGTCCGGCTTGAGGTGGGTGGTGTTGTTGAAAAGGATGGCGTCGTAGCGGGCGAGATTCTCGGTGGTGAATCCGTCGTAGCTGTCGGTGATGTCGACCGAGTAGGCGCCGGTCTTTTCCGCCATCTGTTCCAGGGCGTGGTTGCCATAGGGGATGGAGGTGTGGATGAAGCCCTCGCAGCGATACATGGCGAGTATCTTGCGCGCCTTGGCGGGCTTGACGGTGGCGGTAGCGGGCGCGGCCTCGGCGATGAGTTTTTTCTGCGCGTCGTCGGGACCGGTGAAGCGGGCGGCTTTTTTCTCTTCCCAGGTCTGGGGCTCGGGCTTCTTCTCCTGTTGGGCGATGAGGGCCGTGCCCGCGAGGGCGGCGCCGGCGGCCAGGAGGGTGAGAGTGCGACGGGGCGAGTGGGTGCGTTTTTTCATGGCAAGTGGCGTTCTGGTTGGGGCTATCGGTGATACCCGAATCTCCGATGCCTGTCGATGCCGGAATTGCGGTCGCTGGACGAGCCGACAAGGGATGATCGGGTATCGCATTTCAGCGTCAAAAATAATCCATCGACAAATCATGATGAGATGATATGTAATTTCAGACAACCCGTTTCCGCTTTGCTAATCCGATGAATACTCACTCTTTTCCCGCTCCTGTTCGGACATTTTCACTGACGCTCGCTGTCATTGCGGGTCTGGCCGGCTTCGGCGCGAAGCTTTTTGCCGAGGAGTGGACCAGTTTCACCGTCGATACCCTGGAGGGCTTTTCCTTCACCCACAGTCATCTGGTCGATGGGCGTTTCGTGTTCGGGATCAATGGCGGCTTGTCGGTGCAGGAGGATTTTTCGCAGTCCGTCTTCACCGCTGTCGACAACTCGGATGGCCGGGTCTTTGATCCCGCGTTCATCGCGATCGGGTCGGCGACGGAGGGACTCATCGGCGGGGGCGGCTTTGCCGGTCCGTCGGGCCTGTATCCTTTCGATCCCTCGGCTCCGGCCAATCCGGTGGCCGCGGCGCTGGCGACCCTGCAGAACTACGCGGCGGTGTATTGGCGCCATCCGACCTCGGGGCGCGAGGGCTGGCTGATCACCGGGGGTAACGGCGCGGCGGGGGGGAACAATCTCTCGTATGTCTCGGCAGACGGGGCTTTCGTCGGGCCGATCACCGGGGTACTCAGCGCCTTCAGTGGGGGATTGGCGACCGACGCGAGCGGTGGGGTGTCGGTGGCGCTGGCGGATTTCGATCCGGCGATTGACAATCAGTTGCTGGTGTTCACGGCCGATCAGATCGACGCCGCGGTGGTGGCGGTGCGGTCGGGCACCCCGGCACCGCTGGAGAAATCCGCGGCGGCGAATCCCTTTCAAGCCAACGCCTCGGGCGGCATCGCGGTGGATGCGCTGGGGCGACTCTGGTTTGGCGGCTATCAGATCGATCATCTCCAGGCCTGGGATCCCGCCACCGGGGTGACGCGCCGGTTTTTCCCCGATCACGCGCCGCTGGGGAATGCCGCCGGGCCGACGAACTACACTCCGCGGGCTTTCTCCCATGGTGGCGGTGACTTCGTCAGTTTCCTCGCGAATGATGCCTATTACACGGCGGGTTCCGACCTGGTGCTGGGATACCGGGAGGTGTCGGAACTCGCGGTCCGTTCGGTGCAGTTCACCCTGGAGGGGGGCTCGGCGCGTGAGGATGCCGGGGCCATCGTCGTGATCGTGTCGATCACCCCGGCGCCGACCGTCCCCGTGACGGTGCCGGTGGCCATCTCCGGCACGGCGACGCCGGGCGAGGATTTCACCGCGCCGACCGAGGTGATCTTCGGGATCGGGGAAACGGAACAGAGCTTGGTGGTGAATCTGCTCGACGACACCAATCCCCGGGAAGGGGCCGAAAGCGTGATCCTTACCCTGGGCCAGCCGTCGCCGGATGCGGAGGCGGGTCTGGGCGTGCTGGGAACCGAGAGTTTCACCCTCGAGATCGAGGATAATGAGACGCCGCCGGTCATATCCCTGACCCAGGCTTTCGCCCCGCTCAAGGTGGGCGCCGATTTTCATCATCAGGTGGCCACGGCGGGAGGTGGCGACGCGCTGCGCTGGAGCGCGCGGGGGCTGCCTCCGGGGTTGAGAATCGATCCGCTGACTGGAATCATCAGCGGGACCCCGACGGTGGCGGGTGAGTATGATCGTCTCGTGATCACGGCCACCAATCCCCACGGGCGCGGGGTTTCCGGAGTGTTTCTGTTGGTGGTGGAGCCTTTGCCGGAAGCCGCCACCGGGCGATTTTTCGCTCTGGCGGATCGGTCCAGCCCGGAGACGGGTGGCCTGGGCGCGCGGATCGATCTCGCCATCAACGCGCGCGGGCGGTGGTCGGGGCGCGTCTGCGTGGGCGCGCGGAAGTATCCGATGCGCGGTCAGATCGACAGCTCCGGCGCTGATCCGACGCTCGGCGCGAGTTTCCGGCACGAGGGGAATTTGGTAACTTTGGAACTGACCATCGATTCCGTGACGGGCGAGCTTTCGGGCGGATTCACTGGTGGCGGTGCCGTCAGCGGCTGGCGCGCGGCGGTAAACGACAGCCGGACGGATCGCTGTCATTTTCTTCTCGCAGTTCCCGGCGGACCGGCGCCGGAGGTGCCCGAGGGCACGGGATTCGGTGTGGTGCGTTTCGGGGCGCGCGACACGGTGCGGGTCACCGGTCGGGCCGGCGATGGCACGCCCTTCAGCGGGGGAGGCTGGTTGGGCGCCGACGGGGAGACCATTCTCTATCAGCCGCGCCATCGGCCGACCGGTACACTGATCGGTGTGCTCCGGATTGCCGATGACCTGCCCCAGACGGTTGGCGGCGATCTCACCTGGAGCAAGCCTCCGCAGAACCGGGGAACGCTCTACCGAGATGGCTGGGCCGCGCCGTTGGCTCTCCAGGCGGTGGGGGGAAAATTCCGCCCCGTCGATGGCGCCACGCTGCCCCTCGGCGCCGCGCCGGGCATCGATCCCAACGCGCGACTCTTGCTGCAGGATGGCGGCATCGACGCCCTGGTCGCCAATTCCGGCGTTTTCCCGGTCACCATTCACTCGGCGGGCCGGGCGGTGGTTGAGGGTCCGCATCGGCTTGTCATCAATCACCGCACCGGCGTGTTCCGTTCGGTGATGACGCTCGCTACGGGCGCCGCGCGTCGGCGGGTGGTGGCGCTGGGGCTTTTGATTCCCGAGCCCGCCACGGCGGATCCCTTTGACAGCACGGGTCATGGGTTTTTCCTGTTCCCGGTCGATCCCACGGAGACCCGCACGGGCCTGGTGGTGTTGGAGACCGTCACTCCCTGACTTCCACCGCGTCCGGATGCTTCCAGAAACTCAGCCGCGCTATCGTCCGCTGCTTGCCCTGTTGCTCGCGGCGGTGGGCTTGCCACTGGCGGTCTTTTTCGGGTTCGACCTGGGTGTTCCGACGGGTAAAGACGCGCCCAAAACCTTTCTCGGCGGTTCGGCTGGGCTTGATGGGAGAGAGAAGGAAGCGCGGGGCCTGGCGATCACCCTGGCTCCCGGAGCCGCGTCGGAGGCGGAGGCCGTCGCCGAGGAAGAGGCGCGCGCCGACAGGCTGGAGCGCGCGCTGCTGGAGCGTCTGGGAATCGGGGAGGGCGCGGACCCGCAGGGTGTGGGGGGCGAGGGCATTCATCGGGCGGTGCGGCACGACGGGGTCTGGTTTCCCGTGTTCACGATGGCGGGCGGTTCCGGTCGTCTGCCGGGACGGGGAGGAGGGGGTGAGAATGAGTTGCCGCTTTATATCACGAGCGGATCCCCGCCGCGTTACCGAGTCGGCGAAGCCGTCAGTTATCAGTTCGAGGCGGTCGGCGGTGTTGAGCCTCGGGTCTGGGAGATCGCCATCGACGCGCCCGGTTTCACCATCGATCCGGGGACCGGTCTTTTCACGGGCGGCTCGGAGATAGAGCTGGCGCTCGATCTGGAGGTCTTCGTGCGCGATGCCGAGGGGGCGGAGGATTCTGCCTCCTACACCCTGGTGATCGATCAGGGACAGCCGCTCGCCATCGAGACCGCGACCCTGCCCGAGGGGGTGACGGGGGAAGCGTTTGTGGCCGATCTGTCGGCATCGGGAGGGCTGGCCCCCTATCGATGGAGCGCGCCGGGAGGATTGCCGGAAGGCTTCGGACTCGATGTCGACAGCGGGCGCCTGGCCGGTGTCTCATCGGTGGGAGTGGATCGCGAGATAGAGATCCGGGTCGTGGACGCGGGGGGCGAGGAGCGTTTGGCGAGTTTTCCCCTGCGCATCGCCTCGACGATGCAGTTTCTCACCCCGCGCCAATTGCCGACCGCCTCGCCCGGCAGTCCGTGGCGCCAGGAGTTTCGGGTGGAGGGCGGAGTGCCTCCCTACCAGTATCGGATCGCGGGGGGCAATCTCCCCTTCGGGGCCGACGGCCTGACGTGGAATCTGTCCATCGACGGCGTCCTCGAGGGGATCGCGCCAGTAGTCGAGAGCGCCCATCGTTTCACCGTCGAAGTCGCCGACAGCTCGGGCGTGATCGAGGGCAAGGAATTTCTCCTACCTGTCCGCCGCCTGCTCATCGTGGTGCCGAGTCGGGAAAAGGCCGGACTGGCCTGGTCGCCGGGCGAACTCGGTCGTCAGTTCGGTGCCGTCATCGCCGGGGTCACGGTCACCCGCTCCGAGTCGCCCGATCCCGACGCGCCGGGACTGGTGGTGTATCAGGGTGGCGGCAGCAATTTCGTCGATCGCGGCCTGGCCACGGGCGGCGTTTACCATTACGCGCTCCATGTGCATCCGGCGTCCGGCGGGGAGCCGGTGGAGTTCGGCCGCGCCAGCGCGCGCATCCTGCCCTTTACGCGCGGCCGCGCCAGTGCCGGGGTGAGCGCCGACGCCTTCGCCGACACGGTCAAAGTGTTCCGTCCCCTGGCGGGCGGCGGTCATGGAGCCGGTTTTCTGCCGCACAATGTCACCGGACCGCCCGACGGTCGCGGCACCCACGCGCCCGCCTCGCTGGCGGGCGAGGTGCTGTCCCTTCACGCGCGCGACGCGGAGTTTTCCCTGTCTCCCGACGCGGCGGGCGGCAGCGTGGTGCTGGCGTTCGAGGATAACATCGTCGAGCTGGGGCCGGGCGAGGATTTCACGGTGTTTGAAAACGTCTTCTTCATCGGCGGCGATCCCAACCGTCGCTTCATGGAGCCGGCCATCGTCTCGGTGGCGTTGTTCGAGGGGGAGTGGTTTCGCTTCCCCATCGATGTCGTGCCTCCGGCCGGACCGTCATCGACCCCCATGGAGATGGACCCTTTCTACTACAACCGCGGTTTCGCCGGTCGCAACGCCACCACCGGCGACGATCCCACCGATCCCGCGCGCAGTGGAGGAGACAGCTTTGATATCGATCAACTTGGCATTTCAGGGCTTACCTGGATCCGCTACATACGCATCCAGTCCACCGGACATCAGGCGATCCGCGACGACTTCGGTGGCGATCCGGTGCGTCATCTCGACATGCTGGGCTCGATCTCGGGCGAGGGCAGTTCCGGTTTCGATCTCGACGCCGTCAGCGCGGTGAACTATTGATTCCGGGTGTCGGGAATTCGAGCTTTCCGAATCGGACCCGAATCGGATAGGCTGTCCGGGTGCGTGAAAAGGCAAGACAGTTCGGGCTGCTGATCGCTCTCGCGGGGACCTTGGTCGGCTGTGGAGAGAAATCTCCCTCCGGCGCGGGAAGTGTCGATGCCGGAGTGGATGAGTTCGGCCTGCCAAAGTTGGAGATTTGGCGAGGTCCAAGGGAAAACACCGTGGGAAATGACCTCCCGAAAGAGTATTTGCCGGGGGTGATGTATACGAATGTCTACGATATTTCACCAGCATTTCAAAACAGCGGAAGCATGCCGGTTAGGGGCACTGCTCAAAAAGTATTGGAGTCCTACGGAATCGTGTTTGGACCCGGAGCCTCAGTATCTATTGGTGATGGGAGTCAACTCATCGTTCGCCAGATGGGCGAGCAAATGAAGCTGGTCGAAGCGGTGCTGGACTCGATCAATGAATCGGTCTCCCGCATCATCAACCACCGGGTCGAGATCTACGAGATGCCGGGTCCTCAGGCGCTCGCGATTCAGCGGAGCGCGGAGGACCAGGCGGATCACACCGGGGAATGGGAGGCCGTCCTGCGGCTGATGGGGGAGGGTGGGGTGCGACTCGTCACTTGCGCCACCGTGCTCGTATACAGCGGGCAGCGGGGAAAGTCGATCAACGCTCAAGAGAGACACGCGTTTGGGGGCGAAGGCGAGACGGTGGCGGAGGCGCGCCTGGTGGGCACGATTCTGGAGGTCGATCCGGTCCTCGATGGCGACGACAGCAAGGTGGACATCCATCTCAAACTGGAGCATCACACCGCACCGTCCACGGGCGGGGAGTCGCCGGAATTTCACGCCAAGATCATCGAGACCAGCGTCGTCCTCATCGACGGACAGGTGAAGCTCATCGGCGCCTGGCGTCCCAGCGGCTTGCCCGAGCATGAGAAGCGCGGCCTCATGCACCTGGTTTTTCTCAAGGTCGATATTCAACCCGTTCACCGCATCGAGCGCCAGCCATGAAGCCTCTATTCATCGTCCTCTGTTTTCTTTTCATCCTCATCGGCGACCAGCCGCGGGCGCAGGAAGAGGCGTCACCCGTCACCCGCGCCTATCGCGCGGCCATCGGTATCGGGGAGGTGTTGCGAACTCCCGCCTCCGCCGGCGCAGGTCCGGCCGATCCCTTCGCCGCGCCTGACAACGCGTCCGGCGACGCCTCCGCCTTCGATCTCCAGGCTTTCCTGACCGAGGAACTCGGCATCGATTTCCCCGAGGGCACCTTCGCCAGGTTGGATCCGGCCACGGGCAAGCTGGAGCTACGTCACCATCCCGGAGTGGTCGCCGCCATCGAGACCTACCTCAATGCCTTTGACCAACTCGCTCAGAAACAACTCAGCATCCGCGCCGAGATCTACGAGATGCCGGCCCTGGCCGCGCTCAAGGTCCAGCAGATCTGTGGTCCGCTCGACGATCACACGCCTGTCCTGACAAATGTGGAGTCCATGGTCGAGCGGGGCCGGGCCACCCTGGTCACCGTCATCGGCACCATCTCACGGAGCGGCCAGAGATCCCGCTCCCAGGCGATATCCGAGTTCATCTATCCCACGGAAGTCGATTGGAACAAAGCCCAGGACGCCGTGTTGCCGGCCGCCTTTGAGACCCGGTATGTCGGCACCCTGTTCGAGGTGGATCCCGTCCTTGGGGCGGATGATTTCACCATCGACCTGAATTTCTCCCTCGAACACCACACCGCCCCCCCGACGATGCGGCCCATCAAAGTGACTGCTCCGGGAGGGAAAGCGGTGAATGTGGTGGAGATGCCGGAGTTCCATACCAACCAGATCGTGACCCAACTGACCCTCGGCGACGGCGCCGCCAAATGCGTGGGAGGCTGGCATCCCTCCGGCGGACCGGGTCACGAAAAAAGGGAAACCATGCAGGTGGCTTTCATTCGGGCGGAAATCCAGAGCATGCCCCCGCTGACGCCTTGGCGGGAGGAATCCGCTCAATAGCCCCGCAGCTCACGGGGCGGCGACCCCGGCGGCGGCTTCGGCGGCTTTTTTCTCCGCCTCGGCCAGCGCCTCCGCCACCTCGCGGGGCACGGGATTGCCCTCCCCGTCGAAGGCCTGCTTGCCGGCATCGACCCAGGAGGGAAAACCGTAGGAGATCCAGTAAGTCTCGAGAAATCCCATCTCACGGATGCGGAGAAAACCGCCGTATTGATCCGGTGTCATGTCTCCGTAGGCGAGGATTTTCACGCTCCGGTCGATGCCCTCGATGGCGGCGTCGTAGCCCTCCGAGGGCCAGGGCAGATTGACGGCACGGGGCAGTCGGCCGGCCGAGTAGGCATCGGCATTTCTCAGGTCGAACACCCGCAGCTCCCGATTGTTCTTGATGAGGGTGTCCGCCTGCTCCGCGTTGAGTTGGTAGGATAGCTCGATGCGGTAGGGATCCGTCGGGGCGATGTCCTCGGGATTGGGGGCCTCCGTGATGGCGTCCAGTGCCGGATCGCAGGCGCCCAGCATCAGCGTCAGGAGCGGCGCGGCCAGGCCGCGGAGGGTGGTGAAAATGCGCGTCATCCCCGCCACCGTAGCGGTGAAGCCGCGCGCATCAAGCCGGATAGTTCGCCTCCAGCCAGGCGCGCATCGGTTCCATCGATTGCCAGTCCGGCTCGGCTTTCACCCCGAAGCCCGGCACCTGGAGCGAGGCGCAGGACACGGCGCCATCGACGATGTTGAGATACACCTCGTCCCCGCGTCGCGTGTAGAGATCCGGATGGTCCCGGAGCATCATCGTCTTCTCATCGGTCGTCAGGTGGGAGAGTCCGCGGGCGTAGTGGTGGCCGTTGCGCTCGCAGTGCTCGATGCCGAGCACGCCCAGGGCCGCGAAATCCTGGTGCAGGGGCACGATGGGCATCAGCGAGAGATCTTCGGCGGAGAGAAAGGCCTCCCTGCCATCGCGCTCCTCGAACACCTCGCAGAGCGCGTGGTTCAGAAGCGATTTCAGGAAACCCTTGCAGTTCTTGTGCGAGGTGCCGGCGTAGCCGATCTCGCGGGCTCGGCGATAGGCGTCGAGGGTGCCGTCGGCCTCGTCGATGAGGAGGGGTTTTTTCTCCGAGACGCGCTCGATCCACGGGCGCGACGCGGGATCGAAGGTCAGCCGCCGGGTCAGGGGCTGCTCGATAAAAAGCAGGTGATCGAACAGGCCAGGCAGCTCCGCGGCGAGGCGGTCGACGAAATCCGCGAAGATCCCGAGATCCTCGTAGGCCTCATTGGCGTCGAGCGTCAGGGCGGTGTCCGAGGTTTTTGGGATGACTTCCCAGACGCGACGCAGGCGCCCGATATCCGCGTCGGCATCGCCGGAGATCTTGACTTTGAAATAACGGAGACCGTCGCGGCGCGCGTATTCCTCCAGCGTCTCCGGCTCGCCGTCATTGACGCGGTCCGTGAGATCTCCGGGGGAGAGCGCGTCCTGGAGCCCCACGGTGTGGCGGATATGGAATCGGGTCCGCGGTTGTGGCGGCAGGCTGGCGGCGAGGTCACGGCCTTTCAGTTCCGGATGCACCGCCTCGGGACGGATGCCGAGGATACCCTGTTGAATGGCGGACCCAACAGGGGTGAGTGTGGCCCGGCAGACGGCGTCGATGACGGCGCGCTCAATGAAGGCCGAGGCGTAGCTGGCGGAGAGCGGTTCGTGACCTCCGGCGGCACCAAGGGCCATGAGGGTGTGGTGGCGGTCGAGCCAGTGATCGAAGAACGAATCGAAAGCGGGCCGCTCCAGCCAGGCATCGCGCGCCGATTCGAGCAGGGCAACGAGATCGCGGAGTTTGGCGGCGGCGTCGAGTCCGGGGCGTTTGTCCAGCCATCCGTAGCTGGGCCGGTCTCCGGAGCAGCCGGTCACCCGACGACCGTCATCGGTGCGGAGGATCAGTCGGCAGAGTCCGACAGCGTCGGGGCGGCGGGGTTGCTTGAGATTGCCGATGGCAAAGCCGATCCGGTCCGGCGGCAGTCGGCGGATGAGCAGGTCGATGGATTCGATCCGGTAGCGCATGTGGGGGGCGTGATCTGAGGGCGAAGGCTACCGGGGAGAGTAGCGGGAAAAAGTGATGACACAACCGGGCGGGGGCGTGCTAGGCTCCGGCATGATCATGAAAACAGAAAACTCTCGACGTGACTTTCTCCGTGCCGGTCTCGCACTCGGAATCGGCGGGGTGGGCGCCTCCGCGCTGGCGGTGACCGAGCCCTATGCGCGAGTCGGCGGCGCCCGGCTTCGTCTGGGGCTGGCGGCTTATTCGTTCCGCAATTACTTCAAGTCGATGCGGGGCAAGCCGAACACCAAGGTGGCGGCCGATCAGCAGATCGAGATGACCGATTTTATCCGCTTCTGCGCCGAGCAGGACTGTGGCGGGGCAGAGCTGACGAGTTATTTTTTCGATTCCGGGGTGTCCGACGCCTATCTCGCCGAATGCCGTCTGCTGGCGCACACCACCGGGGTGGAGATCTGCGGCACGGCGGTGGGGAACAATTTTTCCTGGCCGAAGGACGCGCCCGAGCGGGCGGAGCAGATGGCCTACGTGAAGGAATGGATCGACAAGGCGGTGATCCTCGGAGCGCCGCACATCCGGGTATTCGCCGGCAGTCATCCCAAGGGCGTGAGCGAGGAGGAAGCGGAGCGCAACGCGTCGGAGGCCCTGGAGGAGGCGGCCGAATACGCGGGAGGCAGGGGGATTTTCCTCGGGATCGAGAATCACGACTCCATCGGCACGGCGGATCGATTGCTGCGGATTGTGAGAAACGTGAAAAGCCCGTGGGTGGGGGTGAATCTCGACACCGGAAATTTCCGGGTAGAGGATCCCTACCCGGAGATCGAGGCGACGGCGCCGTATGCGGTCAATGTGCAGGTGAAGGTCGCGCTCAAGCACGGGGGCGAGGAAAAGCCGGCCGACTTGGAGCGGATCGGCAAGATCCTGCGCGACACCGGCTATCAGGGCTATGTGGTGCTGGAGTATGAGGAGGATGACAACCCCTACGAGGCCATCCCGCCGGTACTCGACCGGATGCGGAAGTTTTGTGATCGTTGAGTGGGTGTTTTTACTAACTGGAGCCATGGGAATCCGACTATTGCTGTTGTCCCGGCTGCTCACGGTCGCGACGCTGTTCACCCCGTGTGCCATGCTGCGGGCCGACGCGGAGCGACCGAACATCGTGTTCATTCTGGCCGACGACCTCGGCTACGGCGATCTGGGCTGCTTCGGTCAGAAAACCCTGGCGACTCCGCATCTGGATCGCATGGCGGCGGAGGGGTTGAAATTCACCCGTCACTATGCCGGCTCGACGGTGTGCGCGCCGTCGCGCTGCGTGTTGCTGACGGGACTGCATACCGGGCATTGCACGGTGCGGGGTAATGGCGAGGCCCTGCTCGGCGACGGGGACATCACGGTGGCCGCGGTGCTGCGGGACGCGGACTACGCCACGGGGTGTTTCGGCAAGTGGGGGGTGGGAAATCCGCCGCCCAGGGACGATCCCAACCGGCGGGGATTCGACGAGTTCTACGGCTACGTGAACATGTTCCACGCCCACAATTTCTACCCGCCGTTTCTGATTCGAAACGGTCAACTGGAGCGGCTCGACAATATCACCAAGGAGGAGTGGCTCATCGACGGGCGCCAGGAGGGCGGTCCCAAGGAGGGCGCCGGGGTGGCGAAAGTGAAAAAGCAATACGCCCCGGATCTGATCGTCGAGGAGGCCCTGAAATTTATCGAAAAGCACCGGGACGGCCCGTTTTTCCTCTATCACGCGCTGAACACGCCACACGCCAACAACGAGGGCGGCAACGACAAGGAACAGCGGGACGGCATGGAGGTGCCCGACTACGGAGAATACGCGTCGAAAGACTGGCCGAATCCGGAGAAGGGTTTTGCCTCCATGATCAGCAACATGGACCGCGACGTGGGACGGGTGCTGGCGAAGCTGGCGGAACTCGGCATCGCCGAGAAGACGCTGGTGATTTTCTCCAGCGACAACGGGCCGCATCAGGAGGGGCGGCACGAGATGGAGTTCTTCGATTCCAACGGTGAATTGCGGGGGAAAAAGCGGGATCTCTACGAGGGCGGCATTCGCGTCCCGACCATCGCCTGGTGGCCGGGGACCATCAAGGCGGGTCGCGTCACCGACCAGCTTTCGGGATTCCAGGATTTTCTGCCCACGGCCGCGGATTTGGCGGGAGCGAAGTGGATCGATGGACTCGACGGGATCTCACTGGCGGGACTGTTGACCGGAGAGGGCGGACACGGGAAGCATGACTATCTCTACTGGGAATTCCAGGAACAGGGCGGGAAGCGCGCCGTGGTCACCGGTCGGTGGAAGGCGGTGCGGCTGAACACGGACGCCGATCCTGACGGTCCGGTGGAGCTGTACGATCTGTCCACGGATCCGGGCGAGGAGAACGATGTGGCCGACCGGCATCCGGAAGTGGTCGAGGTGATGCGCGCCCATTTCGCGGCGGCCCACAGGCCCCAGTAAAAGCCGCGATGGCGTGTTTTTTTTGTCGTCACGGAATGGGAATCCAGATACTTTTTCGTGCCATGAAGCAAGTTCCCATGGCTTTTGTGTTATCGGCGGCTTTTCTGACGCTCGCGACGGGCCAGGAGTCGGAGGGGTGGACGCCGCTGTTCGATGGCAAGTCCCTGGAGGGTTGGGTCCAGCGTGGTGGTGAGGCGAAGTATCGCGTGGAGGACGGAGCCATCGTTGGCAGCACGGTGCCGAACACGCCCAACAGCTTTCTGTGCACCGCGAAGGACTACGGAGACTTCGCTCTCGAGCTGGAGTTCAGGGTCGATTACCGGATGAATTCCGGCGTCCAATTCCGATCCCAGAGTCTCCCGGACTACAAGAACGGTCAGGTACACGGCTATCAGTGCGAGATCGATCCCTCGGACCGCGGTTGGACGGCGGGAATCTACGACGAGGGGCGCCGGGGCTGGCTCTACGATTTGCGGAACAATCGGGCGGCGCGCCACGCATTCAAGCCGATGGAGTGGAATCACCTGCGGGTCGAGGCCATCGGGGACCGGCTTCGCACCTGGATCAATGGCGTGCCCGCCGCGGACCTGAAGGATGACGCGACCGCCTCCGGTTTCATCGCCCTGCAGGTGCATGGCGTGGGGGCGAATGAGGAGGTGATGGAAGTGAGTTGGCGGAAGATTCGCTTGCGGGAAAATCCCGAGCCCTCACCCGAGGTGGCGGAGGCTCCCTCGCCGCCATCGGGGCCGCTGGTGCCGGAGGGCGCCGAGATCCGGAAACTGGCGGAGGGATTCAAGTTCACCGAGGGGCCCGCGCTCGGACCCCATGGGAAAATCTATTTCAACGACATCCCCAATGAGCGCACCCATGTCCATGATCCCGAGTCCGGAAAGACCCGAGTCTTCCGGGCCGCCACCGGGAAGGCCAACGGGCTTTTCTGGACCCCGGCCGGAGCCTTGATCGCTTGTGAAGGGGGCAATCGCCGGGTGACCCGCATCGGCGCCAAGGGCCGCGTCACGGTGTTGGCCGCGAAGCACGATGGCAAGCGTCTCAACAGCCCGAACGATCTGGTGATCGACGGCTATGGCGGGATCTACTTCACCGACCCGCACTACGGCAAGGACAAGTCGGCATTGGAGATGGATGTCGAGGCGGTCTACTACATCGACCGCAAGGGGAAGGTCAGTCGGGTGGCCGACAACTTGGTGAAGCCGAACGGACTCATCCTGTCACCCGACAACAACATTCTCTACATCGCGGACCCGGGAGCGGAAACCATCTGGGCCTACGATGTCACTGGAGAGGGAGAGATCGCCAACCAGCGGAAATTTGCCGCCATCGGCAGTGATGGCATGACCATCGACACCGCGGGGAATGTTTACTGCACGTGGAAAGGCGAGGTCTGGATCTTCGATCCGCAAGGCAAGGAAGCGGGACGCATCGCCTTTCCCGAAGGCCCGGCCAACTGCCTGCTGGTGGGGCGGACCCTCTACGTCACCGCGCGGACGGGCTTTTACGCCGTCGATCTCAACGCGCGTGGCTTGCGGCCGTGACTGCGCGGGCCGCGATGGCCGGTGAGCCTCAGAAATCCTGGCGCAGCGCGTCGCTGTGCATTTCCTGAATGCGGCTTTGCGTCCGCAGAGGATCGGGATCGGCGTAGTCGGTGCCGGCGTTGGGATCGTATTCCGTGGCGCATCCGGTCAGAAAGACTCCGACCGTGGCGAGGAGAAAAAGGACGGCGAGTGATTTCATACAACCTCATTACAGCGCCGGGCGCTTGAGGGCGCAAGCGGAAAGAGGCCGCGGGCACTCACGCTTTCCGGGTTTTCACCGGTCGGACGCGATCCGGAAACAGGGTCCGGCAGATCTCACAGACGGTGCCATCGCAGCTCCGGGCGCCGCAATATTCCCGACCGTAGAAAATGATGCGCAGGTGGAGACGGTTCCATTCCTCCTCGGGAAAGGCCCGTTTCAGATCGCGCTCGGTCTGCACGACGTTTTTTCCGGTGCTGAGCTTCCAGCGTTGGGCCAGTCGATGGATGTGGGTGTCGACGGGAAAGGCGGGATGTCCGAAGGCCTGGCTCATGACCACCGAGGCGGTCTTGTGACCGACGCCGGGCAGGGCCTCCAGCTCGGCGAAAGTTTGCGGCACCTCCCCCGCGTGACGCTCGATCAGCAGTCGGGATAGCTCCGAGATGGCTTTCGACTTCTGGGGTGACAGACCGCAGGGGCGGATAATTTCCCGGATTTTCTCCACCGGTAGCTTCGCCATGTCGGCGGGCGTGGCGGCCAAGGCGAACAGGCGGGGGGTCACCTGGTTGACGCGCTCATCCGTGCATTGCGCCGATAGCAACACGGCGATGAGCAGGGTGAAGGGATCGCGATGATCCAGCGGGATGGGGGTCTCGGGATAGAGCTCCTCCAGGCGACGTGCCACATAACCGGCGCGCTCGGCCTTGTTCATCGCGAGCCCGGGTCTCAGGCGCGGAAACCGTCCCGCAGTTGCGCGGGGATGCGCTCGATCTTCTCCTCGATGCTGCGTAGCATCTTGCGGACGTGATCGGCCTCGGGCTTGTGCTTGCGGCTCTCCAGGATGCGCTTGCTCTCCTCGAAGCTGCCCCACTCCAGCACCTCGATGCCGACGTCGCGGGCGCCCCATTGGTCCATGCGGGAATGATCCGGCTTGTAAAGGTCGATGGTGTCGGTACCGACGAGGGCACTGCCGTAGTCGTCGACCACATACTCGTAGGGCATGCCTTTGATCCGGAAGCGGGTGCCGACCGGGTAGCGCGACCAGTCGGCGGCCGCGCTGCGCACGGCGCCGAATTTCAGATAGTCGCCGTAGGCGGTTTTCTTGCCGTATTGAAGGTGATCGCTCTCCAGATGGGTGTAGGCCGTGGTTTTGACGACGAACTCGTTGGGCACGGCCTGGCGGAGATCGCCGGCCGATTCGATGGTCGAGGCGGAGGGCGCCATGGCCGTGTAGGGATTCATCGTGCCGGAGCCGGGGAGCGGCGTGGAAGGCGACGCCGCGGTGGGCAGCATCATCGGGGCCGTCAATTCGCTAGCCGCTTGCGCCCGAGCCATCGCCACCACCGGATCCCGGTCGCTGATCACCGGAGCAGGAGCGGCGGGCTGGCCTGTCGCGGGGGAAGGGGGACCGGGTTGGGACACTTGAGCCAACTCCGAGAAGCCATCAGAGGCGGCGGGCGTCTCCGAGCTGTTTCCAAAATTACCCAGCCGGATATCGCCGAATTGAGCCAGATTCCTCTGCTGTTGGCAGCTGGTAAAGAGCAGACAGGCCAGCGTCGCGGAGATGGCGAGTGTGGGAGCTTTCATTTCAAGAAGTGGCAATCCGCTCAATATCGGAACTTGTCCCTGCGAAGACTATACCGAAAATTTTGAGTTTTAGCAATTTCAATAATTTCTAGGCGAATTGACCCCCAATGTCGTGGTGAGGTTTACAAAAGAATGGGCTGATAGTCAACCGTTTTAGGTCTTGGGCTAAGGTCGTCGCGGCCGGAGGTCACTCGCGGGGAAAGAGCTGTGACGAGATAATCTCCTCGGCGGGACTTTCATCACCGGCGGGTCGCTCGATCGGGACGAGGTCCTTGCCCTCTATCATTCGCCGCCACCAGTCCAGCCGCGGTGGCGCGAATTCCGCTCCGGCCTCGGCAACATCGGGCATCATGGCGACCACGTCCCACTGTCGCGTGGCGAAAGGGAAGCTGAGATTGAGCAGCCATTGGACATCCGCCAGAAACGCCTCGTCGGTGGATCGCAGGCTGGCGGACACCGGCGGCGCGACCACCACCAGATGGGCGCCGAGCGTGCGGATCTGCCTGGCGAAGGTCTTGGCGGCGGCGCGACCGCCGTCGCCCCAGGGATCGTCCGAATCCTCGGGGCCATCGGTCACCGGCCAGGTCAGGACTTCGATCGACGCGCCGGGATATTTCTGTCGCAGCAGGTTGGGGAGGATCGTGTCGTGGGGCGGCATCGCCGCGATCTTCACCAACTGGCCCGCGCGCAGTCGCGCCAGCGTGGTGGCCAGGGGATTCGGGGCGGGCGGCGCCTCCTCCTTGGTCAGCGTCACCTCGGTTCCGGCGAGCGCTCCCGCCACCAGCTCGGCGAAACGGCGATGGCCGTTCAGATTCGGGTGAATGGTCTCGCTCATCCACAGGGACCACCCCGCCGGGTCATCCAGGCGCTGGCGTTCCCACTCGGCGAAGGTGTCGGCGAGCGGCAGATTGCGCGCTCGGGCCAGTGCGCGGACGGCTTCGGAAAATTCCGCCAACCTCGCGTTGGGTCGATCCGGGTTCTCGGTCACCGAGTTTGGTGTGCAAAGTATCACGGCGGCACCCGCCGCCCGGCAGCGGTCCACGATCTCCGCCAGGTTGTCCCGATAATCCGGCAGCGACGACTTGGCGACATCGTTCATCCCGAACATCACCACCACCAGGTCGGGGCGTTTCGCCAGGACATCGCGGTCGATTCGCGCCAATCCCTGGGCTGTGGTGTGTCCGCTGATGCCGGCGTTGATCATTTCCAGCCGGGCCTCCGTCCAGTTTTTTTTCAGTGCCAGCCCCAGCAGATCGGTCCAGGCGCGTTGGGAGCCGGTGTGATAGTAGACGCCGGTGATGCTGTCGCCGAAGCAGACCACGCGCACGGTCTCCCGGCCGGCCGCCAGTTTTGCGACGAGAGCATCCTCCCGGGCGGGCGTGCCCGTCGGCAGGGAAAGGACCGTCGCAATGAGGAGCGGGACGGTTCTCATGGCATCGCCTTCAACTCTCCCAGCATTTCGAGCAGGTGATCGGTGAGGATGACCGAGGCGTTCTCCTCCACCACGTTCGTCCCTAGCCAGGTTTCGTAGCCGCCCAGCCGGTGTTGCTCCGGTGTAGGCAGGTAGCCGTGTCGCCCGTTGGCCAGTCCTATGACCATGGTGCGGGGAAACGGGCTACGCTTTTTCATTTCCAGCCCGATCTCGACCAAAGTCTCGAAGGGAAAACCGACCACCGCGAAGTCCCCGATACGGATGGCCTGAATCTTCACCGTGAGGGATTCCTCGGGCCGTTGCGAGGCGGCGATGGTGCCCCGGGCGTAGTGCTGGGCCAGGTTGGGCAGCTTCGCGAGCGCCTCCTCTCCCGCGGTGGCGAGGACCGCCTCGGCCGCCGCGATCTCCTCCGCCGTGGGGCGGCGATATTTCAGCGCCACCTCGCGCTGGAGCATCCCCACGCGGAGGTCGCTCCGGTGACTTTCGATGGAGCGGAACGCCTCCCACGCCGTGTCGGCCGCCTTTTGCGCCACGATCTGGACCTGCTCGAAGGGCGCGCGGGGCGGTCGGGTCACGAGGAAGGGGATGTTGTTGATGTCTCCGGACGCGCCGTTCGACAGCATGGCGACGAAATCCTCGCCTCCCCGGACGCGGTGGGGTATGAGCCGGGCGAATTCTCCGAAGTAGTCGGCCGACATCAGTCCGCGCGGCGTGGCGCCTACGTAGTGCAGCGGGTAGTTGGCGAAAAGGGCGAGTGGCTTCCGCTTCGCGTCCTGGATCGAGAGGATGGTGACGTCGGGATCGGTGGGGCCGGCGGGTCGGTCAAGCACGTCCGGACTGGTGCCGGGATTCATCTTCACCGTGTCCATCTTCCCGAACGGGTTGGGCGGCATCTTGCCGGGCTTCAGATACCAGCGTCGGTTGAAGACTTCGTCCGGCAGCTGGCTCGCGGCGGCCGCGGCGGCGGCGGGGCGGAGCGCGGCGTGGGCCTGGACGATGGATTCGGCGATTCCGTTGACGAGGATTTTCCGGTAGGCCCCGGCGGTGCCGTCCTTGCCGTTCGAGGGCGGGCCGGAATGCGTGTGGGTGGAGCAGACCAGCATCTTCTCCGCCGGGATGCCGGTCTTTTCCGCGGCGATGGCCTTGGCCTCGTCCTGCACCTCCGGGGCGACGCCGAGATTGTCCACCACCACCATGGCGAGTGTGGTGGCGCCGTCCGAGAGGACCAGGGCACGCGAGTGGAGCGGATCGTTCAACCCCTCAGCGGCGTTGCCGGTGAATCCGCCGGGCATGTTGAGCGGGAATTCGCGAGGACTGATGTCCACGGCGGAGGCGCCGGCGCGCAGCGTGGGCTTTGTGGGCTCGTCCGCGGCGGAGAGACCGGTGAGAGAAAGGGCGAGAATGAGGAGGCGTTTCATGCCGCCAAGCAGAACGCGGGAGGCGGGGGCGCGACAATAGCCGATTCACGTCGCCGACCTTACCCTGTCGGGTCCGCGACCCAACCCTGTCAGGTGGAAAGTCAGGCCTCTTCGGCCTTGAAAAGATCGACCCAGGTGAGGATGTCGTCGCGATCTCCGAACCCGGAGGCTTCCTTGTCGGCCTGCAGTCCCGGGGTGGCCTCGTCGCGCCATCCGCGTTTGGTGATGAAGGCGTTCCAGATTTGGATCTCCTCGGCGCTGGGACGGCGCCCGTTGGCGAAGCACCATTCAAGGGCGGCCGCATCGTCCATCCCGTCCCGGACTCGGGAGGCGAGTTCTTCGTAGTTTACCCCGAGGAATCGGCAGCAGCGCGAGTCCCACCAGGTGGGATCTCCATCGCCGAGAAAATACCCGTCGGGCAGGGTGCCGACGGCGTGCAGGCGGATCTTGTCCAGCATGCGACCGAAATGCACGAGTCCGCCAACCGTTTCATCCGCCGCTCTGAGTCCGGGTATTTTCATGCGGGGAAAGGGAGGCGAAGCGCGGGTGAAATCAATCGGGAATTTTCGGGGTTTGGCAAAGTCGCCGTTGTCCGCTCTACTGGCGCGGATGTCGCCGCTTCTCCTCGCCGCTCTCGCCCTGCTTCCCATCGGAACGGTGGCGCTCCTGCTCGTCGTCCTGCGCTGGCCGGCGGCGCGGGCGATGCCGGTCTGTTACATCACGGTCGTTCTGCTTGCGGCGTGGGTTTGGAAAACGCCGGGGATGAAAATCCTCGCGGCGTCGGTCAACGGCCTGGTCATCGCGGCGACGATCCTGCTCATCATCTTCGGGGCGATCCTGCTGCTGGAGACGCTCCGGGAAAGCGGCGGCTTGCGGGCGATGCGGGCGGGCTTCGAGGGGATCTCCCCCGACCGCCGCATCCAGGCCATCGTCATCGCCTGGCTGTTCGGCTCCTTCATCGAGGGGGCGGCGGGATTCGGCACGCCCGCCGCAGTCTGCGTGCCGCTGCTGGCGGGGTTGGGATTTCCGGCGATGGCGGCGGTGGTGGTGGGGATGACGATTCAGAACACCCCGGTCTCCTTCGGCGCGGTGGGCACTCCCATCCTCGTGGGGATCGACAAGGGACTGGCCGGTGACGCGGCGGTCATCGCCCACAGTGGAGCGGTCGATTCCGTGTCCTGGGCCGCCTATCTCGCATCCATCGGGACAAAGGTCGCCACCCTGCACGCGGTCATCGGTTCCCTGGTCCCGCTGTTGCTGGTGTGTCTGCTCACGCGATTTTTCGGGGAGAGACGCTCTTTCCGCGAGGGTTTCGAGGTGTGGCCCTTCGCGCTGTTCGCGGGCCTCGCGATGACGATTCCCTACTGGTTGGTGGCGCGCTTTCTCGGACCCGAATTTCCCACCCTGGCGGGAAGCGCGACCGGTTTGCTCCTGGTGATTTTCGCCGCCAGACGGGGATGGCTGATGCCGAAATCGACTCGGCTCTGGGAGTTTCCCCCGCGCGACTCGTGGCCCGAGGAGTGGAATGGGCGTCTCGATTTTCGCGAACGCCCGGAGCCACCGGCGGCGATCATGGGACAGATGCGGGCGTGGTCGCCCTATCTCCTCGTGGCCCTGTTGCTCGTGGCCACGCGCATTGGGCACTGGCCCTTCGGCGGATGGCTGAAATCGGTCGGCATCGAGGTCGCCGACCTCTTCGGATCGGGCATCAAGATCTCCGTGCAGCCGCTCTATCTTCCCTCCTCGGTGTTTGTCGTCGCCGCGCTCGCGGCGGCCTGGCTGCATCGTCTCCCGGTCCCGGGCCTGGCACGGGCGTGCTCGCGCGCCGGACGGATCACGCTGGCGGCCTCCACGGCGCTGGTGTTCACCGTGCCGATGGTGCAGGTGTTTCTCAACACCGACGGTGGGTCGGCGGGCCATGAAAAAATGCCCATCGCGCTCGCGACCGGCATCTCGGAGCTGGTGGGCTCGGGGTGGCCCCTGGTGGCGCCGCTGATCGGCGGGATCGGCGCCTTTGTCGCCGGGTCGAACACCATCAGCAACATGATGTTTTCCCTGTTCCAGTTCGGCATGGGCGAGCGCATCGGGGTAGATCCCGACTGGATCGTGGCGCTCCAGGCGGTGGGCGGGGCGGCGGGAAACACGATCTGTGTTCACAACGTGGTGGCCGCCGCCGCGACCGTGGGTCTGCTGGGCAGGGAGGGGCTGGTGATCCGGCGAACCCTGGTGGTGTTCCTCTTCTACGCCCTGCTGGCGGGGATGATCGGGTGGCTGATTACCTCGGGGTAGAAGAATGACGCGGGTTCACGCCACCTTGCGGTTGGCGTTGATCCCGAGGGCGGCGAGTCCGGCGATGAGATAGCCGGCGGAGAAAAGCAGGAAGGCCTCGTGCCAGTCGCCGTTGCCGTCCCAGTGCTTGAGGACGATGGGCACCAGCAGGGGGGTGGTGGCGGCGCCGAAATTGCCCCACATGTTGCCCCAGCCGAAGACGGCGGCGGTGTTTTCCCCGCCGACATCCTGCATGTAGGCCCAGATGGCGGGAACGCTCATGTCGGTGACGAAGGCCACCACCGAGGCGGCGGCGATGAAGGCCCAGGCCGATTCGAGGCCGAGGCAGGAGAGGTAGGCGCCGAGAGCGACCGCGTAGCAGATGACCAGGGGCAGGGACCGGCCCCAGCGCACGCCCAGTCGACGGGTGGCGAAATCCGTAAGCCGTCCCCCGCAGAGCATGCCGACGATCCCCGCGAAAAGCACCGTGGTGGACATGAGTCCGCCGATCTTGGGGTCGACCCCCTTCACATCCTGCAGGTAGGTCGGCAGCCAGGTGACGAGGAATACCCAGCCGATGTTGATCCCGTACTGGAGCGCGCACATCAGCCACATGGTGCCGCTGCGCATCAGTGGCAGCAGCGGGGGAAAGGGCGGCGGGCCGAGGTGGGCGCCGCCGGGGGACTCGCCGCCCTCGGCGATGAGGCGGCGCTCGGCGTCGTTGACCCGGGGATGCGCGGCGGGGGACTCCCGAAAGACGCGCCCGAACAGCAGCGCCACCAGCAGACCGGAGCCGCCGTAGAGCACCAGCACCCAGCGCCAATCGAGATGGTCTTTCAAGAGCCAGGCGGTGAGCAGGGGCGCGGTGGCGCCGCCGAGACGTCCGCCGAAGGACACGATGCTGCTGGTGGTGCCGCGCACCCGGAGCGGTGTCCAGCGTTTGATGAGACTCCCGGCGGTGGGGTAACATCCCGCCTGGGCAATGCCGAACACGACCCGCGCCACGATGAGCATGACGAACCCGGTGGCCAGTCCGGTGAGCGCGGTGCAGAGCGACCAGAGCACGATGTAGGCGGGCAGCATGCGGCGGGCGCCGAAGCGGTCGGAGAGCCAGCCGGCGGGCACCTGGGCGAGGGCGTAGGCGAAAAAGAACGCTGAGAGTACGGCGCCGGTCTGCTCGGGTGAGAGACCCAGCTCGGCCTTGAACGAATCGAGTTTCGCGATCTCGGCGATGCAGATCCGGTCCAGATAGAGCAGCACCGCCGCCAGGGTGGTGACGCCGATGACCTGATGGCGGACCCGGGTGGGAGCGGGGGAAGTCTCAGGCATCGCTGCGGCGGTGGCGGTGTTTCCCCGGTTCGAACAGCTCCGGCAGCCAGGCGGTGCCGAGTCCGGGATCGGTCGGCGCGAGCAGGTGCCCGTTTTCTATCCTCGGCTGACGGTCGATGAGCCGCTCGTAGAAGGTGCGGATGTGGGCGCGCACGGTCTCCTGAAACACGACATTGGTGGAGGCCACCGAGCAGTGCAGTCCCGCCTGCAGCGTCAGTGGCCCGGTGCAGTCGTGCATGGTGGCGGGCAGGTTGTATGCCTGGGCGAGGTCGATGAGGCGCCGTGTCTCGCTGATGCCTCCGGCCCAGGTGGGGTCGATCATGACGTAGTCGGTGGCCCGCGCCTCCAGCAGCGGGAGGTAGGAGGCGCGACCGAGCAGCATCTCGCTCGCGGCGATGGGCAGACCGGAGAGCTGGCGGAAATCCGCGAGGGTGCGGACATTGTCCACCCGCAGGGTGTCCTCGAGCCAGAGTGGGCGGATCTCTTTCAACGCCTCGCCCAGACGCCGCGCGAGCGGGAGTTGAAAGAAGGCGTGGCCCTCGATCATGATCTCGATGCGGTCGCCGACCCGCTCGCGGATCTCGCGCAGCGGTTTCATCCCGGCTTCGATGTCGGCCTGGGAAAACCAGAGCCCGCCCTCCCGGTGGGCGAAACGGTCAAAGGGCCAGACTTTCATCCCGACAATCCCCTCCGCCACCAGTTCCTCGGCCAGATCGCCGGCGGCGTGAAAGGACGCCCAGTTATCCTGAAGCGGCCCCGGAGATCCCTCGTCGCCGTGTCCGGGCCAGCCGGGATGACGACTTTCCGCGGCGGGGGTGTCGCCTTTCACCGCGCCGTAGCCGGGACCGCCGCAAGTGTTGTAAATGCGGACCCGCTCCCGCGCCGCACCGCCGAGCAGTTTCCAGACGGGCTGACCACATAGCTGTCCGAGGATGTCCCAGAGCGCCACGTCGATGGCCGAGATGGCGCGCATTTCCGCGCCCGGCGTGCCGAATGCGGTGCAGCGTTCGTAGAGAAAGCGCCAGTGCGACTCGATGTCCGTGGCTTCGGCGCCGAGCAGACGCTCGGCCATCCAGTCGTGAATCAGCGCCTCGATGGCGTGGGGCGTGTAGTAGGTCTCGCCACAGCCGATGATGCCCGCGTCGGTGTGGACGCGGAGCAGGATGAGGTTGGGCATGATGCCCGACGGAATGGCGGTTTCGATGGCGGTGATGCGTGGCATGGGGCGACGTGGGGCTCAGGTGGCTTGGAGCAGGCCGCGGATGTAGCCGTAGGCGAACAGACGACCGAGCATGGTGTAGCCGGGTTCGCCGTCGTCCTCGCCCACCAGTTGGGGGACGTGGTCGGGACGGATGGGACCGTCGAAGCCGAGGGCTCTCAGCTCGCGCATGACCGCGACCATGTCGGTGGGGCCGTTGTCGTGAAAGGTCTCGGCGAACGACTCCGCCGTGCCGCGCACATCGCGGAAATGGACGTAGGCGACGCGGTCGCCCAGCCGCCGCAGCGCGTTGATCGGGTCGACCCCCATGGTCACGAAGCTCCCGAGACAGAAACAGACCGCGTGGCGCGGGCTGGGATCGAGCGACAGCAGACGCTCGAAATTTTCCACCGAGTTCATGATCCTGGCCTTTCCCAGGAACTCGGTTAGCGGCGGATCATCCGGGTGCATCGCGAGGGTCACGCCGGCCATCTCCGCGACCGGGATGAGTTCGCTGAGGTAGGCGGCGAGATTTTCCCACAGCGCCTCGGCGCTGATGGTACCCCAGGCTATGGTTCTCGGCGCGATGGTGTCGTCCGCGTGATTCAGCGAGAGCGCGCGCTCGGCGTCGCGCAGGTCGAAGGCCGTGACTTTCGCGCCCCCGCGTTCCGGGGCGTCGAGCCGGGTCCGCACCCAGTCGGTTCCCGCCATGAAATTGTGGCAGAGCAGGGGAATGCCCGCCTCGCCCATGTGGACGATCAGGCGGCGCATCGCCTCGAGTTCCCGTCCGTTGTGGTCCTCGCCGATCTTGATCTTTTCGATGGGCAGGGATCCCTCGATGGCGACGAGTTTCAGACCGTGGCTTTCGATGCGGGTCCTGACCTTGACCAGATCCGCGAGATCCGATCCCGGGTAACGCGTCACCAGTCCCTCGACCCCGCATTGCGCGGCGAGCTGGAGATTTTCATCGGAGAGTGGCGACAGGACGGTGGAGAGTTGCATGATGTCGGACGCGTTGGGTGTATCACGGATTCCCTCGCGGACCCAAGCCGTTTTCCCGGCGCGAAGAAGCCCGCCGCGCGTCATCCCCGCGCCAAGAAACCGTTTGCTTTCATGGCGCCCTCGGCGACTCTCACCACACACTTTACCGGGCGAAACGGCATTTCGCAGCCCGGTAAGCCCGCGCGATTTCTTCGATGAGGATAGGTCTGGGCTCACACCATCTCATCGAATTACCCTCCTCCCGCCTCGGCGGTGGTATGTGAGGCCGCGCCACGGATCGACTCGCGCTTAGCGGGAACGTCACCATCGCGCTGTCCCCGCCACCTCGGGGAGGGGTCACGCAACCACCTCTCTCTCACCCACGTCATGTCCATCACGTTCGACTCACTCGCCCTCGGCGAACCCATCCAGCGCGCTCTCCGCGAGCGCGACTACACCACCCCGTCACCCATCCAGGAGCAGACCATCCCGCATGTCCTCGAGGGCCGCGACGTCCTGGGCTGCGCCCAGACCGGCACCGGCAAGACGGCGGCCTTCGCGCTGCCCATCCTCGAGTATCTCTCGAAAAATCCCCGTCGCCGCGAGCCGAAAGCCCCGCGCGTGCTCGTCATCGCCCCCACCCGCGAACTGGCGCTGCAGATCGACGCCAGCTTTCGCGACTACGGCAAGCACCTCGGTTTCCAGACCGCCGTCATCTTCGGCGGCGTGGGGCAGAATCCCCAGGTGCGCGAGCTGCGGGCCGGTCCGGAAGTGCTCGTGGCCACCCCGGGACGCCTGCTCGACCTGCTGAACCAGGGCTTTCTCGATCTGGGAAGGCTGGAGGTGTTCGTCATCGACGAGGCCGACCGCATGCTCGACATGGGATTCATCCATGACGTCAAAAAAATCATCGCCCGGCTGCCGAAACAACGCCAGTCGCTCTTTTTCTCCGCCACCATGCCGCCGGCCATCCAGGAGCTGGCGGGGACCATTCTCCGCGACCCCCGCCACGTCGAGGTGACCCCGCCCGCGACCACGGTGGAGAAAATCGACCAGAGCCTCTGTCATGTGGCGCTCGCCGACAAACGCCAGCTCCTGCATCACCTGCTCGAGTCGCAGCCCTCCGGACTTTCCCTCGTGTTCAGCGGCACCAAGCACGGCGCCAACCGGATCGCCGAGCAGCTTACCAAGGCCGGCATGCCCGCCGCGGCGATTCACGGAAACAAATCCCAGTCCGCGCGGGTGCGGGCCCTGGAGGACTTCCGCGCCGGACGCATCCGCATCCTCGTGGCCACCGACATCGCGGCGCGCGGTATCGACGTCAAGGGCGTCGACCTGGTCATCAACTACGATCTGCCCAAAGAACCCGAGTCCTACGTGCACCGCATCGGCCGCACCGCCCGGGCCGGCATGGAGGGGCGGGCGATCTCTCTCTGCGACGAGCAGAGCCAGACTCTGTTGCGCCAGATCGAGAAGGTCATCCGCGTCAGCATCCCGGTGAATCGCGATCAACCCTACCACCGCGACCCGCGTCCCGACGACCGCCCCGCGCCGGTCGCCCAGCGAGGCGGCGGCCGCGGTCGCGGTCAAAACCAGAGCGGTGGCGGTCAGCGGGACAATCGGGGCGGCGGTCCCGGTCGCTCCCAGAACAATGGTGGTGGCGGCGGCGCCCCGCGGAGAAACCGCTCACGGAATTCCTTCCGCTCAGGCGCCCGCTGAGACGCTAACTTTCCACCTCCTCACCTCTCCGGGACAACGCCGGTCTCATCGATCAAGCCAGGCAGAGGGCTTCTTCCCGCGCGCGGAGATCCTCTCTGGTCACCGGTTGAAAAAGTTCCGTCTCCTCCGCGCTGATGAGAGTGGAGACCTCGATCCCGGTGCCGAGGATGTTGCCGAACAGCGTCGCCACGGCGGCGTCGGCGGCGTCGCGCCCCTGGGCGATGCGGATCATGCCATTGAGCGGCGCGATGCGGGTGCCGTCGATGAGATACCAGTCGCCCCCGATGGAGACCTCGAACACGGCGTGGAAATCCTGCGGCTGAAGTTGAAACGCATAGACCGTGACATAGCGCGCCGGAATGCTGAGTGCCCGGCAGAAGGCGATGCCGAGATGGGCGAAGTCGCGGCAGACGCCGGAGCGCTGCTCGAACGTTTCCAGGGCGGAGGACTGCTCTTTGGACGATCCCGGCCAGTAGGCGATGTTCCGGTGGAGCCAGTCTTCGATGGCGAGCGCCTGATTGAAGTGTCCCATGATGCCGCCGAACAGATCATTGGCGATGGCCCGCATCCGATCCGAGGGAGCATAACGACTGGGAAAAAGATAGGGGATGGTCCGGGCGTCGAGCGAATGAATTTCGCGTTGCTGGATCTGGGAATGCGGCACCGTCCAGGGAGCGATTTGCGCGGTGGCCTGATATTCCACGTCGAGATCGCCCGGTTGCGCGATCTCCAGTAGGGTGAAACGGTTTTCCTCCGTGCCGACCGAGAGATCGTGACGGACCACCTGTCGGCTGGTCACGAGGGATTCGTCGGACACCTGCTGGCCCGGCGTGCGGACACAGCTCAGGGAACAGAGCAGGGTGGCGGGGCCGGTGTTCTGGTAGCGCAGGGTGCTGTTGACGAAGAATCGCATCAGATGATTTTCGTAGCCGTCGGCATGCCAACCTGGAGGCGGTAGCGACACCACATCATCGCGTGCGCGGCATCGGGTGTCGTCGGGAATATCGAATGAATTCAATGTTCGCTTCGACGAAGCGCTGGCCCGCCTCGGCTGACCCAGGATGGGAAAGGAGGGGCGACAATCCTGTCGCCCTTGTTCCTTAGGTAGGGCGACAGGATTGTCGCCCCTCCTTTCAGAAATCCTGCGCCTCATCCGGTCCCGCCGCCCCGTAGGCCGCATCCTTGGCCCGGATGAAAAGCTCCCCGTTCTCCCGCAACTTCACCTCCAGCGGCACCAGGGTCGTTCCACGCTGGTTGATGGTTCGCGCGGTGTCGCTCAGGTCCACCGTCTCGATCCCTTCCCGCGAATTGGGCACCACGTTGGCGTTGTAGAAAGCCGTGCACCACCAGCGTCCCTCGCCGTCCTGGAAAGGCGTGCCGTGACCGAGAAATCGCCCGGCGAATTTCCGCTCCGAATACGGCCCCGTGATCTGGTCGGCGGTGGCGTAGTAGAGATTGTAGCTGCCGCGCCTCATCAGCCCGGTCGACCAACCGGTGCCGAAAAGGACATACTTGCCCTCGATCTTCATCACCAGACAGCCCTCGTGTCCCATTTTCAGACCGGCATCGGCGGAGGCCGAGGGCGTCGGCGCGGGACGGATCTCGGTCGGCTCGGCGGCGAAGCCGGAAAAGTCGGGCTTGAGCGGGGCGATGGTCGTTGCGCCCCAGATCATCCACCAGGTGCCGTCGTCGTCCTGGAAGAGGGAAGGATCGTGCTTCTTTCCGATGGCGGGCCCCATCGGGTTGGTCCATGGGCCGCCCACCTCGGGCCCGGCCGACAGCGAGAGATTCGCGCCCGCCACCGGCGAGGGACTGGTGTGGATCAGCGCCCACTTCCGCTTTGAATCGATCCAGTGCAGCTCCGGCGCCCAGAGTCGCCATTGCTTGAGCTCCGTTTGCTCGAAGGCTTCCGGCTTCTCGGAAAACCAGATCCCGTCCTTGAGCGTGAACGGCGCCTCCAGCGATTCCCATTCCACCAGGTCCTCGCTCTTCCACACGTTGGCATGCCAACCGACGAGCGACTCGCTGCCGAGACCGGAATTGTAGGGATCGGTTTGCTCGCGCTCGTCGCCCCGCACCGGGGTGGTGCCGGTGAGATAGTAGGTGCCATCCGGACCACGGGTCACGTAGGGATCGCGGATCCAGGCGTTGTGGACGAACAGCGCCCGGTCGTGGGCGGCAAATCCGGCCTCGATCTCTTCGCGCGACATCGGCTCGGCCAGGGCCGGCGGTTTACCTCCGGCCTCGACCCGGGTGTTCCAGATCATGGCGTTGTAGGGATTCGGCGCCTCGTAATCGCCGGCGGCGGAACGCACGTCCTGACCGATCGAAAGCGGATCCTGGGGTTGCACCGGGATGAGCCCGGGCGATTTCACGTGCCCGATCTCCTCGCCGTTGAGGGAAAAGGTCATCGTCTCCGCATCCAGCGTTCCCACCAGGGTAAGCTCTCCGGTCGCGCTCTCCTTTCCGGCGAGCCGCGTCACTTCGCCGTTCACCCGGACATCAAAGGCGGGAATGCCGCCGGGCAGAAAATGGATCGCGTAGCCGTGCTCTCGGCCGCCCTGGGCCAGGATCACGCCCTGCGGCGGCGCGTCGTTTCTGCGTAGATTCGTCTCGGCGATGATTCGCAGCGATTGGCCCGCGATTTTCGGCGACGCCTCGCTCGCGGCGGGTGGCGCTACCGAGGCCCGCTGCGCTCCCGTCACCGGTTTCCCATCCTTGCCGACGGCCTCCGGATACCGATCCAGCATCTCCCGCAGCCGCTTCACCGCCGCCGGTTTTTCCGCGGCCAGGTTCTTCGTCTCCAGCGGATCTTCCTGGTAGTCGTAGAGTTCGATCTCCGCCGATTCGCGCGGCGCGCCGGGCTCCTTCCATTCCACCAGGCGGAAACGTCCGGTGCGGATGGCGCGGCCCATCTTCTGCTTCGGGTAGGCGTGGTAGGCATGATCGCGAACCCGCGCCGACGCATCCTTCAACACCGGCACCAGGCTGACGCCGTCGATGGGCTGGGGGCCGGTTGGCGCGGGGAGCCCGGCCAGCTCGGTGAGCGTGGGGAAGATGTCCACACTTTCCGCCAGCTGCCGCGTCGAGGAACCGGGCTCGGTCACGCCCGGGGCGACGAAGATCAGGGGAATGCGGTTGGCCTGCTCGTAGTTGGTGTGCTTGGTCCAGATGCCGAGGTCGCCGAGGTGGAAACCGTGATCGCCCCACAGCACCACGAGGGTGTTCTCCGCCAGCCCGAGCTCGTCGAGCGCGTCCATGACCTTGCCGATCTGGGCATCGACGTAGCTGACGCTGGCGTAGTAGCCGTGGATGAGCTGGCGTTTCACCTCGTCGGAAATGGCCGCCGGATCGCCCTTGTCCGGCACCGGGAAGTAGTTGCGGATCTCGCCCCCGCGCTTGCCCGCCACCGTCGGCGAACCCGCCGGCAGATCCTCGAAGGCCGGCATCGGCAGCGTCTCCGGATCGTAGAGATCCCAATACTGTTGCGGCGCGGAAAAGGGGAGGTGAGGCCGGGCGAATCCGGCGGCGAGGAAAAAGGGCGTGCCGTCCCGCTCCCGTCGTTCCCTGGCGGCGCGGAGGCGCTTGACCGTTTCCGCCGCCACCCGGCCGTCGGCGTAGGCCTCGTCCTCGACCACCGGCGATTCGAAGGCGGCCCCGCGGGGCAGGGCGTTGTAGTCCGGCACCTTCACGTTCTGGAACATCGCTTCCTCCCGGGTCAGCTGCCCGCCCTGGGTGCTGGCGGCTTCCACGTATTCGATGACCTTCTCCTTGAAATGCGGCACCGAGAACGACGCCGGGTCGCCCTCGTTCTGGTGACCGATGTGGAAGACCTTCCCCAGCGACTCCGTCCGGTAGCCGCCGTGCTTCGCGAAATGCTGCGGCATCGTCACCGCGTCCGGCACCAGCTCGCGGAGCGGACTCCCCAGCCCGTAGAGCCCCGTCGAGGTCGAGTGCGACCCCAGCATCAGCGTGAACCGCGAAGGCGCGCACACCGCCTGGTTGCAATAGGCCAGCTCGAACTTCATCCCCCGCGCCGCCAGCGCATCGAGATGCGGCGTCTTCGCCGTCGGATCCCCGTAGGCCCCCATCGCCGGCTTGAGGTCATCGACGAGGATGAGGAGGATGTTGGGTTTAGGGGCAGGAGAGTCGTCCGCGGCTTGGGTCTCACACCAAGGCACGAAGGCACCCAGGCAGAGAGCGAAAGTCAGGAGGCCGGGGAGAAAGCGAGAGACGAAAGAGGGTTGAGTCATCGATCCAAGAGGGTAGGCTCGTAGAGAATGAACGGCCCCGAAGCCCGAAGCAATGGCCGGTTTTCGAGAATTCGGGCGGGGTTTTGGAGAATTCGATCATGGAATCCCCGTCGTGCTCAAAAGCCGGATGCTTTGGGCGAGATGTTTCGTCAGAACTAGGTCGAATTCATCAAAAAGTGCTTTATAAAGCAGTGAGAGTGCATTTTAATGCTCAGTAAAGCAAAGAATGTCCAAGAAAAATCGACTCTCCGAATCCCCCCCTTTCGCGGTGGAGCGCTCGCTCTTTCGCCTCGGGAGCGACCTCAAGCTCGCTCGACTCCGGCGCAACCTGTCGATCCAGACGGTGGCGGAACGGATCGGGACGGGGCCACGTGCCGTGATCGATGCGGAGAAGGGAAAGCCGACCACCGGCATCGTCGTCTATGTGGCCCTGCTCTGGGTCTATGATCTGATCGATCAATTGGACGAGGTGGCGACGGCATCCCGCGACGCGGAGGGGCTGCAACTTTCCCGCGCCTCGGAACGACAACGGGCCGGAAGCGAGGGAAGAAAGGAACTCGACAATGACTTCTGACGAATCGCGAGATTGTTTTGTCTATCTGATGCTCTCTGGAACGACGGATTTTGTCACCGCAGGGCGCTTGGTAGTATCGACGGATTCAGGTGGAAATCCCTGGGGACGATTCGTCTATGGGGCGAGTTATCTCGAGCGCAAGGACGCGGTGGAGATCGATCCGGTGGAACTGAAGTTTCAGACAGGCACCTTCGAAACCCGGAAGCTGAAAGGGATCTTCGGCGCGCTCCGCGACGCCGGGCCGGATCATTGGGGGCGCCGAGTCATCGAGAAGCATGCGGGACTCTCCCGATTGGCGGAGATCGATTACCTGCTCCAGTCTCCCGACGATCGCGCCGGCGCCCTGGGTTTCGGTCTCGGGAAAACGCCGCCCGCGCCCCTGCGTCGGTTCAACCAGACCATCGAACTCGAGAAACTCCAGACCCTCGCCGACACCATTCTGCGCGACTCCGAAGGACCGGACGAGGCCGCGTCCCGACTCGCTCAGGTCGAGGATCTCCTGCTGGTGGGTACCTCGATGGGAGGCGCGCGGCCCAAGACGGTGGTGGAGGACGAGGAGGGATTGTGGCTGGCCAAGTTTAATCACCCCAATGATCGGTGGAACTCCGCCCGGGTCGAGCACGCCATGCTGGAACTCGCGCGCCGCTGCGGCATCCAATCCGTGCTGAGTCGGGTGGTCGGCGTGGGGGATCGCGACGTGCTCCTGGTGAAACGCTTCGATCGCCGAAAGACGGAAGCTGGCTACGAACGGGCCCGCATGATCAGCGGGCTGACCCTGCTCGGCGCCGAGGAATCATCGACCGACCGCCGTGACTGGTCCTACGTCATCCTCGCCGAAAACCTCCGCAAAACCTCCGCCTGGCCCACCGAAGATGCCGCCGAACTTTTCCGGCGGATGTGTTTCAACGCCCTGATTTCGAACACTGACGACCATCCCCGGAATCACGCCCTGATCGCGGCTGATCGCTACTGGCGGCTCTCGCCCGCCTACGACCTGACGCCGGCGCCCTTGGTCTCCACGGAGCGCCGGGACCTGGCGATGGAGTGTGGCGACTTCGGCCGATTCGCCAACCGGGAGAACCTGTTGAGCCAATGCCGCCGCTTCCATCTCGATCCCGACGCGGCCCGGCGAATCATCGACGACATGGAGGCCACTGTCCGCGATTCCTGGTATTCCGTGGCGCGGGCGCAGGGAGTCAGCGAGCTAGACTGCGACACCATCACCCGAGCCTTCGTTTACCCAGGCTTTCGGTAGCGTTCCGCTGAACCGCGTTGAAGAGAGATCGAAACAAGTTGTGGCAAGAATTTTGTCCTGGTACCCCAGGCGGAGCCTTGCAGCGTCATCGCCGTAGCATTCCCGTAGGCCCCCATCGCCGGCTTGAGGTCATCGAAGAGGATGAGGAGGACATTGGATTTGGGGGTATCGTCGCTTAATCGATTGACTTCGCATCGGCGAAGTTGCCATTGAGGACGAGATTGGCGAAGGTCCCGTCGCCCAGATCGCCCCAGTGGAGGAAGCGCTGATTGGATGGGAGGATGGTGGGGGAGGAAGGGGAGCCGTCCCGCGCGAGGAGGTGCGGGGTCAGGAGGAAGAGGAGGAGGAAAGGAGGTGCGACAATCCTGTCGCACTTTTTTCATGGAATAGGGCGACAGGATTGTCGCCCCTCCGTTCGCTATCCTTCAAGCATCGAGGAGGTTTTTCACGAGGTCGCTCTCGTAGAGGTGGTAGGAGCCGGGCGGCAGGTTCGCCCTGGTGGGATTGCGGCGGATGTATCTCGCGACGGCGGTGAAGTGGCGGGCAATGCGAATCAGGCGGTCGAAGTAGTTGCGCTGCCAGAGCGTGTTGCCCTGTCGATTGAGCCGCTCATTGATGCGACGAGAAGAGATGCCTTTCCAGTTCTTGAGGCAATCCTCAAGTCGGTATTCGGGGTGCAGGGAGAACAACCCGTGCACGTGATTCGGCATGATGACGAAGCTGTGAAACTGGTAGCGTCTCTCGGAGCCATCGTGGAAGAGGAGAACCTGGGCGAGTGCTTCGGCGATCTCTGGTTTTCGCAACAAGCATTCACCATGAGTCTGGTCGAGCCAGTGTTCGATCTGGCCGGAGAAGCGTTGGTGGTATTCCTGTTCGAGTTCAGGCGTCCATGGCGGTGGATGCTGCGCGAGCCAGGCCTCGCGATCGTCTTCCCACTGATCGAGCAGCTTGCGCGGGATGGAATCGGCGAGACGGAAGGTGAGGAAGTAGCAGGCACCGGGTTGTTGCCAGTGCGGGAGCTTGAACCCGTGCTTATCGACTCCCTCGTATTGATGGAAGAACTGGAGGAGTTCATCGACCGGGGGTGGCATGACGAAACAGGATGGGAGACTCCGCCGTTGATGGCAAGAGGAAAGGGAAAGGAGGTGCGACAATCCTGTCGCACTTATTGACGGGATAGGGCGACAGGATTGTCGCCCCTCCTTTGGCGCCGCGCTGTGAGATTGCCATTCGCCAAATCCGCCGGGGCCACGTAAAAAATTCTTACAGAAAGTTTCGAAGGCGAAATCTCTCCGCCCTGCAGGGGACGGTTCTTATTATGAACGCAGGATCGCGACCGATCTTGAAATCTGTTTACGGATCGGTAGATTGTAAACGCCATGGCCACTTCCACCATTTCCGCCCGTCTCGATGAAGAGGAACTCGCGTTGCTGGATTCCCTCGGCGAACTGTCGGGATTCGATCGATCGACGGTGTTGAAAGCCATCCTCCGCAAAGGGATGAAAGACTGGCGGCGGGAAATCGCGCTCCGGAAGTATCGGGAAGGCGAGATTTCCCTGTCGCGTGCGGCGGAAATCGCGGGAGTCAGTCAGTGGGACCTTCTGAGTCGCATGGAAGCGGACGGCACCGAACTTCACTATGGTCCCGAAGAGTTCGAGGAAGATTTGCAATCCCTTGGGTGACGGTCATTTTCCCTCTCCGCTCCGCTAGGCCATGACGATTGTCCTCTGCGATGCCAGCCCACTCCTCTTTCTGGCCAAGCTGAATGCGCTGGATCTGATTTCCGAAATCTTCGGCGGTGAAGTCGTCATTCTGGAATGCGTCGTCGAGGAAGTGTGTTCCGATGCTGCGGGAGAAGTGGAACGGATTCGCCTGAATCGGTTTCTCGAAACCGCGAGCGTGGTGGCCTTTGAAGAAGCGGAATATCCTTCCCGCTCCCTGAGTGAATACGACCGTCGAGTCCTCAACTGGGCGATTCGGAATCGTCCCGATCGCCTTGTCGTAGACGAGCGGCTCCTGCGCCGGATCGCCAGAGAGGAGGGCATCCCGACGGTCGGGACGTTTGGCGTTCTCGTGGCGGCCGCGAGGAAAGGGATTCGATCGAAAGAGGAAGTACGGCATCTGATCGACGATCTCGTTGGGAAGCACGGCTGCCGAGTATCCGTGGCGCTCTACCAACGGGTGATCCAGGCCCTGGGTGATTGAACTGGTCTCACTGGGAGCGCGGGCGTCTCGCCCGCTTCGATGCCGGTGAAAGGAAGGAGCGCGAGCATCCCTGCTCGCCCCGGTCGGAATGGAAAACGAGGGGGGAACGAACATCGCATTCCGTGTTGTTTCCCTGCCGATGAAGCGGGCGAGACGCCCGCGCTCCCAGTGGCTGTCGAGCCTGACTGGCGGGGCGTGGCTCCGCTTGGGGGCGGGTGAAGAACTTCCACACTTCTGCGCTTCGGTCTTGTTGGCGCTGCGTTGAGATTGCCATTCGTCGGAGTTTCCGCCATCTTGACGAATCGCAATGAGCAGCTTTTTCGAAAACCTGGGGCGCAAGCTGGGACGGGCGGCGGTGCCGACCTATCGCAAGAGCAAGTGGATCTGGGAGGGGCTGACCGGGTCGGAGGAGGACGCCGCGCAGGCGGAGCGGGATCTCGGCGAGACGATGGCCGCCGAACTCCGGCTCGCCACCCGGATGGCCGATGAACCGGAGCTGCGGGAATGGGTCCGATCACTCTGTCGCCGGCTGGAAGAGAGGGTCAACCTTCCGCGGATTCACTATCGCTGCGAGATCACGGGGGAGGATCAACCCACGGCAATCGGACTGCCCGGGGGCTACCTTTTCGTGAGTCGCTCGCTGATCGATCTCTGCGAGCGGAGCGAGGACGAGATTGCTTTCGTCATCGCGCACGAAACCGTCCACCTCCTCCGGCGCCATACCTGGGATCGCCTGGTCCAGCAGTCGGCGCTCCGCGCGGCGTCGTTCGCGGCGGGACGGGCGGGATTCCTGTCCGGGTGGATTCGCCAGCAGGGACTGCCGATGTTGCGGAGCGCCCACTCGAAAGACTACGAGTTCGAAGCCGACAAGGACGGCGTGGCCATCGTCCGCGCGGCCGGATACGACCCCGGGGGAGCCATCGCCTTTCTCCGGAGGATTGAGCCACTGGGTGGGGATCCGGATGTCCTCGGCGAATACCTTGCCTCCCATCCGGCACCCGGAGAGAGGATCGCGAGGTTGGAAGCGTCCTTGAGGGACTGATGCCATCGGGCGGAGGCAAGCCCGCATCGCTCTGTTCGTCTGCGGAGGGAAGAGACTAGGCAGGGACTCCAGGGCGGACGAGCCACACGCGCTCCCAGTGGTGGCGGGCTGGGAAGCCCATGCCACGTCGATTCGACTACTGTCGAATTTTCGCCCCATCCGCGCCCGCGTTCCGCGAGCCTTTCTTCAGCCCACCAACTCGCGCATGGGGGCGTGGTGGGGATCGACGAGATACATCGGCCGTCCGGTGAGGTCTTCGACGGTGGTGTTGCGGGCGTCGATGCCGACGGAGTGATAGAGGGTGGAAAACACTTCCTGAAACTCCACCGGTCGCTCGGTAGCCTCGCCGCCGAGGCGGTCGGTGGCGCCGATGACCTGGCCGTGATTCATGCCGCCACCGGCGAGGACGGCGCAACTGACGCGCGGCCAGTGATCGCGTCCCGCCTGGGGATTGATCTTGGGAGTGCGGCCGAACTCGCCCCAGACGACGACGCTGACATCGTCGGAGAGACCGCGGTCGTGGAGATCCTGGACCAGGGCGGTGAGTCCCTGATCGAGCAGGGGAAAGTCCTCGCGTCCGCGTTTGAAGTTGCCGCCGTGCCAATCCCAACGGGAAAAACCGAGGGTGACGCAGCGGGCGCCGGCCTCCACGAGTCGGCGGGCCATCAGGAACTGGTCGAGGCGTTTCCAGCAGCCGTCGGCCTGGAGTTTTTCGGTACCTTTGCCGTAGCGCTCCACGGTTTTCGCATCCTCCCGCGAGATGTCGAGTGCGTCGGCGAGGGCGCTGGAGGTCAGGACGCCGAAGGCCTGTTGGTTGAAGGTGTCGAGTCCCTCCATCATGCCGGACTGGTCGATGTCGCGGCGGAAGTTGTCGAAGCTGCCGAGCAGGGCGCGGCGGTCATCGAGACGCTCGAGGCTGACATTCTTCAGCACGATATCCTGCTGGCCGCCGCCGCGAAAAGGGGTGAAGGGGGAATGGGCGGGCCCGAGGAATCCGGCCTGACCGGGATCGCCCCACTCGTCGTGCCCGCATTTGGGCGAGAGGCCGACGAAGGGCGGGCAGGCGTCGTTGACACGTCCGTCGAGTTTCGACAGGGCGGACCCGAGGCTGGGCCAGCCGCCGGGGGGGACGTTTTTCCGTCCGGGACGACCGGTGAGACACATCATGGCGTCGTGCGGTCCCTCGGCCCCGACCATGGAGCGGATGAAGGTGAATTTGTCGGCCATCTTGGCCATGAGGGGAAACTCCTCGCAGATCTGGATGCCGGGGACATTGGTGCCGATGGGGCGGAACTCGCCCCGGATCTCGCCGGGGGCGTCCGCTTTGAGATCCCACATGTCCTGATGCGGGGGGCCACCGGGGAGGAAGATCATGATGACCGCCTTGTGATTGATGCCGCGCGGGGCCTGGCCGCTGGCGGCTTCGGCGGCGAGGATCTGCGGCAGGGAGGCGCCCCCGAGGGCGAGCCCGCCGATCTGGAGGAAGGAGCGGCGCGAGAGGCCGTCGCAGAATTGCCCGGAGTTCTGGCCAAGGATGGTGAGCATGGAAAGGTGGGGAGACGGGGTTCCCACGGATAGTCCGCCCGGGGGCGGAGGGGACGTGGCTGGGGGGAAAGGTAGGAAAACCTAAGCTTTTCGCCCAGCGATATCGTCCTACGTGATGACGCCGGAGGTCTCAGGCCCAGCAGAGACCGCCGACCTCGCCGCGGTCGCGGGTCTGCCGGTTGGCGGCGACTTTTTTCCCGGATTCCTCGGCGGTGTTGAGGATGTTGATCTGGCGGAAGCGGGCGGGCACGGCGCCGTGGGAGACGGGGGCCACCTGCTGGGGCTGGCCTTTGCCGCAGTTGAAGGCGCCGCCGAGTTCGTAGGTCGGGGGACCGCCGAGTCCGTCGCAGGCTTTCCAGAAATCGACCGAGTTGCCCTGGTAGGCAACGTCGCGGTACATGCCGTCGAGCTTTCCGTTGCGGATGCGGTGAAAGACCTGGCCGGTGAACTGGAAGTTGTAGCGCTGCTGATCGATGCTCCAACTGCCGCTGCCCTCGATGTAGATGCCGTCCTCGACATCGGCGATGAGGCTGTCGGCGGTGACGGAATTGTCGTCGCCGGGCTGGAGAGAAATGTTCGGCATGCGCTGGATGGGGAAGGCGTCGAAGCTGTCGGCGTAGGCGCAGCCGTTGGAGCCTCCCTCGACGCCGATCAGGGCGGCCTGGCCGAGCGCCATCTGGAAATTCCGGAAGACGCCCTTTTCAACGATGGGGAATTCCTTCCCGACCGTCAGGACGCCGTCATCGTCCCACTTCACCGTAGCCAATCCGTTGTCGGCGGTGCGGTCGGCGAGGATGGTGACCAGTTCGCTGCCGTATTGGAGCGAGTTCAACTTGTCGGGTGTGCAGAAGGAGGTGCCGGCGAAGTTGGCCTCGTGACCGAGGGCGCGGTCCAGCTCGGTGGGATGGCCGACGGTTTCGTGGATGGTGAGCCAGAGATTGCTCGGGGCGATGACGAGGTCCAGCTTTCCGGGTGTGATCGACGGAGCGGCCATCTTTTCTTTCGCCTGCTCCACGGAGAGGGCGGCCTCGGCGGCGGCGTCCCAGTCGCGGAGGTGCTCGTAGCCCGCGCCGCGAGGGGGGCGGGTGCTGGCGCGGGAGGCGAACCCGCCCTTCTTCGAGTCCAGGAGCGTCACGCTGAAACTCGGATGGAGGCGGACCCGGCTCTGCTCGGTCCTGCTACCGAAGGTATTGGCCAGCCACTTGCGCTCGCGGACGGCGGCGACGTGGGAGTGGCAGTAGTTGGCGCCCTTGGCGAGGGCAGAGCGGTTGATGCCAAGCAGGCGCTCGACTTTTTCCTCCAGCGGAACCGCGAACGGGTCGGTGTCGATGGCTGCCTCCCAGGTTCCCGTGAACGCCGGCAGTGTCTCGATTTCCACCTGGCGACCGCGCCAGTCGGCCTGTCCCTTGGCCATGGCGACGGCGGACTCGACGAGTTGAATCAAGCGGGTCTCGGAGATTTCCTTGCTGGCGGCGAATCCCCAGGCGCCCTTCACGAGCACGCGCACCGAGCAACCAAGCGACGAGCCGGCGCTGACCCCCTGCACCATTTCCTCTCGCACGAAGAGCGACTCGGAGTCGGTCTGCATGATGTGAAAGTCCGCGAAGGAGGCGCCCAGCTCAGTCGCCTTGCCGAGTACGCTGTCGGACAGCCCGGGAAATCGGGTAGAAATGTCGGCGGCGTCCTCCGCCGTCACCGCCCAGCGGGAGGTGATCAGCGCCAGTCCGGCCGCCGAGGTGCCTTTGAGCCAGTCGCGTCGATGCATGGCATCTATGCTACGGGGCAACCCGCTCGGAAGCAACAGGGTTGGGTTGCGGACCTGACCCTGTCTGGGTGCGGGGTGGTCGGTCCCCAAAGCAAGGGATCGCGTCAGCGCACCTGCACGCCGGGCAGAGCCTCACGGACGCGTTCCTGGAGGGAGGGATCGCCGCGGAACTGGTCGCAACGCACCTCCAGGTTCTTGAGCGCGCGCAGTTTCTTTAGCGCGGGAAGCAGTTCGTCCGGATTCTCGGCCAAGCCCGGGCCGATCAGCAGAGACTGGAGCAGGCGGGCGCCGGAAAGTTCGACGATTTCAGGCGTGACCGGCGCCGGATCGCATTCGAGATAGGAGAGCGTGTCGATAGTTCCCAGGGCCGCCCAGCCTCCCGCGGGAATTTTCGCAAATTTCATGGTGAGGCTGTCCAGGGTGTTGGACTTCGCCAGCGCCGACAGGTCTTCGGATGACAGTTCCGCTCCCTGGTCCATGGGAACGAGGATCAATTGCCGCAGAGCCGGCAATATTCCGCAGGCGGCTAGCGAGGAGTCGGTCAGCTTCCCCGGGGAGAGATGGAGGGTTCGTAGGGAGGACAGATTGGCGAGAGTTTTCAGGTGATCTCCTTCCAGTCTCGCTCCACTCAGTTGGAGGGATTCCAAATGGGGGAAGGTTTCGCTGAGGGCGGCAACGCCTTCGGCATCGATATGCGTTTCCCCAGTGAGAGCCAAGCTCTTGAGGGTCTCGCCACATTGAAAGGAACGGAGGCTTTTCCCGGAGTCCATGAAGCCGCTTACAGTCAAGGAAGCCAACTTTGACAGGGAGGCGAGATTCGCCAGCACGGTATCGTCGGCGTCGGCGGAGGCATTGAAACTCAGGTTCTCGAGCTGGGTGATTTTTCCAATGGCCGTGATCGCTTTGTTCGGGATCTCGCCAACGTTGATGTAGAGGTTTCGAAAATTTTCCACGTCCGCCAAGGCGGCCAGCTGCGCCCCATCGAAGGTGGGTTCCACGTAGCCAAGAAGGAGAGACTCGAGTGAGGGATGATTCTCGAACGCGAGGAGGAAATCCCCCGTGATCCTTCCCATGATCTCCACACCGAGAGATTCCAGGGTCGGGATCCGGGCCAATTCGGCCAACCCGGCGTCGTCGAAAGGATTCGGCCTGAAGCCAATCTGGCGGAGGGAACGCGAGGCTCCGAGTCCCTTGGCGCTTTCGACCGGGAGAGGAGGCGAATTGCCATCTACGGGGTTCAGCTGGAGGGACTCCAGAGCCGGTCGACTGCCGACATCGGTGAAGAACTCTTCGGTGAGATTCGGGCAACTGTAGATCTGGAGAGTTTGCAGTTTGTCCATGACCCGCAGGGCGGGCAGCTTCGTGAGAGAGCAATCGGATAGGCTCAGTCGGGTGAGCTCGGGAGCTCCGACAAAACGGGAGAAATCGTCGTCGGTGACCTCGGTTCGAGGCTTGCCCAGGGTGATCACATCGATGGTGAAGCGGCCGTTGGGAAGTTCGTCCGCGTTGTCGGCCGTCAACTGGATACGTCCATCGTCGTTGAGGATCTCGATCGATCCTCCCTGAGAGAGAATCCAAGTGGCCAGTTCCCGGTAGGTACTGGAGGTGATCACTTCGACGATCGGGGCGGGATTGTCGGGAGCGGCGGTCGGGGCCATTTCCGGTTTCGTCTCCGGTTCTTCTGCCTGGGCCAGGGCAGAGGTCTTGAGGGCGGTTTTTCGAGTCTCGATCACTGAGCGGAACTGACGAACCGCGAGGGCTTTCGGGATCGCGTTGGCCTTGGTCAGCTCGGCCTCGTAGGCGGTGAGGGCCCCGAGGTACTTTTCGTAGAGGGGGGCGGTTTTTTCATCGCGCTCGATCTCCAACCTGGCGAGCGCATCGCGGTAGGTCTGGCGGAGCCGTATCAGGGAACCGGGAGTGCCGGGATTGTCGGCGGGTGGCATACCGGGGCCGCTGGTCATTCGCTGAGTCTCCTGATCGAAGGCGGTGACCTCGTCGAGATTTCCGTTCTGCTGGGCGGTGCGTCGGGAGCGTTCGATAGCACCCAGGTAGGAGCGGTCGAGTTGGTCGACGGAGGCGAGGAAGGGGCCGTTGGCGTCTCGCTCAAAGGCTGCCTGAAATCCCTTCTCGAGCTGGGCGAGTCGCGGGTCCTCGGTTTCGGTGGCGGGTTCCGGCGCGGTCTCCGATTGCGGTTCCGGTTCGGAGGAAGGAGGCGTCGAGACATCCATGGCCGGCTTGGTGGGCTCCGGCTCGGTGGGCGATGCTTGGGGGGAAGGCGCGGGAGCGGGGTTTGGCTTCTCGGGAGTCGGTGACGTGTCGGGGCGGGCATCCGGAACCAAGGGGTCGGTCGTCGCGGGCTCGGGAGGAGTGTCGGTCGCGGGCTTGAAAACCACTTTCGGTGTCGGAATCAGGTCCACGGTTGGTTGATCGTTGGCGGCGATCAGGGAGGCGAGTTCGTTGTGGTCATCCTGCAGGTTCCCGGCACCGCCGAACAGGAAAAGGGCGCCAATTCCCCCGATCAGCAGGGCGGCGGCCGTACTGATGCCGACGATGAGACCGGTGTTCGATTTTTCCTGTTTCGCATGGAAGGCGGTCGATGGGGAGTCGGATTGCTCCACCGAGCCGGTGGTGGGATTGACCTGACCGGACGCCTTGGCGCCTTCCGACGAGATGTTGAGAGTATTCCCGCTTCGCGTGATGATCTGGGGGCTGGAGGGGGTGTGTTGGATTTTGCTCAGCTGGAAACTGATCTCTGACGCGCTCTGGAAGCGGCTGTCGCGGTCGGAATCCATGGCCCGGTTGACAAGGTCGTCGAAGCGGGCATCGAGTCCCGGTTTGATGGCCGACGGGGAGCGCCAGGAGCCACGGGGAATTTTCCCGGTTAGCATCTCGTAGAGCATCACTCCCACCGCATAGAGATCCGCCCTGTGATCCGGCTCCACGTCGCCCTCTAGGGCTTCCGGAGCGACGTAGTCCGGTGTACCCATGGCCACGTTGGTCATGGTGAGACGTGTCTGGTGGTTATCGGTCGCTCCGGTGAGCTTGGCGAGTCCGAAGTCGGCCACCTTGACCACGCCCTCGCGATTGATCATGATGTTGGCCGGTTTGATGTCGCGATGCACGATCCCCTGCTCGTGGGCGTACTGAAGAGCGCCACAGATCTGGGGAAACCAGCCGAAAAGGTGTTCAGTGGTGAGTTCTCCGGTCCGGATCAGTTGGTGGAGGTCGGTGCCGTCCACGTATTCCATCACGATGTAGAGTTGTCCGTTGGCGGTCCGTCCAAAGTCGTAGACGCCTATGATGTTGGGATGACTGAGTCGGCCCATCGCCTGGGCCTCGCGCTGGAATCGTTCCGCGAAGCGGAGTTCATCGCCACCATCAATCTGGGGAAGAATCTTGATGGCGACGAGTCTATCGAGATTGGTCTGGCGCGCCTTGTAGACGGCGCCCATGCCGCCTTTGCCGAGGATCTCGATGAATTCGTAGGCGTCGAGCACGGCGTCGAGGTCTTCGACGGCAGGAGCCACGAATTCGCCCGGGCTGGAACCCGACCGGTGGGAGCCGGATGATGAACTGCTCATGGAAATGGATCCTCGCGGAAAGCTGGAATCGTAGCGATCTCTATCGGGAATGGAAGCTCTGTTTTCCACCGTAAGCCGTGCGGTGACCGGCGCGATTCGGGAATGCGGGACCGGTCATCGGACCGCCTGGACATCGACCTCCGGCAGGGCCTCGCGAAGCCGCTGTTGGAGCTCGGGATTGTCTCCGAAGGGGGCCGAGTTGACGTGGAGCCGACGAAGGGAGCGGATCTTCTTCAGGGCGTCGATGATCTCGTCGGGGTTGTCGGCCAGGCCTGGACCGATCCGAAGAAACTCCAGCTTGCGGGCGCCGGCGAGATCGGCGACTCCCGGTGTGACGGGGGCCGGACTGGTGGAGAGTTCCACAAGCTGTTCGAGTGTGCCCAGCGCCGCCCAGCCATTTTCCGGGATCGCGGATAGCCGGAAATCGAGTTTCTCCAGGTACTTGGCTTTTGCCAGCGCAAGGAGGCCCTCGGCGGTAACGGATTCGGGTTTACCTCTGAGCGTGAGCGATTTCAGGTTTGCCAAGCTGCCGGCGGCGGCGAGGCTGGTGTCGTTGTATTCAGGAATGGTCAAGTTCAAACTCTGGAGCGCTCCCAGACGCGCCAGCGGCGAGAGCTCCTCGGCTCGGAGTCGCTGCGAATCGAGGTTGAGATCGGTCAGCTTGGGCAGGGCCTGGCAGATGGCCGCCAGTCCCTCCGGATCGATGAGGCTGCTCTCAAGGCGGAGGGACCGGAGAGAATCTCCGCAGGTGAAGGAGCGGAAGCCTGTCCCGCCGGCCGTCAGTCTGCCGATCTCAAGGCGTTTCAGATTCCCGAGGCCGGATAGCTCCGCGAGGGTCTGGTCGTCCACGCTGGGTTTGGCGACGATGTGAAGGGTTTCCAGTTGGGAAACTTTTCCGAGCTCACGAAAACCTTCCGGACCAAGTTCCCACACGTTGGCCACGAAATGGCGAAAATTGGGGGAGCCGGCGAGGGCCGCGAGGTGGGAGCCGTCGAATTGCTCATTGAAAAAGGCCATGTTGATTGCCTCTAGCGAAGGATGCTGGCCGAAGGCCTTGAAGAACGAGCCATCCGAGTCACCGATTTGTTTGAATTCGAGCCTCTTGAGCGTGGAAAGGTTCCCCAGCAGGGTCATGCGACGGTCGGCGTAGGGGTAGTTCTCCAGCTTGAGGGTATCGATGGAGCGCGAAGCTGCCAGTCCCTCGAAGGCGGCCTCGCTGATCGAGGGGCGTTTTTCCTGATCCCAGGCGAACGCGAGCGACTTGAGAGCCGGGAGCTTGCCCAGGTCGAGGAAGAACTGGTCGGTGAGATTCGGGCAATTTCCAATTTGGACCGATTCCAACTGGTCCATGATTGCGAGAGCCGGAAGTTTTGTGAGGGGACTATTCTGCAAGTTCAGGCTCCGGAGATTTGGCGCCCCCGCGAAGCGGGTGAAATCATCGTCGGTGAGGTTGTTCGACTTCGGCTGGTCGAGTCGGACCTCGATGACTTCGAAGCTTCCGTTGGGCAGGTCAGCCGCGGCATCCGGGCGGAAATCGATTTCCTGTCCGTCGTGACGAATCCGGATCTGGCCTCCCTCCGAGAGAATCCAGGTGGCCAGTTCACGGTAGGCGCTGGAGGTGATCACCTCGACTTGAGGGATGCCTGTCGATGAGGTGGCGGGCGCGGGCGCGGAACCCGCGGCCATGTCCGGTCCGGGCGCCGGTTCATTGGCGTTGGCGAGGGCCGATGTCCGCAACGCCGCCTGACGCGTTTCGATGGTCCCGCGAAATTCGCGCACCGCGAGGGCTTTCGGGATCTCGTTGGCCTTGGTGAGTTCGGCTTCGTAAGCGGTGAGGGCGCCGAGGTATTTGTCGTAGAGGGGAGCCGTCTTCTCGTCGCGCTCGATCTCGAGCTTGGCGAGGGCTTCGCGGTAGGTTTGGCGGAGCTGGACCAGGGAACCGGGAGTGCCGGGATTGTCGGCGGGTGGAATGCCGGGGCCGGCGGTCATGCGCCGGGTTTCCTGGTCGAAGGCGGTGACCTCGTCGAGATTCCCGCCCTGCTGGGCGGAGCGCCGGGCGCGTTCGATGGCTCCCAGGTAGCTGCGGTCGAGCTGATCGACGGAGGCGAGAAAAGCGCCGTTGGCGTCGCGCTCGAAGGCTGCCTGGAATCCCTGTTCGAGTTGGGCAATGCGCGGGTCCTCCGGCACGGCGGCGGGTTGCGGCTCGGACTCTGGTGGCGGGGCGGTGACGGGTTCGCTTGGCGGGGGCGTCGCGACCGCCATGGCCGGGGCGGCTGGCTCCGGCTCGGTGGGCGAGGGCTCGGGGGTAGGCGTTGGAGAGGGGGTGGTTTTGTCGCTGTCGGCCGGCGGAGCGGGCGTCTCGGGTGGCGGGTTCGCGACCAGGGGTTCCGCGGGCGTTGGCTCGGGTGGAGCTGGGGGATCTGCCTCGGGGATTGGCAACAGCTCCGCGGTTGACCGGTCGGTGGTGGCGATGAGGGAGGCGAGTTCCTCGGTATCGTCGAGTTGGCTCCCGGCTCCGCCGAACAGGAAAAAGGCGCCGATACCCCCGATCACCAGAGCGGCGGCGGTGCTGATGCCGACGATGAGCCCGGTGTTCGATTTTTCCTGTTTCGCGCGGAAGGAGGTCGAGCGGGGATCCACCGAGCCGGACGAGGGCGCCAGTGATCCGGACGCTTTCACGTTTCCCGACGAACTGCCGAGCTTTTTCCCGCTTGAGGTGGTGACCGGGGCGCTGGAGGGATTTCTATGGATGCTGCTCAGTTGGTGGCTGATCTCGGTGGCGCTCTGGAAGCGGCTCTCCCGGTCCGCGTCCATGGCGCGATTGATCAGGGCGTCGAAGCGGGGGTCGATCTCCGGTTTCACCAGGGACGGAGGCCGCCAGGCGCCGCGGGGAATTTTCCCCGTCAATATCTCGTAGAGCATGACACCGATCGCGTAGAGATCAGCGCGGTGATCGGGTTCGAGATCGTTCTCCAGCACCTCGGGCGCCACGTAGTCGGGGGTACCCATGGCCACGTTGGTCAGGGTCAGGCGCGTCTGCTGGGCGTCCGCCGCGCCACTGAGTTTGGCGAGGCCGAAGTCGGCGACCTTCACCGTGCCTTCGCGGTTGATCATGATGTTGGCCGGCTTGATGTCGCGGTGGACGATGCCCATGGAGTGGGCGTATTGGAGGGCGTCGCAGATCTGGGGAAACCAGCCGAAGAGGTGATCGGTGGTGAGTTGTCCGGTGCGGATGAGCTGATGCAGGTCGGTGCCCTCGACATACTCCATCACGATATAGAGCTGGCCGTCGAGGGTGCGGCCGAAGTCGTAGACGCCGATGATGTTGGGATGGCTGAGCCGGCCCATGGCCTGGGCTTCGCGCTGGAATCGCTCGGCGAAGCGCAGATCGTCGTCGGCGTCGATGCGCGGGAGGATCTTGATGGCGACGAGGCGGTCCAGGGTCAACTGGCGGGCTTTGTAAACCGCGCCCATGCCGCCTTTGCCGAGGATCTCGATGAACTCGTAGGCGTCGAGCACGGCGTCGAGTTCCTCGACCGATGGCGGGACAAAGTCCCCGGGGCTCGACCCTGATGCTCCCGCACCGCTGGATGATTGACTCATGGTTGGCTCCTCCTGATTCGCCCAAATGGTATCAGGCGACTCGGGAAAGGAAACCATTTTTGACCAAGCGGCTCAGCGGCTCAGCGGCCGTCGGCACCACCGGGAACGCGCGGATCGTGGGCGGGTCGCAGGGTGCCGTAGCGCTGGTCGGCGGTGATGCCCTGGCTGACGCCGAGGCCGGAGCTTTCCGAGATCTCGTGACCCAGCGCTTTCAAAGCCTCGACGATGGCGGGATCCGTCGCCTTTTCCACCCGCAGGATGTCGGGCGACCACTGGTGATGAATGCGCGGCGCGGCGAGGGAGTCGTCGATGTCCATGCCGAGGGTGAAGCGGTTGACGATGTTCTGCACGGTCTGGCTGATGATGGTGGGGCCGCCGGCGGCGCCGATGGCCATGGCGACGCGACCGTCGCGGATGACGAGCGTGGGACTCATGCTGGAAAGCGGGCGCTTGCCGGGCTCGATGGCGTTGGCCTCGGTACCCACGAGTCCGAAGGCGTTGGGCACGCCGGGCTGGGCGGAGAAGTCGTCCATTTCGTTGTTGAGCACGATGCCGGTGCCGGGAATGACGACCTTGCTGCCGAAGCCGGTGTTGATGGTGGAGGTCATCGAGACCCAGTTGCCGAGGCCGTCGGCGGTGCAGAGATGCTGGGTGTGCTTGCTGTCGTCGAATTCCCCGAACCGGTCGGTGTCGGCGCGTGGCGGGGTACCGTGGCCGGGAACGGTGGTGACTTTCGTGAGGTCGATCTTTTTCGCCAGCCCGGCGGTGTAGGCGGGATCGATGAGGCCGCGCGGCACCGGGGCGAAGTCGGCGTCACCGAGCCAGTGGGCGCGGTCGGCGAAGGCGAGCTTCATGGTTTCCGCGATGAGGTGGGTGCGCTTCGCCGGTTCGAGTTGGGACGGGTCGAAATGCTCGAGAATCTGGAGCATCTGGGCGACGTGGATGCCGCCGGAGCTGGGTGGAGGAAAGCCGATGATGTCGAGCCCGCGGTAGGTGGTGACGAGCGGCTCGCGCAACTTCGGGACGTAGTTGGCGAAATCCTCCACCGTCATGATGCCTCCGTTCGCGGCCATCCACGCGGCCGTCATTTCGGCGAAAGGCCCGCGGTAGAACCAGTCGGCGCCCTGCTCGGCGATGGCGCGGTAGCTTTTGGCGAGATCGGCCTGCACGACGGTGTCGCCCGACTCCATGGGGGTGCCGTCGGGCCGGAGAAACACCGCCGCGGAGGCGGGAAACTTCGCGATGTCCCCGGCGACGCTCTTCAGTTTCCGGGCCCAGACTTCGTCGATGGGAAAACCGGCTTCGGCGAGATCGGCGGCGGGGAGCAGCACGTCGGCGAGCGTGAGATTGCCGTGCATTTCGAGCGCCAGTTCCCAGGCGGCCAGCGACCCGGGAACGCCGGAGGCGAGGGCGCCGGTGCGACTGAGATCGGGGTCGGCCTTGCCATCCACCACGAACAGGTCGCGGGTGGCGGCGGCGGGCGCCATCTCCCGCCCGTCGATCGCCGTGAGGGAGCCGTCGGGAGTGCGAATGAGAAGGAAACAGCCGCCGCCGATACCGGAGTTGTGCCCGTCGACCACTCCGAGCGTGATCGCCGCGGCAATGGCGGCGTCGACGGCGTTGCCTCCTTTCTCATAAGCCGCGATCGCGGCGCGCGTGGCGAGCGGGTTCACGGTGGCGACCGCGACTTCGGAGAAATCGCGCGGACGCTTCGTGGTCGCGCGGCGGGATTCGCGGCCCTCGACTTCCCGGGCCAGATCCTCCAGCCAGGCGTCGCGGTTGTCATCGGGGATATCGATTACGCGGGTGGTGGCGGGCGCGATTTCCGGATAACCGCCAACCTCGTCCTGACTGTTGATGATTCCCAGTGTGCCCGCCATGGCGCCGGCGACGATGCGGGTGTCGATGGGATCGCGAATCCCCGGTCGCGCGCCGGCAAAGCGCGCGACCTTCCACTGGGCGGCGGTGGCCGGTGCGGCGTGGAGCCCGCGGGGCCAGAGTGGCGGGGAATCGAGGGGCAGAAAGGTGTCGCGAAGCAACGGCAGCGGATTTCCCTCCCGGTCGGCGCCAACATTACCCTCGAAGTAACCCTCGGCCCGGCCCTCGAAGATCGCGGCGCTCGGCTTGGAATGGGCGCCGAGCAGCACGGTGTTGCCGACCACCGCGAGGCGGGCCAGCGGCGCCTGGTAATCGGGCTCCGGCGCGGACCCGTGGAGGGCACGGTCGCCGGGGCAGGCGATGACGTTGTTCACGATCACGCCGGAGGTGTCGAGTTTAAAGAGCGGGTTTCGCTCCACGTTGGCGGCGTAGAGATTGCCGACGATGGCGACCTCGTGGGTGCCGTCGTGGACGAGGGTGCCCTTGGAATGTCCGCCCTTCGCGTGGGTGGCCTCGTGGAGGGCCTCGGCGACGAGGTTGTGGCGGAAGGTGATCCTTCTGGAGCCCTCGCCCTCGGGTGCGCCGTAGCTGGAGGCGCTGAGGTTTTCATCGATGGACCAGGTGAAACTGCACTGCTCGACGAGGAGGTCGTGTATGGCCCCGGTGGTGGTGAGGCTGTCGGGTTCCCAGCCCTCATCCGGCAGATCGCCCCCGTCGCCCGGCCGCACCCGCAGATGCTGGAGCACGACGTGGCTGGCCTCGATGCGCACTCCACCGCGGATCAGGGTGATGCCCGGCTCCGGCGCGGTCTGCCCGGCGATCCAGGTATGGTCGTTGCGGACCCGCAGTTCGCGGCCTTTCAGATCGATGATCCCGCCGATTTCGAAGACGATGAGGCGTGGCGCGTCGATCTCCGCGTCGAGCGCGGCGCGCAGGCTGCCTTCTCCCTCGCCAGCGAGCGAGGTGACGCGGATCACCGTGGCCGCGTCGGGATTGTTTCCGAAATATCCCATCGGCGCCTCGTGCCAGATCCAGTCCGCCGATTCGTCGGGCGCGGAGACCGGGTCCTGGGCCGGGAGCGAACCGCCGCAGACGACGAGCAGGCTCAGGAGGAATGGGCGAATGTCGGGAGTCTTCATGGCGGAGGGCTTTCGGGAACGACGCTAGCGTTTTCCCTCGATCCGGTAAAGAGACGGAATTCCGCGGCCCCGCCTTTACCGCTTTGCGGCGGGTCCACTCTTTGCTAGCGTCTGCCGCATGGAATCTGAAACGAACGGCATCGAAGATTTTCTCGGCACCCTGAGCGGCTGGCTCTGGAGCGGTATTCCGGTCGAGGTGGGGGGGAAGACCTGGATCATTCCGGTGCTGCTCATCCTCCTCGGGGGCACGGGTATCTACCTGACGATCCGGCTCCGGGTCATCCAGCTCTTTCGCCTCGGCTACGGTCTGCGCATGGCGCTCGGCAAGCATGGGCACGAGTCGCGCGGTGACGGCGACGTGACCCATTTCCAATCCCTCATGACCGCGCTCGCCGCCACCATCGGAACCGGGAACATCGTGGGCGTCGCCACGGCGGTGGCCACGGGCGGTCCGGGCGCGATTTTCTGGATGTGGATGATCGCCTTCATCGGCATGGCGACAAAATACGCCGAGGGCCTGCTGGCGGTGAAATACCGGGTCAAGGACGAGCGCGGACGCATGCAGGGCGGCCCCATGTACTACATCGAGCGGGGGATGGGGGCGAAATGGAAATGGCTCGCGGTGGCCTTCGCCGTTTTCGGCTCGGTGGCGGCCTTCGGCATCGGCAACATGGTGCAGGCGAACTCCGTGGCGAGCAATGTCGTCGCCCTCATCGGAATGGAGCCCGGCGCGGAAGGCGCCGACCGGGTGGCGCTCATCACCGGCATCGTCCTCGCCGTGCTTACGGGACTGGTGTTGCTGGGCGGGATCAAATCGATCGCGCGCACCTCTTCGGTGCTGGTCCCCTTCATGGCGCTGTTCTACATCGCCGGCTGCCTGTTCATCATCCTCCGGTTCGCCGGCGAGGTGCCGGCGGCATTCGCGACCATCTTCTCCGACGCCTTCACCGGCACGGCGGCCACGGGCGGCTTCGTTGGTTCGGGTATCGCCCTGGCGATTCGCATGGGGGTGGCGCGCGGCGTTTTCTCGAACGAGTCGGGCCTCGGCAGCGCGCCCATCGCGGCGGCGGCGGCGAAAACGAACGAGCCCGCCGAGCAGGCGCTGGTTTCCATGACCGGCACCTTTCTCGACAGCATCGTCATCTGCACCCTGACGGGTCTGGCGCTGGTGGTCACCGGCGTGTGGACGGAGGGGAGGGACCTTGCCGCCGGGATGACTCAGATGGCCTTCAGTCAGGGATTGCCCGGCAAATCGGGAGGCATCGTGGTCGGGATCGGCGTCATCACCTTCGCCTACTCGTCTCTCCTCGGCTGGGCCTACTACGGGGAGCGCTGCGTCGAGTATCTGCTGGGGACCAAAGTGATACCGGCCTACCGGGTGCTGTGGGTTCTCGCGATCGTGGCCGGCGCGGTGGGCGGGCTGCATCTGGTCTGGACCCTGGCGGATGTCCTCAACGCCCTCATGGCGGCGCCGAACCTCATCGCCCTGGTGGCTCTGTCCGGGGTGGTGGTGGCGGAGACGCGCAAGTATCTCGACAAGATCCGGCAATGAACCCGCGCCCTCCCGGCGGACACCGTTTGCGGTTTCCCCGCCCGGTGTTTTCGGTCACAGTGACGGCGTAGCTGATCGCCGATGCCGACCCTCGTCCACGACCTCACCCGGCAACTCGATGCCCTGGCCGCCGAACTCTCGGCGGCGGGGGCGGAGTTGAAAACCGCCATCTCCGGCGGGGGCGACGCGAAGGAAGCCGCGGACGCCTCCCGTCTCTGCGAGGCCGTGGAAGCCTTTCGCGAGGCGCTCGCCCGCTCGGAGGTGAACGACGCAGCCCCGGCCGCCGAGGCGACCCGCCTCAGCGGACTGCGGCACGATTGGAAAAATCGGCTCAACCACATCGTCGGTCCGGCGCAATTCATCGCCATGTCCCGAGGCGGGGTGGGCGCGCCGAAGGCGCTGGAGCGGGTCCTCGATCTCTGTCACCGCTGTCTCGACGCCCTCAACGGCGAGGGGGCGCCACTGGCCCCGCTCGCCGGAGGCGGTGTCGCCCTGGCGGAACCTGTCAAGCCGGCGGAACATCCGGGACGCATCCTGGTGGCGGACGATGATGCCGAGAATCGGGTACTGCTCGCCAGGTAGCTCGAGGCGATGGGGCACTCGGTCGTCTTTGCCGGGAACGGTCGCGAGGCGCTGGACACGCTAAGGGGCGCCGACGACTTCGACGCCGTCCTGCTCGATATCCGCATGCCCGAGATGGACGGCTTCGCCGTGTTGGAAAAATTGCGCGAGAGTGGGCACCTGCGCCACACGCCGGTCATCGTCGTCACCGGCTTGCAGGAGGAGCGCGACGCCGTCCGCTGCATCGAGATCGGGGCCGAGGATTTTCTCTCCCGGCCCATTCGTCCCGCCCTGCTGGCGGCGCGGCTCAATGCCAGCCTCGAGAAAAAGCGTCTGCGGGAGCGGGTCTTCGAGCAGCATTTCACTCCCGAGCTGGCGCGGGAGTTCGCCCGCAATCCCGACCTCAGCCAGATGAAGGGACGCGTCGCCGAGGTCAGCGTGCTGTTCTGCGACATCCGCGGATTCAGCGCCGTGAGCGAGCGCATCGGTCCCGAGCAGACCATCGACTGGCTCGGTGATGTGATGGGCGATTTCTCCGGCCGTGTCATCGATCAGGGAGGCGTGCTCGTCGACTACACCGGCGACGAACTGCTGGCGATGTGGGGCGCTCCGGGCGAGCAGCCCGACCACGCCGAGCGAGCCTGTCGCGCGGCGCTGGAGATGCTGGCGGCGCTGCCGGAACTCAACGCGCGCTGGGATCATGCCATCGGCGCGGAGACCAGCATCGGCATCGGCATCAGCACCGGCCCCGCTCTCGTCGGCAACATCGGCACCCATCGAAAATTCAAATACGGCCCGCTCGGCACCACCGTGAATCTCGGCAGCCGCATCCAGGGCGCGACGAAATTCCTCGGCACCACCCTGCTGGCCTCGGGCGAGACCTTGAGACGCTTGCCCGGGGGAATCGCGGCCGAGTTTCCCCGGCGTCGGCTCTGTCGGGTGCGGGTGCGGAATATCCGGGAAGCGGTGGAAGTCTGGGAGATCGTCCCCCCGAGTGGCGACGGATGGGAGGAGCTTCGCGAACGCTATGAGGAAGCGCTGGCGCGGTTCGAAGCGGGAGAGTTTCACCGCGCCTCGGCCGTGCTCGGCGAACTGCTGGTGCGCTTTCCCGGCGACGGGCCGTCATTGATGCTCATGAGCCGGGTCGTCGACGCCATGCTCGGCCGGGGCGGCAACGGGGACGGCGGCTTCGACCCGGTCTGGGAATTGCCCGGAAAGTAGCGCCGGGCGAAAGGTCAATCCGCCAACCCGGAGAATGCCGCCGAACGAATCCCGGTTTCTCCCCCGTTTTCGAGCGACACGACCTGGTCGAAGCGGATCGACTCCGGCAACTGGTGGGTGGCCATGACGACGCCGGTTCCATCGGCCGCGATCTCCCTCAAGACGCCGGCCACGGTTTCCAACGACTTGTGATCCAGAGCCGCGAACGGCTCGTCGAGGAGCAGGAAAGGCCGCCCGGAGAGCAGGGCGCGGCAGAGGGCGAGTCGGTAGCGCTGGCCCTCGCTCAGATTGAGGCCGCGGTCGGTGAGCACGGCGTCGAGGCCGCCCCGCCCGCGGACCAGTTCCGCGAGATCGAGCGCCTCGAGTCGCCGATACAGGGTGCCATCGTCGGGATGACGACCGTTCTCCAGACCGAGGCAGAGATTGTCCCGGATGCTGCCGACGAACAGGTAGGGACGCTGCTCCACGTAGGCGGCGAGATCGACCGGCAGCGCGCGGAGCCATTCGTCAGGCGACCGGTCGAGTCGGAAAGCTCCCGCCCGTGGTGGACGCAGCCCCGCCAGGGTTTCCAGGAGCGTCGATTTCCCGCAGCCGGAGGGGCCGGTGAGGGCGACGCATTCCCCGCGCGCGAGGGTGAGATCGAAGTCCGCGAGCAGGGGAGGCGAGCCGGGAAATCCCGCGCCCAGGCCGACGGCTTCGATCTTCCCGACCTCAGGGACCGCCCGTCGCGCGGCCGGGGGTGTGTCGCCGTGGTCGAGCAATTCCGCCAGGCGACCGCCCTCGACGAAGAAGCGATTCCACTCGTAGGCGGACGCCGCCAGCGACCGGGCGTTGCCGAGAAAGACGTTGATGAAAAAGGGATAGACGAGCACGTCGGCAATGGTGAGCGCCCCCCCCTTCAGCGACCAGGCGAGGAGGCTGAGGACGGCGGTTACCACGACCTGACTGGCGAGTTCGTTGATCCCCATGAGCCCGGCCATGGAGCGGATCACGCGCATCCCGGCCCGGCGCACGAACTCCAGGCGGGTGCGGAACCGTTCCATCACCGCGACCTCCGCCCCGGCGCTGCGAATGGTGCGGAGCCCCTCGTAGTTTTCCATCAGGTCCTGGAAGACCTCGCCCTCCAGCTCGCGCGCCTCGGTCAGCACCGGCGCCATCGTCCGCTGCACGCGGAGGTTGAGAAAGGCGAGCGCCATGGCGGCGGCGCAGGGGATGAGGGCGAGCGGGCCGCTGTGGGAGAGGAAGAGCGCGGCCGAGCCCAGCACCAGCGTCAGGCTCTGGATTTGCCGGGGCAGGGAGTCGGAGAGAAACTCCTCGACATTGTGCAGGTCGCCGGTCACCCGCGTCATCCAGTCACCCCGGTGGGCGTTGTCCAGCACCGACAGCGGCGTGCCGTGCAGGGCGGCCAGCGAACGCCGACGCAGATCGACGCTGACATTCAAACGCAGCCACTCGCGCAGGAGACCGCCGAGAAAGGTGGCCAGCCAGAGAGCGACGGCCACCCCGAGGCCGAATCCCGCCAGGGTCCAGAGAAAGCGCGACGCGGTGACGGCGTCGATCCGGTCGGCGTGGCCGGTGAAGTATTGGAGAAAGCGCGGCGGCAGGAGGAAGACGGCCGAGAGCACGATTACGCCGGGGACGTAGAGTCGGTAGGTCCAGCCGAGATCGCGGGTTAGCTCGCGAAGCAGGCGAAGAGCCCGTCGGGGGCGGGAAAGGGATTTTTTTTGGCTCTCTTCCGCATAACCCGGATTCGGCGCGCGTCTTTCGGTCATGAGAGAAGGACGCATCGACCGGCCTTCTCATGCGCCCGGAAACTCGCCCCTCACCACTTTCCCACCCATGGCCAGGATCACTTTTCCCCAACTCTCCGACCGGGTCTTCGCCGTCCGCGCCGCCTGGCGTCGCCAGCTTCCGCTCCGGGTCCGCGTCGAGGCGGTGCGGGCCGCCGCCGCGTCCGCCGTGCCGGTCAACAGGGTCGGGTCGCCGACCCAACCCTCTTCGATCGCGGGACCGCCGGTGCGGCGGGTCCGGATCGACGCGCCGGAATCCCGTGTCGCCTGACTTTTTTCCCAAGCCTGAACCCGTCCCGATCCTCGATGAATCCGACCCCCTCCGACTCGATGGAACAACTGTTCCTCGGCGTGCTGGTGCTCCAGCCGAGCCCGTTCTGCAACATCAACTGCGACTACTGCTACCTGCCGCACCGCACCTCGACCCGCCGGATGGAGTTTCCGGTGTTGGAAAAAACCATGACCCGCGTCTTCGACTCCGGCCTCGTGGGGCCGCCCTTCGTGCTGCTCTGGCACGCCGGGGAACCGCTGGCGGTGCCGGTGAGCTGGTACGAGCAGGCCTTTGAAATCATCAACCGCTTCCCCGGCGCGCGGGAAAAGGCGATGCACACCTTCCAGAGCAACGGCACCCTCATCGATGATCGTTGGTGCGAGTTCATCAAGCGGCACGATGTCAGCATCGGGCTGAGCATCGACGGTCCCGCCTTCATCCACGATCTACACCGCAAGACCCGCAAGGGCGAGGGCACTCATGAGCGGGCGATGCGTGGTGCCGAGCGATTGAAGCGGGCGGGGATCGATTTCGGGGTGGTGTCGGTGATCTCCGATTTCTCGCTCGAGTATCCCGACGAGATCTACGAGTTCTTCCGCGACCTGGAGATCGACGGGGTCGGCTTCAACATCGAGGAAGTGGAGGGCGTCAACGCCGAGTCGTCCTTCGACCGGAATGCCGATCCGGAGGCGGCCGAGCGCCGGGTGCGGCAGTTTCTCCAGCGGGTCTTCGACCGCAACCGGGCGGACGGATTCCCGCTGCGCATCCGCGAGTTCGAGAATGCCCGGGAGAACATCCTGGCCCCCGGTCTGAACCGCGCTCCTGATGGCCGCTACTACAACCTGGAGGTGGACCCGCTGGCGATGATCAATGTCGATTGCTTCGGCAATTTCTCGACCTTTTCCCCGGAACTGCTCGGCCAGGCGACCGAAGAATACGGGACCTTCACCTTCGGCAACGTGGCCAGCCAGGGCGTGTTTGAAGCCACCGCGCACGCGTCGTTCCACCGGGTGCTCGCCGACATCGAGAGCGGCAATCGCAAGTGCGCCGAGAGCTGCCCCTACTGGGATTACTGCGGCGGGGCCTCGCCCTCGAACAAGTATTACGAGAACGGCACCTTCGACTCCGCCGAGACCCGCCACTGCCGCTGCATGATCCAGATGCCGATGGAGATCGTGCTCGCCGATCTCGAGGAGCGCTACGGCGTGACCCACGACGAACGCGACGCCGCCTGAATCGAAAAGCTTTCCCCGCAATCCGTCACCTAACCCACTAACCAACCAAACCTCAAAACGGAAAGGAAAGAACCATGGCCATTCTCAGAAGCATGGACGGGAAGTTCTACAACATCCCGGATTCCCAACTCGAGAGTCACCTCGTCCCGGCGGATGAAGTGAAATCGAAACTGGACGCCGCCGCCCAATCGCGCTCCGAAGCCGCCGATGACGACGACTCGGTGACCCCGCACGGCTACTGCTGGCGGAACTGCTGGCGTCGTAACTGCTGGCGGAACTGCTGGCGCAACTGCTGGTAAATCCCGGCTCCCGGGTGTCCGGCGGACCCGTTCGCGGGCCGCCGGTCATCCCGGACCGCCACCAATCGAGCTGCCATGAACCCCGCATCCGGACACGCGCGACCCCGAGGCGCCGGCATCGCCTACCGCTACAGCGTCCACGAGGAGATCCTCGCCCACCGCGACCGGATCGATCTGGTGGAGATCTCGACGGAGGACTACATCGTCCGCGAGCGTCGTCTCGGCGCCGACACGGAGCTGAGAAAGCTGCGGGAAATCCTCGCCGCTCTGCCCGGCGTGGCCCACGGCATCAGCCTCTCGCTGGGGACGGTGGAGCCGCCCCCGGACTGGTATCTGGAGTCCACCCGGCGCTTTCTGGCGGAGTCGGGTCTGGAGATTTTCAGCGAGCATACCGCCTTTCACAGCGTCGACGGCAATGATCTGACCCTCTTCCTGTCCCTGCCCTTCACCGAGGAGTCGGCGCGGTGGGTGGCGGGGAAATACGCGGCGGTGCGCGAGGCGCTGGGCCGTCCCTTCGCGCTCGAGAATGTCACCTACCTGTTTCCGGTGCCGCATTGCCCGCTCGATGAGGCGGAATTTTTCCGGCGGATCTGCGAGCAGACCGACGCGGGGCTGCTGCTGGACGTGACCAACCTTTTCAACAATTCACAGAACCATGGGTATGACGCCGGGGATTTTCTGGATCGCTACCCCCTGGACCGGGTCACCCAGATCCATCTCGCGGGCGGATTCCTCACCGAGCGCGGGATGTGGGAGGACAGCCACAGCGAGCCGGTGATGGAGCCGGTGTGGGAACTCTACGAGGAGGTGATCCGCCGGACCCGCTGCGAGATCGTCATTCTCGAACGCGACAGCCGCCTGCATCCCTTCGCCGATGTGCTGGCCGACATCGATCGGGCGCGCGAGATTTTCTGGGATTATCGGGACGCCGAGACGCCGCCGCCGAGGGAGTTTCCACGCCCCGCCGATCAGGGCGCCGGTCTCTTGCGGCACGATGACGCGGAGCTCGCCGGGCTGCGCGGATTTCAACGGGCCATGATGGCGCGGATCACGAGCGCGGGTTTCCGCGAGGCCTATGATCGGGATCCGCGCGACGCCGCGGCGATGGTGGGCCTCTTCGACGAGATCTGGCGAAAAAGGCTCGCCCACTGCGATCCGGAATCGATGGACCGGCTGGCGAAGAGCTGGACGGTGATCGAGGAGCAGGAGGCCGAGGTGCGGGCGGAGTACGAGCGCAGCGAATGGGGAGCGTGGGCCGAGCTGCTGGAGTCCGAGGAACTGGCGTCATGAATGCCGTGCCGCCCATTCCCGCGCCGGGATGGACCGCCTTTCCCGAGCGGCCCCTGGCTCGCTGGCGCCGGCACCTGCGGGAGGGAACCGGCCGCGGGGTGCGGATCGGCATCCTCGACACCGGGGTGGCGGATCATTTGCCGGATCTGCGGGGCGCGATCCGTTCCCATCACACCATCGCCGACGACGGCCGCGCGGTGAGGCATTGGCGGGGCGACGACGCCATCGGGCACGGCACCGCCTGCGCCTGGCTCCTGCGGAAATGGGCGCCTGAGTCGGAACTGCACAGTGTCCGCATCTTCGGCCGTTCGCCGCGGGAGCGGGGCGGGAAACTGATCGCCGGGCTGGGCTTCGCCATCGAGCGCGGGTGGGACATCATCAACGTCAGCCTGGGCACCACCGGGTTTCGCGACGAACTGGTCGAGTTGGCGCTCCGCGCCGGAGAACGCGGCATCGTGGTGATCGCCGCCGCCCACAACGAACCGGGCCGGGCGAGCTTTCCGGCCCAGTTGCCCCACGTCATCGGGGTGGAAGCCGGCGCCTTCGATTCGCCCCTGGCGTTTCGTTACCGCGGGGAGCGGTCGATCGAGGTGGAGGCCGACGGCGTGTATGTGCGCGCGCCCTGGCCGGACGGGGAGTTTTCCCATTTCACCGGATCGAGCTTCGCCTGCCCGCACATCTCGGCCATCGCGGCGCGGCTGGGGCAGGGGAGGGTGGGTGAGCTGGCGGGGCGCTTGCGCGGGCAGTTGGCGGCGTTGAGCGCGCGGGGGATTTGAAACGCCTCCCGTGGCATAGGCGCATTGGCGGATTGCAAATCCGCCCCACCGCGTGGAAGCTGGGCGATCATGAGTGATCTCCTGGTGAAACTCTACGCGCTGCCGGAATTGCACCCGGTATTGGAACGGGCCGCGGAATCCGGCGTCATCATTCGTCGTCCCCTGGCTCCCGAGCGCTACGCGGTGGTCAACTGGGTCGCGGAAAAATACGGGGATCGTTGGGGCAGCGAGGTGGCGATGGCGTTCTCCGGCCACCCGGTCTCGTGTTTCATCGCCGTGAATGGCGGTGGCGATATCATCGGCTTCGCCTGTTACAACGCGACTTTCAAAGGCTTCTTCGGCCCCACCGGAGTGCTGGAAAACTGGAGCGGTCGGGGCATCGGCACCGCCCTGCTGATTCGGTCGCTCCACGCCCTCAGGGACGATGGCCACGCCTACGCCATCATCGGCGGCGCGGGCCCATCGGAGTTCTACGAGGAAGTCGTCGGCGCCATCCCCATCCCCGATTCCACCCCGGGACCGTATGCGGGGATGGTCCCGCAGTAAGAGGGGCCATCGATCCCTGTTCCCACTCACCGTAGCCTCGGGCGCGGCGGCGCAACGTCCCCATCGCGATACCAGGGGAAAGGCCCATTTTTCGCTTTCCTCCCTTTCAGCCATCCGGCATAACGAACCAACACAACGCCACTCCGTCCCGCCCTACCGATGTCATGAAAGCGACCCTTTTCCGCCTTTTCGGGTTAGTCCTGCCGCTCGCCTCGCTCAGTCCTGTATCCTCCCGCGCCGATAAGGCCCAGGCCAACTGGCCGCAATGGCGCGGGCCGGACGGCACCAGCGTCGCCGCGCCGGGCGATTACCCGATCGAATTCTCGGCGGAGAAAAACGTCGCCTGGCGGGTGGAACTGCCCGGGGTCGGGAGCAGCACGCCGGCCGTCTGGGGAAATCGCGTCTTCGTCACCAGCGGAATCGATGGCCAGGACGGGATCACCGCCTACGATCTCGAAACGGGAAAACAACTCTGGCAACTGACGCTCGGCGAGGAACGGGCCGGGAAACACCAGAACGGGAGCGGGGCCAATCCCTCTCCGATCACGGACGGGAAGGACGTCTATGTCTATTACAAGAGCGGCACGGTCGCGTCGCTGACGGTCGACGGACGCTTGAATTGGAAGACCAATCTCCAGGAACGCTACGGCCAGGATACGCTCTGGTGGGACCTGGGGACCTCACCGGTCTTCGCGGGCGACAACCAGCTCGTCATCGCGGTGATGCAGGAGGGCGATTCCTATGTCGTCGCCCTCGACCGGGCCGACGGCAGCGAGACCTGGAAGGTCGATCGCACCTTCGAGGTGCAGAAGGAAACCGGCCAGTCCTACACGACACCATACGTCACCGAGATCGACGGGCAGGAAACCATCGTCATCTGGGGCGCGGACCGGCTCACCGGGCACGATCCCGCCACCGGCGCAGTCCGCTGGACCTGCGGCGGCTTCAATCCCGACGACAAGCCCATGTGGCGCGTCATCGCCTCCCCCGCCTTCACCGTGGACGGCATCGCCGTGGTGCCCTTCGGCCGCGCCAAGCACGTCGCCGGCGTGAAGATGGGCGGCAGCGGCGACATCACCGAAAAAGCCCGGCTCTGGGAGCGCGACGACCTCGGTGCCGACTGCCCCACCCCGGTCGCCCGCGACGGAAAAGTCTATCTCCTCACCGACCGCGGCGAGATCCACTGCCTCGACGCCCGGACCGGCAAGGACCACTGGGCCGACGCCATCCCCCGCGCCGCCGCCAAGTACTACGCCTCCCCCATCCTCGCCGGCAATCTCCTCTACTGCGCCCGCGAAGACGGCCTCCTCACCGTCGTCGAAGTCAGCGACACCGGCATGAAAATCCTCGCCCAGAACGACCTGGGCGAACGCCTCGCCGCCGCGCCCGTGCCGGTGGGTGGGAGGTTGTTGGTGCGGGGGGTGGGGTGGTTGGTTTGTGCCGCCAACTAGCAGCCTGTCGGACTTGAGTCCATTATTTCGCCGATTTGTCGGCGTTTCGC
>CAYTNL010000022.1:0-81021 GCA_964439145.1 uncultured Verrucomicrobiales bacterium
CCATCCAACTTGAAAAGAAACTTAATTTAATGAACTTATCGCGCAGAACACTAGGTTAAGGACGCTCAGCGACTGTGGCACCGGCATCTTGCCGATGATCCACGGGCTGGAAGCCCCTGCCACATTACTTAACCTTGCGCCATTCCTCTTAGCCAATCGAGGCGCTGAAAACAAGCCCGCGCGCGCCTCGGCTTGAAAAAGGGGGTTTCCAGCCGACCTTGGAATCCGGGTGTGTGGACAAATTCCCGAACCGTTCGGTTTTTCGACAACATGGATGACTACTTCAGCGCCGCTCGTGGCGGATATGGGGAGAACGCGCCCCCTCTCTCGGCCGAGCACGTTCCGCCCCGCTTGGTTGGGCTCGCCCGACCAGGCTCGACGCGCGCGCGCGCCATCGGGACGGTGGCGATGGCGTGGGCGATGATGTCGTCCGCCTGGGGCCAGATGGCGCCCGATCCGAGCCTGGGCAAACCGGTGCCAAAGGAGGGCGAAGTGTCGGCGGTGAAGGGCGAAACCATGTCTATCCAACTCGTTTCCGAGGCGAAGACGCGGGCCTCGGTGGTGGAATTTCTCATCCGGGATTTTCCGCTCAACGGAGAGTTGGGCCCCATGATCAGCCTGGAGGAGGATCGGACGAAGGCGATTATCAAGTACACCCCCTATCCCGACACCGCGGCGACGACGGACTCATTCACCTATGCGGTCCGCTATCCGGGCGGACTCTGGTCGCAGAAGGTGGAGGTCAAGATCTCGCTGGAAGCCTCGGAGCCGAAGATCCACGCCACCACGGAACTGGATTTCGCCAAAGTCATGCTGGGCCAGTCGGCGGAGGGCGAGATCTTTCTCAGCAACAGCGGCACCGCCCCCTACCGCAACCAGATCCAATTGCCCGCCCCCTGGTCGCTGGTGGAGCCGGCCAATGGCCTGCTGAATCTCCCGGTGGGCGCGCAACAGACGCTGAGGGTGCGCTTCACTCCGGTGATCGCGGGCAACGCCGAGCATCGGATCGCTTTTTTCCGCAACCAGGGCGCCACGACGCGGCTGATCGGCGCGGGCTACGAACCCTTTTCGGTCAGCGCCCCGGAACTGTCACTGCGTTGGGAGGAAAAATCGCGCACCCGCCTGGGCACGCTCACCATCATCAGCCACGCCCCAACGCGGCTCCCGGTGACACTCTCCACCGATGAGCGCCTCCGGGTCAGCGGCGGCGGCGCGCTCTATGTCATGCCCGACGAGTCGGCCACGTTTCAGATCTACCTCTCGACCGAGGATGTCGAGCCCCACACGGGACAGATCCAGATCGCGACCGGAGATTTCACCATCCCCGTGTCCATCTCCGCCCCGGTGGCGCCGGCCTATCTGGTGGTGGAAAACACCGGCACCGACGAGCGCAAGATCGACTTCGGTCCCATCGCGCCCGGCGGACTGGCCCAAGGCAGTTTCCAACTGCGCAACGTCGGCGGCACCGAGGTGAAGGCGAGGCTGAGCACCCGCCCGCCCTTTTCCGTCCTCGCCGCCGGTGGCCTGGCGACGTTGGACCCGCTGGAGGCCGAGGCTTTCGCGGTGCGGGTGGCGGCGCCTGACGGCATCTTCGGCCCCTACGAAAGTGAACTCCTCATCGAGGGCGAGAACGGTCAAGTGCTGCGCGTGGTCCTGCGGGCGACTTTTCTAGGATCCAACGAGGAACTCGACGCCGCGCTGCGTTTGCGGGCCTCCACGCCCATGGGTGGCCCGTCGGATCAGCCGCCCACCGGCACCAATCCAACCCCGGGAGCGGATCGGCCGCCCCAGCCCCAGCCACGCCTCTCGCGCGAGGAGGAGGACCGGATCATCGCGGAGATGGACAAACTGCGCAGTCCGCTCGGTTTCATCACCTTTCCCACCGTGGAACGCCAGACCGCTCCCTCGATTCCCCCGGTGTCCGCCGAGAAAATCCATCTCATCGAGGAAGGGCGACGGCACCTCACCGTGGGCTGGCCCCTGCCATCGATAGGCCACGATCAATTCGAACTCGAGATGCGGATGATGCGCCAGACCGACGAAGCCGCCATCCTCGAGAGCGTGTGGATCCCCTATCACGATGTCTCCTACACTCCCGAGGCGACGGGGGAAATCTCCGCGGAGATCCGCGGGCTGGCGCCGAACCACAGCTATGAGTTCCGGGTTTTCACCCTCGGAGACGACGGGAAAGTCTCGGAGCCGCTCGCATTCACGGCGAAAACGAGAATGCCTTTCGATTGGACCTGGATCTACATCAGTTTCGGCGTCGTCGTCGCGGCGGCAATTCTGGGGCTGGTCTGGTGGCGGCTGCGCGCCTCGGCGGCGCCCAAAGTGCGTTTCCCCGGATTTTCCGACGCCCGCGACATGATCCGGGGCGTGGACTGAGGCCGCACCCCACGTATGCGCCAGAGCGGGCGCGGGGATTTCGGCTGGCCAAAGCCGGGAAGTCGTGGCATGCACTGCGACCATGAAAAACTTGCCCCGGGCCCTGTTTTCCCTCCTCGCCCTCCTCGGCTGCGCCCTCGCCGCCAGCGGCACACACGCCGCCGAGATCGAGTTCCAGAAAGGCGATCACATCGTCTACATCGGCAACACCCTGCCCGACCGGATGCAGCACGACGCGTGGCTGGAGACGCTCCTGCAGTCGGAACTGGGCGCGTTGGAACTCGTCATCCGCAACCAGGGATTCTCCGGCGATCAAGTCGCCAACCGCCCCCGCAACAAGGGATTCACCACCCCCGAGGACTACCTGAAACTCTCCGAGGCGGACGTGATCTTCGTCTTTTTCGGCTACAACGAATCCTTCGCCGGCGACGCGGGCCTGGAGCCATTCAAGACCGACCTCGCCAAGATGATCGACGACTACCGGGCGCTGAAACCCAACGGCGAGAGCGAGCCCCGCTTCGTCCTGTTCACCCCCATCGCCCACGAGGATCTCGGTGATCCCAACCTCTCCGACGGCCGCGCCAACAACGAGCGGCTGGCGAAATACTCCGCCGCCATCCAGACCGTGGCCGGGGAAAAAGGCACCGCCTTCGTCGATCTCTTCGAAAGCTCTCGCGCCCTCTATGCCGCCACCTCGGAGCCGCTGACCATCAACGGTGTGCATCTCAACACCGAGGGCAATCGTCTCCTCGCGGAAGTCATCGCCGAACGTCTGCTGGGGAAAAAAGTCGCCGCCGCGCCGGAACTCGACGCCCTCCGCGAGGCCATCCTCGACAAGAACTGGCACTGGTTCAACCGCTACCGCGCCACCGACGGCAACGATGTCTGGGGCGGGCGCTCCACCCTGGAATTCGTCGACGGCCAGACCAACGCCGAAGTCCTCCAGCACGAACTCATCATGCTCGACGTCATGACCGCCAACCGCGACCAACGCGTCTGGGCCCTGGCGCGGGGCAGCGACCTGGTCGTCGATGACAGCAATGTGCCCCCGGCGGTGCCGGTCGAGTCCAACGTCGGCGGCAAGAGCAAGAGCTCCAGCGCCGAGAAAGAAGGCAGTCTCGAATACATCAGCGGCGAGGCCGGTATCGCCAAACTGAAAGTGCCCGACGGCTTCAAAGTGAATCTCTTCGCCGACGAGGCCCGCTTTCCCGAACTGGTCAACCCCGTCCAGATGCAGGTCGACGGCAAGGGACGCCTCTGGGTCGCCGCCTGGAAGACTTACCCGAAATGGGAACCCGGCAAGGAGATGGACGACCGCCTCCTCATCCTGCCCGACGAGGACAACGACGGCGTCGCCGACAAATGCGTGACCTTCGCCAAAGTCCACAATCCTCTCGGCTTCGAGTTCTGGAACGGCGGCGTCCTCGTCGCCCGCCAGCCCGACATCCTCTTCCTCAAAGACACCGACGGGGATGACATCGCCGATGTCGAGATCCGCATGCTCCACGGCATCGGCTCCGCCGACACTCATCACGCGGCCAACAACTTCATCTACGGCCCCGACGGCGCTCTCTACTGGCAGAGCGGCATCTTCCTGCACAACAACATCGAGCATCCCTGGGGCCCCTCCCTCAGCACCGGCGCCTCGGCCATGTATCGCTTCGATCCCCGCCAGTTCACCATCAGCCATCACGCCGACAACAGCCCCAACCCCCACGGCATCGCCTTTGACTACTGGGGCTACCACTACGCCAACGATGGCACCGGCGGCCGCACCTATCAGGTGCGCCCGGATGGGAAGAGCTTCAAAATGTTCAAACTGCTTGAAAAGGAAGTGCGCCCCGTGCCAGCCAACGAGGTGGTCTCGAGCGCCAATTTCCCCGACGACATGCAGGGCGACTTCCTCATCTGCAACGCCATCGGCTTTCTCGGCATCAAACAATACGACCTCGACCGCGACGGCGGCGCCGAATACACCGAGGAAATCGGCACCGGCAAGGACAAGCAGACTGTCACCAGGACCACCCGCTTCGGCGAAGTCTGGGGCACCCCCGCCGGCGATCTGCTGATGAGCGAGGACAAGAATTTCCGCCCCGCCGACGCCATCTTCGGCGAAGACGGCGCCCTCTACGTGGCCGACTGGCACAACGTCATCATCGGCCACATGCAGCACAATATCCGCGACCCCAACCGCGACCACAAACACGGGCGCGTCTATCGCATGGTGAACACCCGCAAACCGCTGCAAGAGCCGGTCAAGATTCACGACGCCAGCCTGCCCGAGCTGATGGCCAATCTCGAGCATCCCGTCGATGGCGTGCGCCACCGCACCCGCGTAGAACTCAGCGCACGCCCCACCGCCGCGGTCATCGCCGCCTGCGAGGCGTGGATGAAACAATGGAACCCCGCGAAGCAGGAAGACGCCCACCACCTCCTCGAGGCCCTCTGGCTCCACCAGCAGCACAACGTGCGCAACAACCAGTTGCTGAACCAACTGCTCAAGTCGCCCGAACCCCACGCCCGCGTGGCCGCCCAGACCGTCCAGCACCTGTGGTTCAATGTCGATCTCAAGGCCGGCGGCGCCGAGGAGAGCCACGATCCCCTCTCAGAAGTCCAGCTACAGTCCGGCGTCATCGAAGACACCCCCGAACTCACCCGCGTGCGCGTGGGCACCATCGTCGAGCGGATGCGCTTCGACCTGAAAGATTTCCAGGTCAAGGCCGGCAAGAAGATCGAGCTCATCTTTCACAATCCCGATTTCCTGCCGCACAACCTCGTCATCACCCAGCCCAAGGCCGCCGACGAGATCGCCATGGCCGCGATCCAACTCGGGGCCGAGGGCTTCGCCAAAGGCTACGTGCCGGATCACGGGAAAATTCTCGTGGCCAGCAAGCTATTGGATCACAAAGGCGAGCAAATCCTCGAGTTCCACGCGCCCGAGACCCCCGGCGATTACGAATTCGTCTGCACCTTCCCCGGCCACCATCTGCTGATGCGCGGCCTCATGAAGGTGGTGAAATGAGGCGGGCGGAGCATCAAACCCCCGCCCCGTCCCCGCGCCCCAGACCATAGGCGGAAAACACCCGCTCGATTTCGTCGCGCACGCGGCGGAACACCCGCATCTGGCCTTCCTTGTCGCCGGAGGCGTGTGCCGGATCCTCAAAACCCCAGTGGTAACGCCTCACCTGACCCGGAAAGGCCGGACAGGCCTCGTCGGCGTTGCCGCACACCGTTATCACCGTCTCCACATCCTGATCGAGAAACTCCTCCAGCGACTTGGAACGCGCGTCGCCGATGTCGATGCCGACTTCGGCCATCACCTCGATCGAGAGAGGATGCACGTAACCGCTCGGCTTCGATCCCGCGCTGGCCACCCGCAGGGCATTCCCCGCCGCCTTGCGCAGAAAAGCCTCCGCCATCTGGGAACGGCAGGAATTTCCGGTGCATAGAATCAGGACAAGAGGCGCGTTGGGATTATCACTCATGGCGCGACGGGAATTCTGAATGCCGACTCTGTCAAACGATGGTTTGATACGGCTTTGTCACCGTGACCACTCCACCCGACAGCAAACCGGCCGCCATCGGCCTCGACAGAGACGACTGGATCGCCTGGCTGGCCGGTCGCGGCGAGCCGGCGTTCCGCGCAGACCAGATCCTCGACTGGCTGTTCCGCAAACGAGTCGACAGCTTTGAGGCGATGTCGAATCTCGGAGCCGGACTGCGGGCCGCCCTGGCGGAGGATTTCCGACTCAACCCTCTTGAGTCCCCGACCCAACAGGGTTCGATCGACACCACCACCAAGCTGCTTTTCCGCCTGCACGACCGCCGCTACATCGAAACCGTCGTCATCCCCGCCTCGCCCGCCCTCTATGGTGAAAGATCGGACCGGAGAACGCTCTGCGTCTCTTCCCAGGTCGGCTGCGCCTACGATTGCCGCTTCTGCGCCTCGGGACTGGCGGGTTTCACCCGCAATCTCGACGCCGGCGAGATCGTCGGCCAGATCCTGGAGGCCGAAAGGATCGGCGGGGAGCGGATCGATAACCTCGTCTTCATGGGCATGGGCGAGCCGCTGGCGAATTTCCGCCACCTGACCAAGGCCATCCGTATCATCAACGCCGACTGGGGCGTGGGCATCGGCGCCCGGCGCATCACTATCTCCACCAGCGGACTCGCCCCGATGATAGAGAAACTGGCCGACGATCCGCTCCAGATACGGCTCGCGATTTCCCTCCACGGCGCCAGCGACGAAGTGCGGGAAACGATCATGCCGGTGAACCGCAAATACCCCATCGACCGCCTCTTCGATGCGCTGCGGATCTGGCGTTCCAAGAAGAACCAGAAGATCACCCTCGAATACATCCTCATCGAAGGCGTCAACGACAGCCTCGCCCAGGCCGCCCTGCTGGCGAAGCGGGCTCGCTCGGTTCACGCCAAAGTGAACCTGATCCCCTACAACACCGTCGAGGGCCTGCCCTGGAAACGCCCCGCGCCGCGCATACAGGAGTCTTTTCTCGGCTTGCTGACTTCCCAGGGCATTCAGGCGACCCTGCGCCGGGAGAAAGGCCACGACATCGCCGCGGCCTGCGGTCAATTGCGGTTGAAACAGGAGACCGAGGAAGGCATCATCGAGGCGGCGGCCAAAGCCTGACCGCTCAGTTGACCAACTCCTCCACCCGGATCACCGCGTCGGGGAAGCGGGCGGGCGCGGCCTCGCCGGTCGTGAGCACCGACTTCGACTCGTAGCCCAGCGCGTGGGGCTGCCGGTAGATCTCGAGTTGTTTCTGGGGCACGTTGAGTATCCAGGCCTCCTCGATGCCCGCCCTGGCGTAGAGAGGCAGTTTCGTCTCCCGATCAAAGACCAGACTCGAGTCGGAGACTTCGATGACGAGATAGACATCGGCCGCCGTCGGATGCGAGGCGGTGTAGTCATCGGGGGCCGGGCGTAGCAACATGACATCCGGCTCCGGCATATCCGAGGCGCTCAGTTGAACCGGTCCCTGACTGGCAACCAACCAGCGGCCCATGGATAGCTGGACAAACTTCCGGTTCAGCCGGTAAACCGACCCAGAATGAAAAGGTCCTATCGGTAGCATATCGATGATCTCCCCCTCGATCAGTTCCACCCGGGCGTCCCGGGGGAGGATGCCCGTGTCTGCCATGCGGAAGTAATCTTCCACCGAGAAGCGATGTGCCAAGGTGACGGCCATGCACCAGTATCTCCCGTGGGCGCCGCCTTGGCAAGCGCGCGCCCGCTCTTCTACTGATCCGCTTCCCCGGAACCACCGGCCGTGCCGCGCCGCTGGGCAAAGATCCAGGGCGCCAGATCCTCTCTCGCGTAGACTCCGCCCGCGATCAGGTGTCCTTCGCCGACGAGTTCGTCGTACTTCACCCGTTCGCCTCCGAGAGCCTGTATCGCCCGGAACATCTCCCGCGACTTTTCAACCGGCACCTGATCGTCCTGATCTCCGTGAAAGGCCCAGATGGGAATGTCCTTGAGCTTTTCCGCGTCCGCCGGATTTCCTCCCCCGCAGATCGGCACGACTGCCGCGAACATGGCCGGATGATTCGTCGCGAGTCGCCAGGAACCAAATCCCCCCATGGAGGATCCCGTCAGGTAGATCCGTGATTCATCGATGGGCAGATGCTCGATGAGGTCGGCGATCAGCGCCATGAGATTGGCCTCCACGGCATCCTTCCATCCGATGTCCCGGCTGGGACACTGGGGCGCGAGGATGAAGCAGGGATAGGTCTCCTGGCTCTCCTCAGAACCGAAGGCCTTGGTCGCCCCTCCCATCTGGGCCCGGTTGTCGTCACCGCTCTGACCCGCTCCGTGCAGCCAGATCAGCAGGGGCGCGCGTTCGGTGCTTTTCCACCTCGGATTGCCCAAAAGCTGAAATTTCAGGCCATTGGCCGATTCGGAGGGTTCGAACTGGCCGGTGATCATATCCGCATAGGGCCCGTCCTTCAGGGCGGTGTCCCGTTTGCGCTCGCGCAGTAATCCCCGGATGTGGGCCTGGTCCGCCGCCGACAATTTGTCCAGCGGGATCGAGAAGGTGTTGAAGTCAGCCGAGCGTTTGATGCGCACCTCGGTTTCGGAAAACTCCAGCATCTCTCCCTCAAAAGACCGGGTGCCGTCGGCCGATGTCCAAGACCTGGTTTCTGCCGAAAAGGCGCCGGTGCCGACAGTGAGAAAAATCAGAAGTATCCGCTTCATCGATCCCATCCTACGTGAAGGGACTATCGAAGGCGATTCGGAAAATTCATCGTCAAAGGAGAAATGATGGCCGGTGGAAAGCGGGTCCCGCAATCACCGTATCCGGGTTTCGACCGTTAAATCGTCCGGCCTTGTCTGGTGGTCCCAGAAACTGGGAGACGACTCCGGCTTTTTTCTGCGGACATCGCCCGTCCGTGCTGGCATGATAGCGATTTCAGTGACCGTCGCCGACCCCAGCCTCCCGCCCGCCCCTTCCCCCGCCGCCGAACCGCGCGTTTCCCGGCTGGCGGTCGCGTCGATGTTGTTGGGCGTGCTGGGTTTTGCCACCATACTGCTGCTCGGCATCATCCCGGCGGCAGTCGCGCTGATCTGCGGGCATGTGGCGCTGATCAAGATCCGTCACCATCGCCCTCCCCTCCGCGGCCGGCTCGCGGCCTACGTGGGACTGCTCGCCGGATACGCCACGGTGCTGCTGACGCCGCTGCTGGTCATCGTGATCGTGGTAGCGATCCCCCTGGTGGAAAACAGCCATCGGCAGAGTCAGGAACGCAACCGGCTCGACCACGCGTCCGAACTCTACCGCGCCTGCGAGGGCTTCGCCCGCGACCACGGCAATCAGTATCCGAAAAGTTGGGATCAATTGCGCGGGCGCTACCTGAGTCCGACGGATCTGGAGCGGGTGTTGGGCGGTCAGCACGCCACCCTGTGGGAACACGCGGGATCATTGCTGGAGAATCTGGGCGGGAATAACGCCAATGACACTTCCCCTCCCGCCTTTCTGCTGGTGCCGCATGATCGTCCCATCCTGCGCGAGCTGGAGGGCTCGGTGATCGTGATCCGCGAGGTGGCCCCGCCGGATGTGGAGCGCATCGTGGTCGCCTATGACAACGGGCAGACAACCATGATCGCCAACCCGGATCGACAACGGTGAGCGGCGCTTGACCGATCCGGGCGACACCCTATCTTTGGCCCGCCCCCGCCCGGCGAGAACGAATTTCCCTACCCAACCATGCACTCCTTTCACTATCAGAACGGCACGCTCCACTGCGAGGGCGTCGATCTCCAAGCCCTGGCCGACACCCACGGCACCCCGCTCTACGTCTACAGCCGGGCGACGATACTGGATCACTACCGTCGGCTCGACGCCGCAATGGGCGCGCTCGACCATCTGGTCTGCTACGCCACCAAGGCGAATTCCAACCTCGCCGTGCTCAATCTGCTGGCGAGGGAGGGCGCCGGATTCGACATCGTTTCCGGCGGGGAACTCCAGCGCGTGCTCCGGGCCGGTGGCGATGCCGGGAAATGCACCTTCGCCGGGGTGGGGAAAACGCGCGAGGAGATCGAGCTGGCCCTGCGCGAGGGGATCTACTGTTTCAACGCCGAGAGCGAGGCCGAGGTCGCCTTCATCGACAAGGTCGCGGGCGAGCTGGGTGTGAAAGCGCCGGTAGCCCTGCGGGTGAATCCCAATGTCGACGCCAAGACCCACAAATACATCTCGACCGGCAAGAGCGAGAACAAGTTCGGGATCGACTTCGCCATCATTCGCGACGCCTACGCTCGCGCCGCGGCGTTGCCGAACATCACCCTGCGCGGCCTCCAGATGCACATCGGCTCGCAGTTGACCTCCTCTGATCCGTTCGTCGAGGCGGCGGAAAAGGTGGCCCCCCTGGTTGCCGAGTTGAAGGAAGCGCACGGGATCGAGTTTTTCAGCATCGGTGGCGGCATCGGGATCGTTTATCAGGATTCCCTCGCCAGCGGCGACGCGTCCTGGTGGTCGGGCAAGGGCGAGGGGGAGAAGCCGTTGACGGTCGAGGAATACGCCGCCCGACTCGTGCCGCTGCTCCAGCCACTCGGCCTGCGCATCCTCCTGGAACCCGGACGCTACATGGTCGGGAACGCCGGAGCCATGATCACCCGCATCCTCTACGAAAAGCGTGGCGCGGCGAAGACCTTCAAGATTGTCGACGCCGGAATGAACGACCTCATCCGCCCCGCGCTCTACCAGGGACACCACGACATCGCTCCGCTCCGCGCTGCCGCCGCCGACGCGCGGACCGAGACTGTCGATGTGGTGGGACCCGTCTGCGAGAGCGGCGACTTTTTCGCCCAGAACCGGGAGCTGCCTCCCACGGAGGAGGGGGATTGCCTGGCGGTGTTGAGCGCCGGCGCCTACGGATTCGTGATGGCGTCGAACTACAATTCCCGCCCGCTCCCTCCGGAAATACTCGTCGATGGAGCCACCGCGCACGTCATCAGGGCGCGCCAGAGCTTCGACGACCTGGTGGCGGGAGAGGCGATCCCGGGCTGATCGTGATTCCGGGGCTTGAGATTTCGCCGGAACCATCCGAGTCTGGGGCAGTTTTTTGTCACACCCACCCCGCCACGGCGGAAGGAACCAAGATGTCCAGACGGCCCCTGTCCCCAATCGTACTCGTGATCTGCGCCCTGGCGGCGCTCGCGCCCCCGGTGTCGCGGGCTCAGCCCGACCCGAACGACGAATACATCATCGTCAGCGGCGGCCCCTCGTTGGTGGAGTGGGAGCAATATCGGCACGAAAATCAACGCCACGACAAGTGGTGGGGGAATTTCGTGCGCAGCGCCCGCCTCCGCATCGAGCAGCTGCAGAAATACTACAAGGTGCCGGTGAACATCACCTGGTTGGTCTATCGCCCCGGTTATGAGAGGCGGGCGGATGAGGACGGCGAGCCCCTGCTCAGCCATGTGGAGAGCGTGCGGGACAAATACGGCATCCGACTCGTGTATTTCGACAGCGGTGACGACATCATCCACTACCTCAATGAGGGGCAGAACCGCCGGAAGCTGAAGGTGGGCGGCTTCGAATATTTCGGACATTCCAACAAGTACTGCTGGACCTTCGACTACTCCAACCACATCCTCGGCGCCTCCAAGGCCTTCCTCCACGAGCGCGATCTCAAGAATCTCAAGCGCGGCATCTTTTCCCGCGACGCCTTCGCGAAGAGCTGGGGCTGCCACTCCGGCGAGAGCTTTGCGGCGGCCTTCAAGCGCGCGACCGGGGTGAAAATGGTCGGCGCCATCGGCAAGACGGACTATTCCGAAATCTATCGCGGCATTCTCCCCTTTCTGTCATCGCCCGGCGGCAAGTGGACCAGTTGACCGCCGCCGCGCCCGCCTAACCATTTCCCATCCCACCCATGCAATTCGACGAACTCCATCGCCTCTATCACCTGCCTCTCTTCGACCTGCTCAAGCGGGCCCGCTCCGTTCACGAGGCCCATTGGCCGGAGAACGAGGTGCAACTCTGCACCCTGCTCAGCATCAAGACCGGCGGCTGCTCCGAGGATTGCTCCTACTGCGCCCAGTCGGCTCGCTACGACACTCCGGTGGAAAACGAGCGCCTCATGGGCTGCGAAGACGTCATGGAGCGCGCCCGCGCCGCGAGAGCCAACGGCTCCACCCGCTTCTGCATGGGTGCCGCCTGGAAGGGTGTCCGCGACGGGACCCAGAAATTCGATCAGGTGCTCGACATCGTCCGCAACGTCAGCGAGCTGGGCATGGAGGTCTGCGTGACCCTCGGCGAACTTGGCGCCGTGGAGGCGGAAAAACTCCGCGACGCGGGCGTCACCGCCTACAACCACAACATCGACACCTCCCCCGAACACTACGCGAACATCGTCACCACGCACACATTCGAAGACAGGCTCAACACCATCCGCCACGTCCAGAACGCCGGCATGTCGGTCTGCTGCGGCGGCATCCTCGGGCTCGGCGAGACGGTCGATGACCGGCTCAAGATGCTGGAAGTACTGGCCAATCTCGATCCCCAGCCCGAAAGCGTGCCGATCAACAACCTCGTGCCCATCCCCGGCACCCCGATGGGAGGAAACGATCCGGTCGACACCTTTGCCATCGTCCGCATGATCGCCGTGGCGCGCATCGCGATCCCAGGAGCCAAGGTGCGCCTCTCCGCCGGTCGCGCGCAGCTCAGCGAGGAAGCCCAGACGCTTTGCTTTTTCGCCGGAGCGAACTCGATCTTCTACGGTGACAAGCTCCTCACCACCACCAATCCCCAGGCCCAGGCCGATCTCGCCCTGTTGCAGAAACTCGGCATGAAACCGCAGGCCCCTTTCACCGACGTGCCCGTCCCGACATCGACGGCGGAATTGGTCGGGGCCTGATTGATTTCTCCCCCTCAGGGGCGTTCCTCGCTCTCGGACTCGCTGGTCCCGGCCATGACGGGACCGGCTCCGGCGAGACGCGCCGCGTGCCGCGCCCGCATTTGCCGTATCCATCCCGGGGATTTGCCCCGCGCGAGTGATTCCGCGAGATCACGGTGGTCCGAGCCCCGTATTCGGAGGGCGTATTGCTCGCTGACCAGACTCCCGTTCTCATCCATCAGGAGCCAGGTATTGATCTCGCTCAGCCCCATGGCTGGAGAATGAACCACGAAGACCAGGCTCGCCGTGCCGCCCGGCCCCGCCGAAGTGGCAATCACCTTGCCTCCCTGCTGAGCCGCCTGATCCGCCAGCAGCGATCCATAGCGCGAGGGCGCCACTAAGCGCCGATGTTCCCGACGAGCGAAGAGCGTGGTCCAGTCTTCCATCGTCTCCCCGACAGGCAGATATTCCCGCACCTTCACCGCCGCATTCTCCTGCTCGGAGCCCAGTCTCAGCGTCACCCCATCGATGATGATGGTGCCCACTCCCCCGATGACCACCTTCGGCGGTTCGGACGGGCGCGACGGGCGCGAGAGTTCCTCCGGCACACCCCCCGTCCGCTCCAAAGCCGCGAGAATGCGCGGATCCTCGGGCGATCTCCGCGCCGCCGAGCGATAGAATTTTCCGGCCCGCTCCGCATCCTTCCTCGCGAAATAGGCGATCTCGCCGAGTAGGAAAAAACCATGCGCCGCCTGGACTTGCTGACCCGGCAGCCCCTCCGCGAGACGAACCCCGGCCGCGAGGCGGCGTTCGCTTTCCTCGAGAGTTCTCGCCGCGGATTCCGCCTCTCCCCCGCGCAGCAGCTCCTGCCCCCGCAGCATCAGCAGCCCCCCGAAATTCAAGAGACGCTGGGGATTGGTCGGATCGGCGTCGATGGACTGCTCGATCAGGCGCGCGGCGGCCTCGTGGTCGCCCGCCCGCCAGAGAGCGATGCCCTCATTTTCCAGACGATTAGCGGCCAACAGCCTGTCATCCTCGGCGCGAACAGTGACGCCGAGGCAGATCGACAGGGACAAGGTCAGAATCAGTCCCCGAACTCGTCCCGACACCTGAACGGATCCCATCCGTCCAGCCCACTGAAAAGGCGGCATTTCCATAGCTCCAATTATGGAAATTATAATTATTGGAACCAGTCGTCAAACCTTTCTCGCCCATCGTCAGGTATCGCGGGGATTGAAACGCGAGGTCCGCGCCAGTTGTTCCCACAGTTGTCCCTCATCCTCAGACAGTTCCTCCGGCATTCTCACTCTGACATTGATGTAGAGGTCGCCAAATCTGTCCGCGTGCTCCGGCAGGCCTTTGGCCCGCACCCGCAATTGAGTGCCTGGCTGGGTGCCCTTGGGGATCTTCAGATTCACCGTGCCGTGCAAAGTCCGCACCGCCACTCCCGATCCCAGCACCGCCTCCCAGGGCGCCAGCTCCAACTCCATGTGCAGGTCGGCGCCCTTGACTTCGAAGACGGGGTGCCGCTCCAGTTTCACCCGGAGAAAAAGATCCCCCGGATCTCCACCATTCACCCCCGCCTCGCCCAGTCCGGCGCACCGGATCAGCTGGCCCTCGGCGATGCCCTTGGGTATGTGGACCTTGATGGAGGTCTCACGCGCCGAACCGTTCCCGTCGGGTTTTCGCAGACGCAGCAGCCGCTCGGCGCCGGTCATGACTTCCTCCAGCGTCACCAGCAGATCGGTCTCGATGTCGCTGCCGCGACTGGGGAAATCCGTGCGGGTGCGATCCCGGTGAAAGCCGCGAAACGCGCCGAACGGATCGCCCGCGGTGCGCGCGCCGAAGAGGCTTTCGAAAAAATCGCTGAAGCCGGTGCTGCCATCGAAGCGATACTCATACTGCATCCCGCCTCCCGGCCCGGCGAAACCGCCGAAGCCCTGGCCCGGCTCCCCGCCCCGGGGAGGTGGGGCGAACTCGCTCCCGTGCTCCCATCCCGGACCCAACGCGTCGTAGGTCTCCCTCTTCTGGGAATCGCTGAGCACCTCGTAGGCCTCGTTCAACTCTTTGAACTTCTCGTCGGCCGTCGATTTGTCCTCGGCCACGTCGGGATGATACTTCCGCGCCAGTTTACGGAAAGCTTTGCGAATCTCGTCCGGACTCGCATCGCGCTCCACCCCCAGCACTTCGTAATAGTCGCGAAACTTGACAGCCATAGCTTCTCCAGATTGCTCGTCGGCAATCTACGGAAGGCTGACAGGTTTTCACTTGGATTTGAAGATTATTTTTATTTCCAAAAAATCTGTTTTGATTTGTTAAATATCCAATTTATAATAATTTTCATAATTACGCCCAATGGCAGATCCCGTCCCCATTCGTATCAATCAGTTGCCCACCCGTGGCGGTCCTATCCGGATTGGCAAGCCGGGCGCCTCTCCTCGTCCCGCCGCCGCCGCCGCGAACGTGGCGGCTCCGGTGCCCACCCGTTACCTCGGGCTGCTGACGCAACTCCCGCCCGCCAGGATCCAAGTTTCCGCCCTGGAAGCCCTGCAGAAAATCCACGGCGGTCACGGTTGGGTCGTCTACCGGGTCGAAGATCCCGTCGCCCTCTCCCCCAATGACGACTCCGGTGATATGCCGGACGCGACCACCCCCGAACCGGTGCTGACGACCGAGTCCGTCACGGTGGCTCCCGACCTGACCGAACGCTATCACCACGCCGCCGCGGAGCTCGCCTCTCTCGCGGCGGAGGCCGTGGCAAAATCCGCCATCGCCGCGCGGGACACCGTGTCCGCCGAGTCGGAACTTGCGGGCCAACGCTGCCTCGTGCAGGCCATGCCCCTGTTCGAGGGCGATCTCATAACCGCCTGTCTCTGCCGCATTCACGGACCCGACCAACGAGGCGAGGCCGGAGCCCTGGCCGGTCTCCAGATCACCGGACTGCTCCGCATCCTCGCCGAGACCCGCGCCAACGAGGCCCGCGTCCGGTCCCGCTTCGGAAAAGTCGCGGCCTTTGTCGAAATGCTCGCCTCGGCCGAGGGCGGCACGGATTTCGCCGAGTGCACCCGTCGTCTCGCCAATCACCTGCGCGAGGTGCTGGAGTGCGACACCGTCGCCCTCGCCGTGCGCAGTTTCGGTCGCAACAAGCTCGCGGCCGTCTCCGGCGAGACGGGCCCCTCCGAAGCGCACTCCCCCGGTCGTCGCGCCCTGCTGGCCCATCTGACGGAGTCCATCCACCGACGACAACCCCTGCTCGCTCGTCGCGACGCCCGCGTCGGCGGATCGACCGATGCCTCGACTCTGGGCGAATGGTTCGATCCCGCCGTCTCGCTCTGCCTGCCTCTCATCGACGCCGAGGGCGAACTGCGCGGCGGCTGGGTGTTTCTGTGGAACGAGGATCCCGCCGATTTCGAGGAAAAGGAGGCCCTGATCAAGGCCGCCTCCACTGAAGTCGCCCCCCTGCTGGCCCTGCTCCATCGCGCCAAGCCCGGCCCCGCCGTCGGTTCGCTGATCCGGCTCTGGAAAAAAGGCACCGTGACCCGGAGACGCCTCATCACCGGGGCCGCGATCCTGCTCGGCCTGACCCTGTTGGCTCCGCTACCCTACCCTGTCAGGTCGACTTGCGAGCTCCAGCCCGTGGTGCGCCGGGTCATCGCCGCGCCCTTCGACGGCATCCTCCAGCGCTCCACCGTGCGCGCCGGAGAAACGGTGAAACAAGGCCAGTTGCTGGCCGAACTCGACGGCCGGGAAGTGCGTTCCCAACTCGCCGAAGCCATCGCCCGCAGGGAAAAGGCCGCCAAGGAGGCCGACAGCGCCCAGGCGGCGGATCGCATCGCGGAGGCGCGCATGGCCACGCTGGAAGCCGAGGGATTGACTCACGAGATCGAACGGCTCGAATATCGGCGGGAGCATCTGCTGGTGCGTTCCCCCATCGACGGGCTGGTGCTGCAGGGCGATCTCGAGCGGTCAGAGGGCGCGCCGCTGCGCATGGGCGCCGCGCTCTTCGAGGTCGGCCCCCTGGATCGCCTGCTCGTGGAGTTCGCGGTCGACGCCACCGACATCTCCCTGGTCGAACCGGGCGCCACCGCGCGTCTGAAATTGGAATCCCACAGCGGCGACTCGATCGAGGCTACCCTCCTGCGTGTCTCACCTAAATCGGAGTGGCGGGATGATCGCAACGTGTTCATCTGCGAGGCGGAGATCGACAATCCCGACAACGCCCTGCGGGCGGGGCTGGAGGGCAAGGGCAAGATCGAGGGACCGCGCCGCCCCCTCGCCTGGGTCTGGCTCCGCGACGCCTGGCTGGCCGCACGCTACCACCTCTGGTAAGCCTCGAATTCCGATGTCCGACGCCACCACCAGCCCCGACTTCGCCGTGCGCGAGATCGAAGTCACCACGCCCCGTCTGCGTGACGACTTGCGCTGGACATTTCAGGAATTGGGTGGCGAGGGCAGCTATCTGTTGGAAGATCCGCTGAACGGCCGCTTTTACCGGCTGGGCAGACGCGAACACCACTTCGTCCGCTCGCTCGACGGACGACGCACCATCTCGCGCATCGTGGCGGAGCTGGCCTCGGGACAGGACGAGGAACTGGCGCTGGATGCTGGCGAGGCCAGCTCACTGGTCAGGATGCTCATCGACGCCGGCCTGGTTGCCAGCGGCGACAGCGAGCATGCGGGCCGGGTCTGGGACGAGGTGAACCAACCGCGCGAACACCAGCAGATGCTCGGTCGACTCGGTCAGTTGATGTTTCTCAAGGTGCCGCTGGGAAATCCCGATCGCTTCTTCGCCTGGCTGGCCCGCGTCTTCGGTTGGGTGGCGAGTCCGGGATTCGCCCTCGTCTGGCTCGTGGTGGTGGTCTGGGGCGCACTGGCGGTGAGGCAGGATTGGGACCGTTTCCGCGCGCAATTGAGCGGGGTCTTCGACTTCGGGAATCTCTGGGTGATCGGTCTGCTCTGGGTGGTGCTCAAGGCCTTCCACGAATGCTGGCACGGGCTGGTCTGTCGTCGTTTCGGAGGCGTGGTGCCGGAGGCGGGGGTGACGCTGCTGCTGCTGACCACGCCCCTGGGGTATGTCAACGCCAGCTCGAGCGTCGGCTTTCCCACCAAATGGCAGCGCATGGCGGTGGCCGCGGCGGGCATGTACGGCGAGCTGTTCCTGGCCGCTGTCGCCGCCATCGTGTGGACGAGACTGGAACCCGGACCCACGAGCGCCGCCCTTCACCAGGTGGTGGTACTCTCCAGCATTACCACGGTGCTGTTCAACGCGAACCCGCTGATGCGTTTTGACGGCTACTACCTGCTCTCCGACCTGCTCGACATCCCCAACCTCTATGGTAAGGGCCAATCGATGTCCCGATGGCTCACCCGCCGCTGGGTGCTGGGCTTGAAGAAGGCGAAGTACCCGCTGCGTCCCAACGAGCCGGCTTTTGTCATCGCGAGCTACGGCATCGCCGCCGCTTTCTGGCGTGTCGTCGTGGTCGTGGGCCTGCTCGTGGCGGCCTCGGCCCTGTTCGAGGGCGCGGGCCTCATCATCGCCATCGTCGCCGGAGCGGGCATGGTCCTCCAGGGCATCACGGGCGCGATCCGCTATCTGAAAAAATCCGCCTCCGCCGAGGGACTCAGGCCCGCGCGACTGGTGCTCCGGATTTCCCTGATGCTCGGCTTGCTGGTGGCCGCCGCCATGTTGGTGAGAGTGACGCCGACCGCGAAAGCCCCGGCGGTGGTGCAGGATATCAGCGGCGGTGAGGTGCGGGTGGAGTGCCCCGGATTTCTCGCGGAGATCCACGTCGACTCCGGCGACACCGTAAAGGCCGGCGACCTGATCGCGACACTGGAGAACGTGGAGGAAATCTCTCGACTCAGGCAGTTAGAAACCGAAATCGAGCGCAGCCGCATCAAGCGCGATCTCTATCTCCAAAGCGAGCATCTGGCCGCTTGGCAGGCGGAGGCGCGCCACCTGGAGGCGCTGGAATCCAACGCTGATGAACTGCGCCGCCACACCGGCACGCTGGAACTGCGCGCCCCGCGGGATGGCATGGTCCTGGGTCGGGAACTGAAATCTCTGGTGGGCACCTGGATATCGCCCGGTTCGCTGCTGGTCTCCATCGACGCGCCCGACCGTGGGGAACTCGTGATCCTGGCTTCCCAGGAGGACTGGGAGCGCTTTTCCCAGGCACGGGAGGCGGGGTATTCACTGGAGTTCCGCCCCCGTGGTCACTGGGAGACACTGAAGGCGGAATTTCGGGAGATGATCCCCCGCGCCACCACGGAACCCGCGCATTTCGCCCTCATCACGCCCGGCGGCGGGCCGCTGACGGTGAGGAGAAAATCCGGAGCCGAACCCCAATCGCGAGCCTCGCGTTCCGCCGGAGCGGCGTATGAGTTGGCCAAGCCGCGCTTCGAAATTCGCGCCGATCTGGACGCCATCCATCCGAGCGCCCCCCTCCGTGAAGGCGAGATCGGCATCGCCATCGCCCACACCACCACCCGGGAAAGTCTCGCGTCGCTCGCGATTCAGAGAATCCGGGAGGAATTGAACCGGCTCATCACCGCCCGGATCGGCGGGTAAGCGATCTGTCCTCAAGTGGGAAAAAAATATCAGGAATGGTTAATTTTCATTTGTTAACTTATAATTTTCATATTTATTAGTGACTTTCATATTAATTGGAAACTTCTATTGAGACGATGAAAAAGTACCTCCCAAACGTTGCCACTTCGGAAAGATCCCTTCGCTTCGAGGCGCTGGAGCCGCGCGTGCTATTTGATGCGGCGCCCGATGTTTCCGTGACCGTCGATGATCCTGAGCTGACGATCGCCGAGGACCAGTTCGTCAACGACGACATCAATTTCGAGATCGAGTTCGACAACACCGGTGACGCCGTGGGCTACGCCCCCTATGTCGACTTCATAGCGAAACCGGAAATGGAGATCAAGAGCGTCACGGTCTACGGAGCGGCGGGAGCAAACCCGGCGGGCGCCTCGGTGGACCCCATCGGCAAGATCGCGGCAGACGGGCAGTTGGTCGATATCAGCACCGACCTACCGGTCGATCATCCCATGTTCTCCTCAAGCATCGGTGCTCCCTCGTCCGACTACTTCGGGGGCGCGGGCTCGGGCACGCCTCCGGTACAGTACGATGTAATCGCCAATCCCGATCTTATCGGTCAGTATGTCTACTCGGTCGAGCTACCCTTCGGTTCCTTCACCCCGGGGAACTTTCCCGCTTCCGTCAGGGTGACCGCCGGTCTCGACACGGCGGATGGAATCGTTCCCAATCAAAACTACGAACTCACGGCTGTCGGCGGCTTCGCCCTCGGCCAGGATGCGCTCGACAATCCCGGCACGGTGGCCGCGCCGACGGACGCCCCGCTTTTCGGTAGTCCCGACTCGGATACCGCCTACCCCTACGTGATCGATCTGCTGAAAACCGCCTCGGTTTTCGAGGACGACGGTCCCTACACCGGCGAGATGCCCTCCGGCCCGAACTTTCCCATCACCTATCGCCTCGAGGTGAACATCGCCGCGGGCGAGACCATCGACAATCTGGTCATCGAGGATCTCCTCCCCGACGACCTAGCCTACACCGGCAATCTGAATGTCAGCTTCGGCGCCGGCACTAGCGGTCCCCGGAATATCACCATCAACAACGAGCCGACGGTCAATACCGACGACCTGACCGGCGTTCCCGCCGCGGACGATACGCTGCGCATCACCATCGACAGCATCACCGGACAGGATCCGAATTCCGGCGCCTCGGTCATCGTGACCTACACCGCTTTCGTTCCCTACCAGGAGGAAGGCGGCACCCTGGTCATCGACCCGATCGGTGGTGAGGAAAACGATCTCGATCCGGAATACAACAACGCCAGCGTCTCCGGCACCTGGAGCGGCAATGCGGTCGGCGACGATGCCGGACCCATTCCCGGATCCGATCCCGACGGTTTGCTCGGCGATGTCGAGACCGACTACATCATCGAGGAACACTCGATCGCGATTCAGAAAAACGTCGGATTCGCCACCGGCGGAGACCGGGCCGTCGCCAGCACGATCAATCCGCGGGACGTGCTGGAATACGACCTGAACTTCCAGATCTCGGACTACTTCGCCTTCACTGATGTGGTGGTGGATGATGTCCTCGGAGACGGACAGGATTTCCTCCCCGGCGACGGCAGCAACGTGGCCGGCGAGCCGCTGGAAGTCGTGCCCGAACTGACTTTCCAGATGGACGGGACAAGCGTCACCGTCGCCTTCGATCCCGCCAATTTCAGCTGGGTCGAAAACCTCGATGGAACCACCGACATCCAGTTCGACGTCTATCAACAGTTGGTCGATTCCGGTTTCATCGCGGGCGGCGAAGCCCTGCGCGGCGGATATATTCCCGACACCGGCATCCTGCCCGCCAACCTGGGAAGCCACAACGGCGGAGCCACCCAGGGTACGATCACCTATCGCGTGCAGGTCCGCGAAAGCTTCACCGCCGGGAGCCAGCAACAGATCAGCCAGGGCGACAGCCTCACCAACTCCGCGACCATCACCGGCATCAACCGCGACATCACCACCTTCGCTCCGCTGGTTCCGGTCACCGACGACACGGGTTCCTCGATCAGCATTCCGATCGGCAACGTCGGAAAAGTGGTCGACAGCGTTTTCAGCCACGGCAGCATCATCCCCTTTGGCGACGACGACGATCCCTCGACCGAGCCGGTCATCGGTGTCACCGCCGGCGATCTCGTCACCTACCGGATCACCTACCAGCTGCCGTTGACCGAGTTCGAAAACCTTCGCTTCCAGGACTACCTGCCGTTGCCGATTTTCGACGTGTCCGCGCTCGACGACACCCAGATCTACGACTACGACCCCGTCCTCTCCTTCACCCAGCCGGGGCGCGTCAGTTGGGGATCGGGAGATACCTTCGTGGGACCGCAGGGGCCGAACACCACCGGAGACGGCGGCGTGGACGACAATCCTGGCTACACCTCGACTACCGGCATTACCGCCAGTATCGACAAGACCACGCTCGCCGGTGACAACGGTTTCATTATCAATATCGGCAGCTACCATCCCGGTGACGGCAACGATTCCGTGGCCACCACCGTCGAACTGCTGGTCACCATCCCCGTGATTGACGGCGAATACGCCGACCGCCTCCTCTTCACCAACCAGGTCGCCTCGGCCGAGCAGAACACCCCCGGCACCGTTTCCGAAACCGATGAGATCGCCCAGATCATCCTGGTTCAGCCGGAATTGAACATCAAGAAGGGCGTCACCGCCGTGACCAATCCGGATGGGAACTTTTCTCAAGCTCTTGGCCCGGCGGGCGTGACCTTCAACGCTCCCGGTTCCGGCACCGCTTTTTCCGGCACCATCCACTCGGACGGGTTGGCCGCTCAGGATATCGATGCCAATCTCAGCAACATCGACGCCGGCGACCTCGTCACCTTCTTCGTGGTGGTCGAAAACACCGGCACCAGTCAATACGGTGCCTTCGATGTTTCCATCATAGACAACATTCCCACCGGTTTCGCCATTCCGGGCAGTGGCGCCAATCTGCGCGTGACCGACGGAACCGGTGCCGCGCTCGCCTTTACCGGTGATCTTTTCACCACTCCTCTCGAACTCACGGACCCCTCCGCCAATCAGGGAGCCGTCGGCGCCTACGACGCCACCAACGGGACCAATCTGGTCGTGATCGCCTACGACCTCGAGGTTCAGAACACGGTCGATCCCCGCGAAGTGCTCACCAACGTCGCCGAGGTCGAAAGTTACGCCGCCAGCGAAGGCGGATTCGACCACGCCGATCCGGGCGAACTTACTGACGACGCCACCGTTCAAGTGGCGGCTCCCGCCTTGGACAAGATCATCGTGGACACTTCCCACGACGATACCTTCAACGTAGATGGACAGGGCGAAGTCGCCATCGGCGAAGTGGTCACCTACCAAGTCACCATCACTGTCCCGGAAGGCGAGATGCAGAATGTCCGCGTCATCGACAACCTGCCCGACGGCATGGCTTTCGTCGGACTCGACAGCGTCACCATCTCTCCGGCCCTGACCTCGAGTCTCGGAAATCTGCAAACGGATGTCCGCGCCTTCTACAATGCGAACGCCCGCACCATGACGCTCGGCATCAACGGCCAACCCAGCGGCGGATTCGGCACGGTGACCAACAGCGACACCAACAACGCGGCGGACGAGACCATCGTCTTCACCTACCGCGCCGTTGTGCTGAACGACAGCGACAACGATCGCGGAGTCAATCGCAGCAACGACGCGGAAATCCGTTGGACGCTGAACGCTGCCGAACAGGTCGTCCAGGACGGTGAATTGGTTCGCATCGTCGAGCCGGATGTGACCGTCTCGAAGTCCGTCGTCGGAGGCACGACCAATGTCGAGGGAGCGGAAGAGATCACCTACGAAATCGTCGTCACGAACAACAATGTCGGCGGTCGCTCGGCCGAAGCCTATGATGTGACGCTCGAGGACATCCTGCCCGGAGACGTGTCCTACGTCGCCGCGTCGGTCACCCACCATGCCGGAGTCGCACCGGACGTCGGAACGCTACTCTTCGATGGCGCCACCGGCCCCGAGGGAACCATCCGCGCCACCTGGAGCGAATTGTCCGTTGGTGAGAGTTCCACCATTCGAGTCACGGTTCGCATCGACGACGGTCTCGCCACGAACACGGCGATCCAGAACGATGCCGACATCGAATACACCAGCCTCCCCGGAACCATCGGCGATCCCGGATACACCGGATTCGACCCGGCCACCGACTTCGGTCCCAACGCCAACTTCGGGAGCAATCCCGCCACGACCATCGGCGTCGAACGGACCGGAGATCCCGCCGATCCCGGTCAGGAAAACGACTACAACGCCACGGACGCGGTCACCGTCACCGTCGCCAATCCCGACGCCGTCGCCAAGGCGATCACCGACACGTCCGAAGCGCACACCGGTCAGGACGCCTCCGCCGCCGGAACCGTCTATGGGGCGATCGGTGAAGTGGTCCGATTCGAGGTTCGCGTTCGCCTTCCCCAAGCGGAGAACCAGGCCCTCCAGGTGATCGATACGCTCGACGCCGGCCTTTTCTGGATCGACGCCGCCAACAACGATCTGACCCTGCGGCTCGACGGATTTTCCAATCCCGCCAACCTGGCAGCAGATCCCGACGTGCTGCTCGCCAACGGCTCGACTGTCGCCCTCGATCCCGCGCGGGTTTCGTTCAACGCCGGCTCCAACACGGTCACTTTTGATTTCGGAGATATCACCAACCTGGAAACCGACGCCGGCGACGAATTCCTCGTCATCGGTTACAACGCCATTGTTCGAAACGATGCCGGTGTCACTCGGGGCGACGTTCTCAACAACACTGCTCAGGTGTATGAACAGGGCGTCGCCGTCGGGGCCGTCATGCAGCAATCCGTCACCGTGGTCGAGCCTTCCCTCTCGATCACCAAGACCGATAACGGAACGACGATCGCCGACGCCGGAGACGTCATCGACTACACCATCACCGTCACCTCTGACAGCGATGCCAATGCCACGCGCGCGTTCGATGTTGCTGTCAGCGACACCGTTCCAGCTGAGTTGGAGATCGTTGGCGGAGCCGTGACTATCGTAGGTTTGCCGGCGGGCTCGTCGGTGGTCTCGAATACCGTGGTCGGACAGGACATCAATGTCGTCGTCGATCAGCTCGATCCCGGGGAGTCTTTCCAGATCACATTCCAGGCCCGCGTCCGCGACACGGGAGCCAATCAGATCCACTCAGACGAGACCGTCACGAACTCCGCTCGACTCGACTATTCCTCGCTTCCCGGTGACGGAACGAACGATGGTGTCGGAGACAATACCACCGGCAACGAAGCCGGGGCCGCCGGCGATCCCGATGGTGAGCGCCTCTACAACACCTCGGCCAACGACAGTTTCACCACTCCCGCCCCCGTCCTTTCCAAGGTGCTCGCCAATCCCGCCGACACGGATTACACCATCGGCGAACAGGTCGAATACGTCATCACCCTCTCGGTTCCCGAAGGCCGCGTCGGCGATCCGCTCGCCACCATCGTCGATACCATCGACCCTGGCTTCTCCTTCGTCGCGGGCTCGCTCTCCGTGACCACCGATGCTGGCGTCAGCGTGGGCACGGCGGGAACGCTCAACGAAGCCAACGGGACCTTCTTCACCCACACCGATCCCGGCGACACCTCGCAGTCGGAATCGCTCGACTTCGATTTCGGCTACATCGACTTCAACAACGCCACCTCTCTCGACGGAGGGAACACGGCCACGATCGAGATTCGCTATCGTCTCCAAGTGGAAAACATCCTCGCCAATCAGGAGGGCGACCAACTCAACAACATCGCTGTTTTCAACTACACCGATGAAGACGGAGTCACCACCAACGTACTCAACGACAGCACCGGCAACACCGACACCATCATCGATGTGGTCGAACCCACCCTGACTGTCGCCAAGTCGATCACTTCGATTCCGGCCAATCCGGACGCCGGCGACACTGTCACCTACGAGGTCGTCATCACCAACACCAGCACCGAAACGGCCTACGACGTCACTTTCATCGACCAGACGCCGTCCGGGGTGGACTTCGAACTGGGCACCTTCACGGCCACGCTCAACGAGGGGCTCCCCTCGGAAGCCGATGTCACCGGCCTTTTCACCGCCACCGCGAGCGGCAGCATCACCGCAAATGCCGGTGCCCTCGACATCGACGCGGGCGATATCGTCACCCTCACCTACAACGTCACCATTCCCGCCACCATTCAGGATGGCGTTCTCCTCGTCAACGAGGCCGACATCGAGTGGACCACCATGGACGGTTCCGTGGCGGGAGAACGCACCGGCGACGGCAATCCGAACAATCCGGTCGCGCCGACCAACCCGAACGACTACGAGGACGAATCGAGCGCCCAGTTCCGCGCCGACCTGAGCCCGCTCTACGCCTTCACCAAGGAAGTCGCCTCGACTTCCGAAGCCCACACCGGCACCGCCGCGGGCACCAGCGCCGCCATCACCGATCTGGTCGTCGGCGAGACCGTGGTCTATCGACTGACCGCCATCCTCGGCCGCGGCACCACCGACAACGTCCAGATCTTCGACACCCTTGATATCGCCAACGGTCGACTCGACATCCGGAGCGTCACCGTCACGGCCGGCGCCGCACTGACTCGCCAGGACGGCAATCCCTGGGACAACGACGTCACCATCTCCGACGCCCTCGGCGGTGGCGACGGCTACAACGATTCGGTCCAGATCGATTTCGGCACCGTCGTCAACGACGCCTCCGGCACCGGAGCCGCCGAGCAGATCGTCGTACTCATCGAGGCGGTCGTGGTCAACGATCTCGAGAACCAAGGCGGCGACGTGATCAACAACGAAGGCGAACTGCGTTTCCTCGAAGACACCGACCAGGACGGCATCCAGGAGACCCGCTCCCTCACCGACGATGTCGATGTCGAAATCGTCGAGCCCGCGGTCGATGTCACCAAGACGGTGACTTCGGCGCCGGCCAATCCGAACGCGGGAGACACGATCGTCTACCGGGTCGTGATCGAAAACACGAGCGCCATCGACGCGTTCGACCTCACCTTCCGCGACCTACTTCCGGCCCAACTGGAGCTTCAGACCGGCACCTTCACCGCTACCCGCCAGAGCGACGGCTTCGTGGTGAACCCCTACTTTTCGGTCGGGACCGGCAGCGTTACCCAGGCGGGGTCCGGATTCGACCTCGCCGCCGGTGACCGCATCACCATCACCTACAGTGCCACGATCCTCCCGACCGTGACCGATGGGCTGACCCTGACCAACGAGGCCGATGTGGAATGGACTTCCATCAATGGCGCCAATGCCGACGAACGGGGTGGCGATGGAGACTTCGACAACGCCGCCGGCCCCGCCAATCCGGACGATTACGAGAGCGAGGATGAAGCCAGTGTCACGGCGAATCTTTCTCCCCAGTATGCGATCACCAAGGAGGTCTTCTCCACCTCGGCCACCCACACCGGCATCGCCAACGGCACCGCCCCTTCCATGACCGATCTGACCATCGGCGAACGGGTCACCTGGGTCATCACCGTGACCATGGCCGAAGGCACCACCAACGGGGTGGTCATCACGGACATTCTCGACACCACTCAGGGAGCCATCGCCATCACCGGCGCGCGGATCTCGGCGGGAAGCAACCTCACCACCTCCGCGGCCGCCTCCTTCGCCGCGCTTACCCCTACCTACTTTGATGACAATGTCGATACCCACATCGATCGCTTCGTGATCAATGCGGGCACGGTCGTCAACGATGCGTCCGGCACCAATCCCGAAGACGGCCAGATCCGCATTGAGATCGACGGCATCGTTCGCAACATGGCGGTAAACCAGGACGGCGATGTCATCAACAACCTCGGTCGTCTCACCGTGCTGGAGGACACCGACGGCGACGGCAACGCCGATGATTCGGTCTCCTACGAGGACGATGTCGATGTCGAGATCGTCGAACCCAGCGTCTCCGTCGCGAAATCAATCACCTCCGTCCCGGCCAATCCCGACGCGGGCGACACCGTCTCCTACCAGGTCGTCATCACCAACACCGGAGACATCGACGCCTTCGATCTGACTTTCTCCGACATCCTCCCCGCCGAGCTCGACCTCGTCACCGCCAGCTTCACCGCCCAGCGCAGTGACCTGACCAACGTCGCCAGCTTCTTCACCGTCTCCACCGATTCCGTCGTCCACGCCGGCGCCGGGTTCGATCTCGCCGCCGGTCAGAGCATCACCCTCACCTACAACGCCACCATTCTCGAAACCGTTCGCGACGGCCAGAGCCTCACGAACGAGGCTGACATCGAATGGACCTCCACCGATGGCACCAACGCCGACGAGCGCGGCGGCGACGGCGATCCCGACAACACCGCCACCGGTGTCAATGACTACGAGGACGAGGACGCCGACTCCTTCCAGGCCAATCTCTCCCCGCTCTATGCCTTCACCAAGGAAATCGCCTCGACTTCCGAAAGCCACACCGGCATCGCCGCCGGCACCAACGCCGCCATCACCGATCTGGTCGTCGGCGAAACCGTCGTCTATCGCCTCACCGCCACTCTCGGTCGTGGCACCACCGACAATGTCCAGATTTTCGACGTGCTCGACATCGCAAACGGACGTCTCGACATCCGCAACGTCACCGTATCCGCCGGCGCCGCGCTGACCCGCCAGGACGGCAATCCCTGGGACAACGATGTCACCATTTCCGACGCCCTTGGCGGCGGCGATGGCTACAACGATTCGGTCCAGATCGATTTCGGTACCGTCGTCAACGATTCCTCCGGCACCGGAGCTGACGAGCAGATCGTGATCCTGATCGAGGCGGTCGTGGTCAACAATCTCGAGAACCAGGACGGCGACGTGATCAACAACGAAGGCGAGCTGCGTTTCCTCGAAGACACCGATCAGGACGGCATCCAGGAGACCCGCTCCCTCACCGATGACGTCGATGTCGAGATCGTCGAGCCCGCCGTCACCATCACCAAATCCATTCCGCTGGGCACCACCACCGCCGACGCAGGCGATGTGGTCGGCTACCGGATCGTGATTGAAAACACCAGCGACATCGACGCCTTCGATCTCGTCTTCCGGGATCTGTTGCCTGCGGAAATGGAGATCCTCACCGGCACCTTCACCGCCCAGCGCAGTGATCTCGTCAATGTGGCCGGTCTCTTCGATGTCACCACCGCCCAGATCACCCACGCGGGAGGCGGCTTCGATCTGGCGGCCGGACAGAGCATCACGATCAACTACAACGCCACCGTGTTGGCCACCGTCACGGATGGACTGAGTCTGATCAATGAAGCGGATGTCGAGTGGACCTCCACCGACGGTGCCAACGCCGACGAACGCGGCGGCGATGGCGATTTCGACAACCCGGCGGTTGGCGTGAATGATTACGAATCCGAGGACGATGCCACCATCACCGCGGATATCGCGCCCCTCTACGGCTTCACCAAGTCGATTCTCAGCACGTCTGCAAGCCACACCGGCACCGCGTTCGGAACGAGCCCGACCCTCACCGATCTCGTCATCGGCGAGACCGTCACCTATCGCCTCGTGGCGCAGATGGGGCGCGGAACGACGCCGAGCGTGGTCATTGAGGACATTCTCGCCCTCACCAACGGCATCCTGGATATCCGGGATGTCCGTGTCAGCGCCGGCGCCGCCATCAGCCTTCAAAGCGGAGCCGCCATCGGCACCATCATCCCCGTGCTCGCTGACTCCAATGCCGACACCTACACCGATCAGGTGACTATCGATTTCGGCGCAGTCATCAACAATCCCGCGCTTTCGAGCGGCGTGATCGACGAACAGATTGTCATCGAGATCGACGCGGTGGTGGTCAATGTCCTCGCCAACCAGGACGGCGACGTCATCAACAACCTCGGACGACTCACCGTACTCGAGGATACCGATGGCGACGGCAACGCCGACGACTCGGTCTCCTACGAGGACGACGTCGACGTCGAGATCGTCGAGCCCAGCGTATCCGTCGCGAAGACGGTCACCTCCGTCCCGGCCAATCCCGACGCCGGCGACACCGTCTCCTACCAGGTCGTCATCACCAACACCGGAGACATCGACGCCTTCGATCTGACTTTCTCCGACATCCTCCCCGCCGAGCTCGACCTCGTCACCGCCAGCTTCACCGCCCAGCGCAGTGACCTGACCAACGTCGCCAGCTTCTTCACCGTCTCCACCGATTCCGTCGTCCACGCCGGCGCCGGGTTCGATCTCGCCGCCGGTCAGAGCATCACCCTCACCTACAACGCCACCATTCTCGAAACCGTCCGCGACGGCCAGAGCCTCACCAACGAGGCTGACATCGAGTGGACCTCCACAGACGGCGCCAACCCGGACGAACGCGGCGGCGACGGCGATCCCGACAACACCGCCACCGGCGTCGATGATTACGAGGACGAGGATGACGCCACTTTCCAGGCCAATCTCTCCCCGCTTTACGCCTTCACCAAGGAGATCGCCTCGACTTCCGAATCCCACACCGGCACCGCCGCCGGCACCAGCGCCGCCATCACCGATCTGGTAGTCGGCGAAACCGTCGTCTATCGCCTCACCGCCACTCTCGGCCGCGGCACCACCGACAACGTCCAGATTTTTGATGTTCTCGACATCGCCAACGGACGTCTCGACATCCGCTCCGTCACCGTCTCCGCCGGCGCCGCGCTGACTCGCCAGGACGGCAATCCCTGGGACAACGACGTCACCATCTCCGACGCCCTCGGCGGTGGCGACGGATACAACGACTCGGTCCAGATCGATTTCGGCACCGTCGTCAACGACGCCTCCGGCACCGGCGCCGCCGAGCAGATCGTGATCCTCATTGAGGCGGTCGTGGTCAACGATCTCGAGAATCAGGACGGCGACGTCGTCAACAACGAGGGCGAACTGCGCTTCCTCGAAGACACCGATCAGGACGGCATCCAGGAAACTCGTTCTATCACCGACGATGTCGATGTCGAGATCGTCGAACCGACCGTCTCGGTCGCAAAATCCATCACCACCGTCCCCGCCAATCCCGACGCTGGCGACACCGTCACCTACCGGATCGTGATCGAAAACACCAGCGATGTGGACGCTTTCGACATCACCTTCCGCGACCTCCTGCCCGCCGAACTGGATCTCGACACCGGCAGCTTCACCGCGATCCGTCAGAGCGGTCTCAGCAACGTCGCCAGCTGGTTCAACGTCACCGCCGACGAAATCACTCACGCGGGAACCGGGTTCGATCTCGCCGCGGGAGATTCCATCACCATCACCTACGATGCCACCATCCTCGCCACCGTGCGCGACGGCCAGGACCTCGCGAACGAGGCCGACATCGAATGGACCTCCACCGACGGGATCAACGCCGACGAACGCGGTGGCGACGGAGACTTCGACCATCCCGCCGTCGGGGTGAACGACTACGAGGATGAAAGCGACGCCACGTTCCGCGCCGACCTGGATCCGGTTTACGATTTCACCAAGGAAATCGTCGCCACCTCGGAGACCCATACCGGCATCGCCGCCGGCACCGATCCGTCCATCACCGACCTCACCATCGGGGAAACGGTCACCTACCGTCTGACCGCCACCCTCGGCCGCGGCACCACCGACAACGTCCAGATCTTCGACATTCTCGACATCGCCAACGGACGACTCGACATCCGCTCCGTCACCGTCTCCGCCGGAGCCGCGCTGTCCCGCGCGGACGCAAACGATTGGGATGCGAATGTCACGGTTTCCGACTCACTGGGCGGCGACGGATACAACGACACGGTCCAGATCGATTTCAACACCGTGGTCAACGATCCCGCGCTCGCCGGCGATCTCAAGGACGAGCAGATCGTCGTCATCATCGAAGCGGTCGTGGTCAACGACGCCGAGAACCAGGACGGCGACGTCGTCAACAACGTGGGCGAGTTCCGCTTCCTCCAGGACATCGACGAGGACGGCGTCCAGGAACAACAGGTTCTCTCGGATGACGTCGATGTCGAAATCGTTGAGCCGGAAATCACCGTCAGCAAATCGGTGGTCACCGCCCCCGCCGATCCCAACGCGGGCGACACCGTCCGCTACCAGGTGATTGTCGAGAATACGGGCGACATCGACGCCTTCGAGGTCGACTTCCGCGACGCCCTGCCCGCCGAACTCGACCTTCAGACCGGCACCTTCACCGCGATTCGCCAGAGCGACGGACTCTCGGTGGCGACCTGGTTCAATATCACCGCCGACGGCATCACCAACGGATTCAAGTTTGATCTCGAGGTCGGCGACCGTGTCACCATCACCTACGATGCCGTCATCCTCCCGACCGTGACCGACGGTCTCCGCCTCGTCAACGAAGCCGACGCCGAGTGGACCTCGATCAACGGCGCCAATGGAGATGAACGAACCGGCGACGGTGATTTCGACAATCCCGCGAACGGCGCGAACGACTATGAGAGCGGCCAGGACGCGACCGTGATCGCCAATCTCTCGCCCCAGTATGACTTCACCAAGGAGATCCTCTCCACCTCCGCCGCCCACACTGGGACCGCCGCGGGCACCGATCCCGGCATCACCGATCTCGTCGTCGGGGAGACGGTGACCTACGTGCTCACCGCCACCCTCGGAGAGGGCACGACCAATCAGGTGTTCCTCTCCGACCGTCTCAATACCGGTCAGGCGAGCTTCGAGATCACCGGAGTCCGCGTCACCGGAGGCTCCAATCTCACGACCGCCGCGTCGGCGTCCTTCGAAACCGTCACGGTGAACCTTTCCGACAGCGATGGGAACGGTTTCAACGACCGCTTTTTCATCGACTTCCTCTCCGTGGTCAACGATGCCTCCGGAGCTGATCCCGAGGATGGCCAGATCAGGATCGAGGTCGACGCGCGCGTTCTCAACCTGCTCGGCAACGACGAGGGGGACGTGGTCAACAACGTGGGTGTCTTCCAATACACCGAGGACCTCAACAACGACGGACTCGCCGAAGATCCCGAGTTTTCCGAACTCACCGACGATGTCGATGTCGAGATCGTCGAGCCCGCCGTCACCGTCACCAAATCCATTCCCTCCGGCACCACCGAGGCCGACGCCGGCGACGTGATCGGCTATCGCATCGTGATCGAGAATCCCTCGGAAACCGACGCCTTCGACCTGACTTTCCGCGATCTACTACCCGCGCAGATGGATGCTGACACCACCAGCTTCACCGCGATCCGCGACAGCGACGGCGCCGACGTCTCCGCCTTCTTTACCGTGGGCACCGACGTCATCACCCACGCGGGCACGGGATTCGACCTCGCGGCGGGCGACTTCATCACCATCGACTACGACGCCACCGTCCTCGCCACCGTGACCGACGGCGCCAGCCTCGTCAACGAGGTGGACATCGAGTGGACTTCGCTGGACGGCGACGATCCCGGCGAGCGCGGCGGCGACGGCGATTTCGACACGCCGGCCGATCCGACCGATCCCAACCAATACGAAGACGGGGACGAATCCGAAATCACCGGCGAGCTGAGCCCGCTCTACGATTTCTCCAAGTCCATCTTCGCCACGTCCGAAAGCCACACCGGCTCCGCTTTCGGCACCGACCCGGCCATTGAAGATCTCGTCATCGGCGAAACCGTCACCTACGAACTCGTCGCCCAACTCGGCCGCGGCACCACGCCATCGGTCGTCATCGAGGATTTCCTTGCCCTGACGAACGGCATTCTCGACATCCGAGCCGTGCGCGTCGAAATCGGCTCGGCCGTCACGGTGACCTCGTCGAATCCCGTCATCACCGATTCCAACGCGGATACCTACGACGATCAGGTTCTCATCGACTTCGGATCCGTGGTGAACGACCCCACCCTGTCCAACGGTCCCGCCGACGAGCAGATCCGCGTCTACATCGACGCCGTGGTGGTCAACATCCTCGCCAACCAGGACGGCGATGTGATCAACAACCTTGGCCGTCTCACCGTGCTGGAGGACACCGATGGTGACGGCGACGCCGACGATCCGGTCGTCCGCGAGGACAATGTCGACGTCGAGATCGTCGAACCCACCCTCGACGTGGCCAAACGCATCACCGCCCAACCGCTCAATCCCGACGGTGCCGACACCGTGAGCTACGAGGTCGTCATCACCAATACCGGCGATATCGACGCCTTCGAGGTGACCTTCCTCGACGATCTGCCGACGAAAGTCGCCCTCGACACCGGCAGCTTCACCGCCATCCGTGACAGCGATGGCGCCGATGTGTCCGCCTTCTTCGCCCTGGCGGCCGAATCGGTCGCCCACAGCGGTGCCGGATTCACCCTCGAGGCCGGGGATTTCATCACCCTGACCTACGACGTCACCATCCTCGAAACCATCAAGGACGGCGATCGCCAGACCAACCTCGTCGACATCGAGTGGACCTCCACCGACGGGGTCAACGCCGACGAACGCGGTGGCGACGGCGACTACGACAATCCCGCCGACCCCGGCGATCCGAACAATTACGAGGACGAGGACCAGACCACCTTCATCGCCAATCTGGTCGGATACGACTTCGAGAAGACCGTCTTTACCACCTCACTCTCCCACACCGGCGACGGACAGCACGATCCGGCCGTCACCGATCTGACCATCGGCGAGACGGTCACCTACGCGCTGACGGCGACCTTCCCGGAGGGCACCACGCCCAGCGTGTCCATCATCGACATCCTCAATCTCAGCGAGGGCATTCTCGACATCGAGTCGGTCAGCATCTCCGCCGGCGTCAACCTGAGCAGCGATCAGGGCGCCATCAACGGACTCACCCCGCTGCTGGAGGACACCAACGGCGACGGCTTCATGGACAAGATGACGCTCGTGTTCGGCGAGGTCACCAACGACGCCTCCGACAGCATCGATCCGTCCGCCGACCAACTGGTCGTCTACGTGACTGCCCGCGTGGTCAACATCATCGAAAACCGCGACGGCGATGTCATCTGCAACAGCGGCACCTTCACCTACCAGGAGGACATCAACGACGACGGCACCATCGACATCGCCGATCCCGCGACCAACATCGAGGACTGCGCGGACGTCGAACTCGTCGAGCCGGACCTGACCATCGACAAGTCGGTCAACAACGACAAACCCAAGCTGGCCGAGACCCTGACCTACACCCTCACGGTCACCAACGACGCCACCACCGGCAGCGCCGATGGATTCGATCTCGAGATCCTCGATCGCCTGCCCGTCGGACTCACCCTGGATCCCGCGTCCGTCACGCTCACCCATGTCGGCGCCCCGGTCAATCCCAGCACGCTGGTGGCCAACACCAGCGACGGACAGAACCTGCGCCTGCAACTGGATCGACTCGACCTCGGCGAACAGATCATCATCACCTACGAAGCCACCGTCACCAGCGACATCAGCTACTACATGGCCGTGCTGCCCAACGAGGCGGACCTCGAGTGGACCTCCACCCCGGGCGACACGCCCGACGAGCGCGGAGGCGACGGCGATCCCGACACCGACGCCGATCCCACGCTGACCCCGGATTTCTATGATGACAACGACGAGGAATCCGTCGAGGTCCACCAGCCCGATCTCAAGATCGTGAAACGTGACGGCGGCGTCCAGATTCGTCCCGGTCAAACCGTCACCTACACCATGGAAGTGACCAACCAGGGCCGCGCCACCGCCCTCGACGTCACCGTGACCGACAACATCAACCGCTATCTCGCGGAAGGCTTCCAGTTCGTCGGCGCCAGTGACGGCGGACGACTCAACGGAGCCGGCGTCGTCACCTGGAACCTGCCCGATCTCGCGGTCGACGAGAGCATGACCATCCGCCTGACCCTGCTCGCGCCGCGGGTGGTGCCGGCCGGGGTCGAGGAAATCCACAACATCGCCGTGGCCGATCATCTCGACATCGAGCCCAGCCCCGACGACAACCGCGACCGCGAAGACACCCCCATCACCGCCTTCCCCGATCTGGTCGTGACCAAGGACGACGGACTCACCCACGCCACCGTCGGAGACCTTGTCACCTACCGCATCAGCTTTGACAATGTCGGCAATCAGGTCGCCTCGGGCGTCGTCATTCGCGACACCCTGCCTCCCGGCGTGAAATTCGTCAGCGCCAGCGACGGCGGACGCCTCCGGGGCAACACCGTGGTCTGGGAACTCGGCGAACTCCGCCCCGGCGGCGGCGACACCTTCACCGTGGTCGTCGAAATTCTGACCGACGGGGAGAAACTCAACATCGTCACCATCGAAGACGATGGACGCGGCGGACCCGACCCGACACCGAAAAACAATCGCGACACCGACATCACCATCGGGAAGAAGGGCTTCCAATTCGATCTGAACCAGAACTTCCTCTTCTCCAATGGAAACCAGAACGTCATCGGCGGTTCTTTCCGCTCCGAGTTGATGAGGCTCTATCCCGAGTTCGATTTTCTCCAGGACAGCCGCATCCCGATCGTGCTCGGCACCCACATGAATTCCGGTCTCGCCCAGCCCGGCTCCACCATCACGCTCGAAGTCTACAACGACCGCGGCGAGAGGATCGCCGAGCAGAGCGTGATCGCCGACACCGGCGGCAACTGGCTCGCTACCTTCGTCACCGACAAGATCGACCAGCAACCGGCCCGCATCGTCATGAAGCAGACCTGGTCCACACCCAATGTCGGCGACGATACCGGCTACAACTTCCGGACCTACTTCGCCCCGACCTTCAGCACCGCCAGTTACTACAGCGAGGAGCTGTCCATCTGGAACGTCACCGGAAAACGGGCCGCCACCGAGGTACTCGATCTCTACGAAGCCTCCAAGAATATCCTCCACCTCGACTGGAACGGCACCACCTACGAGTTCAACTCCCGAGGCGGTCTGCAAAGCGCTTCAGGTAACTGATTTTTTCAGAGAAATTGTTAATTAACCATTTGAAAGCTTTTTTTCAGGTGTTATAATTATCACAATCATAATTATTTTAGGATTCTCAATGAAAACTGACCGCATCGTTCTCCCCTTTGACAACAGTTCAAAGGCCATCTGCCTCCTGCTGATCGGGCTTGCTCTCAGCAGTTGCAAGGTGCCCGAGGATCTGAGTGTCCTCAACGAGCCCCACGCCGTGCGCCTGCCCGCCTCGCTGATCGGGGACACCTATGAGCCGAAGTCCAAGGCTGAAGAAGGCCGCGACGCCAACATTGCCTCCGAGGCGGAGGACTTTCTCCTCGACTCCACCGCCAATCCGGAACAGGCCTCGCCCGTGGCCCGGTCTTTCGCCAAGTCCGGTTCCCTCTCCGCCGAGAGCTGGTGGGCGGGTGATGTCGGTCGACCCGTACTCGCGACCTCCGGCAAAGTGGTCCACATGGGTCTCGACGAGATCTACCAGCGCGCCCTGGCGCACTCCTCACAGATCAAAGTCTTCGCCAGCCTGCCGCTGATTCGTGAGACCGCCATCGACGAGGCCGAGGGCGAATTCGATCCCGAGATCTACGCCCAATCCCGCTACGACCGCACCCACGAGCCCACCGGTTCCCTGCTGGAAACTGGCGATCCGAACGACTTCTTCAAGGAGCGTGGCTGGACCTTCGAGGGAGGCGTGCGCAAGCGCTTCATGCCCGGCACCCAATTGTCACTGGCTCAGGAGCTCTCCGCCGTCACCAACAACTCGGAGTTCTTCACCCCCGACGATCAGGGTCGCGCCAAGCTCAAGCTCTCCGTCATGCAGCCCCTCCTCCGCGGCGGCGGCATGAAATACAACCGCACGCTCATCCAGATCGCCAAACTCGACGCCGAGGCCGGGTACGACGAGTTCATCCGCCAGTTGGAAACCCACCTCATGGAGGTCAACAGAACCTACTGGTCGCTCTACCTCGCCCGCGCCGCCTACCAGGAGAAAAAACGCCTCGTTTCCGAAACTGAGAGCGTGGTGAAGGAACTCGACTCCCGCGGTAATCTCGACAGCATCGCCAGCCAGCGCAGCCGCGCCCGGTCCGCGCTCGCCACACGCAAGGCCGACCTCGTCCGCTCCGAGCTGGCGATCAAGAACGCCGAGTCGCGGCTTCGCACGCTCGTCAACGACCCCATGTTCGTCGAGCAGCAGGTCGGCGAAGTCATCCCCGGCGATCAGCCCATCGCCGCTCCCGTGACGCCGCAGTTCGACCAGAGCGTCGCCGAGGCCCTCGCCTTCCGCCCCGAGATCAAGCAGGCCGAAAACCACCTCCGCGCCTCCGATCTCCGCGAATACATGGCCAAAAACGAGAAACTTCCCACCCTCAACGCCATCGCCGAAGTCGGCATCTCCTCACTCAAGGGTGACGGCGACTGGAGCGGCGCCTTTGGCGACCAATACGACGACGGCGAACCCACCTGGGGCGCGGGCCTCGTGGCCAGCATGCCCTGGGAGCGCAAGTCCGCCAAGGCCCGCCATCTCCGCACCCAACTCGAGGTCCGTCAGAAGACCGACCAACTACGTTCCACCATGGAGACCGTGCTGCTGGAAGTCCAGATCGCCCACCGCGAGGTGACCACCGCCTGGCCCGACGCCCGCGCCAAGTGGGAAGCCGCCAACGCCGCCGATCAGGAGCTCAAGATGCTCCGCGACCGCCGCGACGTCGAGTCCGCCGAATCCGGCACCAGCCTGTACCTGGAGAAACTGCTCGATGCCCAGGAACGCCGCGCCTTCGCCCGCGAGGAATTCCTCCAGGCCCTCGTCGTCTACAACTCCGCCCTTACCAACCTCGACCGCGCCAAAGGCACCCTGCTTCAGGAGGAGGGAATCGGCGTCCGACGCATCGAGGACGAACAGTCCCTGCCTCTCGTGCAACTGGTGAAACAGGAAGTCTCCGACCGGGCCGTGCGCAACTACGAACTCCAGAAGTAAGCCGGACCACCGCCCTGCCCCATCGCTTTTCGCCCGCTCACCCGCCGGGCGCGACTCAACAGGGTCAGGTCCGCCACCTGACCCTGTTTGGTTTCCCCGCTCTCCCACCCACTGATGTCCCTCGAAACGACAGATCGATCCAGCCGCTGGTCCACCCTGCGCCGCCAGTACGCGGTCGAGGGCTACCTGCATTGGATGGGTCACGAGGCCGGACGCAAGCTCCTGCCGGGAATGCTCACCACATCGTCGCGGGAGAAAAAATCCGTCATCGGCCACTGGAACGACCGCGCCAAACTCGACGAAATCAACACCTTGGCACCGGAAATAGCGCGTCTGGATTCGGCGACGATCTCGGCGCGAAGCCGACAGCTCAGGGATGAAATCCTAGCCGGTCGCCCGCTCGCGGAGGTCATCGCCCCGGCTTTCGCTCTCGTGCGCGAGGCCTCGCGCCGCACCCTGGGCTTGTTTCACTACGATGTCCAGATCCTGGCCGGCCTCGCAATGAGCCGCGGCGCAGTGGCGGAAATGGCCACGGGCGAGGGGAAGACCCTGGTCCAATCGCTCGTCGCCTACGCCTGGGGACTCGCCGGGCGCGGCGTCCACGTCGCCACCGCCAACGCCTACCTCGCCGAGCGCGACCAGGCGTTTTCCCGGGAGTTGCTCGCCTTTCTGGGCCTCACCTCCGCCCTGCTTCCCGAGCGCGTGCCCGGCGCGGCCAAGCGCGCTGCCTACGCCGCCGACGTCACTTTCGGCACAGGTTCGGAGTTTGGCTTCGACTATCTGCGAGACCAGTTGGAGCGGTTCAAGGCTCCCAAGCCGAGGATCGGCGAGCGCTTCGCCGCCCTGGCCCTCAACCAACCGCCCCCGGAGCGCGCCAGCCTCACGCAACGCGAGCTGGCCTTCGCCATCATCGACGAGGTGGACAGCATTCTCATCGACGAAGCCACCACACCGCTGGTCATCAGCACCAAGCAGGACGGCCCTCACCCTCACCCCGAGGCTTTTCTGGTCGCCCGTAAGGTGGCCGAGTCTCTGGAGACCGATACCGACTATACAGTCGAGCCGGGTGGTCAGGCCATCCGCCTCACCGACGAGGGTCGCCAACGCATCGCCTCGGGTGAATTCCCGGTGCCATGGGCAGTGCTGCGCCGCCCCTGGCAACGCTATGTGGAGAACGCGCTCCGCGCCCTACTGCGGCTGACGCGGGATGTCACCTACGTGGTGCAGGACGGGAAGGTCGTCATCGTCGACGAGTTCACCGGACGCGCCCGGCCGGAGAGTTCATGGAAAGACGGACTCCACCAGGCGGTCGAGGCGAAGGAGGATCTGGTCATCAACGCCGAGTCCCAATCCGCCGCCGGCATTTCCCGCCAGCGTTTCTATCGTCTCTACGAGAATGTCGCCGGCATGACGGGCACGGCGGAGGTCTCGGCGGGCGAATTCTGGGAAGTCTTCCGTCTGCCGGTGGTCCCCATCCCCCGGAACAAGCCCAGCCGCGCGGTGACGCTGCCGGCGCGGGTGTTCACCTCGGAGCAGGCGAAACTCTGGGCCGTGGTGCGCGACATCTCCGCCCGCCGGACCAAAGGCCAGCCGGTGCTCGTGGGAGCCCGCACCATCGGCAACAGCGAGAAGCTTTCCGCCCTGCTCGAGGCGTCGGGCATACCACACCGCCTGCTCAACGCCCGCCAGGACGCGGAGGAGGCCGCCACAGTGGCCGAGGCCGGTCAGCGAGGCGCCGTCACCATCGCCACCAACATGGCGGGACGCGGCACCCACATCGATCTCGGCGATGGCGTGGCGGAACTCGGTGGACTCCACGTCATTGCTCTGGAGATCGAGGAATCACGCCGCATCGATCTCCAGCTCACCGGCCGCGCCGCGCGCCAGGGACAGCCGGGATCCTCGCAGCTCTTCCTCTCCGCCGACGACTTCGTGCTCCGCCACTACGCTCCCGCCGAGGCCGGGCAACTCGCCGCCCACACCGACGCGAACGACGACGGCGAACTGCCGGAAAAGGCGGCCGCCCGCTGGCTGGATCGCTTTCACCAATCCCAGGCCCGCGCCGAAAAGGCCCGCTACGAGACGCGCCATTCGCTGCTGCGTCATGACGACTGGCTCTCGGAAACCAAGCGCCGACTCTGAGTATTTTTTCCTGTCCCAACCCTGTTCACGACTCCATGAATCCGCCCAATCTCCTCCTCAGTTCCCTGCTATCCCTGGTCATGCTACCCGCGACACTGTCCGCCGAAGAGAGCGGCGGCGTCATCGGCGTGACGGAACCACAGGAACGGATCGATCTCTCCTTTCCCGAGAGCGGCGTCATCCGCGCCCTCGAGGTGGAGGAGGGCGCCCGGGTGACCGAGGGCCAGATGCTGGCGCAGTTGGATTGCCGGGTGTTGGAAAGCCAACTGGCCATTGCCCGGATGCGCGCGGAGAGCCCGGCCGGCATCCAGTCGGCCACGGCCACGGTCGAGATGCGCCGCCAGCGACTGGATCAGTTGCAGAAACTCGCCGCCAGCCAGAACGCCAACGCTGACGAGCTGGCGCGCGCCAAGGCCGAGCACGAGATCGCCCAGGCCGATCTCCAACTGGCCCACGAAGCCGTCGCCCAGCATCAATTGGAGGCCCAGCAGATCGAGGCCCAGATCGAGCAACGCACGCTGCGCGCGCCCTTCGACGGCATCGTGGCACGGGTGCATCACGAGAAAGCCGCCAGCTTTTCACCCAGCGAAGGTCCCGTGATCAATCTGGTGAAGCTGGATCAACTGGAACTCGTCGTGCACATCGATCATCGTCGCGTCGATCAACTCCAGACAGGCCAGACGGTGGCCGTCACCGCGATCGACCGTCACGTCACGGGCAGCGGCACCGTGGAGTTCATCAGCCCGGTCATCGACCCCTCCAGCGGTACCGCCCGGCTGCGTATCGCCCTGCCCAACGAGGATGGACGCCACCGCAGTGGGGTCAAATACCGTGTCGAACTCCCCGGGCCGGAAGTCGTCGCGACCGAGCCGGAGGCCGGGGAGTGATAGCTCCGGCGGCATCGCACAGGACCGGCGGGTGACGGGCCACGGAGGCGTGATCGCGCAATCATTGCACTCGTTTGCGCAAGGCATGCGATGCCGGATCGCGCTTTCGGGTGCATCCTGATGGCGACACACCGAGAAGTCGGGTGGGATTCATGAACCCGCGAAAACAGCTGATCAAACGCATGGAGAATTTTCTCCGTTGCCACCTCGCGGAGAACCACCCGGGTTCTGGAAATGAGTTGGCACATGGTCGCCCGTCGATCACGATCTCACGCCAGGCCGGCACCCGCGGCCTCGAGGTGGGCGCCCACCTCATGGATTACCTCGACCAGTTCGACGAATCCGCCGAGCATGGTTGGGCTCTCTTCGATCAGAGCCTGCTGGCCCGGGTAATCGAGGAAAGGAACCTGCTCCCGGCCCGCCGTCCCTGCCTCGCTCCCGGATTCACCGACAACAGCCCGCACGAGGTTGTCCACGAAATGAGCGGGCTCCCCCCCCAGGACTGGAGCCTTTTCCAGCACTCGGCGGACGCCATCCGCGGGCTGTGCCGGCTCGGCAACGTGATCGTTCTCGGGCGCGGCGCGAACTACCTCACCCAGGACCATCCCAACACCTTTCACGTGCGGCTCGTGGGGGACGCGGCCCGCCGGGCCCGCTCCATCGCCGCGGAGCACGACCTCGACCTGGAAAAGGCGACCGACTACCTCCAGGCGCTGGACCAGGCTCGCGCCCGCTACGTGGAGCGACACCTCGCCCGCGACATCAATGACAGTGCCGCCTACCATCTGACCATCAACGTCAGCAGGCTGGATCCTTTCAACTCCGCACGCCTCATCGGCGACGCCGTCATCGAGTGGGCGGTCGGGCGCTCGCTGCCCATGTCGGCCTGAGAAACGCCGCCTCGCCGCGATGCGGGACTTCCTCCGCGTCGAACTTGGGCCGATAATCCGGCGAGTTCGGTATACTATGTCCCCCGCCATGCCCACCGAATCGGTATACTCCGCCCACGACCCCGGCGCCCACCTGAGACTGGTGAGGGACGCTCTCGCCCGCCGCGCCACCGACATTCATCTCGACCCGTTGCGCAACGGCTACCAGGTGCGCCTGCGGATCGATGGTCTCCTCTCGCCCCATCTCGGCCTGAGCGCCGAGGACGGGCACCGCCTCGTCAATCAGTTCAAAACCGCCGCCGGGATCGAGCCCGGCACCGCCTTCACTCCTCTCGGCGCCCGGCGCAAGCTGGAGCTGGGAGCCGATCTCGTCATCGACGCCCGCATCACCCTCGCTCCCTGCCTGAGCGGCCCGAAGCTGGCCATCCGTCTCCTCGATCCCACCCGATTCGACCATCGCGTCACCAGCCTCGGCCTCAGCGAGAGTGGGCTTGATCGCATCCATCACTGGCTGCGCACGCTCAACGGCATGTTTCTCGTCTCCGGACCCACCGCCAGCGGGAAAACGACCACCCTCTACGCTCTACTCCACGAACTCGCCTCGGACAACCGCCACATCGTTTCCATCGAGGACCCCGTCGAGTACGAGATCGACGGTATCAACCAGATCCAGGTCGATCTCCGTCACGGGCTCGATTTCGCCGAGGGGCTGCGCACCATCCTCAGGCTCGATCCCGACCACGCCATGATCGGCGAACTGCGGGAGCCCCAGTCCGCCCACGCCGCCGCGTCCGCCGCCATCGCCGGACACGTCATCCTCACCACCCTGCATTCCCGGGACGCCGTCAGCGCCGTCACCGCCCTGCGGAATTTTGGACTCGCCGACCACCAGATCGCCACCGCCCTCGGGGTGGTCGTCAACCAGCGGCTCGTCCGCACTCTCTGTCCCGAATGCCGGGAAGAATGCGAACTGCCGGCCACGGAGCGGGAGTGGTTCGAACGCGAGCGCCTCGTCCCGCCGAAGCGGACCTGGAAAGCGGTCGGCTGCGATGCCTGCGACGGTTCCGGCTTCCGCGGGCGCACCGGTCTCTTCGAAGTCTGGCATCTCGACCAGGCCGACTACGAGATGCTGCTCTCAGGCGCCGACGAGGACACCCTGCGGGATCACCTCGACGCCGCGGGGCACACCGGTCTCTGGCGTGACGCCACCGCGAAGATCGAATCGGGACTCACCACCCACGCCGAAGTCCAGCGACTCGGGTTGGCGCTGCCGTGGGACTAACCGACCCGCTCTTCTTTACGCTCCTGGCAATCGACGCACAGCGACACGCTGGGTTTCGCGTCGAGCCGGGCAATGGGAATGTCCGCGCCGCAGGCCTCGCAGAGTCCGTAGGTCCCGTCCTCAATGCGGGATAGGGCGTGGAGCACCTTGCCCATCAGCAGTTCCTCGCTTTCGAGTATCCTCGACTCCACCGCCGCCTCGTCGAGCTCGGAGGCGCGATCAGGACCGGCAATGTCCGCGCTGGCGTGGTTCTCCCGCAGGTCTCGCTCGTGCTCTCCGTGGGCGTTGAGCAGGGATTCCCGCTGCGCCTCCAGCCGGGCGCGGAAGCTGTCGAGTGTCTCGGTGTCCATGGTGATATTTTCTATTATTTGGCGAAGCGCATCAGCAGAAACAGGAGCAGGACGACCAGCATCAAAGTCAGCCAGAAATGCGGGTGCCAGAGCCAGACGAAACGGGCCTTGAGAGGCAGCTTCGTCGGCCCGGATGATTCCTCATTCTCTGGTTTCCGCGGCATGGGGGGATCAATGTCCGTGCTGCTTCAGCATGCGGGTCTTTTCCTTCCGCATCTGGCGCTCGATCTTTTCCATCGTCAGGTCGATGGCCTCGTAGAGGTTCGCCGTCTCGGTGTCAGCCTCGATGGTCACGTTGTCGGCCGCGAAAACCACGATCTCGGCCACGTGCCCGTGGGGCTGGGCATCGAGGATCACCTTGACCTCGATGATCCGGGGGTAACCGAAGTGCATGCGGCGCACTTTTTTCTCCGCGTATTCACGCATGGAATCGGTCAGATCCATGTGGCGCGCGGTGACGGTGATCGGATACTCGACAGTCTCGGTGATGGTGTCTTTGCTCATGTCGTCTGGCTGGTTGGTGTTTTGGTTTTGCTGATTTGGAGGAGGATGGGAGGAAAGTCCGTCAACCGGAAGGATGCGGATCAATGGGAAAGAAAGAGCGCCTTGTCCCCGGCGTCGATGAGGTGGTTGGTGAAACTGCCCACGAACAGATCCTTGAAGAACTGGCGTGAATGGATGCCCGCCACCACGAGGTCGGCTTCCTGGAGATAGGAGTCGTGCACTTCCTCGACCGAGGTCGTCTCGGCATGCACGAGTTGGAACTTGTCGATCTTTCGCGCGTTCAGAAAAGCGGCGGCCTCACCCAGGAGCATCTCGCATTGCTCGGAGTCCACCCCCGCGGTGAGCACCGTGATCTCCAGATCGTAGGGCGCGGCGAAGGCGATGAAATCACGGAAGGCGCGACCGGAGCTGAAACTCCCGTCCCAGGTCACCACCGCGCGGCGAAACGGCTCGGCGTCGTCATTCTCCGGCACCGCCAGCACCGGCGTCACTGTGCGTCCCAACACTTTGGCCAGAGAATCCCCCGGTCCCTCCTGGGTCTCGAAATGAAAGTAGGTGCGCAGGCCCATCACCACGAGATCATAGAGGACAGAGGCCTCCAGTATCTTGTCGGCGGGCACGCCTTCCAACTCGCTCTCACGATGCGTGAGCCCGCGCGCCTCGCACTGATCGACGAAGCGACGCCTCACCTCGGCGATGCGCTCCCGCGCGTCGGCGGTGGCACGCAGCATCGTCTCCTGCACCAGGGGCCAGTGACTCACATCCGCCGGGGCGATGCTGGATCGGATGCCGGGCGAGTCGAGCACCAGCAGACCGGTGATGTCGGCGCCATGTCGCGAGGCGATCTCGCCTCCGCGACGCGCGGCCGCGATCGCGAATTCCGAGATATCGAGCGGCGTGAGGATGCGGTGAATCGTCTGGTTCATGTCTGACTCTGGCTGGGGTTTCGGTTCCTGAATGAAGAGAGAAAGCAGTCAGCCCTCCGCCTCGGGCTGCAGCACCAGCCCTTCCGGCCACGGCGCGCCGGCCTCGATCCAATGGTAGAGCTTGTCGGTGCTGGTCTTGTCCAGTTGATGGCCCGCCGCCGGCATGGCCTCGATGAAGTAATCCGGGAGTACCGTGACGAGAAACAGGGTGCTGTGACTCGCGTCGCCGGGCACCAGCACCGGTCGTCCGCCGGTCGCGGACGCCAGCATCGACTCCCGCTTCTGGAAACTCAGCGCGGTGAGCGGCGCGTAGTCGTAGTGGCAGGAGACACAATTGCGCTCCAGCAGCGGGGCGATATCCTTGCGGAAATCCACCGCCCCCACCTCCGTGTTCGGCGCCACGACTATCACCTCGGGAATCGGCTTGGGGCCGCTCGCGCAACCCGCGGCCAAAAGGAAACCCGCGATCAGGGGGAGGATCGCTCTTGTTTTCATCTGACGACACTTCACCATAGCTGACAAGCGTCCGCTCCGCCAATCCTGACTTTCCCACGCCATGTTTTGCGTCCTTGCCAGCGGGGGAAAGATCGCGGAAAAATGGCCCTCTCCGCCCACCCCCATGTCCGACACCGACGCCACCAAACAGGAGCCCCTGCTCAAGCGGATCCACGAGTTGGAGGACCGTCTCGCCGCCGAGCAGAGCGCGGGCACGCGCCGCTTTCGCCTGGCTGTGGAGGCGGCCCCCAACGGTATCCTCATGGCCGATGCCCAAGGCCGCATCGTCTTCGCCAATCAGAAGGCTCGGGAGTTGTTCGGCTACTCCGATGCGGAAATGGCCGCCCTCCGGGTCGAGCAATTGATGCCGTCCCGCTACCGCAAGGGCCACGGCGCCCTGCGCGACAGCTATCATCAGAGCCCGGAACAACGCCCCATGGGTATCGGGCGCGACCTCTACGCCCAGCGCGGGGACGGCACGGAATTTCCCGTCGAGATCGGTCTCACCCCGGTGGAGATCGATGGCGAACGCCTCACCCTCGGGATGATCGCCGACATCACCGAGCGCAAGAAGGCCGAGGAGGCCCTGGCCGAGAAAGCCCGCATCCTCGCCAGCCTCCACGAGGCGGTTTTTACCGTCGGCCCCGACCAGAACATCGAGACCTGGAATCGAGGAGCGGAACTCATTTTCGGTTGGACCGAGGACGAGATCATCGGCCAGCCGGTCGCCACGCTCTGCCCCGCCGACGACCTCCGCCGCTACTCGGAACGCGTCCTCCCCGCGCTCGCCTCTCTGGGACACTACGAGTCCTCCCTCCACTGCGTCCGCCGCTCGGGCGAGTCCGTCAGCGTCGCCATCCGCGCCTCCCTCACCGATGCCGGCGACTCCGGGAAAAATCCCGCCGCCATCCGGGCCATCATCTGCGCCAACGACATCACCCGTCAGAAGGAACTCGAGAACGAGATCGTGCAGATCAGCGAGAAAGAGCAGCGGCGCATCGGGCAGGATCTCCACGACGACCTTTGTCAGCAGCTGGCCAGCATCGGTTGCCTGGCGAAGGTGTTGAGACAAAAACTCGCCGCCGACGGCGACGCCGCCACCGCCGACGCCCTCGATCAGATCGGCGAAATGCTCTCCAGCGCCAATGTCCGGGCCCGGGAGATCTCCCGCGGACTCGCCCCCGCCGTGATCCAGCGCGAGGGGCTCACCAGCGCCATCGAGGAGCTGGCCTCGCGCACCCGCAAGGTTTTCGGCGTGCCCTGCCGCTTTCACTGTCCGGACCCCGTTTTCATCGAGGACGAACGCACCGCCGTGCAGCTCTACCGCATCGCCCAGGAAGCCACCGCCAACGCCGTGAAACACAGCGACGCCACCGCCATCGATATCCACCTCGATCTCATCCCCGGCCACCTGCGTCTGAGGATCTCCGATGACGGGCGGGGCCTCCCCCCCGAGGCCGCCGCCAAATCCTGCGGACTCGGCCTGCTCACCATGAATCATCGCGCCGGCATCCTTGACGGCGAACTCGATATCCACTCCTCCCCCGGTCGGGGAACCTCCATCACCTGCACCGCGCCCCACCACAATGAGTGACCCCGCCCCCAAGCGCATCCTCATCGTCGATGACCACCCCATCATGCGCTTCGGCCTCGCCCGCCTCGTCGAGGCCGAGCCCGATCTCCGCGTCAGCCAGGAGGCCGGCACCGCCCGCGAGGCATTGGCCTATCTCGAGAAAGAAAAACCCGACCTCGCCCTGGTGGACATGACGCTCCCGGATCGCTCCGGGCTCGAACTGATCAAGGACATCCGCGCCACCTTTGACGGCGTACTCTGCCTCGCCATCTCCATGCACGACGAGGAACTCTACGCCGAGCGCGTCCTCCGCGCCGGCGGACGCGGCTACGTCATGAAAGAGGAGGCGCCCGACAAGCTCATCCAGGCCATCCGACGCGTCATGTCAGGCGGCGTCTTTCTCAGCGAGAAAATGGAGGCGCGTGTCGTCGAGCTTTTCGCCGGCGGCGAAAGGGGCGGCACCCCGGTGGACCGGCTCAGTGATCGGGAACTGGAGGTCTTCCAGCTCCTCGGCCAAGGCCACGGCACCCGCGAGATCGCCGGAAAACTCGGCGTCAGCGTGCGAACCATCGACGCCCACCGCGCCCACATCAAAGAGAAACTCGGGCTTCGCGACGCCACCGAACTGGTTCACCAGGCCGTGCGCTGGGTCGAGACCGGCGAGATGGGTTAGGCACCGCCCGCCCGGCCACCGCAACCCCTCGTACGCGAATCGCGTACCGGCCGTACGCGATTCCCCTCCCATCCAATCGGATACGCGGCCAATTTCGCAATCCATGCGCGGAGTTCATGGTGGTGCCGTCAATCGACACCCATCGTTTCCAACCATCATCCGTCACACGCCATGTCCAGCCAACCCAAGACCAACCTCTACCTGCGTCTGCTCAACTCCGACTTGTTCAAAGTCTACCGCAATGCCTTTGAAACCGCCACCGGCCTGCCCCTGCTGCTGAAGAATGCCGACCAGACTTCCGACGACGCGCCGCGCGACACCTTTCGCAATCCCTTCTGCCAGGAACTCAACAGCGGCCGCAAACCCTGCCAGCACTGCCTCAACGCCGACCAGTGCCTGACCGCCCGCTCCGAGGAGCAGGCCCACACCACCCGCTGCTTCGCCGGCTTGAAAGAAACCGCCATCCCGGTGCGCGCCGGCGGACGCACCATCGCCTTTCTCTCCACCGGCCAGGTCTTCGAGGCCAAGCCCTCGGAAAAGGACTTCCACGCCCTCGCCGACGCCCTGCGCGAATCGGGATTCTCGGAAAACCGCATCGAGAAACTGCGCGACTCCTTCTTTTCCACCCTCGTCATCCCGCCCGACCGCTACCAGGGCATGGTCACCCTCATCGGCGTCTTCGCCCTGCAACTCTCCGAGTCGCTGAACCGTCTCATGATCGAAGACACCAACTCGGAGCCACCGGTCGTCATCTCTGCCAAGCAGTACATCAACGCCCATCTCGAGGATCGCATCACCCTCGACGAGGTCGCCGCCCACGTCTGCGTCAGCCCCTACTACTTCTGCAAGATCTTCAAGCAGGCCACCGGCATGACCCTGACCGAGTACGTGAACCGTCGCCGCATCGAGCGCGCCAAACGCAAACTGCTCATCCCCCACGCCCGCGTCACCGAGGTGGCCTACGATGTGGGCTATCAGTCGCTCAGCCAGTTCAACCGCAGCTTTCTCAAATACGTCGGCATGTCTCCCACCCAATACCGGGAGCGTTCCGCGATGCAGGAAACCCCCCAGGCCGCCTGACGCCGCCCCGCCTTTGGGTCGCGCGGGTGGCTTGGAAAACCCACCACCCTCAACATGCACCGCCCCGCAGGAGGCGCCCAAACCCGCGCCCTCGCCTGTCGCGTCACCGCCGAGGACATCGACACCATGCTCGATGCCTACGATAGCGGCATGTGCGACACCACCACCGCCAACTGCCTCAGCCAATGCCTGGCCCGTCGGCTGCGCCGGGACACCCCCGTGCGCCTCGACCGTCACCACGCCACCAGCGCCACCCTTCACATCGATCATCATCGCGTCCCCGTGCCGCCGGATCTTCTCGCCTGGCTGAGCCTGGCGGAAACCGGCGCCCGATCCGGCCCCGTGGACTTCGTCCTCGAGGTTCCGGTCGATGTCGCCACCGAGTGCGAGTTTCCGCCCACCCTGCTCCCGCTCCCGCTCCGGCCCTGATAGCACTCAACCAGACTGGCCACCGCCGGGGGATTGCGCTACGCTCCCGGCCATGAACGCCCCCATCCCGCATCATCCCGAGACCGTCGTCAGCCTCCATCCCTACTTTCAGGTCCACCCCGGCAAGCTCGAGGCCTTCCGCGCCCTCATTGATCGCTTCGTCGCCCGCACCGCCACCGAGGATGCCTGCCTCTACTACGATTTCACCCTCGATGGCGAGCGGGTCCACTGCCGCGAGGCCTATGTCGGCGCCGCCGGCGCCCTGGCCCATCTCGGCAATGTCGATGACCTGCTGAAAGAGGGCCTCGCCCTGGCCGATCTCGTCCGGCTCGAAATCCACGGCGCCGCCGCCGAACTCGACCAGATGCGCGAGCCGCTCGCGGGATTGCCCGTGGATTGGTTCGTCTTCGAAAAAGGACTCGTCCGCTTCTGATCGCGTCGCGCCCCGCCGCCGCCTCGCGAGTCCCATTCGGACCCCGACCGATAGATCATTGAACTTCCAGCCGCTGCCCACGCCGCCGGAACTATTCCGCCGCTACGAGAGCGGGGAACTCTCGCGCGAGCAATTCCACGCCGCCATGGCGATGCATGCCCGCGAGCTGATCGATGAAATGGTCGAGGCGCGCCGCAACCCCGTCACCGCCTACATCGAGCAGCTCCGCAACCGCACCGCCGCCGCCCGACTCGCGCGTCGCCATGGAGCCGCCCTCGTCCGGGAAATCCTCGCCGCCCTCGGCACCATACCCGATTTCCCACCGGCACAGCTTCTTTGGAACGCCCCGCACCGCGAGGTGCCCCTGCACTGCTTCTTCCGGACGAAACACGAGCCCCTCTTCCGCGTCCTGAAACTGCACATCGTGGCCGGAAAAGTCCGCGTCCTCGTCGAATACGGCGAGAGTGCCGCCCCCCTCCGCGAGGAGATCGTCCTCATGCGCGACCGCTTCCAGCGCCTGGGCTGCCTCTCACGCGATCGGGCTTAGTTGTAATTGTTGTAAAACGGGATGCGGAAGGAAACCTTGGCGATTCAGGTGCACAATTCGGCGGGGCCGGTTAACGCGCTTACGGGGAAAAGTTCCCAGAAGATCGCGAGTGTGCCGGCTTGGCGGACGGGAGATCATGGCCGCGGAGTCGTAGTGGCACTGCGGCGCTTCTGGTAGTAGGCCCGCACCTCCTCCAGGGTGGCGTGGCCGTCTTGGTTCGTGTCCACGGCGTCGAAGACTTCCTTTTGCGGATACTCCTCGCGGGTCAGTTGGCCGTCGTTGTTCGCATCAGCCGTTTTGAAGGCCTCGTCGACCCGGGAACCCGGCGTGGCGGGATTGGCGGGTCGGCGCATGGGGCCTCCGCCCGGACCGGACTTCAGCTCTCCGCCCGGCTCGGCGTTGCGCGGGTCCTGGCGGATCCATTTGGCGGGAATCGTGCCGCCTTCCCATTCGGCGAACCGGGCGGTCAGCTCGGCCAGTTTGGCGTGTTCCTTCGCGGCGAGGTCGGTCGTTTCGCCAAGGTCGGTTTTGAGGTTGAAGAGCTGCGCGGTGCTTTCGCGCGGCGTCTGCACCAGTTTCCAATCGCCCAAGCGAATGGCGCGCTGGGCTCCGGCCCGCCAGCAGAGGAACTCGTGCGGCGCGGTGGTCTTTTCGCCGAGAAGGTAAGGCCAGAGGTTGATGCCATCGATGGGCTTATCCTGCGACACTTCGACACCGGCGGCGGCGAGCGCGGTGGCGTGGTAGTCGAAGCCCATGATCATCTCGCGATAGGTCTGTCCAGCGGGGATGGTGCCTTTCCACTGCATGACGAAGGGCACGCGAATGCCGCCTTCATACATCTGACCTTTGAAACCGCGCAGCGGGTCGTTGCGGCTGCTGGTCTCGGCGGTGGGGCCGCCGTTGTCGCTGTAGAACATGACCAGCGTGTTTTCCTCCTGACCGAGTTCGCGCACTTTCGCCATCACGCGGCCCACGGCGTCGTCGAGCGCGCTCAACATGCCAGCATAGGTCTTGCGTTTCTTGTCGGTGATGTGGGGAAAACGGGCCTCGTAAGCCTCGGTGGCCTCCAGCGGCGAGTGGACGGCGTTGAAGGCAAGATACAGGAACCAGGGCTGGTCCTTCGAGCGCGCGATGAAGTCGGCCGACTCACGCGCGAAGGCGTCGGTGAGGTAATCCTTCTCGTCGGTCACCGGGACGCCGTTGCGGATGATGGGATCAGTCTCGCGCGGGCTGTCGGGATAGAAGCTGCGCGCGCCGCTGAGGAAGCCGTAATAGTAATCGAACCCTCTTTCATGCGGACGCAGACCCTCTTTGAAGCCGATATGCCACTTGCCGACCATGCCGGTGGCGTAACCGGCCCCTTTGAGCTTCTCGGCGAGGGTGGGAACCTCGCGCGGCATGCCGAAATCCGGCGAGGCGTAGCGTTCCGGCCCCGAGTTGTGCTCGAAGCCGAAGCGATGCTGATACATCCCGCTCATCAGCCCAGCCCGCGACGGCGAGCAGACGGGATGCGTCGCGTAGCCGTCGGTGAAACGCACGCCGTTCTTCGCGATGCTGTCGATGTTCGGCGTGGGGATGTCCTGGCAGCCGTTCACGCCGATGTCGGCATACCCGAGGTCGTCGGCGAGGAAGAGGAGGATGTTCGGCAAAGTAGTTGCGGCTTTAGCCGCATCGTCTTGGGCTGAAGCCCAAGCCACATTGAGGCAGGCGAATGACGAAAGGAGGATGAGGGCGAGGATGGGTTTCATGAAGATGATTGGAGGAAAGTGGTTTCGGCTTTAGGCGAATCTGGGAAGGGTTGGGCTGAAGCCCAAGCCACATTTCAATTCGGAGTCGCCTCACCGTGTGGGTAGCGGTAGTCGGCCTTCGGATCAGTGGAGACTTGTTTGGTGCTGCCGTCGGCGAGGGTGTGGAGGAAGAGCTTGCCACCGGCCATATAAACGATGGCGTTGCCGTCCTTGGTCCAGCGCGGGTAGTCGAACCACACCTTCTGGCGCTCTTCATTCGCGAAGGGTTTGGCGTTGGTGATGGTGCGGGCCTTCACGTCGAAGTCGGCGACGTAGAGCGTGCGACCGGGCATGGGGTTTTCCTTGCCGGGGTGGTGGTCGAAGCAGATTTTCGTCTCGTCGGGCGAGATGCTCAGGCGGTCAAGGCTGCCGGTTTTAGCGAGTTCGCAGGTAACTCGCTCAAAGGTCGGCTGGCCGCCGGGGTTCGGTTTCATCAGGAAATGGCCGTAACCGAGCTTCGGCGGAATCGCGGAGACGAAGAGCCGGCCATCCTTCACAGCGGAATGGACCCAGGCGTGGGTGTCCGTTCCGGTGAGCGCGATTTCCTCGCCCGGCTTGCCGCCGATCTTGCCCGCCATGATCTGGTAGCCGCCTTTCTCGCCCTTCTTGCGATTCCAGACGGGCGTGTTCGTGCCGTCACGGGTCCAGGTGGGATTGAAGTCGGTGAAGGTGCCGTCGGAGAGCGGGTGAAAGCCCGTGCCGTCCGCATTGATGATGCAGAGCTGGGTGATCCAGTTGCTCACCACCGGGTCGTTCTTGAGTCGGCGGAAAAAGACGAGGTGATCGCCCGTGACCGACCATGAGGGCTTGAAATCCCAATGGCCGGTGGTGATCGCTTTGCCCTCCGGCTGGCCGAGGACGTTGACGTGGATCTCGCCGTCTTTGTAGTAGGAGGCGCGGTAGGGCTCGGAGGCGTGGAGGCTTGCACCGCAGAGGACACTGAGAGCGCAGAGGATGGAGTGGTGGAGTTTGGGAGTCATGGCTTGGAGAGGTTCAGTTCGTGGCTCTTGTCCGCCGTGATGCCGGAGAAGGACTTCGTCTTCCCGTTGAGCAACGTCACTTTCACCTCGGCGCTGGTGGCTTTGCCGAGGCCGAAGTGGGCGTCGAGCTGGCCGCCGCTCTTGTAGCTGTGATTGCTGTGGATCCAGCGATGCTGTTTCTTGCCGTCGGCGGTGAGTTCGACTCGTGCGCCGATGAGTTCGGCGTCCTTGATGCCGGTGTAGGTGAGGTGGAGCCAGTGGTTGGCTTTGGCGCCGTGCTCGCCGGTGTTCCAATAGACCTTGCTGTCGTAGCGGGCGATGTCGAGGGCCACGCCGGTGTTGTCGGGGTCGGCGGCGATAAACAGATCGAGGAGGCCGTCGCCGTTCAGGTCGGAGGCTTCGCCGGAGATGCCGCCGCTGTCGAGGCCGCTGAATTCGGTGGGTTTCACCTCAAAGGTGCCGTCGCCGCGATTCATCCAGAGCATGGCGCGCGTTTGCAGATACGGGTTCTCGCGGCGATCGAGGGCGATGAGGTCGAGCCAGCCGTCGTTGTTGAAGTCGCCAAAGATGCCGTCGGCGTAGTAGGGCCGGTTTTCCAGCGGATGCTGCGAGGGGACGCCGGGCTGGCTCTTCGTGCCGCTGAGCGGTCGCCACTGGTGGTGCCGTTCGGACATGGGCTGCGCAAAGAACTCATGCCACTGGCGGTAGCTCCAGTTCAGCGCGGCAAGTCCGGTAGCGTCGGTGCGCTCCTCGAAACGGAAGCCGCCGAGGTTCTTCCAATAGCGCCCGCCCACATCCTCGCAGCGCGGCGACCAGCCCATGTCGCTGGGGCCGGTGGCGAGCGCATCCTGGAGGCCGTCGTTGTCCACATCGGCGAAGAAGAGATACGGCAGGCCGGGTGCCTTGCCCTGCGGCACATAGACTTGCTTTTCGCGGTCGTATTTCAGCCGCGCCTCGACGGCGAGGCCGTTGCCGGTGACTTTCTCGAAACGATTCTCACCGGTCTCGCGAAATAGGTTTTTCCAACAGAAGACCCCCTGGCGGTATTCGCCCGGCGAGTAGGGCAGCAGCGGCTCGCGCAGGTCGATGTGGCAGGACTGGAGCAAATCGAGGTCGCCATCGCCATCCACGTCGCGCAGCGCGAGGTTCGGCCCGGCTTTGTCTTTGGCGCTGTCGTGATAAAAGCCGCCAAAGTCGGGGATGAAGTCCATTCCGCCTAGGTCTTCAAACTGGCCGTCTTCGAACTTCGCGCCGTTGGGTTTGAAGATGAAGAGCCGGCTGTGCGGCACGCCGCCCATGGCGTTGCCGATGTTGTCGCAGCCGATGGCGAGGTCGAGCCAGCCGTCGCCGTTCACGTCGCCGATGGAGGACTGGCGGTTGTAGGCCTGTTCGTTGCGCGTGCCCATCTTCGCGGAGACATCCACGAAGCGATCCCACGCGCCGTCGCTGAGCAGGAAGGTGTTGCCGAGCAGCGGCAGGTTGCCGCGATTCTGGCCCGCGCTCACCGGCGAATGACGCGTGATGAAAATGTCGAGGAAGCCGTCGCCATTGAAATCCGCCAGATTCGGCACCTGGGCGCGGCCAGCGAAGTTTTCCTGCGTGAGCTCTGAGTCGCGAATCTCGATGCGATGCTCGCGAAAGCGGAACCCGCCCTCGTGGATGAGCACGAGCAGTTGATCGACCGCCGTGCGGCGGGAGACGCGATCGACATTGCCCGTGGTCGCGCCCGCGACTCCCGGCAACGACACCGGCGGCGACGCGGTGACGATCAAGTCGGGAAACCCGTCGCGGTTCAGATCGGCAATGGCAAAGCCGTTGACGCCCTTGCGAATGTCCGTGAGCCCCGGCACATGCACGCACTCGAAAAGCTGTCCCGTGCCCGCCGCATCACGCATAGCGTCGGAATCGGGGATCGACTTGAGAGCAGGTTTGCCATCGACTGGAGGCGGAGTCGGTGTCGAACTCGTGGCCGAAGGCGCGGAAGCCGGATTCGGCGTCTGCGGCCTCTGCCGTGCGGCGAGGTATCGGCGAAACTCCTCCGGCGTCACCGCGCCGCTCTTGTCCGCGTCCGCCGCAGTGAAGCTGTCCGCGCTCGGTGCTTCGTCGCGGGTGATTTTGCCGTCCTGGTTCTTGTCGAGGCGCTGGAAGGCGGCATCACCGGGCGTCTGGGCATCGGTTTCAAGCACAAAGGCGCAGAGCACGCAGAGAAGCAGCAGCGGAGTGATGGAGTGGTGGAGTCTTGGAGTCATGGTCGGTCAAAGGCTTGTTCCTCAAACCGGCCAAACGTGGACAAAATGTGCCAGCCTGGCGCTCTGTTTGGCGCGTTGTTTTGCTCAAACCGGCGACTACTCGCGGATGTCATGGATGTGAAGTTTATCCCCCCAACGAAGGTAGAGCCTGCCATCGCTGATGACTGGATGGGTCCAGGATTTGGCTTCGCCCTTGGGCAGGTCGAACTGGCTGATCGGCTTGAACGCCGACGGCGTGGCTTCAATGAGCGCCATTTTGCCGTTCTCGCCGAGACAGTAGAGCAAGCCGTCGGCGTGGATGACCGCGCCGCGTCCGGGGCCGCGTGCGGACCAGCGTTCGGTGCCGGTTTTCAGGTCGATGCAGCTCCAACCGGGACCCTGGCTGGTGTAGATGTGGCCGTCTACGACCACGTAGCCGCCGTGCTCGGGGTTGAGCTTGTTGTTTTGCCAGACGGGTTCGGCGGCGATGCCGGAAGCGCTTTTCTTCAACAGGACCGCACCGCCGCCGCGCGTCTGGTAGCTGGTGGACTCGAACACGTAGCCGTCGGCAAAGACGGGCGAGTTGCAGTGCGCGGTGTTGCTCTCCTTGATGGTCTTGTTGTCGGCGTTGCGGTCGTGCTGCCAGAGGAGCGCGCCGTCTTCCGGCGACACCGCGACGAGGCCGCCGCGCGTCATGGTGACGACCTGCCTCACGCCTTCGTGCTCGATGAGGATGGGCGAGGCGTATTCGGCGCGCTCCGTCACCTCGCTGCTCTGCCAGAGAACGCGGCCGGTCCGCTTGTCGAGCGCGGCAAAGGTGCCGGTTCTCTCGCCGCCCGGGGTGCAGATGAGGCGATCGCCGTCGATGAGGACCGACTCGGAATAGCCCCACGGCGGCACGCGCCCGCCGAGGTCTTTGACGAGGTCCACGCTCCAGACGGGTTGGCCGTTGTCGACCCGGTAGGCGGTGAGCATTCCGAGTCCACCGAGGAGGTAGATCGCGTTGCCGTCCACGGTAGGGGCGGCTCGGGCGCCTGGATAGGGGGAATGCGGTGCATCCTCCGCCCGGAAGGCAGGGCCGTGGGTCTGTTCCCAGAGTTTCTTCCCGGTGGGGTCAAAGCAGAAGAGTTTGAGATCCGCGCCGACCTTGCCGGTGAGGTAGATCCGGTCGCCCGCGATGACCGGCGAAGCGTAGCCACCGCCCACTCCGCGGATGGTGCGCAGCCGCTCTGGTCCGCCCTCGGGCCACTCTTTCAGCAGTCCCGTCTCGGGCGACTGGCCGTCGCGGGTCGGACCACGGAACTGCGGCCAGTTGGCGGCCTGGATGATGCTCGAAGACCAGCAAAGAACCGCGAGAGCGACGACCGGTCGGAAGATGGAAAACGCGCTCACGTCAACACCTCCTTCACCACGTGGGCATGCTCGACGCCGGTGAGACGGACATCGAGTCCGGCGTGGGGAACGGAGAGGTGTTCGTGGTCGAGGCCCATGAGGTGCAGGATGGTGGCGTGGAAGTCGCGGACGTGGACCGGGTCCTCGACGGCTTCCATGCCGATCTCGTCGGTGGCACCGTGGACGATGCCGCGCTTGACCCCGGCGCCGGCGAGCCACGAACTGAAGCCCAGCGGGTGATGCTCGCGCCCCTTGTGGTCGGCGGTCTTGTTGAAGGGCGTGCGGCCAAACTCGGTGGTCCAGACGACGAGGGTGTCCTCGAACAGGCCGCGCTGCTTGAGGTCGCGGATCAGCGCGGCGATGGGCTGGTCGACGTTCTTCGCGAGCGGCTCGTGTCGCGACATGTCTCCGTGTGAATCCCAGTTCCCGGAAGAGCCGGTGTCGATCAATTCGACGAAGCGCACCCCCCGCTCGACGAGGCGGCGGGCGGCGAGGCACTGCCAGCCGAAGCCGGTGGTCTGGCTGCGCTCGAGGCCGTAGCTGGCGAGCGTGGTGTCCTTTTCTTCGGCGAAGTCGAAGACGTCGGGCACGGCCATCTGCATACCGAAGGCGGTCTCGAATGTCTGGAGGCGGGCCAGCAGGCGCGGATCGTTCCCCCGGTTGGCGAGATGCCCGGCGTTCATTTCCCGCAGCGCGGCCAATTCCAACCGCTGCCGGTCGGTGGGGATGCGCGGCTCGACGTTGTCGATCGGGACCGCGCCCGGCATGACGAAGGTGCCCTGATGGGCGCCGGGAAGGATGTCGTTGGCGTAAACCTGCGTGCCCGCGTAGGTCTGGGCCGGCGCGATGACGACGAAGCCGGGCAGGTTGCGATTCAAGGTGCCGAGACCGTAGGTCGTCCACGAGCCGATGCTGGGGCGCGGGATCGTGAACGAGCCGGTGTGCATGCCCAGCACCGCGTTGAAATGGTTCGCATGCGAGGTGTACATCGAGCGGATCAGCGCGATGTCGTCGACGCATTCCGCCATGTGCGGAAAGAGGGAGCTGACCTCGGTGCCGCACTGGCCGTGGGCTTGGAACTCCCAGTCGGGACGCTTCAGGAAGATGCGCTTGTAGTCCTCGCGATCCTTGGTCGAGGGATGGTCCGAGGGGATTTCCTGGCCGTGCCGCTTCGCCAGTTCCGGCTTGGGGTCGAAGGTGTCGATGTGCGAGACGCCACCCGACATGAAGAGAAAGATGACGTTCTTCGCCTTCGCCGGAAAATGCGGCTGGCGCGGGGCGAGCGGATTCACCGACTCGCCTTCGTCGGCGAGCAACTGGTTCATGATGCCGGGAAACAGCAGCGAACCGGTCGTGGCGGAGCGGAGGAAGTGGCGGCGGGAGGTCGCAGGAAAGGAGGTCGGTATTTTCATTGTGATTTACTCCACGAAAAGAAACTCGTTGCTGGCGAGCAGGACGCGGGACAGGGCGGACCATTTCTCGGTCTCTTCGCCGGGATAGTTTTCCAGGAACGCTCCGAAGCGGTCCTGTTCCTCCGACGTGGGGTAACGCTGGAAGAGTTGGCGAAAGAGTTGCGGCATGCGTTTCTCGTCCGGAGCGTCCATCACGCGCGAAGCGACGGAGGCGGCCTGCGCGTGGAAGAAGGGATCGTTGAGGAAATACAGCGCCTGGGTCGGCACGGTGGTGGTCTCGCGCGCCGGTGTCGAAGCGTTCGGATCGGCGCCGTCGAACAAGGCGAGGAAGGGATGCCGCCGCTGCCGCTGCACCATGAGGAAGGCGCTGCGCTTGTCGGTTTCATAGACGGCCTCGAAGGGACGATGCTGCGAGAACTTCCAGGTATCCTCCGGCGGGAAGGAATGCGCCTCCGCAGGCTCGAGGTCGAGTCGGCCCGAGACGAGGAGCAGACTGTCACGCAGTTCCTCGGCAGTGAGTCGGCGGCGGCTGAAATGCGACAGCCAGCGGTTGTCGGGATCGGTGGCGGCGGGCGTCGCGGCGGCCCGCTGGTAGGCGGCGGTCTGGAGGATCAGCCGGTGCATGGCTTTCACGCTGTAGCCGCTTTGGACGAAGCGGGCGGCGAGGAAGTCGATCAGCTCGGGATGGCTCGGCAGCTCGCCCATCGCACCGAAGTCGTTCGACGAGCGCACCAGTCCCTGGCCGAAGTGCCACTCCCAGATGCGGTTCACCATGACGCGCGCGGTCAGCGCGTGGTCGGCGATCCAGTCACCCAGCTCACGGCGACCGCTGCCGGCGCCTTCCGGGACTTCCATGCCGCCGAAGACCGAGAGCCAGCGCCGCGGCACCTCCGGACCGAGCCGCTCCGGTTCGCCCCCCTTCTGAAAGCGGGCGTTGGTCGGCGCGCCTTCCATCACAGCGTAGGCGACGGGAAGCGCCGGCTGGGGCGCGGGTCCCCCGATCGGCCGGAAGCGCTCGCCCAGTGCAACAATCGCGGGTCCGTAGGTCGGCGCGTCGAAATGGGACAGCTCGAAGGACACGCCATCGCTCTTGGAGGGATGAACGTCCTCGACCCGGCCGCTCAGGACGACTTCGCCATCCATCGGGCTGACCCAGGCCACCGCCACGGGCCGTTTGACGCCCGGATGCACAAAGAGCGATTCCGCCGCGAGCGCGGGCACGCCCATGATCTGCTGGTCGGACGAATTCACGAAGACCGTCGGCAGCTTGCCGTTGTTCCACGCCTTGATGGCGGCATTGCCGTCCCGGCTCTCCCGCGGATCGCCGAGGAAGACCGGTGCGGTCGCCGTTTCGAGAAACAGCCACCGGGCTCCGTCCGATGCGGGATGCGGGTTGGCTTTCGTCAGGTCACGGGCCAGGTCGGAAACGTTCCACGCGCGCTTCGCACCGCCGGTTTCCTCGATGCGCCATTCCACGCGCGTTGAGTCCGAGCCGTGGCTTTCGTTGGGAGAGACCGTCAGTTGCAGCACCTCACCCTGGCGCACGCGGAGACGCTGCTCGAAAGGGACGCTCGCGCCCTCGCCGACGGCCGAAGCGGCCAGCACCCGGGCGGGTGAACCGCTTTTCGCGGCAAAGGCCTCGCCGGCGGCCTTGCGCTCCTCGAACTGCCGCTGCTGCGCCGCCTCGCGCTCCGCCTCCTGCGCCTTCCAGGACTCGAGCCTGGCGTCGATTTCAGCTTGGGAGACCATGGGCACGAGATCGCGGGGCTGCTTGTTCGCCTCGCAGCCGGGGAAAGCGAACTTCGTGCTCTCGAAGATGCCGTAGAGCGCGTAATAGTCCTCCGCGCTGACTGGGTCATATTTGTGATCGTGACAGCGGGCGCAACCCATCGTCAGCCCGAGGAAATTCTTGCCCAGGTTGTCGATGGTGTCCTCGTAGGTGAGGTGCATGTCCTTGTCGCTGTCGTGACCGTAACGGCGGGCGATGGCGAGGTAGCCGGTCGCGACGATACCCTCGGCCCGCTTCTGGGGTTCCGCCTCGGCAGCCAGCAGATCTCCGGCCAGTTGCAGGCGAATGAACTCGTCGAAAGGCAGATCACGCTGAAAGGCATCCATGACCCAGTTGCGGTAGCGCCAGGCATGAGGCAGCGGATAATCGGAGTTCTCGCCGGCGGTGTCGGCGTAACGCACCACGTCGAGCCAACGCCGTCCCCATTGCACGCCGTATTGCGGGGAATCGAGGAGACGCTCGATGAGCGGCTGCAATGACGAATGGCGAATGACGAATGACGAACCGGAGGAGCATTCGCGGATGAACTTTTCCACTTCGTTCTCGCTCGGCGGCAGGCCGGTGAGGTCGTAGCTCAGGCGGCGGATGAGCGTGCGCGGATCGGCGGGCGGCGCGGGTTTCAACCCGTGGCGGTCGATTTCGCGCCGGAGCAACTCGTCGATGTGCGCCACGTCCGCAGCGGGATCGGCGGGCGGCGGCTCCGGCAGCGGTTGGAAGGCCCACCAGGTCTTCGCTTCGTCCACGGTCATGCCCCCGAGCACCTCGGTGCCGGTGCGCGGATCAGGAGCTCCCATCGCGACCCACTTCGTGAGAATCGCGATCTCCTCGTCGGGCAGCTTGCCCTTCTTCTTGGGCGGCATCAGGTAGTCTTCGTCCGTGTAGCGGATGGAGCGGATCAGGAGCGACTCGTCCGGCTTGCCCGGAACGATGGCCGGACCGCTGTCGCCGCCGGTCTGCCATCCGTGCGCGAGGGCGAGGGACAATCCTCCCTTGGTCACCGAGCCGTCGTGGCATTCGAAGCAGCGCTTCACCAGCAGCGGGCGCACTTCCTTCTCGAAGAATTCGAGGTGCTCCGGCGGGAGGGCTTGGGCGGCCCGCGAACTCGCTGCCATGAACTGCAGGAACGCGAGCGCCGTCAAAGCGTGCGTGATGGGTTTCGTGGAGTGTTGTCTCATGGTTTTCGCTGAAAAGTTCACCGTCTTGATTCGGTTGGTCGCTATTTCCCGAAGATGTCCGGACTCGGATAGCGGTCCTCGATGCTCTCGAAGTATTCTTCTCGCGGAACGGCTGGTTCGGGCCAGTTCATGGGCCGGATCCGGACGACGCCTCCGGCGCGGAAGCCTTCGAGGACCATGGCGAGCTTCATGCGGAGCTGGATCCCGCTGCTGCCCTGCGGGAGCTCTCCATCCATCCGACGGACGTCCCGGACCACCCCATCGATCGCATCCTGGCTCTTGCTGTGATCTCCGACCCCCCGCTTGAGATTTGACGCCGCCGGGGACATCTGGCATCGGATGCCTTTCTTGAAGTCGGCGTAGAGCGAGGAATCCATGCCTCCGAACAAAGTGGCGGTCACGGTCGCCTCGCCAGACTTTCCATACACGACCTCATCGACCAGGGCGGGCATCCAGCGGGTGCGGATCAAGGTCTTGTGCTCTTCGCTCTGTTGCCGTGTGGAGAGATCCATGGACTCTTCGTCCAACCAGATGTCTCCGATGTGCCAGCGGTTGAACACGCCGTTGCGTTGCGAGAAGCGAGAACCATACGTGGCTTTCCACCGAAGCCCCAGCAGCACGGCGAGGTCGTCGAGAGATTTCTTCCCCTTCTCCGGCCACAGGCCCTCGGCGATCAGATCCCGCACCTGCAGCCGTTCCCGCCCGCGCCAGATGCGGGTGGCGGCATCGACGCTCATGATTTCCGCTTCACCCTTGCCGCCATCCCCGTTCTTGGGTTCGCGGCGGGCGGTGACCAGCCACTGATCGTTGTTCCGTTCGTTGTTCCATTCCACCTCTTGCAGTTTCCAGACCAGGCCCTCGCGCAGGCAGAAGCTGGGTTCGTCTTCCAGCAGCGCGGCGTGGTTCTCGGGGAAGTGAATCTGGAATCCCGCGCCGCCGCCGCTGCGTAAGGTCGGCACGGAGGAAAGCGCCGGCTCCGGCGGCAGGTAGAAACGGCCATGCAGGATGGTGCCGAGCGGGACGTCCCGCAGGTCCGCCGGTGCGCCGTGGTAACGGACCACGCCGTAGGGAAGCAGGGCGAAGGGTGTCGCGGCCTGCTCAAAGAACGGCCCTCTCCCCTTGACGCGCAGGCTGCCGCGGCGGTTCGCATGATCCACGAAGGTGAGCTCGCCGGTGTAGGACTTCGCCTTTTCCACCGGAGGAAATCTGTCAGGCTCGGGCCGGAACGGCTCGTCCGCGATGAGTGCGGTCGTCGTCAGCAGCAAGAGCGAAAGGCAGGATGTCGGGACTCGCCTCATGTTTGGCGTGCAACGATTGGGGACTACGCGACCTCGATGCCGCGCATCGTGCCGGTGCTGCTGGCGAATTGATCGACTTCGAGGCCGAGCCGCTGCAGGATCGTGACAAAGAGATTCGGCAACGGATAATTGCGCTCGCGATCAAAGGCGAGATGTTGGCCATGTTTGAAGCCGCCACCCATCAACATGATCGGGAGATTGGTGGTGACGTGGGTGTTGCCATTTCCCAAATTGCTGCCGTAGAGCATCATGGTGTTGCGAAGCAATGACTGTCCTTGTTCCTCACTTGCCTTCAGGGTGGTCATCAAGCCGCCGAGCAATGCCATGTGCGCTTTGTCGATGGCATCCAGTTCCTCCAGTTTTTGTGGATTGAGGCCATGGTGCGACAGACCGTGATAGGCATCCGAGGTCTGCTCACCATCAAGCAAGAGAGGCGGCGTGGAGGCGCTATCGAGCATGAGGGCAATCAAACGCGTCGAATCCGTCTGAACCGCCAAAGCGGCCATGTCATACATCAGGCGGGTGCGCTCGATGTATTGATTCCGATCGGGCAGATCCGCGGGTTTCTTCACCGACACGACGGGCTTGGGCACATCTTCCCAGGCGCGAGCCTTGCCCATGCGGTCTTCCAGCTCGCGCACACTGGTGAAATACTGGTCGAGACGTTCGCGGTCGCGCACGCTTGCTTGGCGTGACAACGAACGCGCCTGATCACCCACCGCATCGAGGATGCTTTGCCCGGTGGCGAGGCGGAGCTTCTGCGCTTCGATCTGCTGCTTCGATCCGGTGATGAACAATTTTTCAAACAATGCCGATGGGCGTTGTTCGGTTGGAATCATGACGCCGCCGGAAGTCCACGACAGGCCGCGCTGTCCACCGGCATTCACCCCAAGGCTGAGGCTGGGAAAGCGGGTAAGGTGGCCGATCTGTTGTGCCGCATATTGATCCAACGAGATCGTATTGCGGAAGCCGGCATTGCCCGGATGCGGTGCGGCGGTGAGGAAACAGTTGTCTGAGGCATGCCCACCATCGACGTAAGGATGCCAAGTGCCGCTGATCACCGAGAACTCGCTGCGATGCTCCTGCAATAGCTCCAGGTAAGGCGAGGGCGCATAGTCAAAGCCGGTCTCTTCCGGGAAAAGGCGCTCGTTCAACAATCCGAGATTGTTGCAAATGCCAATGAATCGCCGGGGAGGTGGCGGCAGCTTGCTTTCGGCTGCAAACGCCGGTTTCATGATGTCCAGCAGCGGAAGCGCCAGGGATAGACCGGTCGTGCGCAAAAACGTGCGACGGGGCATGGCGGAGCGAAGTGAAACGGCAGGAGCTTGGAACGGTGACATGAGATAGGTTTCCTTTATTTGTGACGAAAGAGATCGCTCTCCACGATGGCCACGATGATGTCCGTCATGCCATACTGGGAATCCTTGCACTGATCGAGCACTTGCTCGATGGCGGGACGATCGGCAAAACGAATGCCGGCGCCCGTTGCGTAAATGGCCAGTTGTCTGGCGATGTTGCGGGCGATTTGTCGTTCGTCCTGCAACAAAGCTTGTTTGAGGCCGCGAATATCAGCAAAGGTGCGGCCGTCCGGCAATTCGCCGCTTGGATCGACCTGCGCAGCCAGATGGAAGGCAAATGGCTGTCCATTTTTCCCACGGCCAGCGACTTTCTCGCCTCCCTCGCTGATGGCGCGATACCGATCACGCCACCCACCCATGACGTCGAAGTTTTCGAGAGCGAAGCCAGCGGGATCGATTTTCGTGTGACAACTCGCGCAATTTGGATCGCTGCGATGCTTGGCCAATTGTTCACGAATGGTGGTGGCGCCGCGAGTATCTGGCTCGACCGCTGGAATGCCCGCTGGTGGCGGCGGAGGTGTTTTGCCGACGATGCGTTCCATCACCCAGACCCCGCGCACGACCGGAGAGGTCGTGGTGCCATTCGCGGTGACTTTCAGCACGCTGGCCTGGGTCATGATTCCACCGCGTGGGTTGCCCTCGGGCACGACCACCTTCCGGATCGCGACGCCGTTGACATCGGGGATGTGGTAGTGATCCGCGAGCCGTTCATTGATCATGACAAAATCACTGTCGATCAAGGTGCGCGCCGGCGCGTTGGTCTGAATGAGCTCCTTGAAAAAGGCCTGCGTTTCCAACACGGAAGACTCGACCAGCAAGTCGTCGAGATAGTAGTCCGCATAGAGAACGGAATCCGGCGTGGTGTCACTGATCTTCCGCAGATCCAGCCAGTAGCCGAGGAAGGCCTCGATAAAGCGGTCGCTTCGCGCATCGGCCAAGAGTCGTTTCGTTTCCTGGCGTAGCACGGAAAGATCGTGCAATTTCCCCGCATCCGCCAGAGCGCGGAGTTGATCGTCCGGAGCGCTATTCCAAAGGAAATAGGACAGTCTATTGGCCATCGCATGGTGGTCGAGCAGGCCGGGTTTTTCTTCGAGGCAGACAAAGGTCGGCGAACACAAGGCAGCCGAATAGCCGGCAATCATGGCATCAGCGAAGGAATTGCCGCCATCGAGTGCGGCTGAGATGACTCCCAGAAAGCGATCCACATCGGCGTCGGAGACAGGTTGCCGATAGGCCTTCGCCATGAACTGTCGCAGCAGCCGTTCCGCATCGCCGATGGGATCGGAGCTGGCAACGGCAAACGGCTGGTCTTTCTGCGCCGGGGAATAGGGCAGGTCGCCAAACAACAGCCGGTGGCCGTAGCCGGGATGGCCGTCGGCATGGGGTCCACTGACCTCGAGCCACCGGAAGGCGACGCCAGGCTGGCCCTCGGGAGTCGCCAAGGGATTCTGCCAGCCACGCGGGTAGCGTGAGCGGTGGAGACGCGCGGCATCAACGGTAATCGTTTCGCCTTTCAACAAATGGACCTCCAGGGTTCGTGTTGTCGGCTCGGGGCCGACATCAAAGGCGCCTAAGCGTCGCGTTTGGCCAGAAGCGCGCTCGGCATAGACGGTGATGGGTTCATCACGACGACCTTTCGAGACCACATCCAGATTGGGTTGCCACCATCTTTTTTTGCCTGGACCGACCCAAATGCTGTAGGCATTCAATCCAATCGTGTAGTAACCATCGGCAGGTGTTTTGGCGCGGAGGAATTTAGTGGTGGTCGGCAAGTAGTTGCTGATGACGGTCGCAACGGCTTCGAGTTCACGGACCGACTCATCGGTCGGATTCGTGATGGGCGCTTCTTTGGCGCGCACGTCCGGTTGACCGCTGGAGCCCAGGACCGGGAAGGTGGCTCGATCTGGTGGGTATTTGGAATCGCGATAAGAAAAGCGTCGAAAAAAACCTTCATCATCACGGGCGCGGTATCGAGTCGTTCTGTCAGGGATTGGCTTTGTTTGGGTGGCAAGCACGGCACGCAACGCGTAATCAGCGGCGTGGAGATACTGTGCGACTTGCACATGCGACACATCAAGCGCGTCACCAATCTTGTTGAAGCGATGGCTTTCCCCATCCTCCGGCAACATCTCCTTGATTTCCAGCCACGGCGCTTGCAGAAGGTCGCGCAACGTCGCTTCATATTCGAGACGGTTCATGCGTCGCCATGTGGTGCGTCCGGTGGTTTGATCGTCGCGCTGTTCGGCGGCAATCACAGGCTTGGCAAGGTGCGCGAGGAATTCGGCCCGTGCTGCCTCCGCGGGTTGCTTCTTGTTCTTGGGCGGCATCTCGTGGTCCGCAACCTGATCATAAAGGGAGACCAAAAGAGTGCGGCTGACGACCGTGTCACCACTCAGATCGATGGCCTGCAAATTGAGATCGCCTTTGCTGGTATCACCATCATGGCAATCGAAACAATGTTGTTCCAGAAACGGGAGTATGGTTTCGGGCACATCGCTGGCATAAAGCGGAGTCAGCGCATATCCGGACAAGCCAGCCAACACCGCCACCCAGCGCGAACTCGGCCTGCGGCACCCCCAACGACCGCTCATGTGGTGCTCGGCGGAGGCGGAAGAAGGAATCTCGGGAGTGGTGCCAAGGTGAAGTCGGCGGCCAATACCCAATCTCATCAATCGAAGGCGGAATCGCATGGCATGGTGGCGTTTTGTCGTTGCGGGGGATCGAGTTGCTATTCCTTGAAAACATCCGTGCTGGGAAAGCGGTCCTCGATGCTCTTGATGAATTCTTCGCGCGGCACGGGGCTTTCGGGCCAGCTCAAGGGGCGGACGCGGACGACGCCTCCGGCACGGAAGCCTTCGAGGACCATGCCGACCTTCATGCGGATCTGGATGCCGCTGCTGCCCGCCGGGAGTTCGCCGTCGAGCCGCTTCACCTCCGTGATCGAACCCTCGATGGACGTGTGGTAGGGGCCGATGTCGCCGATCCCGTGCTTCAGGTTCGCCGCGACCGGGGACATCATCCCGCGAACGCCTTGCTTGAAGTCGGCGTAAAGGGATTCGTCCATGCCGCCGACCAGGGTGGCGATCACCGTGCCCTGTCCGGCTTTTCCATACTCGACCTCATCCACGAGGGCGGGCATCCAGCGGGTGCGGATCAGCGTTTTGTGCTCCTCGGTCTGTTGCCGGGCCGCACGCTCGATCGATGCGTCGTCCAGCCAAATGTCGCCGATGTGCCAGCGGTTGAAGACACCGTTTTGCTGTCCGAACCTGGTGCCCCGGGTGGGTTTCCATCGCATACCCAGCAGCACGGCTTGGTCGTCGAGGGACTTCTTCCCCTTCTCCGGCCACAGGCCCTCGTCGATCAGGTCCCGGAGCAGGAGCGACTCCCGCCCGCGCCAGATGCGGGTGGCGGCATCGACGCTCATCGTTTCCACTTCACCCTTGCCTCCCTCCCCGTCCTTCGCTTCGCGGCGGGCGGTGACCAGCCACACATCGGTGTTGTGCTCGTTCTTTCGTTCCACCTCGTGCAGTTTCCAGACAAGCCCCTCGCGCAAGCAGAAGCTGGGCTCGTCCTCGAGCAGGACGGCGTGGTTTTCCGCAAAGTGGACCTGGAAGGCGCGGTTGGTGAAGGTCGGCACGGAGGAAAGTTCCGGTTCCGGCGGCAGGTAGAAACGGCCGTGGAGGATGGTGCCGAGCGGCACGTCCCGCAGGTCCGCCGGTGCGCCGTGGTAGCGGACCATGCCATAGGGAAGCAGGGCGAAGGGCGTCGCGGTCTGCTCGTAGAACGCCGCTCTCCCCGGGATGCGCAGGCTGCCGCGGCGATTGGCGTGATCGACGAAGGCGAGTTCGCCGGTGTAGGACTTCGCCTTCTCCGCCGGGGGGAACTTGCCGGGTTCGGGACGAAAGACTTCGTCTTTGGTTCCTGGTGCTTCGTTCTTCGTGCTTGGTTGTTCGGCTACGCCGGTTCCTGGTTCTTGGTTCTTTGTTCTTGGTGGTTCGCACAAGGCAGGCGATTGAACGACGAGCGAACACGCAATTACCCCGATCCAGGCACGGGGAAGCAGGAACCTTCCTAAACCAACCAAGCCCCCCCCCCGCAGGGAAACCAAGAACAAAGAACCAAGAACGAAGAACGCTTTCATATTGCGATGACCTTGTTGCTGTCTCCGAACTGATCCGTCTCGACTCCCATGCGCTGGGCCATCATGAGGAGCAGGTTGCTCATGTGGGCGTCCGGATTGGCGGGGCGGCTGCTGACGACCATGTATTCCTTGGGATTGTCCAGCTTGTAGCCCTCGAAGTGCCCTTCGTTGAAGTCGAGGTGGCTGCCGTGCTTCAGGCCCATGGCGGAGCCGCCGGCGAGCACCAGCGGGAGGTTGGCGTTCCCGTGGCTCTGGCCGTAGGACATGCCGCTGCCCATCAGCGCCATGGTGGAGTCGAGAAGGGGCGCACCATTGACATCCTTCGTTTCCTGAAGCCGCTTCAGGAAATAGGCGAACTGCTCGAAGGCGAAGGTGTCGTATTGGGTGAGTTTCTCCATCATCTTCGGATCGCCGCCGTGGTGGCTGAGGTTGTGGCGGCCCTCGGTGATGCCGATCTCGGGGATGGGGATCGCGGAGACCTCCGTCCCGAGGCTGAAGGTGGCCACGCGGGTCACGTCGGTCTGGAAGGCGAGCACCATCAGGTCATAGACGGTGCGGAAATAGTCGCCCGCCTGCGAGTTGGGAATATCGCGGTTGGTGCGCTTGCGGTCGGCTTCGGAGATCGCGGGCAGCGGCGTGTCGAGCCACTCGTCGGCGCGCCGCGTGCGGATCTCCGCCTCGCGGACCGAGGTGAGATACTGCTCCATGCGCCCCTTGTCGTCCCGGCCCATTTTCTTCTCCAGGCGGCGCACCTCGTCAAGGTTGGCGTCGAGGACGCTGCCCTTGAGGAGCAACTCCTCCCGCTGGGCCTGGACGCCGCCCTTGGGCTGCTCGAAGAGGGACGCGAAAATCTCGCTGCAACGGCGCAGGGGCGGCAGGTTGACGCCGTCGGCGGTCCAGGCGAGCGAGGCTCCGTTGATGGAAATCTCCATCGAAGGGTAGCGTGTTTGCTCGGCGGTGATTTGCGCGATCCGCTGGTCCACCGAGATGGTGTTGCGGGCCGAGGGACCGAGCTTGCCGCCGGTGAGCCAGGTCTTGATGCAGTCGTGGGCCTTGCCCAGGCTGCCGGGGTGATGCAGGCCGCTGATGGGCGTGATGACCTCGCGGTATTTCTCGAGCGGCTGGAGCGAGCGGGAGAACGAGTAGCCCTTGCCGGATGTCGTGATCTGGTAGTTCGGGGAGTGGACGCCGTTGGCCAGGTAAACGAAGGCGCTGCGACGGGGCGCGGCGACTTTTTCCGCCGCCCGCAGCGGGATCATGCATTCGAGAAAAGGCAGCGAGACGATGCCGCCCAGGGAGCGGAGTGCGTGGCGGCGGTCGATGAGCCAGGATTGGGAGAGGTAGTTCATGAATGTTCTTGGTTCGTAGTTCTTGGTTCCTTGTTCTTGGTTGAAGAGGCTCAGCGGGGACTGGGGGCGTTCAGGAGGTAGCGGATGAATCCGCCGACTTTGGAGTGAGTGAGGGCAGCTTGCTGGTAGATGGAGTCAAACTCCTCTTGTGTGATATAGGTTTGATCCAGAGCGACGTAGAGTTGGCTCTGGACCTCCGAACAGGAACGCTGCGAGTAGCGCAAGAACTTGACGAATTCGGCATTGCTTCCTCCATCGAAGCCTTCGGCGATATTGTGCATGGCCGAACCGGAGGCGCGGGTAATCTGATCGCGGAGTCCGAAGTCCTTCGAAAATGTTCCTCGCATGGCGACGGCATAGACTTGCTTCGTCAGCTCCCGAGCCAACTGCCAGCCTTCAATGTCTTCAAAGCGTGTAATTTTCATGTTCTTCGTTCTTGGTTCCTGGTTTCTCGTTTTTGGTTCGCGTCGCCCGGGACAACGAAGAACCAAGAACAAAGAACCAGGAACATTTGTTCAACGCTTCTGCATCAGTTCCGACAAGGCGACGGCGCGGACGATGTCCCGGACTCCGGCGCTGCGGGTTTGCTCGGCGATTTGGGCGACGGCCTCCTCATCGTCCACGGTGAGGACACGGCGGAGGGCGTAGGTGCAGAGGTGCTCGATGAAGGCGCGGCGAAGGGTGTCGCGGTCCTTCAGAAGCAGTTGCTTGAACTCGGCGGCATCCTGGAAGGAGCGACCGTCGGGCAGCTTTCCGGAGGCATCGACGAGGGGATCCTCGCCCTTGCCGGTCGGGATGCGTTCGCGGGTGCGCCACTGCCCGATGGCGTCGTAGTTTTCCCAGGCGAAACCCAGCGGATCGATGCGGCTGTGGCAGGAGGCGCAGTTCGCGTCCGTGGCATGCACGGCGAGCTTCTGGCGGATGCTCACCTTTTCGCCATCGGGGGGAACGGGTTCGATGGGATTGACGTTGGCGGGCGGGGGCGGCGGGGTCTTGTTGAGGATCACCTCGCTGAGCCAGACGCCGCGATCCACGGGGCGATGGCGGGTGCCGTCGGACGTCATCCCGAGAATGGCGCCCATCGTCAGGAGACCGCCCCGGTGGTTCTCCGGCTTCAGGGAGACGCGCTCGAAGCCCGCGCCCTTCGGCTCGGCGATGCCGTAGAAGTCGCTGATCCGGTGGTTGGCGATGGTCCAGTCGGAGTGGATGATCTCGTCGAGCGGCCGGTTCTGCGCGAACAACTCGCGGAAGAAGGCGAGCGGTTCCTCGCGCAGGCTCTTTTCAAGCCAGTCGTCATAGGTCGGGTAAAGGCCCCGGTTCGGAGAGAACACCCCGAGCCGGTGCAGTTGCAGCCATTGGCGAGGGAAATCCTCCAGGAAGCGGCCGATGCGCTCGTCGGACAGGAGGCGATCCACCGCCGGTTCCAGGCCGCCGCCGCTCAACTCCCCGGCGCGGGCGGCGGCGAGCAAGCCTTCGTCGGGCATCGAACTCCAGAGGAAATACGAAAGCCGCGAGGCGAGTTCCGAGTCGGTGAGATGCTCGCGGCGGGTTTCCGCGTCGCCTTCGACGAGGTGGAGGAAGTGCCGCGAGGTCAGCACGCCCAGCATGGCGGCACGGTAGGCATCGGCAACGGGTTTCCCCGCCTCGCGCCGGTCTCGGTAGGCCGCGAGGTAGCCCTGGAGTTCCTCCGGCTCGACCGACCGCCGCCAGGCGCGCTCGGCGAAGCCTTGCAAATGCGCCGCCACCACCGAATCGGTCGCGTCCGCGGGCGGCAGGACGCCTTCGCGGCGGGAGCGTTCCGCCTCCGTTTCCAGCGGTCCCTCCCATTCGATCCAATCGACGATCACAATCGGGAAAAGGGCCTCTCCCTCATGATCGAACATCTGCGGGGCGTTCAGGTTGAGCAGCCTCGTCTCGCTGGTGTGGGTGAAGATGTAGTCGGAACTGGACCCCACGGCGCGGTTGAACCTTCCCCCCTGGCGTCTGCCATCGATGCCCGTGGTGGAGACCACGTCGAAATGAAGCTGGGTCGGCATTTCGAGAAACACCTCGGCCTCGTAGATCTCCGGGCTGTCCTCCGGCGCGGTGACATCGAACTCGAGCACGCTGCCGAGCACGCCCGCCTCCTTGGCTTCCGGGAGGGTGCCGATTCGCAGGTGCGGCACTTGGCCGCCGGGCGGGCGCAAGCCGCTCGCCTGCAGGCGCATCCGGTAGAGACCGCTCTGCGGCGGCCCCCCGAACCAATCCGGCGAGAGCGCGGCATGGCGGGTCTCGAAGCGGAAGGGCAAGCCGGGGTTGATCAGGCAACGAAGCGGCCGCTCGATCCCCAGCCGCTTCAGCCACTTTTGCTGTTCCTCCCCGCCGCGATAACGAATCTCCGCAGCGGTCCTGCGAACCTGGCGCGTCTTGACCGAGTCCGACGGAAACGCTCGGTCCAGCACCGTCTGCGCCGCCCGGTAATAGCGATCCACATGCGAGACGGAGAGCGACAGCTCCGAGCCGATGCGCTCGTAGCCGTGCCAAAGCGTGTCCTCGTTCAGCTCGCCCGGCAGCGTGGAATCGTAGCGCACGCCGAGCAGGTCATAGACGGTGTTCTCGTATTCCTTCCGGCTCAGCCGGTAGTGGGCCACCGGTGGCCGGGCCGCCATCCGCGCCGCCTTGCCCTCCTTGATGAAGGCATCGAGCTTGGCGACGAAGGAAGCGATCTCCTGCTGGGTCGGCCGGGGCTCGTCCTCCGGCGGCATGTCCCCGGCGTTGATCTGCTCGATGATCTCCGCCCAGAGATGGGAGTCCTCGCCCAGCCGGAAGTCGCGCGAGAGCTCGTCGATGCGCAGGTCGCCCTTTTCCTTGTCCGGTCCGTGGCAGGCGATGCAGTGCTTTTGGAGGAACGCCTCGAAAGGCTCGTCCGCACGGGCGGCACCGGCCAGAAGGACTCCGGCGGCGAGGAGAAGGCGGGTGCGGATGAAGGATCGCGTCATGATCGTCCAAGGTCGTCGGGTTATCAGAGTCGGTTCTTGTTGTCCTCGATGTGCTCGCGCAGATCGGCGGCCGCCTCCTCAACCCGTCCCGCCGCCAGCAGGTTCACGATGCGCCGATGGTTCTCGAGGCCCACATTTCGGTCCTTCACCTTGCCGATGGCCTCGCGAAAGCGCGCAAAGAAGATCTCCAGCAGGTCCCCGAAAGCGACGATGGGCTGCAGCCCGCTCGCATCCATCAGCGTGCGATGGAACTCGATGTCGATGGCGAGGGATTCCTTCAGGCTTCGCGCGGTACCGAACTTCTCCGCGAGAGCACGCAGATGCGTTTCGATGGACGGATCCTCCGCCATGCGCCGTGCGACGTGCGGCAGCACGCCGGTCTCGATGACGACGCGGCTGTCGATGAGCTGCTGGGGATCGGCGTCGAGCAGGCCCGAGTGAAAGCCGAGGTGCTTCGTAAGCCGTTCCATGTCGAGCCGCCCCACCGTCAGCCCCACACCGGTCTTCGACTCCACCACCCCGAGAAACTCCAGCGCCTTCGTCGCCTCGCGGACGCCGAGCCGGCTGATGCCGAAGGTCTCCGCCAGTTGGGTCTCGGTCGGCAGGCGGTCGCCCGGCATCAGGTTCCGTTCGACGATGTAGCTCTTGATGCGCTCGGAGACTTGGTCGCGGACTTTGGGACGGGCGAGGGTTTGCATGGTCTTGTTGGATCAGGTGTGGCAGATGGGCGAAACGGTGTTGTTCTGATTATCTGACAATCGCCATGAACGTCAAGGCTCCGCATTTCTTGCTTCCGCCAGCCGATGACTTTCAGGAATTCACGCTTCGACCTCCGCCAACTCTCCTTCGCCATTCTTGTCGAGACGTTGAAACGCGGCATCACCGGGCGTCTGCGCGTGGGTTTGAACCGCAGAGGAACCCAGCACACAGAGAAGGAGCAGTGAAGCGAAGGTGAGATGGAGTTTGGGAGTCATGGCGGTTCAGGGTTGCGTTGTGGGCAGCGTGCCTTTGTAAATCCAGGCCGTGTCGAGATGTTTCATGCCGGTGCCGAGGTCGCCGCCGTCGAAGCCGCCGAGGTAGAGGACGCGGTCCTTTTCCTCCGCGAAGGGCGAGGGGCAGATGGTGCGCACGCAACGCAGGCCGCCGTGGGCGGTGGGGATGACGGCGGGGTCGAAGACGCGGACGGTTGCGTAGCGGCCGTCGGCATGGCGGATGAGGCACCAGGCACCCTTGGCCCGGGCATCATCGCCGGTCAGATCGGGCATCACGCCGCCGGAGATGAGGTGAACGCGCTCGCCGGTCGCCGGATGCGTGGTGGGCGTCATTTCGTTGTAGGCAAAGATGGTCGTCACCCGTTGGCCGGGGCTTGCGCCGACGAGGCCGCCGAAGTGCCTACGCAGGTCGAACTCGACGCGGGCTTCGTGATTCCCCTGCGGATCGATCACCTCGATCACGCCGTCCACCTCGCGGCTGCAGAGGAGCAACTCGTTGCCGGGGTTTGCCGGATCGGGGATGGCGGTAAGGCCGCGAATCCAGGCCACGCCGCGATGCTGAACTCGCTCTCCCCATTCGCCAATCCATTCCCAGCGCGGCTCCGGGCCGTCCACGCGGCGAAAGAGACCACCGTTTTTCGGAGCGTCGGGCGTAATGTCCACGGCGAGGTAGGCGTCGCCGTTGGCTTCGCCGACCGACATGATCCGGCCCTGGCGATCCGTGAGCTCCGGCTCGGGGTTCCATCGGATCCAACCCGGCGCCGTCGGATCATACGCGCCGCTGAAGACCGAGCCGCCGGTCAGGGCGGCGATGACGCGGTCCACTCCGGTGATGCGGTCCCGATGGACGAAAAGCTGCCGCAGCTCGAACGAACGCACGCCTTGGCTCGGGGCGATAAGGCTCGCCGTCCAGGTTTCCTTGGCATCGTCCCGCACCTGCACCGTGAACTGGCCGGGATGCTCAAAGCTGCCGGAGCCGGACATCAGCAGGTTCACCGGCGGATCGAGCGTTTTTCCCGCCGCGTCCGTGGTGAAGGTCAGGGAGGCCAGCACCGGCACCCGGACGTTGCGCGGATGAAACTGCACATCCACCTCCCAGGGCGCGGCGGCGGAGCGCTTCACCAGCACGCCGGGGCCGGGATTCGGCGCGGCGGGATCGTGGTTCCACACGCTGACCGCGGCATAGAGCCTGCCGCCGTGGGCGACGAGGTAGTTGCACTCCGTGCCGGTCATGAGCTTGCCGTGCCGGTCCTTGGTGCCAAAGACCAGATCGCGGCTAAAGCGCAGGTCGGTGAAGGCCTGGCTCTCGCTGAGCGGCATGGGGCGGGTGCTGCCGGGATCGTAGGCCATCGCATCGGCGGGGCCGCTACCTCCGGGACGCGGCTTGCCGCGTGCCGCCGCGACGGCTTCCTCGCGCGTGATGATACCGTCGCGATTGGAGTCCAGCGTGTCAAACCAAGCCGCATTGCCGGTTTCCTCGCGGGTGACCTTGTCGTCGGCGTTTTTGTCGAACTCGGCGAAGCGGTCGGCAGCGCGGGAGGGGCCGTAGAACAGCGCAAGGAACGCGAATGCGAGCGGAAGGATGGAGTGGTGGAGTTTTGGAGTCATGGCTTCGCGAGGCTCAGCTGGTGGCTCTTGTCCGCAGCGATGGCAGTGAAGGTCTTCGTCATCCCGTTGAGCAGAGTCACCTTCACCTCCGCGCTGGTGGCCTGGCCGAGGCCAAAGTGGGCGTCCAGCGCGCCGCCGCTCTTGTAGCTGTGGTTGCTGTGAATCCAGCGGTGCTGTTTCTTGCCGTCGGCGGTGAGTTCGACTCTCGCACCGATAAGTTCGGCATCGGTGAGGCCGGTGAAGGTGAGGTGGAGCCAGTGGTTGGCCTTCGCGCCTTGCTCGCCGGTGTTCCAATAGACTTTGCTCTCGAAGCGTTCGGGCGCGATGGGCTGGCCGCCGGCGCTGTTGGCCGGGTCAGCGGCGAAGAGGAGATCGAGCAGGCCGTCTCTGTTCAGGTCGGCGGCCTCGGCGCTGATGCCGCTGCTGTCGAGTCCGCTGAATTCGGTCGGCTTCACCTCGAAGGTGCCGTCGCCTTTGCCCATGAAGAGCATGGAACGCGGATGAAGACTCTCGCTGCGGTTCATCACCACGACATCGAGCGCCCCGTCGTTGTCGAAGTCGCCAAACACCGCGTCGGCGAAGTAGGGCGTGTTTTTCGACGGGTGTTGCGGCGTGAGGCCGGGCTGGCTCTCGAATTTCGCCACCGGCTTCCAGTTGGCCCAACGAGCGGGCCGCTGCTCCTCGAAGAAGTCCATCCAGTCACCGTAGGTGTTGTTCAGCGGGGCGAGTCCGGCGGGCGAGGTGCGGTCCTCAAACCGGAAGCTGCCGAGATTGTGCCAGAAGCGTCCGTTGACGTGCTCGACGCGCGGCGCCCAGTAGTCCGAGTCCGGGCCGATGGCGAGAATGTCCTGCAAGCCGTCGCCATCCACATCGGCGAGCGAAACATAAGGCAGCCCAGGCGCGCGGGCCTCGCTGGCGGGTTCGTAGAGCTGTTTCTCGCGGTTGTATCTGAGTCGCGCTTCGCAGGCGAGGCCGTTGCCGGTGACCTTTTCAAAACGCAGCCCGCCGGTTTCGCGCAGCAGGTTTTTCCAGCACATCACGCCCTGCCGGTATTCGCCGGGGGAATTGGGCGCGAGAGGGTCGCGGACATCGACGTGAAAACTCTGGATCAGGTCGAGGTCGCCGTCGTTGTCGAGGTCACGCAGGTTGATGTCCGGTCCGGCCTTGTCCTTGGCTTTGTCATTGTAGAATCCGCCGAAGTCGGGCACGAGGTCGCTGCCGCCGATGTCCTCGAAGCGGCCGTCCTCGAATTTCGGTCCGTTGGGTTGGAAGATGTAGAGGCGGCTGTGCGGGACACCTCCCATGGCATTCTTGATGTTGTCGCAACCGACGGCGAGATCGAGCCAGCCGTCACCATTAACATCGCCGATGCTGATCTGGCGGTTGTAGGCGAGTTCGTTGCGCGCGCCCATGCGCTCCGAGACATCGACAAAGCGATCCCAAGCGCCGTCGCTGAGCAGGAAGGTGATGCCGGTCGGCTCGATGCCGCGCCGGTTTTTGCCGCCTGAGGTCGTGGAACTGCGGCTGACGAGGATGTCGAGGAAGCCGTCGCCATTGAAGTCGGCGAGATGCGGGATTTGTGCGGCGGGGCCGAAGTCAGCCAGCGTCAGCTTCGTGCCGTTGAAGGTGATCGCGTGCGTTTTGAAGCGGAAGCCGCCTTCATTGATCAGCACCACGAGGCGTGACTGGACATGGCCTGCCGGCGGCGAATAGGTGGCGATCAAATCGGGTCGCCCATCGCGATTCAGGTCCGCCAGAGCGAAGCCGTTCATGCCCTCGCGAAAATCGGTGATGCCCGGCACATGCGCACACTCGAAAAGCTGCCCCGTGCCCGCCGCATCACGCACCGCGTCGGAATCGGGGAGCGATTTGAGGACGGGTTTGCCATCCACGGGCGGCGGTGCCGAAGGACTGGCCGCTGCGGTCGCGGGTTTGGCTGGAGCGGGTGCCTTGGGTCGGTTCGCGACGTAGCGGCGGTATTCTTCCACCGTCACCGCGCCGTCTTTGTCCGTGTCGGCAGCAGTGAAAGCAGCGGCATCGGTGACTTCGGTGCGGGAGAGTGTGCCGTCGTTGTTCTTGTCGATCTGCTTGAAGCGGTCGGGGACGGCGGTGGTCTGGGCGTGGGATGGAACCACCGAGGCGCAGAGGACACCGAGAAGCAGCAGCGGAGTGATGGAGTGGTGGAGTTTTGGAGTCATGGTCACTTTGCGGGCATGGATTGGATTTCGCCGCGATAGATCCACGCGGTGTTGTGGCACTTGTCAGCGCCTGCGTCGTAGCCGCCAAAGTAAAGGACGCGACCGTGATCTTCCGGGAACGGCGAAACCGTAATCGTGCGGCAGGCACCCAGGCTCTGGCCCTCCGGGATGACATGCGCCGGATCGTGGATGGGCTGGTGCTGGTAGCGGCCGTCCGCGCCACGAATCAGGAACCACGAACCGTTGTTCGGCGGCTTGTCCCAGCCGGCCGGCCAGACCCAGAGGCCACAGAGCAGGAGGGTCGCGCCATCGTCCGGCGAGGTGAATGGGGTGAACTCGTTATAGGCCGGAAAGGTCGCGGCTTTTCTCAGTCCACCGAAGGCCGTTTTGAAATGGGCCAGAATGTCGAACTCTGCGGTTGCGCTGTGGTCGGTGAGCGGATCGACCCGATCAATCAGCCCCGACCATTCCCAAGCACCGAGCACGGCCTGTTTTCCGGCCTGCGTCGGATGCGGCACGGCAGTGATGCCGCGAAACGCGGTGTAGCCCGTGACCGCGTTTGCCGGCAGTTCGCGGCGATAAATGACCTGCCACGAGGGATTCGATCCATCGTTCCGCAGCAGCAGCCCGCCTTCGTCGGTTGATCCCTTCACGACGCTTTGCGAGGCATACAAACGACCGTTCGCTTCGGCGAAAGCGACGGTGCGGGGACGATAGGTGCGGGTGAAGTCCCCTTTCGTGAAAGTATGCTCCGTGCGGCCCTCAATCTCCGGACGCGGCTCCCAGCGAATTCTGCCGGGCGAAGCAGGATCGTAGCTGCCACGGACAATCCCCTTCACCGTGCCCGCGAACAGATGGTCGCGGCCCGTGACCTTGTCCCGGTAGGCAATCAGCGAGCGGGCGTAGCCGTGGCCCGAGGCCACCACGGATGCCGTCCACTGGCCCGTCGCGTTGTCCCGCACCCAGACCGTGGCCTTCGCGTCCTCGCCGAGTCCGCCGATGGCCGCCAGCAGGAGCGACACGGGCTCCGCGAGCGGTTTGTCTTCAGCATCCGTGGTGAAAGTCACCGAGAGCATCGCGTTCACCCGCCAGTAGGACTTGCCCCAGCTCCGGTCCACGACCCAGGCCGTGTCGGCGGAATCCTTGCGCAGCACCTGCGCCCCGTGGGTGCGACGTTTCGGATCGCCGCCGGGCGCGTCATTCCAGAAACCGATGCCCGCATAGAGCCGCCCTCCATGCCCGATCAGCCGCACAGTTTCCGTCCCGCCCATGAACTGACCATTCGGGTCCTTCGTGCCGGGCGTGTAGTCTTTGGTGAAATTCAGATCGAGCACAGGCAGGGCGGCGGGGCCGATCTTCTCCGAAGCGGGGGCGTTGGTGTTCGGACGGTTCGCGACGTAGCGGCGGTATTCTTCGACCGTCACCGCGCCGTCCCTGTCCGTGTCGGCGGCGGTGAAGGCAGCGGCATCGGTGACTTCGGTGCGGGAGAGCGTGCCGTCGCTGTTTTTGTCGAGCTGCTTGAAACGGTCGGGGATGGCGGTTTGGGCGTGGGTTTGAACCACAAAGGCACCAAGCGCACAGAGGAGGAGTAGTGGAGTGATGGAGTGGTGGAGTCTTGGAGTCATGGCTTCGCAAAGCTCAGTTGATGGCTCTTGTCGGCAGCGATGGCGGTGAAGGTCTTCGTCTTCCCGTTGAGCAACGTGACCTTCACCTCTGCGCTGGTGGCTTTGCCGAGGCCAAAGTGCGCATCCAAGGCACCGCCGCTCTTGTAGCTGTGGTTGCTGTGAATCCAGCGGTGCTGCTTCCTGCCATCGGCGGTGAGTTCGACGCGGGCACCGATGAGTTCGGCGTCCTTGAGGCCGGTGAAGGTGAGGTGGAGCCAATGATTCGCCTTCGCGCCGTGCTCGCCGGTGTTCCAATAGACCTTGCTCTCGTAGCGGGCGATGTCTAGGGCGACGCCGGTGTTGTCGGGGTCGGCGGCGATGAAGAGGTCGAGGAGGCCGTCACCGTTCAGGTCGCTGGCCTCGCCGGAGATGCCGCCGATGTCGAGGCCGCTGAAGGTGGTGGTCTTGGTCTCGAAGGTGCCGTCGCCGCGATTCATCCAGAGCATGGAGCGGGTGTGCAGATTCGGGCTTTCGCGGCGGTCGAGGGCGATGAGGTCGAGCCAGCCGTCGTTGTTGAAGTCGCCAAAGATGCCGTCGGCGTAGTAGGGGCGGTTTCCCAGCGGATGCTGCGATGGGACGCCGGGCTGGCTCTTGGTGCCGCTGAGCGGACGCCACTGGCGATGGCGCTCGGACATGGGTTGCGAGAAAAACTCATGCCACTGCCGGTAGCTCCAGTTCAGGGCGGCGAGCCCGGCGGCCTCGGTGCGTTCCTCGAAGCGGAAGCCGCCGAGATTTTTCCAGAACCGTCCACCGACGTCCTCGGTGCGCGGTGACCAGCCGGGGTCGCTCGGGCCGATGGCGAGGGCGTCCTGCTGGCCATCGTTGTCCACATCGGCGAAAAAGAGATAGGGCAGGCCGGGCGCTTTGGCCTCGGTGGCGTTTTTGTAGAGCTGTTTTTCGCGGTTGTAGCGCAGGCTCGCTTCGACGGCGAGGCCGTTGCCAGTGACCTTTTCAAAGCGGTTCTCGCCGGTCTCGCGGAAGAGGTTCTTCCAGCAAAAGACGCCCTGGCGGTATTCGCCGGGCGAATAGGGCAGCAAGGGCTCGAGCAGGTCGATGTGGCAGGACTGGATCAAATCGAGGTCGCCATCGCCGTCGAGGTCGCGCAGGGCGAGATTCGGTCCGGCCTTGTCTTTCGCGGAATCGTGATAGAAGCCGCCGAAGTCGGGAATGCGGTCGCTGCCGCCGATGTCGTCGAACTTGCCATCGAGGAAGTTCGAGCCGCTCGGCTTGAAAACATAAAGCCGACTGTGCGGCAGGCCGCCCATGGCGTTGCCGATGTTGTCACAGCCGATGGCGAGGTCGAGCCAACCGTCGCCGTTCACATCGCCGATGCTGCTCTGCCGGTTGTAGGCGCGTTCGTTGCGCGTGCCCATTTTCTCCGACACATCCACGAAGCGGTCCCACGCGCCATCGCTGACGAGGAAGGTGTTGCCGAGCAGCGGAACGTTGCCACGATTCTCGTTCGCCTGCATCGGCGAATGCCGCGTGATGACGATGTCGAGGAAACCGTCGCCGTTGAAATCCGCCAGATTCGGCACCTGGGCGCGGCCGTCGAAGTTCTCCGGCGTGAGTTTCGAGTCGCGGATCTCGATGCGATGCGCCCGGAAGCGGAAGCCGCCCTCGTTGAGGAAGACCACGAGTTCATCAATCGCGGTGAGGCGGCGGCTGCGCTGCACATTGCCCGTGGTCGTGCCCGCCACGCCCGGCAGCGAAACGGGCGGCGACACCGTGGCGATGAAATCGGGCAAACCATCGCGGTTCAGATCGGCAAAGGCGAAGCCATTGACACCCTTGCGGATGTCCGTGAGGCCCGGCACATGCGCACACTCGAAGAGCTGCCCGGTGCCCGCCGCATCGCGCACGGCGTCGGAGTCGGGGGGCGTTTTGAGGACGGGTTTGCCATCCACGGGAGGCGGAGTTGGCGTTGAAGCCGCTGCCGTCGGCGCGGGAGCCGGATTCGGCGTCTGCGGTCTCTGTCTTGATGCGAGATACCGGCGAAACTCTTCCGGCGTCACCGCGCCGTTCTTGTCCGCATCGGCGGCGGCGAAACCGTCCGGACCGGGTGACTCGTCGCGGGTGATCTTGCCGTCCTGGTTTTTGTCGAGGCGCTGGAAAGCGGCTTCGCCAGGTGTTTGCGCGTGGGTTGCACCGCAAAGAAACGCACCGAGCACACCGAAGAGCAGCAGCGCGGCGATGGAGGGATGGAGTTTTGGAGTCATGGCTGGCGACTTGGTCTGCGGATCGAATAAAGATGCCGGTCCGTGCGGATGAGCGTAAGCGTCTCATACATAGCATCTATCGAAGCGATGGGTGATCGCTACACTTCG
>CAYTNL010000023.1:0-73791 GCA_964439145.1 uncultured Verrucomicrobiales bacterium
GATTCGCCAATCCCGCTAGAATTCAACAGGGGCCGCGTTTACCCCGCTTACACACGATTCTCGTGAAGAGCGGGGGGGAATGGGGCCTTATCGACGCAAATCTCGTTAAGGTGCTGCGTGTGGAGGATAGGGTAAGGAAACTGCTGGAGGGCGTCGAGCGGTTGCGGTTTGTCTGTATAACGCACTTTGATCTCGATCACATTCGAGGCCTCGGAAAGTTCCTGCGTGATCGATTCAGTAGGGACGATGGCAATGGCGGCCGGGAGTGGCTGATCGATCAGATTATCACTCCGATTCGCCCGGTGAAATTGGAGTTGTTGATGAATCTGTTAGGCGATGCCGAATCGAGGCCAGAAGGGGCGCCGTTATTGCCGCGTGATGTGTCGGGTGAAATGATCGAACTGCTGCGGACCCTGCGGGACATGGGCGTCTATCAGCGGCGACGTTTGTCCCGTGGGGGGCTTTTGCCCGAGTTTCCCGTGCTTGAGCCTCTGAGTGAACTCTATGAACCGAAGATACGATCGATCTGCCGGGGGTTCGGCTCATGGAGGTGTGTCAGCCTCGGTCCGGCTACGACTACGAGCGATATCTATGCCGAGCAACTCGAGAAGGCCTTCGAAGGAGAAGGGAGGGATCGCAGGTTCCTCAAGATTGAAAAGAACGAAACGTCCCGTGTCTTGGCGTTCAAGCACACGGAAGAGAACACCGCTGTCTTGCTGACAGGCGATTCGACTTGCTCGGAACTTGAGGCGGCGCTCGTGGAGTGGAACAAATTCAATGGCGGCAACGAGCCAATTCCTTTCGAGACCCTGAAGGCGAGCCATCACGGAGCGGAGAGCTGCCATTTGGAGAAGCTCTATGATGATTGCTGTGAGAAAGATCGAACGACGGTTGTCATTTGCGCAAAAGGAGAGGGGCAGCATCCGTGCGATATCTTGATGGAACGGTTGGAGAGAGATCAGATCAATTACAGGATCACGGGAAAAAGGGGAACTCGGACTGGTAATCGGATGCCTGGAACCCCACTAGGATCCCCGCGGTCAGAGGCTTTCGCCGATGACGTCGTAGGCAGGTTTGACAAGGGGAGATGGATAATTTCGTAGCGCACCTGATCGCCTAGAGTTCGGGAACGTAAAGTTGCAGTAGCGTTCGGGTCAACTGCTCGCCTCGGAGCGATAGCTTTTCTATCCACTCATCAGACATTGGGCTGAAATCGGTGGGATACCTCTCTACCTCTTCCCTCGGAATAAAATTCGCGGGCTTATTTGGTAGGCGCGAATCATCCTGTCCAAGGTAGGGCAGAATAAAGCCTTTCAGCGCGCCTGTAGCCTTCCAGGCGTGGAGCTGGTGCATGGTTTGGTTCTGAACCCTGCGATGAATGACGCCAAAGGTTTGCTTCATTCGACTCGCAAAGCCCCACGGAATCGGTGCCTCGGCCTTCGCTCCTGCACTAGCGTTGCAGGAAATAATGTAGTCAGGCTTAAATGCGTGAGTGCTGAATGCCGATGTGCGCCCTGGCTCAAGACACGCCACGCCAAGATTGTCGTAAACGCCACCGTCAGTCAGGATAACCCGTCTCTCCTCGCTAGTTTCGCTTTTCCGACACAGAATGCTGCGGTCAAGTGCCGGTAAGAGGAGCGGATACGCCGCAGAAGCTGCGACGGCGAGCGAAACAGGGAGCTTGTTGTTGACGACTTCACCGAAGCGACTTCCGCCAGTCTGGTGATTTCCAAACCGGAACGCCGTTCCGGTAGCAAGTTCGCAGGCACCGATTACGACCTCAAGCCCCTCTCTGACAGGGCCGGTTAGCAGTCGGTCACCATACAGTCGGTTGGCAAGCGTTCGCTCAAATGCGTCGGTCCGGCTGACCATTCGCTGTGGCGGTTCCAGCTTCCCCCTGGAAAACTTGCCTAACCGCCCAACGATATTCGTGCCGATGGTGGGGAGAAGGATCGACGGTTTCAAAAGGTTCAGGAGAATGTCCTTTTGAAATCCCTCCCGAAGTGCCTTCTTCGTCTCCTGTTCGAATTCAGAGAACCGAAGCTCTGGACGGTAAGCATAAAGTGCTCCGATAACAGAGCCGCCAGAAATCGAAGACAAAATCGAGACGCGCTCTAATACGCCGCAGTCTTGCAACGCACGAAGGCACCCGAGGTGGAATGCCATTGCCCTCGATCCTCCACCCGAAAGTGCTAATGCTATTTCCATTTCATCCTCCCCAATTCAATAAACTCTGGTGCAATTTCTACCCTCTCATACTCGCCTTGGCGACTCCGCTTGTAAGAGTAGAGCCCAAGGGTTGTGTCCTCGCCGTCTTTGCCGACGATTAGTAGGATGAGCTTTCTTCGCCCTTCGCTGTGCACTACGAGCATCTGGAGCATACCGGTTACATCGACCATACTTTGGTCAGGAGGCGAACTGGGATGGGTGTGCCACATTCCCACGAAGCCACACGCACCGCCGCTGAGATCCATCCTGCCTGCATGCTCTTCACCTGTTCCTTCGACACCACAAATAAAACGCTCCGGGCTCTTGGAGCTGTCCGGAGGTGCGTCAGAAGCGTCAGTAATCCAAAGGAGATTCGCGGCACTGTCCCACTGCCCCCAGAGTAACCCTCCGGTTTCTGCGAGCGGGTCACTCTCCCGAGAGTGCTTCCTAATGTTCGCGAAAACCTCTGCTATCGCGGCTTCGGAAACAAGGACGTTGAGTCCGTCCAGGGAGCGGCGAACCTGGGCAATAAAGTCCTGCACAAGGACACGTCCCGCATTCCTGTCATATAAGAACATCTGTCCCATTGCCGGGCCCGAAAGGGCCCATTCGGCGGCATAGTTCACTGCGGACGCTGCGAGCGCCATGAGGTCCGCAGCCGACCCCTCAAAGGTTGGCTCTGAACAGCCTGGCTCTGGCTGGAAAGGACGGCGACCGGGGTCCCTTTCAAACCGCCGGAGGAAACTCTTCGTAGATGGGCTGCGGCCGAGAGCCATCCTCGCTTCACGAAAGGCTGACCATGGTCCAATCTGGCTGCCCTTCGGCAGGTTTACGCTCCAACAGCACAAAGCAGTAGAATCGATCTCGACGGCAACGTAGGAAGCTTCACTGCACTTGAGGTTCGTCCATTCTCGCTCTAGTCGCTGGTGAAGGAGATTGCTTGCCGTGGTATCGACCACACAGTCGATGCTATCAAGAATTTCGGGGGCAGATGCAACATCAAACGCGTTCCCCGGAATTGGGACCACCTCCAAATCTGGGACCACCTCGAGCAATCGCTCCTTTAAAGCAGCGACTTTCGATTTTCCGACGTCAGCGTTTCGGTAGTTCTGCCTTACTAGAACCCCCGGTGTGACCGTGTCGTAGTCGACCAATACAAGCGAAGCGCACCCGCCTCTGGCGATTATCTCAGCGGCGAATGATCCGAGAGCCCCGCAGCCAAAGAGTGCCACCTTCTTTCCTCGCCATGCGCGGCTTGGAGAGTGGCCGTCCCGTCTCAGCACAATCTCCTCCCTGTTCTCGTAAACTCGGCACCAGGAGACCTTCCCGAGCTCAAATAGTCCCAGAACACATTCTGCCATTTTTTCGCGAAGTTCAGATACTTCCGCATTGTCCCATCCTTGAGGGATGGTCTTTCGCAATCCGTCTGCGGTCTTGTCTGAAATCTGCCACGCGCAGAAGTGAAGTCTAGGCTCTCCCCCGTGCCCGCGGCGCATCGGAACTCCGACAATTACTAGGACGGGGTCCCCGTCTTTTTGCTCCTTGGCCGCAAGGGTCATCAGAGCCAGAAACCAATCCCTGTCTCCACCCTGCTTTTGGACTTCGTCCAGCAGTTCTTTTCCCGTGGTTGGAAACTCCCATGGAAGCGCTTGTGGGAGGACTACCACGGGAAACTTCAACCTCTCACCGTAGGCCTGGCCCGCATCTTGGTCGGTGAGGTGATGCCATCCGGTGATCGAGTAAGTCGCCTCTTGCCTCTCAGCATGGGCCCAACCTGGCCAATACGAGCCTACTTCGACCGGCGCATTAGCGTTAATTACCAACTCGGCTGTACTCTCCTTCTGCGGATAAATCGCCGGTGGATGAAGCGGGCCGTCTTGCGGGTCTAATGTATTTTTTGCAGCGTTTTCAATCCACTTCCAAAGCCGCTCGATGAGCCCGAACATTCCGTCGGAGGCGTTCCATTCGGTGTTTGCCTGGTAGAGGCAAAGATAGCGGTTCCATTGCACATGAGGAAAATCTCTAAACCTCTTGTGCGTGACCCATACTCCCGGTTTCACGAAAGGAAACGCTTCGGGCACGAAAGCAATAAAGCGCTCCCTCTCTCTGAACTTCAGGCCGTCGTCAGCAGTCTCAAGCCTTCCAATTCTGAGGGTAAATTCGATTCCCCATACTTTATCCTCGCCACCGAAAGAGAAAGAACCGTGTCTCTCGACAGAAAGGGCCGCCGGGTTTTCAGTCGCTATACCCTCGATTTCTGCGAGAGCTTGAGCTTGGCCTTCGGTCATTCGCGGTTGGTTCCGAATCCTACGTGCTCGGTGGGTGGCTTCGCCTGCCCACGAGCTGCTCCGAGTGCTCCGACCAGCGCTGCCGCCGCAGTGCCCTTCTTTTTCTCTGGGTGGGTGACTCCGGACTCGGAAAGCCCAAAGACAATCGGTTCTGGCTCAGCCTCAGTGGGCGTTTCGTGCGTGCAAAGAAAATGTCCAGAGTCGACAATCTCTTCGTATTTCTCCCGCGCTTTCTGATGGGGTGGGTTATCACCCTTTCCATCGGAGAAGGCAGCATGGGCGGACGCAACGATGTGAGCGGCGTCTTTCGCGTGCTTCTCAAAATCCTCCATGATGTCCGGTTTAAGAGTGGGTTTCTCCTCGTCGGGATTCTGAAAGAACATCACCTTCTTCGAGCAGTGGTGAGGTGCCAGCAGGATGTCCCAGGCAAGGAACTCTTCATTATTGTGCTCCTCGGTTGTCCTAAAAATCCTGCTGATTGTCGGATACTCTCGGTCCCCCAGAAGAAGAGCTTCAAGCTTTCGGTCACCATCCTTGAGCGCAACCTGCAGCGCGAGGCTTGTGTTGTTCCTTTCCTTCGCCTGGTCGTCGCTGAAAGGAGCATGGATAAACACCACGCACTTGTCCGACTGGTCCTCGCCGTCAATCAATTTAATCGTTGTCCCAGGGTGCTCCTTGCAGCTCTCTGGCAGGTCGGTGTACTTCTCCTCGTTCAGGATTTCGTCATGGCCGATCACCTTAATGCGGTCACCCGGGGCGATATTTCCCGGGTCGGCCAATACGGCCTTCCTCCGTCGGTCTGCTTCGTTCCGGAACGCGACCGCGTCCTCGCAGAGGTCCTCATTGTCCTCATAGTCCCGAAGAATTCTCGGAGTGTACCAGAGTTCACCGATTTCCACGCGCTGAATCAGCTCTTCAAAGCCCTGCACGTGGTCTTTGTCCGGGTGAGTCAGGGCGAACACCGCGAGGTAGGGCTTCCCGTCTCGCTTTGGCAGGACCTCAACAAGATGGTCGATAATCGCCCACTCCGTTGTCTCTTCGTCTTCGCTCTTGGCAGTGTGCCGGATATCGACCTGCAGAGCGGTTTCGGAATCAACCATGATGGTAGTAGAATCCCCGGTTCCGACTGGCCAAAATACGAAACCTTTTTCGGGGAGTTCAAATGAATCGCTCATCGCTCAAGTGTCGTTCGTTTTGCTTTTGGCAGAAGAGATAACTGTAGGTTCATGCTTTCCAGGCACTCCAGGACGGAGTCTCACCAAAATAGCAAGATGTAGCGGTTTGTCAAACTGGCGACCGCAATATATTGCGGTCGCCGAGTTGAAGGCTCACCCATAGTTCTCCTCTTCAAAGACCCGATCGGTTCGAAATGGAGTAGGATAACCAGTCCGAGCTTTGGAAAATAGGGATTGGCGGCACGACCAATTCCTAGAACGTCTGGGTCACTCCCGAGGAAGTCTGCGGTTAGCCAAGCGTTGGGTACTTGCGCAAGTCATCTTAAAACGGGAGCTGGCACCATTTGGCAGAATTCAAGAGGTTCGAACCTAATTGTCGACTCTGCGACCCGAGCCAACCCCCGTTCTTCACCGGCGCAACCCTGTTTAACCGACAATTTACTCCTCCGCCATCTCGTCGCCTCTATCCAGTCCGACCCAACCCTCACCCCTCCCAAAGCTCCCCGAGCATTTCCAGTAATTCCTTCACGAGGAGGTCGGAGGAGTGCTTCTCGAACCGCGAGGTCCCCAGCCAGGTTTCGTAGCCGCCGAGCTCGACCTGGTTGGGCGGAGGGAGGTAGCCGTAGCCGCCGTTGGCCAGCTCGATGAGGAAGGTGCGGGGAGCGGGGCTCTTTTCCTTGAGTTCGAGGCCGATTTCGACCAGCACCTCGAAGGGCATCGAGACGATGGCCTGGTCGCCGATGCGGAAGGCCTGGACGATGACGTCCTCGGTTTTCGGGCTCTCGGGCTCGGCGAAGCGAAGGGTCTGATTGGCGTAGCCGGTGGATTTCTGATGGATCGCCTCGCGTTCCTCGCGGGTGAGTTCGAGCAGGCGCAGGGCGTTTTTCACCTGGTCCTCGGTGGGTTTGCGATAGGTGAGCGTCACTTCGCGCTGGCGGGTCGCGATGACGGGGGAGGCGTCGTAGGTCTCGATCTTCCGGATGGCGCGCCACGCGGCGTCGGCGGTCTTGTTGGCCACGATCCGGCATTGCTCGAAGGGGGCGCGGGGGGCGCGCTCGATGCCGAAGGGAATGTTGTTGATGTCGCCACTGGCGCCATTCGACATCATGGCGACGAATCCCTCGGGCGGGCGACTGCTCATGCGATAGGGCATGACCCGGGCGAACTCCCCGAAGTAGTCCGCCGACGCCATGCCGCGGACTTTTCCATCCTCCTCGGTGACCGTGGGAATGCCGCCGACATAGTGGAGCGCGTAGTTGGCGAGCAGGCCGAGCGGTTGGTTGCGTTCGGTGCGGACATCGATGACGCAGACCTCGGGATCGATGGGGCCGGCGGGCTTGATGATGCCGGTGGTGCCGCCATTCATCCGCACCTTGTCGTAGCCACCCCAGGGGTTTCGGGTCGAGGACGCGCCTTCCTCGTAGAAATTCCGGCGGTTGCGGACTTCCGACGCTTCCTCGTCGGAGGCGAATCCGACCTTGGCGGGTTCGAGCGCCTCGATCGCCTTGAGCAGTGCTTCGGCGAGTCCCGCCCGGCGTTTCTTTTCGTAGGCGATGCGTCCCGGCGACGTGTCGCCGCCTTTCGGGGTGGTGTGCGCGTGCGTGGCGGCGATCATGATCGATTCCGGATCCCAGCCGGTCTTCTCCGCCACGGTCATTTTCGCTTCGTCCGCCATTTCCCGACTGATGCCGATGGCATCGATGATGGCGATGAGGGCGCGCTGGTCGGCCCCGTTTTCAAAGGCGAGGGCCCGGACCGAGATCGGATCGTGGACGTAGTTGGAAGGACCGGAGCGGAGGTCGATGGGGAAAACATCGGGAGAAATGTCGGCCACGGCGGCGCCGGCCTTGAATTTCGGTTTCTCCTCGGCGGTGGCGTGCCGGTGGAGGAGGAGGCCGGTCGCGAGAGCGAGTGCGAGAGCAAGGGTGGGGAGGGCGTATCGGTTCATGCGGGAAATCCTTTAGATCTCGGGATGGTAAAAGAGAGGGAACGGCAACGCAACGGCGCGGGTAGGCCGTTTGTCAGGAGACTGTTTGGTGAATCGAGCGAGCGGGGATTTCATTTGGCAGGGCGGATGCGTGATCGAGGACTTGTCCGGGCGACGGCATCCCGGCGAGACTGGCGTGATGAGAAAAGTGATGATCCCGGGACATGGGCGCGCGGTCGCGACACTGCTGATGGCGGTGATGATGACGGGGCTATCCCGGGCGGACGACGCCTCGCGGCCGAATGTGGTGCTGATCATGGCGGATGACCTGGGTTGGTCGGATATCGGCTGCTACGGCGGGGAGATTCCGACGCCGCATCTGGACCGGCTCGCCGCCGAGGGGCTGCGCTTTCGCCAGTTCTATAACAACGCGGTCTGCGGTCCCACTCGCGCGTCGCTGCTCACCGGGCTCTACTGCCAGCAGGTGGGCCATGCCGGGCATCGGTGGAACGACCCCAAGGATCTCTCGAAATGCGCCCTCGTTCCCGAGTTGCTCCGCGACGCCGGCTACCGCACCGCCATGGTGGGGAAATGGCAGGGGCGGGACCTGGCGGTGGAGCGCGGGTTCGACCGCTTCTTTGGGCCGCAGTGTCAGGGCAAGATCAGCTACTACGACGAGGTGGCGGACAACGAGTTCTATCTCGACGGCGAGCGATGGCCGGAGGAGAGGCGCGGGGAGGACTTCTACATGACCGACGCCTTCGGGGAACGCGCGGCGGCATTTCTCGAAGAGATGGCGGGGGATCGCGGGCGGCCCTTCTTTCTCTACCTGTCCTGGATCGCCCCGCATTGGCCCCTGCACGCGCCGGAGGAACAGATCGCGCCCCATCGACAGCGCTATCTGGAGCGCGGCTGGCGCGACTGGCGTATCGAGCGGGTGCGACATCAGCGGGACTCGGGCCTGACGCCGATGGGGTGGAAGCCGTCGCCGCGTCCCGCCTCGATACCGGACTGGGAGGATGATCCCCACCGCTCGTGGCAGGCGGAGCGGATGGCGGTCTACGCGGCCCAGGTCGCGGCGATAGATCGGGGCATCGGACGGGTGCTCGCGGTGCTGGAGGCTTCGGGGCGGGCGGACGACACCGTGGTGCTGTTTCTCTCCGACAACGGGGCGGCGCCGGATGGCGGGTTGCGTCCTTCCACGAGCGGTTTTGGTTTTTCCCCGGAGAATCCCCGTCCCGACTGGCGGGTGGATGGTGTGCCCGTGCGGCCGGGTTCGGGTCCCGAGGTGATGCCGGGGCCCGCCGACACCTTCGCCGGATACGGTCCCGCGTGGGCGAATCTCAGCAACACGCCGCTGCGCGGGCAGAAATCGTCAGCCTGGGAGGGCGGCATCCGGACACCGCTGATCGTTCGCTGGCCGCGCGTGATCGGACGGGAACGTCGGGGCGGCTTTGTCGACGCGGTGGGGCATGTGATCGACTTTCAGCCGACCTTTCTCGAACTCGCGGGCGCGAGCTACCCCCGCGAGTATGGGGAGAAACGCCATCCCTTGCCCTTGGAGGGGCGGAGTCTGGTGCCGCTGTTTCGTAGTGCTGACGCGTGGGCGGAGCGGGAGCTTTACTGGAGCGCGCCGACCAATCAGGCCGCCCGCGCGGGACGGTGGAAAATCGTCAACGCTAAAATCGGCGGGCCCTGGCAGCTCTATGACCTCGAAGCCGACGCCACCGAGACCACCGACTTGGCCGCCGAGCATCCGGAGCGTGTGGCTGAACTGGCCGGGAGATACGACGCGTGGCGGCTGCGGGTGGGCGCGGTGACATTTGGCACACCATGGCGCGGATAACCGGGACTCGACGGATCAGCGCGTCGATTGGAGAGTGACCGCGATGACTGGTGTCCCACGAACTCGAATCAGGCATGACGGACGGCTCCAGGCGCCTTGCTTGATAGCGTCATTCGTGGGACTCGCTCTGGTGATCGGTTTCGCGGCGTCCTCGGCGGCGTCCGATGTGGTCTTTCGTGAAACATTCGACGAGGGCGAGAAGGAAACCGAGCTGCGCCGACGGGTGGCCGAGCATGATCGCTGCCGCATCGTGCCGGGGAGCGGTCCCGACGGGAGCGCGGCTCTCGTGGTCGCCTGCCGTGGCAACAAGACCGGGTCCGAAGGCATATCCACGGCGATGCCGCTGCCGGAGGCGGGGGACGAGTTCAGCCTGTCCTATGATCTGCGATTCGATCCCGGATTCGATTTTTCCCGGGGAGGCAAGCTACCCGGGTTGGGGCCGGAGACGCCCGTGACCGGCGGGCGTCCCGTGACCGAGGCGGGCTGGAGCGCGCGACCGATGTGGCGGGAGGAGGGGTTGTTGACGAGCTACACCTATCACCAGGACAAGAAGATCGGAACCGGCGATTACCGGCGTTCGGAAGGCGTGCTTCTTCCCCGAGGTCGTTTCGTCGCCGTCACCGTCCAGGTGCGGGTGAACTCGGGTCCGGAGGCTTCCGATGGGCGGGTGGCGATCTATCTCGACGGCGAACTCGCCGTCAGTCACCCGGATCTCCGCCTTCGTCGGACCAGGGGAGATGAAGGGGTGATCGCGCGCCTGCTGTTCAGTGTTTTCCACGGGGGCAATGACGCCTCATGGGCGCCGCGCAATGCCGAGGGTGAGTTCGCGATCGTCAAAGCGTATTTCGACAACATCGAGGTGCGGCGCGGGATAGCGGTGCGCCGCGCGCCCATCGCGAGATGAGCCTGGCGGCCCGAGGAGCATTTCGCGTGACCGGCAGCGTTCCGTGACTGTCGGGTGGGGCAGTCTAGGTGCGCGGGCAAAGCAGTCTGTTGTTGCCGCGACACGGCCGTTCATGAATGATGCATCCATCAAAATGAACGCTTTGCCTATGACCCAGTGGAGTGGGGAGACCCTGGCCCGGAAATCCATTTCCCTTGTCGTTTCGCGGGGAGTGGCCGCCGCCATAACGACAGCCCTTTTTCTTCATCCGGGAAACGCGCGGGAGACCGGCCAATCCGCCTCGCCCTACCTGAATGTGGTCAGAAAAACCGCCGACGCGTTGCTGGAGTCGGCCCTTGATCGCTATGGAGAGGAGCAGACGGGAATGATTCTATCCGTGCTGGATTGCGCGACGGCGAAACCGGTGCGCCTCCTGCCCAAGGCCCCATTTGGAGTGAGGCACGGAGATCGAACCGGCCCCGGAGGCTCGAACGCGAACCTGCAGATGGATCTCTATCGCGTCTTGTTTCATCTCAGTCGCCTCACGGGAGACCCGAGGTACGAAGACGCCGCGAAAACGGCCCTGATCGATTTCGTGGCCACCACACAGCACCCCGAAACAGGTCTCCTGGCATGGGGCGAGCACCTGTACTGGAATTGCGTCGAAGACCGCCTCGGCGACCTGGACCCGAACCGAACCCATGAGCAGAAGCGGAGTTTCGTCTTTTTTGACGAATTGCTGGAATGGAATCGGGCTGGCGCGCTCGCCTATGCCGGGGGGCTCTGGGACCACCAGATCGCCGATCAGAAAACCGGAGACTTCAGCCGTCACGCCAAGTATGACCGCCACGATCCGCGCAAGGGTTATGATTTTCCGAAAGAGGGCGGCTACTTCATCGACATTTGGTCGCAGGCCTACGCGGCGACTGGGGACCAACGCTGGATCGAAGCCGTGCGCGTCCTCGCGGGGCGATTTCTCTCCCGGACCAACGAAAGAGGCTTGCTGGACTTTGACACCTCCGGCGAAGCGGATCGTGTCAACTGGTCGGTGACGCTCGCCAACCTTTCCCTGGCGGTGGATGCGGCGGCCGCAGCGCCGAGGATGGATCCGGAGACGGCGGAGCTTCTGCAACGCCTGGTCAATGCGCTTGATCGGGGGTTCCTCGGTCTGGCGCACCGGGTGTCCGATCCCTCGCTCGGCTTCATCTGCTATGCCCACACCGATTCGGGGAATCCCCGCCCCTTGGAACGGAAAAAGTCCGACGGCTATTCGCCCGCCTGGGGCATGGGATACGGCATCAACACCACGGCGATGTTCGCTCTGCTGTGTCACACCCGCCAGGAGCAACTCGGAGTAGGGAAAACCGGTGACGCCTACCGTGGATTGATCATGGAGGCGGCCAAACTCTATCAGGGAAAACAAGCCAACCTGGAGGGCAACGATCTGTGGGCCGGGGAGTTCGGCACGGCGATATTTGCGGAGCTTGCCGCCTTCCGACTCAGTAGGGCCCCGTCCTATCTGGCAGCCGCCAGGGAGATCGGGGACAGGGCGCTGAAGGTGTTCTGGGTGAAGGACGATCTACTCCCGCGCGCGAGTAGCGGGACCCGGCATTACGAGGTGATCACCTACCCGGACACTCTTCTCCTCGCCCTCCACGAAGCCTCATCCGGCCTCTCTGATGGGGTGGAGATCAGTGATCTGGTCCGCTGAATCGCTCGCATTCCCTGATAAACGCTGATTTTCCGTCAACTTCTCGCGGCTCTCGCGTCGTATGATCCATGAACCGTCTCGCCGCCCTCGCGTTCCTCGTCATCGCCACCCAGGCTTCCGCCGATGACTCCCTTCAATCCGAGATCGAAGCCCTCAAGTTCAAAAACCGCGCCAAAGCGCCCCCTGAAAAACTTGCCACCTACGCCGATGGCATCGAGGCGGTGAAGAAAGCCGAAGTCACCCGAACCGCCAAGCAGGTGGGCGACAACGCTCCCGATTTTTTACTCCCGGATGCCAAGGGCGGCGATTTTGTTCTCTCACAAGCGCTCGCCAAGGGACCGGTCGTCCTGACCTGGTATCGCGGGGGCTGGTGTCCCTATTGCAACCTTCAACTCGCGGCCTACCAGCGCATTCTCCCGAAAATCGAGAAACTTGGGGCCACACTTGTCGCGATCTCACCGGAATTGCCGGACAAGTCGTTGACTACGGTCGAAAAGAACGGGCTGAAATTTCAAGTCGTCTCCGACCGGAATCTGGTGGTGGCCGGCCGATACGGCCTTGTGTTCAAACTCACTCCGGCAGTCGTTGAACTCTACGGGGAATTCTTCGACATCGCCGAATACAACGGCGAGGATGCGGCGAAGAACCAACTGCCGCTCGCCGCCACCTATGTCATCGGCGGCGATGGAAAGATCGCATGGTCTTTCCTGGAATCCGACTACACCCTACGAGCGGAACCGGCGGACATTCTCAAAGCGCTCGAAGGGCTGGATTGATAGCCACCTATCAGGACCGGGGGACCTCGGCCGTATCTGACGCGAACTTGAATATGGGGAAGGGCTGTCGCGCGGATGACGCGACCCAAGAGGGAATCCGGGAACCCTGCCTTCATTGTTGGGTAGTTGCCAAAACATTACAGGGCTTTGCGGCGGGATTACGGGCTGAGTTTCGGATTTTGACAGTTTGACTAAAAATTTGGGGTGACTTATGAACTCTCCGCCCCCAATACTGACAAAATACGCGATAATTTTTTCAAATTTCTGCCCGCATGTCTCAAAAATTTTGGAAAATGATTCGGTTTCAGCGATGGTTTCTTCTTCTTGGAATGACCAGTGTCGCCCTCACGATATCCGCCGGTGAGGGGGAGGGCGGGGATCGTTACCTGACGCTTCAGGGGGCGATTCGGGCGGCGCTCGAGAACAACACGGAGGTCAAGATCGAGCAGATCAACGAAGGCATCGCCTTTGATCGAATCGCCCTGGCGGCGAGCATTTTCGATCCCGAACTGCGTGGATCGTATCGCTACGAGAGCATCGACCGGCCCCAGAACCGCCAGGATTTGGTGGCCACCGGGGGCGGCGATCTGACGCTGGATTCGCCCCGGATTTTCGAGGAGCGGAATCACCGCTTCGATTCCGGTATCGGCAAGAAGACGCCGTGGGGGACGGATCTGCAACTGGGTACGACGTGGTCCCGGCTCGACAACACGCTCAATCGCGAGGTGCCGCCCTCGTTGTTCAATCCGGAATACACCACATTCACCGGACTGACGGTGACTCAGCCGCTGCTGCGTGACCTGGGGCCGGGCGTGAACCTGACATCGATCCACATCGCCCGCACCGAGGCCGAGATCGCCTCGCTCAACTGGCTCGGGCAGGTGCAGGCCACGGTCGCGGGAGTGGTGAAACGCTACGTCGATCTCGCCGCCGCTCATCGCAGTCTAGGGGTGCGGGACGAGGCGGTCGCGTTGGCGCGGAAACTCGTGGAGGACAACACCGCGCGCCGAGCCGAGGGGAAGATGACCGATGTAGATCTCCAGGAGGCGGAAGTCGCCGTCTCCATTCGACAGGAGGAGCGCATCGCCGCGGACACCGACTACGTGGAGCGACTCAACGCCCTGCGGGTGCTTATCAATCCGGTCGACGACCCGATGGTGGGTGGACGGATCGTGCCGACCACGCCGTTCCAGACCTGGAAACCGGCTCTGGATCGCGAGGAATTGACCGCTCTGGCGAAGGAAAACCGCGACGACTACGAGGTGGCCCGGCTGGAATTGGAGCGCGAGGAAAGCCGAGTCGCCTATGCGCTGAACCAGAAGAAGCCGCGGGTGGACTTGCAGGCCAGCGTGGGTTCCTACGGACTCGACGGCGATTTCAGCGGCACTTACCGGGAATCGTTCGATGGCCAGGGACCGGAATGGTCGGTTGGCGTGCAGGTCTCCATCCCGCTCGGAAATCGGCAGGCGAAGCAGCAGCTGGCCATCGCCCGCAAACAGGCCGAGCAGGCACGGCTCAAGGAGGGAAGGCTCGATCTGGTGGTGGCGTTGGAACTCGACACGGTGATCAACCGGATCGAAACCGCCGCGAAACGGATGGAAACCGCCAAAAAAACTTCCGAGTTGTCCCGATCCTTCCTCGAATCCGAAACCCAGCGCATGCGGGAAGGCAAGAGCACCAGTTTTCAGGTGTTGGAGAAACAGACCGACCTGTCCGCATCCCGCACCCGCGAGTTGATCGCCGCCGCCGATCTTCAGAAAGCCATCGTCGATCTCTGGGTCGTCACCGGCACCGTGCTTCAGCGTTACAATGTCTCCGTGGGCGACGAGTCGGCTCCCGACCGGGACGGCTACGTGCCGCTGGAATTGAAGGTCGAAGACTGACGGCGGCGCCTCCCGCGAGCGTTTCCATTCACCCCATGAAATCGTATCCCGCCCTTCTCGCGGTGCTGTCCCTGATCTTTCTTGGCATGCCGACGACCACGCCGGCGGCGGAGATCGAGGGAACGGTGTTGCCTTTCAAATCGGTCACGGTCAGTTCGCCGGTGGAAGAGATCATCGCGTCCATCCCGGTGAAGGAAGGCGACCGGATCGAGGCGGGCGGAGTGCTGGCGGAGTTGCGCAGCGAGCAGGAAAAACTCGAACTGGAACGCTACGACAAGTTGATCGAGCGGGCGAAATTCGAGGCCGACGCGGCACGGCGTCTCTTTGAGAATGGGTCGGGAACGGAATCCGAGGCGATCGAGAGCCGGACCGAGCTGGAGCGGCTGGAATCGGAGAAGGCGCTGGTCGATCTGCGGCTCCGGGAGAAGACCGTGCGCTCGCCCATCACCGGGATCGTGGTGGACAAACTACTGGAGGCGGGCGAGTCGGTGGAGCGCATCGAGGACATGTTTGAGGTCGTTGATATTGAGACAGTCTTCCTGCGTTTTTACCTTGATGCGAGATACCTGAAACATGTGCGACCGGGAAGGGAATTTCCGATTCGGATCGATCTGCTGGAGGGCGAGACCTTTCCGGCGAAGGTGGATTTCGTCGATTCCCGCATCGATCCCGCCAGCGGTCTGGTGGAGGTGAAATTGCTGGCGAGCAACCCGGAAAATCGTATCAAGGCCGGGATGCGCGCCTTTCTCGACCTGCCCGATTCTTCCGCTTCGGGCGGAAACTGATCGCGTCTTCCGCTTCATTTTCGACATGCATCCGCTCCATCAGCAGATCCAACGCATGCGATCATTCGCCGGATCGCCCGGTGAATTTTGGATCGAATTACTCGCCAAGCTCGCGAAACTGGCCGAGGCCGAGAACGCCACCATGATGCGGGTGCCTGACATCGGGGCCGGGCGCGACTGGCAACCGCTCTCGCGGGAAAACGGCGGCATCGGCCCGTTTTCCGATTCCTGGCGACTGCTGGCGGATCGGGCGTCGGAGCATGGCATGGCTCATCAGGGGCAACGGCTGGCGGTGTCGCTCGACGCGGACGGGAAGCCGGCGGCGGTGGCACTCTTCACTTTGTCGGAGGTCGCCGATGTCGAGTCCGCCGGGTTGATGCTCTGCGCCTACTCGGACCTGCCCGACGTGTATCTGCGCAACAAGTCGGTCGATTCGGGAGATCGCAAGGCGGCGCGTTTCGCGACGGTGCTCGATCTGGGCCTGACGCTTCAGGTCAGCGAGAAGTTCGGTCAGAGCGCGATGCAGCTCTGCAACGAGATGGCCTCGCGTTTCGAGGCGAGCCGCGTCTCGCTGGGCTGGCTGCGGGGGCGGGCCGTCAAGCTGGCCGCCATCAGCCACACGGAAAAGATCGAGAAACGCTCCGAGATCGTCTCGGAACTGGAGGCAGCGATGGAGGAAGCGATCGATCAGGATGACGAGATTGTTTTTCCACCCGGCGAGAAATCGAGCCAGATCGATCATCATCACCGGCTTTTCGCCCGGAAACACCTCACCGAGCACCTCGTGTCGGTGCCGTTGCGCGATCGCGACCGGCGGGTCGGGGTGCTGACGCTGGAGCGAAACGGTCGCGCCTTTCGGGAGGACGAGGTCGAGGTGCTGCGGCTGGCGAGCGATTTTCTCGGTCCCATGCTCGCCGAGAGCGAGGTGCGGAGCCGGTGGTTCGGCGCGCGCTGGGCGGCGGGGGCGCGCAAGTCGGCCGCGAAGCTGCTCGGTTTCGAGAACACCTGGTGGAAGCTGGCGGGCGTGAGCTTCGCGGCGCTGATCATTTTCCTCTTTCTTTTCAAGATCGAGCACAAGGTGAAGGCCACCTTCGTGCTTCGCAGCACGGCCACGGCCCAGATTCCGGCGCCGTTCGACGGATTCATCAGCGATGTCCACGTCCAGGTCGGCGAGCGGGTCGATGCCGGGGCAAAGCTGGTCAGTCTCGACGTCAGCGATCTGCTCCTGCAGGAGGCCGAGACCCGGGCGGAGGAGCAGCGATTCCTCGGAGAAGCCCGCAGCGCGGAGGCGGCGGAGCGACCGTCGCTGATGCGGATCGCGGGCTACCAGTCGGAGCAGTCGCGGGCCCGGCGCGACATCGTGACACATCGCATGGAGCAGGCATCGGTGACCGCGCCGTTCGACGGCGTCATCGTCGAGGGCGATTTGCGGGAGCGCATCGCGGCGCCGGTCCAGCGTGGCGAACTGCTCCTTCGGCTCGTGAAAATCGAGGGTCTCTACGCGGCGCTCAAGGTCGAGGAAAAGGACATCGTCTATCTCCAGGACGGCGCCACCTGCCAGATGGCGTTCACCAGCCTGCCGGAGGTGCGATTCGACGGGCGGCTGGAGCCGCTCGATCCCGTGCCCGAATCGACCGATGCGGGCACCGTCTTCCGGTTGCGGGCGGGATTCATGGACACGGGCGAGGACTGGTGGCGGCCCGGCATGAGCGGGGTCTGCAAGATCGACGCCGGCAAGCGGTCCCTGATGTGGATCCTGACCCATCGCACGATCGACTTCCTGCGGATGCTTTTCTGGATCTGAGGAAACCCGACGAAAGCCCGACCGAGCGGAGATGGCGAATCTGTTCCCGACATTCGACGACGCCTGGCATCAGGTGAGCCACCTGAAGGTGGAACTGCGCGCCGGCATTTCGGTGCGTCGCCAGCATTTTCGCGGCGAGCGCTGGTATGTGATCGAGGACCCGTTCGCGAACCAGTTCTACCGGGTGCGACCGGCGGCCTACCGGTTTCTCATTCGCCTGAACCGCGCCCGCACGGTGGATGAGGTCTGGAACGAGCGGCTCGAGGTCGACGGCGACGAGGCGCCAGGGCAGGGCGAGGTCATTCACCTGCTCGGTCAACTCTACCAGGCGAACCTGCTCCAGGCGAACCTGCCGGGCGATTCCGAGCGGCTCTTCGAGCGGCAGAATCAGCGGAAACAGCGGGAGCTGCGGGGGCGTCTCGTGAGCATCCTGTTCGTCCGCATTCCGCTGTTCAATCCGGACACTTTTCTGAAGCGAACGCTGCCACTCTTTCGCTGGCTAATGAGCTGGTTCGGCTGGCTCCTCTGGTTCGCGGCGGGCATCGTGGCGGCGAAACTGATCTTCGACAACTGGGAATCGTTCCGCGACGAGAGCCAGTCGGTCCTTTCCTATCGGAACCTCTTCTGGCTATACGTCGGGGCCGCGCTGATCAAAATTTTCCACGAGTTCGGCCACGCCTACGTCTGCCGACGCTACGGAGGGCAGGTCACGGTGATGGGCGTGATGCTGCTGGTCTTCACGCCGCTGCCCTACATGGACGCCAGTTCCAGCTGGGGATTCGCCGGGCGCCGGGAGCGCATCCATGTCGCGGCGGCCGGGATGATCGTGGAGCTGTTCGTGGCCTTTCTCGCCGTGATCGTCTGGGCAAACACCGGCGAGGGCGTCGTTCACAGTATCGCCTACAACATGGTCTTCGTGGCCTCGATCGCGACGTTCCTGTTCAACATCAATCCGCTCCTGCGTTTCGACGGCTACTACATTCTCTCGGATCTCCTCGATTACCCGAACCTTCACCAGAATTCCACCGCCCAGGTCCGGCACCTTGTGGACCGGTACCTGTTCGGATTGAAAACCTCGCTCCCGCCTTTCGACAGGACGACGGAGCAGCTCTGGCTCACGGCCTTCTTTTTCGCCAGCTTCGTCTACAAGGTCCTGCTGTTCGTTGGGATCATCCTGTTCATCGCCGACAAGTTCCTCGTCCTTGGCTTCGTCCTCGCCATCGTGGGCATCATCACCTGGTTGCTGGTCCCGGTGGTGAAAGCGGTCAACGACCTGCTTACCGGCCCGCGCCTAGCAACCGTGCGGCGCCGGGCGGTCGCGGTGGGCATCGGGGTGCCGGTCTTGCTGATCGTGCTGCTCGGCGTCATTCCCATGCCGAATCACGGACGCGCCGACGGAGTCGTGATGGCGGAGCAATACAGTGACCTCTATACCGAAGTCGACGGTCAACTGGTGGAAATCCTGGTGCCATCGGGGGAAGTCGTCGAAGCGGGGCAGCCGTTGCTCCGCCTGAGCAACGCCGAATTGGATCTGGCCCTGTCCAGTGAGCGCATCCGCCTCGATGAGGCCCGCGTCCGACAGCGACTGGTGGAGTCGCAGGAGCTCGCCCAGGTGCTTTTCCTGAAAAAGTGGGCCGATGCTGTCGCGCTGCGGGTCGCCGACCTGGAGAATCGCCGGGAACTCCTCGTGGTGCGGGCTCCTCATCGCGGCCGCTGGATCGCTCCGAACGTCCACGAACTTTCCCGGGTCTGGCTGCCGCGCGGACTAGCCGTCGGACGCGTCGTCGACGAGAGCGACTACTACTTTTCCGCCATCGTCACCCAGACCAAGTCGCACTATCTCTTCGAGCGCGATGGCGTCGAGAGACTGCGTCATCCCGAGGTGCGGCTGCGCGGGCAGGCCGGCGAGGTCATTCCCGTATCGTCGCTGCGCGTCATCCCGGCCGACCTAGTCAGTCTGCCTTCGACCGCGCTCGGCATGCTGGGCGGCGGAGACATCCAGGTGGCTTCCGATCCCTACAGCGGAGGTCGGCGAACGAAGGAGCCGGTCTTCGAGGTTCGCGCCGACATCGAGCCCTCCGCCGGCGAGAACGTCGTGTTGCAGCATGAACTCGGCGGCGTGGTCCGGATGCGCCTGCGCGACGAGCCCTACCTCTGGCAGTGGGTGAGAAAAGGGCGCCAATTGCTCCAGGAACGCTACCGCATCTGATTTCGTCATCCGATGACTCCCAGCCAAGCCTACCGATCCACCCAACTGGCGCATCCTCCGCGGATGTACCAGGGCCTCGACGCGTGGATGCACGGCTGGGCGCGCCGTTTTCGGCCGAAAAAGGAACGCCTGGGCCGGCTCGAGGCCGAGGCGCGACGCATTCATGAAATCGCCGAACGGCACGCACAGGTGGACGCGGCGAAACTGGAGCGCGAACTGAGGGAATTTCGCGAAGAAATTCGCGCCCGACCCGACTCCGTGGGGGACATCTCTGAACCGGCTATGGCGGCAATCACCAACGCGGCCCGCGCCCGACTTGGGTTGTTTGCTCATCCGCCGCAGATCATGGCGGCTCTGGCGATGCTGCGCGGCGATCTGGTGGAAGTCGCGACCGGGGAGGGAAAGACGCTCGCCATCGCTCTGGTGGCGGTGGTCCGGGCCTGGACCGAACGACCCTGTCACGTCGTCACCGCGAACGACTACCTCGCCGAGCGGGACGCGAAATACCTGGGGCGTTTCTTTGAACTTTGCGGCGTCACGGTGGGCCATGTGGTCGGGAAAATGAGCCCCGAGGAACGGCGCAGCCAGTATTGTGGAGCGGTCGTCTACACCACGGCCAAGGAACTCGCGGCCGACTTTCTCCGGGACGAACTCACGGAGGAAGCCTTCGGCCATCCCAGCCGTCGCCTCATCCGCCAGATCTATCAGGCCCGGGCCTCCGGCGACCGGAGGCGCGTACTCCGGGGCCTGCACGCCGTGATCGTCGACGAGGCCGACAATGGTCTCATCGACGAGGCCGTCACCCCGCTCATCATCAGCCAGAGCCAGGCCAACGAGCCCCTCGAGATCGCCACCCTGCAGGCGGTCGAACTGTGCCGCGACTTTGTGTGCGATCGCCACTACGTCAAGGACGACGCGACTCGCACCGTGAAGCTCAAGGACGAGGGCTACCACGCCATCGAGCGGGCCAGTGAGACGCTCTCCGGCATCTGGAAAGGCCGTACCCGCCGGGTCGAGCTCGTGTTGAAAGCCCTGGAGGCGAGGGAGTTTTTCCACCGCGACAAGCAATACGTCGTCGAAGACAGGAAGATCGTCATCGTCGACGAAAGTACCGGCCGCCGCATGCCGGGGCGGAGCTGGCGCCAGGGGCTGCACCAGGCTGTCGAAGCCAAGGAGGGCGTGCCCATCACCGCCCCGGCGGTGACCATCGCGAGCATCAGTTTTCAGCGCTTCTTTCGCCAGTTTCAAGCCATCGCGGGCGCCACCGGCACGGCCTGGGAAGCGGCCGGTGAGTTCTGGAGAATCTATGGGATGCGGGTAAATCAGATTCCGCTCCACCGTCCCTGCCTGCGAAAGGAACCGAATCCCAGAATCTTCCCGGACCGCGACGCCAAGTGGCAAGCCGTGTTGGTGGAGTGCCGGCAGCGTCACGAAACGGGCCAGCCCATCCTCGTCGGCACGCGCAGCGTGGCCGACAGCGAGGAGCTGGCGCGCCGTCTGCGCGAGGTGGGTCTGCCCTGCCAGATTCTCAACGCCGTCCGCCATCGGGACGAGGCAGCCATCATCGCCGGGGCCGGGCAGAAGGGCCGTATCACCATCGCCACCAACATGGCGGGGCGGGGAACCGACATCCGGCTGGGAGAGGGCGTGGCGGCTCTGGGCGGACTGTGCGTCATCGCTACGGAACTCCACGAGTCCGCCCGGGTTGATCGCCAGCTCTACGGGCGTTCCGGCCGCCAGGGAGACCCGGGGATCGCGTTGACCTATGCCAGCCTGGAGGATGAGTTGGCCGACAAATACCTGCAACAGTGGACCGCCCGGATCCTGAGGAACGTTCTCGAAAGGGGACTGCCCGGAGCGAATCCGCTCACCCGGTTCCTGATGAGGCGCTGCCAGAAACGGTCCGAACGCCAGTCCTTCCGGCGACGCGAGAGCGTGCTCAAGAATGACGAACAGCGGAAGAAATCGCTCGGATTTACCGCGAAATCGTAGAATTGCGAAAAATAAGTGAAAGGAACGTCACTTGTGTGCGGATTGTGCTTGCGAGAGGTGGTGAATCTATTTCCACTGAATGCTTCGAATAATGCTTCCCGCATGGCGCAGGCCGCAAAGCGCATCAGTAAACGATGCCAGGACATCGGGTCTTGAATCCGAATGTCGGCGCCGCGTTCGGTTATTCAAACTGGAGATGCTGGAGCCCAGGGTGCTCCTTTCTGCCGCTCCGATTGATGCCCCGGCCGATCTGATGGCCGCCGATCCCGAGCTGACCCAGCTGGAGGTGATCGAGGAATCCGCGTTTCAGACCGAGGCCCAAACCCCGGCGGAAGAGGCCTTGGCACCGGTGATTTCCGATGCGGAAGCGGTGGAGAGCGATCAGCTATTCGAGGGGGTCGAGGTGCTGACCGAACCCTCTTTGGTCGACGACTCAACCCTGTCAGGTCCGGATTCCGAGGCGGCTGGCGAGGCCGCGGAAAGGGAAATTCTGCCTCCCGTGATCGCTCCGGTGCTGGGCGGACAGGACGAGATCTCCCCGCAGCCGACGAACGTCGATGATTTTGCGAACCAGGATGTCCAGGTTCCGGAAAACAAAGGCCCTCCCGTAGCGGAAATCGAACAAAATGAACCACTTAACCCTGATTTTTCCACCAATAGCAACGGCGCGGATGGCGCCGTGACGGGACATTCTACGCTCGAAAATAGTCCCGTTGAAGCCATCAATTCGCCCGAGACCGGCATCGAAATCGCGGCCGGAGTCCTCCCCGAACTGCCCGGACTGGTCCTGACCGAGGGAAGCGAAGGCGCGAGCCGAGGGCAGATCTTCCACCTCGATTTCGACGGCGCGTCGGAAGTCACCTACGATGGCTCGGCGGTCCGTTTGAGCGGTCTGGAGATTCCCGCTCTCGAAGTTCCGGGACTCGATGCCGCGAGTCGCGCCGCCTTCATCGCCGGCATCGTGGCCGACCTGAACGCGCTCTTTGGTGCGTCGGGCATTCTCTTCACCACCGAGTCTCCGACTGAAACATCGGATTTTTCCACCATTCACATCGGCGGGACGAACGAGGCGTTTCTCGAATGGGGCAGCTTCCGGGGGCTCGCCGAGCAGGTGGATGTCGGGAATCTCGACCGGAGCGACGACGCGCTGGTGTTCGCGGGTTCCATCTGGTCCGATGGGATGACGACCGAGACCTTTGCCGCGGAACTGACCGAGGTGATCGCCGAGGAGGCCGCCCATCTGATCGGCTACGCGGAAACCGACACCGCCGCTGCCGACTCACCCCTTTATGCCGTGGCGGTGGCCGAGACGAAGATCATCGACATGAACTTCATCCAGCCGGAGACGGACACGGAATGGGTTCCCACTATTTCCTTCGGAATTTCGGCGCCGGGTTACCACACGCTGGTGGTGTATCCACACAATATCGCCTGGACCCTGATGGTGGATGCCGGGGTGATTTTCAGCCTGGATAATGAAGTGACTGGCGATGATTTCACCCGAGTCGCTTTGACCGAGCTGACACGATTGAACGATGGATTCACCGAGACGGTCTTTCAGGCGGCCGGGGTGTATTTCCCGATCATTGGAACCTACACCGCGACTTTCGAGGGACTGCTGGCCCCGCTGAGTGCGTCGAGCAGCCCGGAGACCATCGATTTCGAGATCTACGACAGCACCGGGGCGATCGATCCTCCGGGCACCGCCAATGCGGCACTGGACCCGGACAGCAGCCGGGATATCTGGACCGTGAATGTGGTGGTCGCCGACGCCGCCGCGCGTGCCACTACGATCGCGCAGAACACCAAGAATTTTTCCGATGAGGTGACGGGTTCGTCTTTCGCCCAGAACCTGTTCAATCTGGCGCTGGACGCGGGCGGGCACGGCGTCAGCTTCGCCACCTTGGCGGCGGGTTTGCCTCAGACGCAAGCGGGGTTCGCCGCCATTTTGTCCGTTCAGCCCCAACCGGCGATGGAACTGGAATTCGGGCTGGGACTCGAGGGCGAGATCGTGGTAGGCCCGGCGGCGCCCGGGGGAGAAGTCGGGGTGAGAGCCGCCGAGATCGTGGGCGGCATGAAATTCGTCTATTCGCCAAATCTGGCGGGGCTGGCGTCGAGCGTCTATGATTTCGCCGACGGAAAACTCAAGATCACCCGGCTCGGATCTTTCTCACTCGGATTGCTCACGCTCGAGGCGGAGCAGTATGTGGAGTTTGGCGCCAATCCGCTCGACATCCTGAACGGGGTGATCAACGAGACCGACCAGATCACGATCGGCATGGCCTTCGCGATCAAGCCCGAACTGGCTGCCGAAGCGGACGCTCTGGAGTTTTTCAACGTGTTCGGTGATTTCGCGCTGGAAGGGGAAGCGGTCCTGAAGATCGAAACCTCCATGAGCATCGGCGCATTCCTCCAACTGTATGCGGATGGCGACGCGCTATCGCTCATCCCGACCGCCGGCCTGGGGATGGATGTGTTCCCCGGCATCACCACGAAAGCGGCATTCCAAAACCTCCAGCTGGGGCAGAAGTTCTCGATCGCGATCGCGGATCTGATGATTCCCTACTACGCGGACACCGCTTGGCAGGGGATCTACGGCAACGCTTTTCCCGCCGCGATTCCGATCGATATCGCTCTCGGTCGACCGGACAGCTTCTTCGGCATCTTCGGGGCAACGTCGACGTCCGTGGTATATAAACTCGAGGCGGGAATCGGGGCCAGCCTGGCATTTGGAACCGATCTGTCTATCGAGGGGACCGCGGCGGTGGGCAGCGCCCAGTTGGGGGCGAAGATCTTCCTTGGCGCAGCTCTAAAGGGCGCGGTCACGGTGTTTGACTCCAGCTCCCCCTATTCCTCGCCTATCGCAAACGCCAACCAGCAGTTCTTCGGCGCGGTCTTCAACAACAACATCACTCAGGGAACCTTTGCCCCGGGGACCTTGAATTTCATCGAACCCGCCGTGGTCCGCCAATCCCTGGCTCCTTACGCCGGCCTGATCGACAGCGTCACGATCATCACCCACGGCGAGGCGTCATTCAGCGGAGAGGACACGCTGCTCGGCTATTTCTATGGTGCCGGATTGGATCGCGGTCCTTCACCTGGTGACGATCTGAGGGCGTTGGCGCTGGCGATTCATTCCCAGGGGGCCGGATTCCTGCTCGACTATGATGTGCCCAGTGACCGGTCGGATTCTCGGGGGCAGATCGATGCCGAGCAGTCCATCTTCGCGACCACCGATCAGATCGCGGCGATTCTCGAAGCCCGCTCTCTGCTGGGGACGGTCGATGAGATTCCCGGGGCCGCTACCGGGCTCCAAGTGGTGGTGATGTTCGATTGGGCGCCGGAATCGAACAACACGACCGGCGGCTGGGCCTCGGCGGCCGGGGAGGCGCTGGTGGCGCTGATGTCAGATCTGGGGTTGCTAAACATCCTCACGCCGGGCGGCAATCCGGCCTATCATTTCATCGGCGAGGGAACCGGCGCGGTGGTGACGTCGGAGGCGGTGCGCGAACTGGGCGCAATGGGCATCGCCGTGGATCACCTGACCTATCTGGATCCCGCAGACTACGACGGATTTCTCTTCGACGCGCAGTCGCCCGAAGTCTGGGACAATGTGGGATTCGCCGATGTCTATTACCAGACGGACGATGCCCCGATCGGGCGCGCCGTGCCCGGCAGCCACAGTGTCGAAGTCACCGGATTGGGCGGGGCGGCGATCAATTCGGTCTACGCGTTTCTTTCCTCTGCCTTCGCCTCGAACCGGGCTTGGGCGGACTACTATCTGCCCACTGTCGCCGACCCCGATGTCCACGGAGCGATCTCGGGCTATGGCTATGCCATCCTGGCGGGAGGGGTGGCGTCGCGGCCGCCACCGAACCAGGCGGGCGGTCAATTGATTCCGGGCCGGGGCGCTTTCGACATCAGCAACGGCAATCTGGAATTCACCGGTTCGTTCACCGGAAACACCATTCCCGGCTGGTCGCTACATGGTGGCGGCGGCCCAGCCGGGAGCACCTCGGGCGGCTATCTGGAATTCACCGAAACGGCCAATCAGCGGATTCACAACCGGATCCTGATCCCGAGAAACGCGGGCGCCCTGGCTTTCGACCTGACTCTGTTCAGTACGGCGGGGGTGATCGGCTCCCTCGAAATCGATCTGCTCGTGCCCTCGACCACCCAGGGAGGCGATCTTTTCACGCCGGTTCTCCTCGGAACGGTCGAATTGTCCACTCTGAGTTCGACGACGGAAACCCATGCCGTCCTCCTTCCTCCGGAAGCCTGGGGCAATGCCTACGCCATCAGCTTCACGCTCGTGACCCAGGAAACCGGCGTGGAGTTGGGCTTCGACAATCTCCGATTCGTGCATGGCGGCGGCGTGGGAGATGCCATCACGATCGATTTCCACGATCTCGGTGGCGGATCATCTCCCCAGCGTCAGTTGGATCCCGCCGACTTCGACTATTTCACGATCACGAATGTCACGGCACGCCATCCCGACGGGACAACGGCGTTTTTGACCACTCCCTTCGATAATGACTTCACGGACATGGTGATCGGCGACGATCTCCTATTCGCCACGGAGCATGTCGCGCGAATGTTATACTCGGAAATCTTCCGGGACGATCCGTCCGAAAGAACCATCGAGACGGGCGAACTTCTCTTCCTGCCTCCGATTCAGAGTGATCTTCTTGGCGATCTTTCCTCGCTGGCGCCCGGGTTCCAGGGTTTTTTCGAGATCGAGTTCACCGTCGATGTGGATGGCGATCCCGTCGCTCTGACCGCCGTGATCTATGTCGGCGAGGACTTTGTGACATCCGTCGATCTGCAGACCATGGGACCTGCCGCGGCGTCGGATGTGGACTTGCCGGATGTGGGATCGCTATCCGCGCGGTATGAGACGAATTTTGAGTATCAGAACTATTCGGATCCCGCTTTCCTCTCGGCAGCCGGGGTCGTATCCGGCGGGGTGAATGATCCCGGAGGGGTTTCCTACGGTGTCTATCAGTTCCCGAGCCGGGAGAACAATGTCATCGTCGAAAATTCCCGCGTGATGCAGTTCCTCCACGCTAGCGGTTACATCACTGAATTCGCCGGATTGACCCAAGCGACTCCCTCCTTCAACCAGAAGTGGATGGACCTAGCGAACCCGGCTGTGGTCGGGCTCGCGGCAGCGACCGAGTTTGCCACCGCGCAGCATGACTTCGTGGGATTGACGGACTATGACCCCTTCGTGGCGAAATTTCTGTCCGACTTCGGGATCGATGTCGCCGATCGGAGCCGGGCATTACAGAATGTTTTCTGGTCCACCGGGGTTCAGCACGGTACCGCCGACACGGTGTTTGCCACCGCGGCGAGGGATTTGCTGATCGATCTCGGTTTCAGCCATGCCGATGCGATCGGGGAAGCGGGCAAGCAGAAGTTCCTCCAGATGTTCTCGAATGGTTTCCTCTACGAGTCCGACATTCTGGCGCTGCAAACGACCGGTAAGCTTGACAGGATTGTTCACAACACCACGATCAACGCGTTGCTGACTTCCGCCAATTTCGAACCAGACGCGGTCTTCATCGCCTACATCTATCTCGAGCGGGGGTCGGACGACAACGGCGACGGGATATTTGATCGTTTCGCTCAAGCTCCCAATCCCGTAACCGCTACCGCCTCGATCAACACCCGGTATTTCAACCCCTCGAACAGTGCCAACTACATCGGCAGCTACGTCCCGGAACTGGAGAAGGCGATTCAAGCCTATATCGACGAGCCGGCTCAGGCCGAATACTCCACCATCGAACGGACGGTCCGGATTGAACAGCGGCTGAAGTACCGCGGATTCAGCGGAGGGGATCTGCAGGTCGTCATCGATGCCTACAACGAACAGGTCGGCTACCAGACGAGCCGCCTGCTTGATGTCAGTCCGGCTATCGATAATCGCGCCGGACTGAGCTACGCCCTGTTGGCTGGCGGAAACAACATCTACACCACCAACTGGAACGCCGATCTGGTCAACACCTTCGACGATTCACAATTGGGCGGGAACGTGGAGGATCTCGTGGTCGGCGGAGGCAATGTGGATCGCGAGGACACCTTCGACAACGGCGCCCCCGCCGACAGCGTCTACCTGAACCCCTTCGACAATCTCGGAGCCACCGCGCCGAATGATGCCAGCGCGACCTTTTACCAGACGACCAGCGGCGGCACCCGGATCGCGGCGAGCACGGATGCGGATCTTGAGAGCGACCTGGGCGCCGATACCCACGTGGTCGCCTACGAATCGGGAACGGCGGCGCAGTTCATGGACGATGCGACGACGGATCCGAATGGCGATCCCTCGGCTTCCTCCATTCTCGTCAGCGGGTTCAACGCGGTGCTGGAGAGCGCGGAAAATTCCTGGTTGGTCCTCAAATCAACCGCCGACTCGCTCAATGGCAGCGTACTTTCCTCCGGGGACACGTTTTTGGTGAGGCTGTTCGGTGCGAATGCCACCACCGGGGAACTCTATATCGACTGGTCCACGCTCGAAAACCGCCAGGGCCAGGCCGTCACTCGCGATCTGCTCATGGCCAACGGCGGCGCCTACGACTGGAGCCTGGCCTATTCCGTCGATGAGAGCGCCAACACCGGGACCGAACTGGCTGCCTCGGCGGTGGCGGGCGACTTCGCGATGCTTCACGCCTTGAAGTATCTCATCATCGACAATGCCGACCTCGGCTACAATCGCACCCTGGCGCGGGCGATCGTGCAGGGCTTTCTGACGCCCGCCCTGACGGATCGCGGACGCACCTATTTCGACGACGAGGGATATGAACAGACGACGCTGGCCACGCTCACCGGAGCGTGGACGGAAGCGGTCTTCACCAACGACCCGCGGCTCTGGTCGCTGGGAGCCAACGTGCTGCCGGCCGGCGGTCTGCCCGCTCTCATCGGGGTGAAGGCCGGGGTGCCGGATCAGCTGCGTCAGATCAGCCAGGACGCGGCGGATGCGATCACGACGGGACTGGACAGGTTCGTCCCCGGATTGACCGGCATCATCGACACCATCACCCAGCTCGAGCAGTCCATCGAGCAGTTCGGGGATGTGGTGTTGGATTCCATCGCGGACATCGCCGGCACGGCCGAGTTCGCGGTGACGATACTGAGGGGAGCTTTCGGACTGGTGGATGCCTTGGTGAACACGGGCGATCCACTCCATCTGGACAGGATCAAACATCAGCTCGCCCTGCTGGCCGGAGTCAATGATATCGAGGTCGATCTGGAAATGCCGTTCGAGGTGCCGGATTCGCTGACTTACCGGTTCCATTTCGTTCGCACCTTCACCTCGCATGTGTTCGATCTCGATCTCGCCGCCGGGGGAGATGTTCTCGGTTTTGAGGCCGACACCCAGTTTTCCCTGACGCCGAAACTGGAGATTTCCTTTGAGTTCGGCATCGAAGATCTCTTCGCGCAGAACCTCGTCGACAGCTTCTTCATCGAGGTCGAGAACATCGCCTTCACCCTGGAGTTGGAAACGGCGGAACCCCTCAACGCCGCCGCGAACATCACCGTGGTACGGGGGGAAATTCAGGATGGCTCGGTGATGGCGGGAGTCACGCTGGCCTTCGCGCTGCCGCGGGTCACCGGGGTCGAGATCTGCGAGCCCGGATTCTCCTTCAATCCGCTGACTCAGGGCGAGGTCACCCTCAACGGAACGCTCGACGTGGTGGCCCCGCTTTTCCTGAGCTTCGCGGGCGTGCCCCTGACGAGCGGTGAACAGCCGGTTCTCCGCATCGCGGACGGCAACCTGTTCGATGCGAACCTGCCGGTGTTCGCGGTCGAAAACTACGAGAATCTCATCAACCTGAAGGAGATCTCCCTGACGCGCCTGATCCAGGCCATCCAGGGGCTGATCACTTTCATCGCCGATCAGGTGGGAGGCTCCGAACTGCTGGACAAGGATCTGCCCCTGATCGGTCAGAGCGTGAACGACATCTTCGCCGTGGCCCAAGAGTTGGCCGGCATCATCGAAGATCTCGAAGGCGGTGGAGACGTCGCCATTCAAGACATCGAAGCGAGGATCGAGGCGGTGCTCGGTCTCGATCCCGGCGAACTCATCGCGAGCTACCTGCCGGCCGAGGACACCTTCCTCTTCGATTTCAGTTTCGTGCTGGCTTCCGCCAATGTCACCGTCGCTCCCCAGTTCAACCTCGCCGACCTGACCCAGGGGATCGCTGGTTCGGTCGACGAGTTCCTCAATCTGGAGGAATTCGCCGGGGTGACGGCTTCGGGGAACATCACCCTGACCGCCAACCTGACCCTCGATTTCACCTTCGGTCTCGACATCAGCCAGACCTTCCAGGATCCGCTCGATCCGCTCGATGCCTTCTTCCTGCTGGATGACGCCACCTTCACCGTCACCCTTTTCGCCGAGGGGACCAACCTGGAGTTCACCGCCTTCGTGGGACCTCTCGAAGCTAGGGTCACTGGTGGAAGTTTCATCCTCGACGAGGACGGCGATGGCGTTGGGACCGCGCCGGCGTCGCTGACTGTGACGCTGCTCCCTTCGGGAACGAACGGACGCTATACGATTAACAATCTGGGATCCATCGGTCTTCATTCGGAGGTGGTCGGCGGCCTCCATGTCAGCCTGCCGGTGGAGGTCTACCTCCAGGAGACCGAACTCCAGTTCCCCGATGAAGACACCCTGGCACTCCGGATCAATCTGGCCAATTTCCTGCCCAGCCTGGATCCCCTCCGCCTGCTGCCTCAATCAGGGTCGGTCGAGCGGATTTCCATTCCGGACTTCGCGTCCCTGATGAGCAACTTCCAGTTCGATAGCGACCTGGAGCAGCTCTACTTCTGGATCAACCAGGCCCTGCAGGTGGTGGCCGACGCCATGGACGGCGATCTCTGGGGCATCAAGCTGCCCTTCATCGGAGACAAACTGACGGAGTACGCCGGCTTCATTCACGAGATCCAGGACAAGCTGAACACCTTCCTGAACGGGCTCGCGGAATCGACCGCGATCCGGCAGGCGATCCTCGACGCGCTCGGACCGAATGGCGCGCTTGGCGCCGAGGGCATCATTCTCGACAAGAATAACGACGGAGATGTCAACCTCGACGACATCACCATGACCGTCGACACGCTGTCGGGGAGCATCATCTTCGACATCTTCCTGGGGCAGAACAAGCACTACGACATCGACGCGGGCTTCGATCTCGGGCTCCCCGGACTTGGGCTGGAGGTGGATGCCGGGCTTTCTCTCGACTTCGGTTGGGGCTTCCACTTCGGCTTCGGCGTCAATGCCGCCAACGGCTTCTTCCTGATGACCAATCTCAGCGGTGCCGCCAGCCTGGCCACCAATCCGCAGGGCCTCACCGCCTCGGTGGGAGACGACGAGATCTACGCCTACGCCAATATCACACTCGATGAAGGGTCCGCCTTGACCGGAAACCTGCTCTTCCTCCAGCTCGACCTCACCAACAACAACTCCTTCGTCAACGCCAACTTCGGCGTCGATCTGAAGGATCCGAACAATGACGGCAAGCTGACACTCGGGGAGATTCTCAGCGGTCCGCCGGTCAATCAACTCTTCGATGTCACCTTCTCCATCGACAGCGTGCTGGATCTTCACGCGGTGGTGTCGGTGGCCGGGATCGAGATGCTGCCTTCGCTGATGCTGGACATCTACGTCGAGTGGAATTTCGAACCGGGCGGGGACGCGGAGGGCAACACGCCGATCATTCAGTTCAACAATATCGAGTTGGATCTGGGTGCGTTTGTCGACCGGTTCATCGCTCCGATTTTCGGCCGCATCGCCCAGGTGCTGGAGCCGATCCAGCCGGTCATCACCCTGCTCCAGACGCGCATTCCCGTGCTGTCGGACATTGGCGGACTCACCAATATCTTCGATGTGGACGGCAACGGGGAGGTCTGGCTGATCGAGCTCGCCCGCAACATCCCCGAGCCGACGCTCAAAGCGATCCTGACCATCATCAAGGTGGTGGATCTCGCCGGGCAGATCGCGGATGTGGCGGTTTCGGGAACGCTCAAGCTCGGGTCCATCGACCTCACCGGGGAAGGCAATTTCCGCAACGAGGGATTCAGCCTCTCGAGTCTCGACATTCCGACGCCCACGGGGCAGGTCGAGAGCATTCTGGACAAACTGGGTGGATTTTCCGGGGCGGCCTCCAATTTCTTCAACCAGCTCTACGACGAGGAAAACACCCAGCCGGGCATGGGCAACGCCAACGATGGCTCCAACGACATCATCCAGTTCCCGTTGCTCCGCGATCCTCTTTCGGCCCTGAATTTCCTCTTCGGCAAGCCGGTCGATTTGTTCCTTTTGGATTTGCCCGTAATCGAGATCGGTCTCGCCCAGGACTTTACAGTCAATGTGGTAGGGCCGATCGCGATCAACTTCGGCTTCAATGTGAGCATTCTCCTCGACCTGGCGTTCGGAGTCGACACCTACGGGATCGAGCAGTGGGCGAAAGGACCGGATGGCGATTTCGGCACCCGGGGGTCGGCCGCTCGGGATGACAACTTCCAAGCCAGCAACATCGCGGTCCTCCTGGACAGCTTCTACATCGCCGACGATTCCAATCCCACCGACAACCTTCTCCTGGAAGAAGATGAAAAGCCGGAGGTGGCCATCGACATCGTGGTCAGTATCGGCGCGGGAGTGAGCCTGGGCATCGTTGAGATCATCGCCGGCGGCTTCTTCGGCGCCAATATCGGCTTCGATCTGGTCGATGGCGGGGAAATCGAGCGCGACAACGGCGATACCGAGGCCATGCCGGATGGGAAGATCCGTGCCTCGGAGCTGGCGGCGGCCATTTCCAACGGCTGTCTGTTCGAGACACACGGCACCTTCCGAGTCGGACTTTTCGTTCAAGGCAAGGTCGGGCCGCTGAAGCACCGCATTGACCTTGCCGAAGTCGAGATCGCCAATTTCGATATCGCCTGCGAGCCGGAAGCGAGTCCGGTGCTCGGCTCGCTGGACGAGGATACCGGCGTGCTCACGCTTCACATCGGCCCCGAGGCGGAACATCGCGACGACGACGGCGGCAGTTTCGACATCAGCGACGGAAACGAAGAGTTCCGAGTCGTGCATGTCTCGGGCGAACGCGGCGACGAAACGGTCGATGTCATCTGGGGCACCTACACCCATCGCTTCGAGGGCGTCTCCCGGATCGAGGGCAATGGCGGCGCCGGGAACGACAAGATCACCATCGTCGGCGGCGTCCTCGCCTCCGCCAACCTGCGCGGCGGCATCGGCAACGACGTCCTGACCGGCTCGTCCACCGCGACCAATGTGCTTTACGGCGACGATGGCGACGACACCCTCATCGGGGGCGACCGCATCGACTTTCTCTACGGAGGCGATGGAAACGACAGGCTCTACGGTGGGGGCGGTGGCGATCTCATCTACGGAGACGAGGGCGACGATGTCGCCTACGGAAATGGAGGCAACGACGTCATCTACGGCGGGGCCGGGGCCGATGAACTTGTTGGCGGCCAGGGGAACGACACGCTCCTCGGCGAGGGAGGCATGGACCTGCTGTTCGGAGGGGAGGGCGACGATCACCTGTTGGGCGGCATCGGACACGACGAACTCTACGCGGGCAAGGGCGACGACGAACTGGAAGGAGGCGCCGGGGACGACCTGCTTTTCGGCGACGAAGGAGACGACATCCTCCGGGGTGACGATGGCGATGACGAACTCTACGGCGATGACGACGACGACTTCTCGGTGGCCGGTCAAACGCTGGGCACCTTTTTCGCCAACAATCCGGTCCGGCGCTTCGATCAACCGAGCGACATCATCCTCTTGCAGCCTGTGGTGCTGGGTGGCTCCGATATTCTGATCGGTGGGAGGGGCAACGACTACCTCGACGGAGGCAGCGGCGACGACATCCTCGTGGGTGGAATCGATGAGATCAGCAGCGGCCAGTTGTTCCCGGTTCAGGAATCGGACACGCTCGATGGCGGCAATGGCGACGACCTGCTCGTGGGTGACGATGCCCTGGTCAACGTGCCGACCCGGAGCGTCAGCGTCTATCTCGCCACCAGCAACGGGGTGGACACCATCAACGGTCAGGGCGGCTTCGACCTGATCGTGGGCCAGGGTGGCGGCGATGTGCTCAACGGCGGTTCCGGCAACGACACCATCTACGGCCATCTCATCGACGGCTCCGGCGACGACAACGCCATCGATATCATCCATGGCGGCAGCGGCAACGACGAGATCTATGGCCAAGGCGGAGGCGACCTACTGTTCGGTGAGAGCGGCAACGACTACATTGAAGGCGGTAATGGCATCGACGACATTTCCGGCGGCGATGGCAACGATGAACTCTACGGCGACGCCGACAACGACGAGATCGATGGCGGAGCCGGCAATGACGAGATCCACGGCGGCGACGGCAATGATGACATTCAGGGAGGTGACGACGACGATCTCCTGTTCGGCGACGCGGGCAACGATCTGGTCGATGGGGGGGACGGCAACGACACTATCCACGGCGGCGAAGGGTTCGACGTGCTGATCGGTGGTCTCGGAAACGACTGGATCGACGGTGGCGCGGGCACCGACGCCATCGTGGGCGACCTGAACTCGACTCAACAGGGTACGACCGGCGACGATACCCTGTTGGGTGGTGACCAGGACGATCAGATTGTGGGCGACAATGCCGCGGTTTCCGTGGTGCTGGGGGTGATCAGTTTCCAATTCGGCGGGGGCACCGGCAATGACACCATCCACGGCGGCGCCGGGCGCGATCTGATCGCCGGCCAGGGCGGCGCCGACACGATTCATGGGGAGGCGGGGATCGATCAGCTCTACGGACATTCGCCGACGGGAATCGGGGATGACAACGCCAGCGACACCATTCACGGCGGCGATGATGACGACGAGATCTTTGGTCAGGGCGGCGCCGACATTCTCAACGGGGATAGAGGGAATGACACGATCTTCGGCGGGGTGGGCCAGGACACCATCGCCGGCGGTATCGGGGAGGACTGGATCGATGGCGAGGAGGGGAACGACACCATTGATGGCGGCGCGGATGCCGACCTGATCATCGGGGGACTCGGCGATGACGACATCGACGGGGGCGACGGCGCCGATCTCATTATCGGGGATCTGGAGGAATTGACCGAAGGCGTCACCGGATCGGACACGATCAACGGCGGAGACGGTGACGATGTTGTGCTGGGAGACAATGGCTTGCTGGCTAGGATCGGTCAGGTCGTGCAGATTCGCCAGGCCGGAGGCACGGGGAGCGATGTGATCCACGGCGGCCTTGGAAATGATCGACTCTATGGCCAGGGTGGTGCGGACACGATCAACGGTGGCGACGGCAATGACCGCATCTATGGGCATCGCAGCGATCTGATCGGTGACGACCTGGCGGCGGATATCCTCGATGGTGGTGACGGCGATGACGAGATTCACGGACATGGCGGCCCCGACACGATCCGGGGCGGCGAAGGCGCGGATGCTCTCTTCGGCGGGGAGGGAGACGACCAGATCGACGGGGACGCGGGGAATGACAGCATTTACGGCAACGGCGGCGCCGACACGATTTCCGGAGGCGAGGGTGACGATCAGATCCTGGGGGGTGACGGAAATGATATGATCGAGGGCAATGCCGGCGCGGATACCATCCAGGGCGAGGCCGGAGACGATCATTTGTATGGCCACAATCCCGGCAATGTCGGCGATGACGACGCTGTCGACATTCTGGTGGGCTTTGACGGCAACGATGTCATCGATGGCGGCGGCGGTCCCGACCAGATCTTCGGCGGACTGGGGGATGACCTGATCCATGGGCGCGAGGGGAACGATCTCATCGACTCGGGCGACGGTAACGACACCGTGTTCGGGAATGAGGGGGATGATCAGATCACCGCGGGCGCCGGCAATGACGTGGTCGAAGGCAACGCCGGAGCGGACACGATCCATGGAAACGATGGGAACGACACGATCCACGGTCACTCCGCGACCAACGCGGGCGACGATGCGGCGATCGACACCATTTTCGGCGACGCGGGAGACGACACTATCACCGGGGGCGCCGGGAACGATGTGATCGAGGGCAACGACGATGACGACACGATTTTCGGTCAGGATGGCGATGACCTGATCTCGGGCGGCGAGGGTAATGACACCATCGAAGGCAACGCCGGAGCCGACACTATTCATGGCGACGCCGGCAACGACATCATCCATGGTCATTCCGCGACCAACGTGGGCGACGACGCGGCCATTGACACGATCTTCGGTGACGCGGGAGACGACACCATCACCGGGGGCGCCGGCAACGATGTGATCGAGGGCAACGACGACGACGACACGATTTTCGGTCAGGATGGCGATGACCTGATCTCGGGCGGAGAGGGAAATGACACCATCGAAGGCAACGCCGGAACCGACACCATTCATGGAGACGCCGGCAACGACATCATCCATGGTCATTCCGCGACCAACGCGGGCGATGACGCCGCCGTTGACACGATCTTCGGTGACGCGGGCGACGACACCATTACTGGGGGCGCCGGGAACGATGTGATCGAGGGCAACGACGGCGATGACACGATTTTTGGTCAGGATGGCGACGATGATCTCGATGGCAACGCCGATGCCGATGTGATCTACGGTGGAAATGGGGAGGATGTTATCGACGGGGGAACGGGGGATGACCAGTTGTTCGGCCAGGATGACAACGACCTGATCTTCGGGCGCGAAGGGAACGATCACATCTTCGGAGGAAACGGCGAAGATGTGATCGAGGGCAATGAGGGTGACGACCACATCGAAGGCAACGCCGGGGCCGATGTGGTGCATGGCGGCGACGACAACGACACCATTTACGGCCATAGCCAATCGGGCGCGGGCGACGACGGCGCCATCGACAATCTCTGGGGCGACGCGGGCAATGATTTGATTTTTGGCAACGCGGGAGACGACTTCATCGATGGCGGCACCGGCCACGACGAACTCCACGGCAACGACGGCGACGACGAGATACACGGGCGCGAAGGGAACGACCTCATCTACGGCGGCGCGGGCCGGGACTGGATCGCGGGCGGAGCCGATGACGACACTATCCATGGCGGCGCGGATAATGATTTCATCCTCGGCGGCACGGGACATGATGTGATTAACGGCGATGGAGGCGACGACTCCATCGACGGTGAGGCGGGGGATGACACCATCACCGGCGGCGACGGAGCCGACATCCTGCGGGGCGATGCCGGCAATGACGAGATCGATGGGAATGACGGCGACGACGCGGTCTTCGGCGGCACGGGCGATGACCTGCTGCGCGGCGGTGCGGGCGCGGACAGCCTCGACGGCGGCGATGGCATTGATGAAATTCTCGGCGGAGCGGGAGATGACGTGTTGCTGGCGGGAACGGGCGTGGGCAATCGCCTGTTCGGCGAAGCCGGTGATGACCTCCTCATTGGTGCCGATGTGGGAGGCTCCTCGGACGGCGATTTCTTCGACGCGATTCTCTTTGGCGATGTGCTCGACGGTGGCGAGGGGAATGACCGCATTCACGGTCTCGGCGGAGCGGATCTGATTTACGGCGGGGCGGGGAACGACTTCATCGATGGCGGTGCCGGGGCCGATCTCGTTTTTGGCGGGCTCGGCGAGGATTGGGTCTTCGCCGGATACGGTGGCGGTGATGTGGTTCGGGGCGACGAGGACGATGACGAACTCTGGGGTTCGCCGGATGGCGCCACGGAAATCCATGGTGGCGCGGGCAACGATCTCATCCGCGGTGGTTCGGGCAACGATCTTATCTTCGGGGATGATGGCCACGACGACATCGACGGCGGCGCCGGGGCCAACACCATCGAGGGCGGCAATGGCGACGACACCCTGCGGGCCGGTACCGGCGCGGGTTCGGTACTGACCGGTGGCAACGGGCACGATATCCTGATTAGCTCGTCCGGCGGCGCGACGACGATGCTGGGCGGCGCCGGAGAGAATATTTTCTATACCCAACCCGGCGACACGGTGACGCCGGGTGTGGCCGATTGGGAAGACGACTACGCGAACGCTCCCACGGCGACAGCGGGCACGCGGGCTCCCCCCGAGTTGGTCACCGAGAATTTGCCCTCCGACGCGGCCTCGCCGGTGTATCCCTTCGCGGGACTGACCCAAGGCGCGGATTACGGCGAGGGCGCGAGCCGCGGAGTGGCGGCCACCGATCCCGCAATGTTCATTTCCCCCGCGGGAGCGATTTACCTGGCCTGGAGCGACGGCCGGGCGGGGAATTTCGAGATTTATGTGGCGGTCTTTGAGGAGGGGTTGGGCTGGCGGACCTTGGATGGTTCCGCCTCCGGATTCGGGGTGTCCGACACGGAAACTTCTTCGCGTCATCCGAGTCTGGCGATGCTGCCGGGAGGCGATCTGGTGTTGGCATGGACGGAATACAGCGCCGATGGCAGCGTTTCGGAGACTCGCTTCGCGGTGTGGAATGGCACCACCTGGACCGCGTCCGCCACGGCTCCGATCACCGGCGAGCGGCCCGTTCTGCGCTCCGCGTCGAATGGTGTCGTCGTCGCGGCGGCCACCAGCGCGGGCGATGTCTCGGTGAGCCGATTCGACGGCTCTGGATGGACGGCGTTGGGCACCTTTGCGGGCGCGGGCGCTGATTTCGCTCTCGAGGTATCGGGAACGGACATCGCCCTGGCGACGAGCCTCAACGGCGTGACGACGGTGCGCGGACACAACGGCGCGGCGTGGACTATCTTGGCGACGACGGATGGTGAAATGCCCGCGCTGGCGTGGTTGGGAGCGGATCTGTATCTTGCGGTCGGGCATGACGCCGTCGACTCGCTCCCGGGTCGGAGCATCGAGTGGTTCCGGGTCGATGCCACCCTCATCCCGGTCAACCACGGCGCCACGACAGGCCATGTCCGTGATCTCGCGCTGGCATCCGGCAATGGCGCCCTGCACCTGATCTGGATCGAGGACACGGTGGCGGCCCGCCAGGGAAGTGGTGAAGTCGTCTACGCGCTGACCACCACCGACGGCGTCGCCGTCAGCGAGCCGCTGACTGGGTTCTCCTCCGACGCGCGCGGCTACGCCCCGGCGACCGCGTTGCCATCGATGCTGGCTCCGGCGGTCGGCGCCGACGGCACCCTGGTGCTGGCCTTGCTCGAATCCGGTGCCGAACCCGCCATTCACGCCCTCCGCACCCTTCCGGTCGCGATCGCCAACACAACCGTGGTCACGGGCACCGGCGGTACGCTTTCGGCGGGACCGGCCGACGACGGGCGCGTTTTCCTTTTCGCCAAGGGGGCGAGTCGTGATGGAGTCGATCTGGCAGGCGTCACCGATGCGGCCTTCGTTCACGCGTCCGGGCTCGGCGCGGTAGCCACCAGCGGACTCAGCACTTTCACGATTCTGCACTCCGTGGCGGGCAGCGTCACGATTTCCCAGTCTGGAAGTCAGACGACGATTCTGAATTCCGTAATCAGCCTCATCGAGATCGATGCCACCGCCAGCGGGTTGATCGCCGACAATCGTCTCACGTCATTGGTGATCGACGCGCCCTTCACCGGCGCCATTACCCGCAACGTGATCGGCGGCGGAGCCGTCGGGATCGGGTATCACGCGCCCGCCGCGCTCATCGGGAACACCATCACCGGCAGCGGGGTGGGGGTGAACGCGACGGTGGCGGTCCATTCCGACGGTCTCGGCTACGCGCCCGGCTCCGGCACCAACTGGATCGTCGGCAATGTGACGGGCGTGGAACTGTTCGCGGGTCAGCTCGTCGGGCAATGGATCGAGGACAATGACACCGGCGTCATCGCGGTCGAGGCCACGATTGTCGGCCCCGTATTCGAGGATTGGGCCAACGCGAACCACTTCGTGGGCAACGGCGTCGCGGTGACCGGGGTCAGTGGCCTGATTCAGTTCAATGTCTTCACACGAAACGAAGTGGGCGTTCGCTCGACCGGGGATCGGCAGTTGATCAGTCACAACGTCTTCGACCGGAACGATGTCGCCATCTCCGTGACCGGCGGGGTGGGCAATCGCGTCGTTCACAACACCATCTACGCGGAGACTGGTGACGGGGTGCGGGTCGGCGGAGGAACCGAGACCTGGGTGTCGGACAATATCTTCTTCATCCGTGGCGTCGGCACCGCCATCCATGTCACCGCCTACGAGGGCTTCTTTTCCGACTACAATCTCCTTCACGCCGAGGAGGGAGGAGCGCTCTATCACTGGGTCGTGGACTTTTTCGACCTGCTCGACATCCGGGCCGATCTGGCGCGATTCGAACTGCACTCGCTCGGCTCCACGGCGGTGAATCCGTTCTGGGCGCTGCCGCATTTCGCCTCCATCGGCGGAGGCGACTTCCGTCCCGTCGCCATCATCGACGGGCTGCGGCCCTCGTCACCGGCGGTGGACAACGCCAATGGCTGGAACGATCTCGCCCTGCCGCCCGGCTCGGTGAATCTGCTTTCGAACGGCTCCTTCGAGACGGGCACCACGGATTGGACGACCAACGTCAGCGCGACCAGTCTCGCGGACGCGGGAGCGTGGCTCGGCGCCTTCGTCTACGGGAGCGGGGTGGACCGGCTGGCCTGGGCGGAGCAAAGCATCGACTTGATCGCCGCCGGCTATCTGCCCGCCGCGCTCGACGATGCTTCGCTCGCCGCGATCTTCGGTGGCCGGGCCCGGGTGACGAATGGGGGACCCGAGTTGGTCATTTCCTTCGCCGTCAGCCTGACTTTCCTGAATGGAATCGGCGGCGTGCTGGACACCGTCTCCGTCCTTTACACGATCACCGGGGATCGCTGGTCGCTGGCGGGCGACCGGGTCATCCTGCCGACGGGAGTGCGGGAGATCCTTTTCCGCTTCGACGCCGATCTCGATGTGAGCGGCGATGCTCGGGCGAGCTTCGATGGTGCCTTTCTGGAGCTACGTCCCAGCCACTACGCACCGGATCACGGCGCCCACGGCAACACCGCCGGAGACGCCGCCGCCAGCACGATTTCGCCCCGCATCGCCCTGCGTTCGCCTGACCTCTACACCGATTGGGAAAGGGGAGAACCCGGTGACATCGAGTGGGAAACCTATGGCAATCTCGCCGGCGCTGCGGTGCAGATCGACCTCTACCAGAATGGCGTCTACCTGCTCACTATCGCGCCCGCCGCCCCGGACACGGGTCGCTATACGTGGCGTCCCTTCGATGATTCCGGGATCGATTACGGCACCCACGGACTTTCGATTCAGGTGACGCTGGTCGGGCTGCCCACCGTGTTCGATCATGCCGCCGAGCCCTTCTCGGTGCCGGAAGATGGCGATGACTACTTCGTCAATGTCGCGGGCGACGCCAACCTGGGTGACAACCTTCACACCACCGCGGCGGGCTCGAATCGGAACACCGGCAAGTTGGCCGACGCCCCGAAAGCAAATCCCGTCAATGTGCTCCGCATTTACGAATTGGGCGGAGGCGCGACGCTTTCGATCGATCCGGGCAGCTACCTGCTGTTTGAAACGATCGCCGTCTCCACCGCCGCGCCGACTCTCCTGGGTCAGGACTCCGGATTCAGCGTCTTCGGGGCGGGCACGGCGAACACGACACTCAACGCGGCGGCGATCACCTTCGGAGATAGAACGGCGATCTCGCTGCTCGACGGCGACCTGATCGAATTCCACGACCTCACCGTGTCGGGTGGCGAGATCGGGCTCTTCGTCAGCGGCGGCACCAACGACGCGTTGTTCGAGGATGTCGACTTCATCGGTCAGGACACCCATGGCGTTCATGTGGTGGATGACGTGGACGATCTCACGCTGCGCCGCGTCGCGGTGAGCGGGGCCGGGTCTGCCGGGTTCCGTTTCCAGGGGGCTTTCGGAAATCCCTATCACGTCATCGCAGAGGACATCGCCTCCACCGGCAATTCCTCGCATGGCCTGCATTTGAGCGGATTCGGTTCGGTGGAACTGGATGGCGGCATCTTCAGCGACAACCTGGGCAGCGGCGTCCTCTATGCGACAGGAGCATCGTCCCTGCTCTCACCGTGGCGAAACCTGACCATCTCCGGTAATGCCCAACACGGCATCGCCACCGCCTCCGATGTGGTCATTGAGGACTCGCTCATTTCCGACAACCAGGGGCACGGGATCGACGGCATTTTGATCGACGTGACGGTGCGCACCAGCGCCATCTCGGGTCACAGCGTGGGAGTGAGCAGTCCGTCAGGTTCGCTCACTCTGGAGGACTCCGAGATCCTGTCGAACGGGGTGGGTGTCGATGTCCGCAACCTTGTCGTGAGCGGTTCTTACTTCAGGGGGAATGACACCGCGATCAACAATGTCTTCGATGCCACGGTGACCAACACCGTTCTGGCCGACAGCACCTTCGCGGTGTCGGGGAGGAATCAGAGCGGAGCCACCATCTCACTCGCAAACGTCACGCTCACCCAATCTTCCGGCATTTTGGTGCTGATGCGGGAAGGTATTCTCACTTTGAAAAACTCCATTCTCTCCTGGGACTCGGGCATCGCGATCCGGTTGGACGGGAGTAGTTCGATCACGAGCGATTACAACCTATTCGACAATGGCGGGGGACTTTTCACCGGCGGCGTGGCGACCTTCGAGGGGTGGCGTGCGCTGACCGGAGGCGATGCCCATTCGTTCCTCGGCGATCCGCTGTTCCTCGATCCGCAGAACGGCGATTACCACCTGCAATCGACCGCGGGCACTTGGAACGAGGGCACCCAGAGTCACGTTCCCGCCGGAGGACAGAGCCCGGCGATTGACCGCGGCGACCCGGGCGATCCCATCGGGCTGGAGCCGGTGACGAACGGCAATCTGATCAATCTGGGCGCCTACGGCGGCACCGCGGAGGCTTCTCTCAGCCCGGCGCAGTTCATTCTCATCCAGGCGCCGTTGGCCGGGATCACCGCGATACACAACACCGTCATCGAAATCCGTTGGTTCAGCTTCGGCATTACCGGGAATGTGAGCATAGAGATCTCCGCCGCGGGCCCGGGCGGTCCTTTCACCACCATCGAAGCGAACACCGCCGACGACGGCTCCTATTTCTGGACCGTGAGCGACACCCTCGCGCCAGGCACCGAGTACGCGCTCCGCATTGTCTCGGTCGATGCGCCGACGGTGGAGGCCATCCTGTCGCCCATCGCGGTTTCTCCTCCGGTGGCCGATTACTTTGTGAACGTGGCCGGCGACGCGAACCTCGGCGACAACGTCTTCACCACCGCCGCCGGCAGCGACGCCAACGACGGACTCTCCGCCGCGACTCCGATGGCCACGCTCGCCGCGCTGCTGGTGGCCTACGATCTGAAGCCGGGAGATCGGGTCTTCGTCGATGTGGGCGACTACGTCACCACCGCCACCATCCTGATCGATTCACAGGATGCCGGGGTGGAAATCATCGGGGCCGGCGAGCTCCTGACCACCCTGATCTACACTGCCACCGCCGAGGCCCTGCGCGTCCTCGACGCTCCGGGTGTGATCCTGACGGATTTCACGCTGGATGCCTCCGCGGCTTCGATCGGCATTTCCGTGGAAGGCAACTCGTCCGGGTTCACGGCGGACGCGCTCACCATCAACACCCCGAACGTCGGCATCGACATCGCCAACTCCGCCACCGGAGCGACCATCAACGACACCGAAATCAACGGCGCCGGCCGCGGAGTCGACTCGCTGACCGCCGAAGTGACCATCACCGGGAATGCCATCGATCTCCCCGGCGCCCCGGGCAATCGCTACGGTGGCATCGTGATCGAGGACCCGACCGGCTCCGGAGCGCTGATCGAAAACAATACCGTGACCGGTTACGGCCCCCAGCACGGCGTCTTCGACTTCATCGATTTCGGCATCTACATCAACGCCGCCGATTACTCCGTGCTCAACAACGTTGCCAACAATAACGGCGTCGGCTTCTGGCTCGCGGGCGGAGGCGGGTCTTCGGGCAACCAGGCGATGCTCAACGACTCCTTCGGCTTCCACCTGGCCGGGACCGGAACCCACACCAACAACACCGCCAATCAGAACGACATCGGTTTCCGCACCGGCTCCGACTTCACCGGCACGCTTTCCAATTCCACCGCCGAAGGCAACGTCACCGCCGGTATCCTCGTCGCGGGCGGTAACGTCATCGATAACACCATTACCGCGACCGGCCTGAACGTGGCCGACGGCATCCGGATCGAATTCGAACGTGACCGCCCGAGCTTCAGCGCCACGGCGACACCTTCGGTCGTCAGTGGAAACACCATCAGCGGCCAGTTCATCGGCATCGCCGTCCGGCATGGCTGGGTGGTGCGCAATTTCCTTTTCATCGGGGAAGCGGAAGTCTCCGACGACGACGGATCCTCTCTGATCATCGGAAATCTCGTCCACGACAGTCTCGATACCGGCATACTCGTCGACGGACTCGACTATCAGATTGAAATCCAGCATAACACGGTGGTCGAATCGGGCATCGATGCCGTCTCCCTCGTGGAAACCACCCGGAACGTCACTTTGGAGAACAACATTTTCGTCACCGACGGCGTCGGTTTCGCCGCGCTGCGCGTGGCGCCGACCGCCCAGCGTGGCTTCAGTGCCGACTGGAACGTTTACCACGCCACCGGAGGCGCCGACCACATCCACTGGCAGGCGGCCTTCAACGATCGGGCACTCTGGTGGGTGGAGACGGGTTTTGACGCGCATTCGCGCTTTAACGATCCGGTGTTCACCGACGCGTTGAATGACGACTTCACGCTTCAAGTGACGTCGCCCGCGCGGGGCGTGAGCGATCCCGATTCCAGCCGCGTGAACATCGGTGCCTTCGATGACGCTCTGGCGCTCGACATTTACCGCATCGTGGGACCGTTCGCCGGACAGAAATTGATCGGAGGGGAGACCGTCGAACTGACCTGGCTGACTCGCGGCGTCACCTCGGGCGATGTGATGATCGAATATTCCGACGATGGCGGCTTGAATTGGATCGTTCTCAGCGCCTCGACGTCCGATGACGGCAGCTTCAGCTTTGCCCTGCCGGTGCCCGGCGCGCCGGTATTGGATGCCCGTTTGCGGGTTTCCGACGCGGCCAACGCGCTGCTTTTTGCCGAGACCGCCTTCACCGTCGGCGTGCCGACCACGACTTTCCACGTATCCACCTCGGGATCGGTGGGGAACACCGGCACCACGGCGGGCGATCCGCTGCCCTCGCTGGCGGCGGCGGTCCACGCTTACGATCTCACGGGGGCGACGGTGCAGGTTGGTGCCGGCTCCTACGCGGTTTTCGTTCCGCTCGATCTGGCGGATGGCGTCACCGTCACGGGATCCGGCTCGCTGGATCGCGGCAACTTGAATCCCGGCGGTGAACTGCTCCGCATCGCGGATTCGGCGACTCTCATCGGGCTGGAACTGGTGGGAGCCAGCCTGGCCATCGATCTGACCGGCGACGCGCTGTTCGACGGCATCACGGTGCGTGACAGTGTGCTGGGAATGAGCACCGCGGGTGACGCGGTCGTGACCGGTGCGACTTTCGAGGACAACACCACGGCTATCTCGGTGACGGGCACGCTTTCACTGACCCTGACGGATCTGTCGGACAACGATCTCGGGATAGATCTGGCCGGCGGTACTGTCGTACTGCTGGACAGCGAGGTCGGCGGCGGGATCACCGGGGCACGCATCGTGGGGGGCACCCTCTCGGGCGGGGAATTCACCGGCCAGAGCGGGCGCGGGCTGCTGATCGAAGGCGACGCTGACACGCTGGTGCGCGCCTTTACCGTCAGCGGTGCGGCGATCGGGATCGAATTCCTCGCCAGTGACGGCACCCATCGTGTGCAGAACGGACTTTTCTCCGGCAATGTGATCGGCCTGCGGGCGGATGGCGCGCTGGATGATGGCGGCGCGCTGTTGCTGCTGAATCACACCTTCCACGGTGACGGCGTCACCCATCTGCAACTGATCGACACGCCCAACGCGCGTCTGTTGAACACGATTTACGCGGGCACCGGCTCGACGGCAATCGAGGCGGACACGGCGTCCGAAGAGGGTTACCTCTCCGACTTTACCCTGTTTGATACGGCACTGAACAGGGTGGCCTTGTGGCAGGGGAATGTCTTCGCGGATCTGAGTGCCTGGACCGTCGGCACGGGCATGGATCCCCATTCGGTCTCGGCCGATCCGCTTTTCGTCAACGCGCCGGGCGGTGATTTCCATCTTGCCCCGGGTTCACCCGGTATCGACGCGGGTGATCCATTCCGCTCGGTTGGAGATGAGCTAGCTCCGCATGGTGGACGGATCAATCTAGGCGCCTATGGAGGCACCGCGGAGGCGGCGACGAGTCCGCCGGTGACCATCGTGGTGACCAGTCCGGCCGGGAATGATCGGGTCGAGCGCGGGGACACGGCGGTGGTTCGCTGGAACTCCGACGGGCTGGGCGCGGTGCGCGCGGTGGAGAGTCATCGTGACGCGCTGCTGGGACTATCGCCCGTGGCCTTGCTGAATTTCGATGGTGGCGTGGGTGGCCGGGTCTACGACCATAGCGAGCGGGGATCCGATTTCGCGGGACGGGTCGTCAATGGAGTGGTGACCGGTCAGGATGGTGCCCTCATTGGCAGCGGGGCCGCGCTCTTCGATGGCATCGACGATGTGATTGTTCTGGATGGGCCATTGTCGGTCCTGCAAGGCGGCGCCTTCTCGATCAGTGTCTGGATCTACGCCGAGTCTGGCATTCAGGACGAGGCGGCAATCGTCCATTACCACTCGGATAACTCTTTCTCCAATGGGTTCATCCTGCGCCATTTCGGCGGCGAGTTGGAGTTTCTGGTCAATCCGGTCACCGGGCCCAATCTCACGCTTTCGGGCGCCCTGACCCTCGGTACCTGGACTCATGTGGTCGCTACCTTCAGTGCCTCATCGATGGACCTGTATCTCGATGGCGTGTTGACCGAATCGCACGCGGGCCCGCCGGCGATGGCCCTGCCGCCGACTCAGGCCGTGATGGAGATTGGAGGCAATGTTCACGGGAATTTCGGGCCGGGCCGGTCGTGGTTGGGGGCGATCGATGAATTCGCCCTCTTCGATCAGGCATTGACCGCGGGCGAGGCGGCCGCCCTGCACACGGCCGCCACCGACCTGCCGGGGGGCGAAGCGCTGGAGATCTTCGTGAATGGCCAGCCCGTCGCGGGCGGGGTGGAGGACGACGGAGAATTCATCTGGAATGTGCCGTCCGGATTTGCGCTCGGCTCGGCGGTGCTGACGCTGGAGGGCGGGGGAGTCACGGCCGGCTCGGGCACGTTCCTCATCGTCGAAGGCGGGAACGATTTCTATATCAACGACGACTCCGTGAATCCCGGCGACCTCACCAACGTGATCGGAAATGACGCCAACACCGGGAAATCGCCCGACGCGCCGATGCGGAATCTCTCGGAGCTGCTGCGACTATACGATCTGGGCGCCGGCGACGTGGTGCACGTCGATGTCGGGATATACACGCTCACTCAGGAGATCGTGATCGGTCTGCTGGACTCCGGAGTGACGATTCGCGGCCCGGAAGCGAGCGTCGGCACCGCTCTTTTCGACCGGGCCAATCGAGACACCGGAACGATGGCATTCCACATTCTGGGCGCGAGTGGAGTGACGCTGGAGAATCTCTCCATCACCGGCGCGGATCGCGGCATCGTGGGAGAGGCGGTGACGGATTTCACTCTTCGGGGCAGCGTGGTGTTCGAGAATGTGAGCAACGGCGTATTCGTCGATGATCTGTCCGAGGGCACGGTGGTGGAGGGGAACGTGTTTCATGGGGTCGGCGGCGACGAATCTCGCGACCAGGATACGCAGATTCACGTCACGGGCACCGATGGCGTCGTATCAGGCAACACAGTCTCCCTGATCGGCACGGCACCGTTCGGGGTGTTCTCCAACGACCACGGCATCCGGGTGACTGTGGACAGCCTCGCGACGGTCACCGGGAACACGGTCTTCAACATCAACGACGGCTTTGTGATCAGGTCCAATGGGGGGGAGGTCAGTGGAAACCTTTCCCGTGACAACAACAATGGATTCGACATCGGCAACGGCACCTTTGTCTTTCAGGGGGCGGTGTTTACCCAAGTGTTCGGAAACACCGCAGACGATAATGCGGGCACGGGATTCATCCTTGGTGGGGCGGTGGAAGCCTTCGGTAATCTCGCGAGAGAAAACGACACTGGATTTTCGGGCACCAATACCGGCAATCCGGTGGTCCGGATCGGGGTCGATGACGGGCGGGGTGGCAACATCGCGGCCTTCAACCGAATCGGCATTGTGGCAAGCCTTTCGGTGGTCCAATACAACACGACTTACGCCAACTCCGAGGACGGCATCCGCATCGGTGGCCTGGCGAGCGTGCTGATTCTGGGGAACCGGTCCTACTCGAACGGCAACTTCGGCATCGGGGTGACCTCGGGCGTGAACAGTCAGCAGTTCAACACCCGGGTGGAAAACAATCTCGTTTATGACAACGGCAACGGGGGCATCGGATACAACACCAGCGGGCAGAGCAATCAAGTGGTGCGCAACAACACCGTGATGCAGGACACCGGGGTCGGCATCCAAATCAACGGCGATGGCCAGACTTTCACCCTGACCAACAACATTGTCGTCATCGGAGCCGGTGATGGCATCGTCATCACCCAGACACCGGCGGGCACACTGGTGTCGGACTACAATCTGGTGCATGTCACCACGCCCGCGGCCCGGTTCGGCACGGTGAACGGCATTCAGCGGGCCGATCTCGTCGCGTGGCAAACCGCGACGGGACAGGATGCGCATACCCTGGAGGCCGATCCGATGTTCGTCGATCCCGATGGAGGGGACAACATCCTCGGCTACGATGCGGTCGGCGGGGGCATCGACGGCGGTGGTGATGATCTGTTCGTTCTCAAGGGCGGCTCGCCCGCGATCGATTCGGGCGAGGGAGTGAATGCCCAGCCACTGGATATTGATCGTCTGTCCCGCCAAGACGATCCCGGCACGTCGAACACCGGCAGCGGAGTCGGCATTACGGACCGCGGCGCGCACGAGTTCGGCGGCTCGAGCATCGATGTCACGCCTCCCGCGATTGTGAGTGTTTCCCCCACGGTGGTTGGCAATGGCGGCAGTCAGGTCGGCGGCGATTTGCCCGAGATTTTCATCCAGTTCAGCGAAGCGCTCGTACCCGCCAGCGCGGTGGGGCTGGCGATCTACGAACTACGTGAAGCCGGGCTCAACGAAGCCTTCGGTGATTGGGACGACGTCCTCATCGACCTGACCGCCGTCTGGCTGACCGGGACCAACCAGGTGCGTCTGACTTTGCCGGGCATCCTTCCGGAGGGCGACTATCGCTTCACCATTTTTGGCGACGAGGGACCATACGATCTCGCCGGGCAAAAGCTCGATGGCGATGGGGACAGCCTGGAAGGTGGCAGCTACGTGCGCTTCTTTTCCGTGTTGGCGATCGTGCCTCCCACCATCTCCGGAGACACAAGTGGATCCGGTGCGGAGGATGGCGGCGCGGTGTCTGGCACACTTACGGCCCTCGATTTATTCAATGCCCCGGTCACGGGATTCGTCGTATCCACTCCGGCGGCGAATGGCGTGGCGAGTATCGATGAAATCACGGGCGATTGGAGTTACACGCCGAACGCCGGCTTCTTCGGTGGCGACAGTTTCACGGTGTCGGTGACCCATGGGTTGTATGGCGAGGCATTGCAGATCGTCACGATCACCGTCGCGGAGGTGGACACGCCGGCGGTGTTTGGCGGCGATCTCACCGGAACGGGCATCGAGGATGTCGCCTTCCTTTCCGGCGTCCTGACCGTCAGCGACACGGGCGAGGGCATCAGTCTGCCGAACTTTACGGTTACGCTGGATCCCGCGAACGGTTTGGCGGCGATAGACCCCGAGTCGGGCCTCTGGAGCTATGTGCCGAACGCGGACTTCCATGGAGTGGACAGTTTCTCGGTCACGGTGACCGACGACCGCGGCTTCACGGCGACCCAGGTGATCACCTTAACGCTCTCTCCGGTCGATGATCCCGCGACCGTGAGCGGAGACATCGTCGGAACGGGAGACGAGGATGGCGGACCGATCACCGGCACTCTGATCGTGTCCGATCCGGCCGATGGAATGAGTGATCCCGATTTCACCGTCACCACACCGGCGAGCAACGGCACGGCGAGCATTGACGCGATGACCGGGGCCTGGAGCTACACTCCGGCGGCGGACTTCTTCGGCGTCGACACTTTCACGGTTACCTTCACCGACGACGACGGCAACAGCGCGACCCGGGAGATCACGTTGACGATTCTCCCGGCGAATGAGGCTCCCGGTTTCACGATTGCGGCGGCCCATGTTTCGCGGACCATCGACGGGCAACAGTCGGTGGCCGACTTTGCCCAAAACATCACCGCCGGAGGTCCTGACGAGGCGGGGCAGACGCTCACTTTTGAAATCATGGGCAATGACAATCCCGGCCTCTTCAACGTCGCGCCCATGCTGTCGTCCAACGGCACGCTCACCTACACCGGGGCCGGTGTCGCGGGCTCGGCGTTGATCGAGGTGCGTTTGCTGGATGACGGCGGCACGGCCAACGGCGGGATCGACTCCTCCGTGATCCTGAGTTTCACCATCACGATTCAGGTGCCCGATGTCGGGGCGGAAACCGGCGCCGTGATCGACAGCGAGGGGAATCTCGTCATCATCGACGCCGGTGGCGGCAACTCGAATCTCACCGTACGGCGCGTGACGGTGAGCGGGACCGATTATCTGTCGATCAGGGAGCGGCGTGGCACGGTCAGCAGCGATCTATCCGGTGCCGTCCAGGTCAATGCCCGCGAAGTCCGCATCCCGTGGCTCCTGATCACCGGGGGGCTGGTGGTGGACCTGCTTGGTGGAGATGATCGCCTGACCTTTGTGGGAGATATCGGCACTCTCGCCGGTGGACTGAGTGTGAACGGCGGCGACGGCTTTGATGTGGTGAACTTCCAGGGCAGCGACTTCGTGCTGGCTCCCGACACCGACGCGGTGATCATCGCCGAGTCCCAGCTCTCCTCCCGGGGCGCTTCCTTCACCGCGAGTGGAACCGGATCGCTCACTTTTGACGCGAGTCAGGCGGCATCGGGCAGGCGCTATGACGCGGTGAACTTCTCCGCCACCACGCTGAACGTTTCGGGAAGCGGCAGTGTGACGATCCTGGGCACGAGCGGCGATGTCGGCGCCGGGAACGACGGGGTGCGACTGAACGCGGTGGCGATCTCGGCGGGTGACGGCGGTATTCGCATCGAGGGCACCTCTTCCGCCGGTTCCAGTTCGGCCGGCATCGGTTTGCAGATAGGACGCACGAGCTCGTTCACCACGAACGGCGACATCGTGATGACCGGGGAATCGCTCGGCGGTGGCGCGCGCACCAAGGGGCTTGTCATCGCGGGCAGGGTGGCGCTTTCGGCTACCGGCACCGGATCGATCAGTCTCACGGGCCGGGCGTCCGCCGGCGTGGGGGCCAATGTGGGAGCGGTGATCTCCGGACTCTCACTGGTCACCACCGAGTCTGGCGCCATTGCCATCACGGGCCTGGGCGGAGACGGTGGACGGGGGAACTCGGGACTGGTCATCGCCTCCCGCAGCGAAATCCGATCAACTGGCGGGGACCTACTCCTGAGCGGAGAGGCGGGGAGCGGTACCGCGGTCAATGTCGGTGTCACGCTGACGGGTCGAGTGGTCGTGTCCACGACGGGCTCCGGGGCCATCGAAATCCGCGGGAGCGGCAGCGGAACCGCGGGGGCCGGTGGGGTGCGTATCCTCGGGGCCTCACGCGTGACCACCGAGAATGGATCCATTACGATGGAAGGAAGTGCCACTTCGCCCATCCCGACCCTGGGAACGGGCAATGTGGGGCTGGATCTGAATCGTTCGGTGGTGGAAGTCACGGGAGCCGCGGGTCCTGGCAGCATTGATTTGCTGGGACAGAGCGAAGGCGCGCTGGATCGCAATGCCGCGGTTCGCTTGACCGGCGCCACCGTGAGCATCGCGGGATCGGGCTACCTGAGTGTCTCCGGTGAGATCACCGCGGCGGGACGAAACGCCAACACCGGATTGAGCATTGCGGGTCGCTCCACGCTCAGCACGGTGACGGGAGGCGTCGAGTTGTCGGGAGACAGTCGCGGTGGCGGCGGACTGAATCGCGGGGCTCAGATCCTGGCATCGACCATCAACGCGGGAGCCGCCTTGGAGGTGATCGGCAGGACGGCGTCTGGATCAATCGGCAATTCCAACACGGGGTTGCTGGTGGCGACATCCAGTCTCATCTCCGATGACAATCTGCGTATCGAGGGGCTGTCCGGAGAAGGGGGACGCGGCAACCACGGAACCGAGTTCAATCGGGCCACGATCACCTCCGACTCGGGAGCCGTGGAAATCCAGGGACTTTCCCGGGGCACCGGCAACACCAATCGCGGCGCCCAATTGACCCGGTCCACCATTACCACCGCCGGAGGAGACCTGACCATCACGGGAACGGCATCGCTGCTCGCGGAAGGGAAAGCGAACTCGGGGGTGGTGGCGACCCTCACCCATCTCGATTCCGCCGGAGCGATCACCCTGACCGGGAACAGCGGAAACGGCACCATCGGCAACCAGGGCGTGGGCATCATTCGCGGCAGTGTTTCGGCGCTGGGAGTGCTTACTCTGACGGGCAATTCCCGCACGGATGCGCTCACCGGGGTGCGGGACAACGTGGGAATGGTTCTTACCCGAGTCTCACCAATCGAGGGGGGCGCGGGCAGCTCCGTGACGGGCAGTGGCGGGCAGGGAACTCTGAACAATCACGGCATTCTCGCCGACTTCCGGACCGTGATTTCCGGACAACTGACGCTGACGGACTTCGTCGGCGTCCCGGGCACGGGTACGGGCAGCCTTGATCGCGCGGGATCGCTGTTTCCCTAGTGCGTATTTTCAACAGAGCCCTTCTAAAATAATCATTTAGATGAGGTTTTTACTCTGAATGATTAAATTGGGCAAGTAAGTCAGCAGGTCATCTCATTGATGGCGGCGACTGCGGCATCCACCCCATTTTCCGTTCTCATGACCGTGCCCAGGGTCTTGGCGGACTGACGGAAAAGTGGATTCCGAAGAACCTCCCCGATTCTCTGGCCAAGGCGGCGGGGATTCAGCCGAGTGCGGGGCAGGGGACGTGAAGCGACCCCGTTTCGCCGCAACAGGGCTCCCCAGAAAAATTGGTCGGCGACATGGGGAACGATCACCGAAGGGCACCCCGACCAGAGGGCCGCCTGGGTGGTGCCGGCGCCGCCGTGGTGGACGACGGCGGCGCATCGCGGGAAGATCAGTGTGTGAGGGCAATGACCGACCTCGAGGATGGCGGAGCCCGCAGTAGATCGTCGGGGGTCTGGCATTTGAAAAATCGCGCGGCATCCCGCTCGCTTCACGGCGCCGGTCCAGATTTCCCTGACATCCGCCACATACTCCGGATCGGAAACCATCAGGCTACCGAATCCGAAGTAGACCGGTGCTGTGCCGTCGGAGAGAAATGCCTCGATCATCGGATCCGGAATCTCATCCTCCGGCGGCGCCGGCTTGATGAGGAAACCGCAAACCCGGTGATGCTCCCCCCAGTCACGGACCGGGGGGAAGAGTGCGGGGCTGGACGCGACCAGATTGAGTCGCGGCGAGGCCCACGTCTCCGCCATAACCCGGCGATGAGGAGACAAGCCCCAGGCGGATCGGCGGCGATTCACCCGGTCCAGCAGGAGATGATCGCAGACTGCTCCCGCGAGACTCCACGCCAGCGGACGAAACCAGGGGCCCAGATCGGGCAGGCCATGGGGCACGCGGTGGCGGGTGGGAATGAAATCGGGGGTCAGTTGGACGGAGATCCAGGGCGTTCCGGCGAGTTCGGCGGCGGCGGAAAGGCTGTGGAGAAAGTAGTGGCCGATGACGAGGTCGTTCTCCTCGCAGAGTTCCCTGGCGGCCTCGGCCATGGCTTGCTCCACCGGATCGAAAGCCCGCGAGATAAGTAGCGCAGCCTGACGAATGGGATTTCTCTTTCTGATCATTGCCAGCCCGATCTCACGGGCCGATTCAGGGTCTTGGAACACGGGGCTGGCGATCATTTTCAACGTGAACCCGGCCTCACGGGCGATCACCGAGTAGTCCCGGGGAGCCACCTCCGTGATCAACAGAGTGACCTGATGTCCCGCCCGCGCCAAACCTGCCGCCAAGTTGGCAAAGGGGCGAGCGTCGCCTTCGCTTCCCCAGGTTTGCAGGCCGATTCTCATGTGATCGACAGATCTCCGGGCCGGTTCGTGATGCAAGGGGGAAATATCGGGTTTACTCCGCGCCGTGGAAATGGAGAATGGAGCATACCCATCATGAAGAAGACATTCCTACTCCCGGTCGCCACTTTCCTCGCGATGCTGACGCAGTCCAGTTGTGTCACCACCAACCGCGACGCCGTCGAGCAGGGGCTCTACAAGGATCCGGACACGAAACGCCTCGAAATGCAGGAGGAAATGACTCGCATCACGCGGGAACTGAGCACGAATTACTGAGGCAAGGAATGAGGAGCGCTCGGTTGACTGCCTACTTCACTTTCGCGCCTTCAATCGTCGCGCGATCCCGCACCGCGCGCAAGGCGTCAGGCAGACTTTTCTTGAGCGCGTTGCGGATCACGAAATTCGGCACCAGAAATCCCGGTTTCAGGCCCAGTCGATAGACTACCAGGCATTTGCTTCCGCCGTCGACCGGCAGCATTTTCCAAAAACCGGTGATGGATTTCAAATCGCCGCTATGCCGCTCGAAGCGGACTGTGTGCGGGGGTAGGGGCGTGTGTTTGACCACATAGGTGACCTTTGGCAGGGGGCCGAGTTTCATCACCTGCTCGATGAGCTGATACTCGGCGCTGTGTTCGATGATGGTTGCGCTCTCGAGACTCTCGATGTATTCGGGCGCGGCTTCCTTGTCCGCGATCACCGCCCAGACCGCCGAGGGCGGGGCGTCGACCAGAATAGCGGCGGCTGCGGCGTGCTGATCCTGTTTGGCGTTCTCGGCTTTCAGGATCGCGGCGGAAATCTCAAGCAGGATCACTTCTCCCTTTCTGAGTTGCTTCCACTCCTCCCCGGTAGCGATGTAGTCGGTCGCGTCATCCCCGGGCGCGGTTCCCGGGTAGATGGCCATCAGCGAAAGAGTGAGGAGAGTGATGGCGGGAGTTTTCATCAATGCGAGCAGACTCAGAATCGCCCGGCTCCCGACGCTGTCAACGGACTCCTCCCGCACCCTGATCGGAGAGGTGCAGATGCAGAATGCGCCGCATCTCTTCCACCGCCACCGGATGATGGGCAGTGTCACCATGTTTGCAGGGCGCTATCACCTCCGACACCGATTGAGCGAGATGACTGGACCAGTAGGGCACCATTTTGTCGTTGCTGGACTCAAGCGGACCGTCGCCGACCTTGCCGATGATGGAATGGAGGACGAGTCGCTCGGAAAACGGCAGAGTGGCGATGGTTTTCACCACCGGCGAATGGGAGCGAAGATCCATGACGCTGGTGGGAGGGCGCTTCACATATTCCCGGGCCAGTTCGGTCATTCCCTCGACATTGCTCACCTCGCCATCGGTGATTACGTCCATCGGATATTGAATCAAGCGGTTGCCCAGAGAGACCAGGTTCTTGTCGGCGACATCGGTCCCCTGATGGGGAGTCACGAGGAACACCACCCGGCGTATGGTGGGATCGGCCGAGAAATGCATCAGTCTGCTCAGTGCTTCCCGCTCTTTCTCGGGAATGTCGATCTGCTCCAGGGGACGCTCCGCGAACAATCGCCGCACCTCGTCCCCACTGTGCCGCACCTGCAGGCTGGAAACCAGTCCCCCGAAGCTCTTGCCCATCAACACCACCTCGCGGGAGATGAGATGGCGTCCCTCGGGGTCGTGATGTTCCCGGAAACGTTGCAACTGCTCGCGAAGCATCGCCCCGCAATAAAGAACCGGCAGTCCGCTGGGATACCGAAACAGGAGAAACTGAAAACGCTCGCGAATCACCGGGTCTGCCCTGAGTTCATTGATGGCCGCGATCCACACCGCCGGCGTCTTGGACAGACCGTGGACCAGCACCACCGGGATCTTGTCTTCCCGGTAGGGCTCGATGGCGAAGAGCCCCGCCTGATTCAGATACTCGGCCGGACGGAACATGCTTTTCACCCCGAGATGCCGGGACGGTCGCAGGGAGGTGAGCAATGCCAAGGGAGCCGTGAGATCGCTGGCGAGGGAGACTTCCCGCCCGTTCAGATGGGTCTTGTTGGCAATGAGGGTGTCGTGCAGGGAGATCTCCACCGGGCCGCCGATGGCGAATTCCCCGCCCATGGAGGTGAAGCGCAAGGTGGCGGTCAAGGGAAGGGCGACGCCGACCTCGGGCAGAAAGGGCTCGCTCACGGCGCGCTCCGGACGATAGGCCCGATGACCCACCAGCGCGCCCCCGACTCCCATCTCCACCTCTCGGCGATCATAGCCCTTGATCTTGAGGTACTCCGCGATCTTCAACTCGTCGAAATAATCGGGGTCGGATAAGCCTCGTCCTTGGCGAAGGAAGCCGACGGTAAAATCGCCCAGAGGTCCCGAAACAGACAGTGGGGGATCATCCTCGGGGGCGATCTCGAACAACAGCTCGGCCGCGCGGCCACAGGCATGATTGTAGAGCGCCAGCAGGGCGTCGTCATCCGGGCTCGCGGAAGGCCGCATCGCCGCGGGTGAGGCAATCTGAGCCGCAGTCAGATACCAGCCGAGAGCCGAGAGTCGCTCGGAGTCCTTGACCAGTGTGTCGGCATGATCAGAGATCAATTCGGCCACTGCCGACATTTCCGCGACATTCCATTCCTCCTTCTCCCGCAAATTCCGGATCACTTCCGCCGGTTGCTGACGGTATGCCGCCGTCATGCCCTCCGCCCGAAGCAGTTCCTGGGTTTCCCGGGAAAGTCGGTAGGGATTGACCAGGCGATCCACCGCCTCATCAATGGCCACCGGTTTGGATTTCTCCACCAATCCCGGAGCCTGGCAACCCATCGCCGCCAATGACAACACGGCTCCGGCAAAACGGAGAAAACAGAGAAGCTGGGCGGCGTGCATGGAATGGTATCGAGTCGGCTCGCCTTCTGACGGTCAACTTCGGGGTCAATGCAACTCGAACAAGGGGTGGAATCGATGGAGAATGGGGATTCTGAGGCGCTTTCTCTCCGCTTCGACCTCGGCTTCCTGCTCGGGACGATCCGGGTCGCCCGCGTCCTCGTACGATGTCGCGACATCAGACTCCAGCGGAAACACCGGAGGCAAACGATCCGCGTAGGGGGCTCGGGTGCGACGCAGTTCGCTCTCGGCGGTCGCGCGAAATTCGGCGATCATCGGGTGAAAGGCGGGATTCAGCGCCAGGTTGGTCAATTCTTCCGGATCCGCCTCGAGATCGTAGAACTCCTCGATCTCGTTTTTCTCCAGAGTGCGGATGTATTTGTATTGACCCTTCGAATAGCTGACCCACCAGGGAATGCCCTGCACATGCTTGATCAGCCGGGGAAAGGTCCGCGTGTCGGCGCCCCACTGGATGCCTGTCAGAGCCAGCAGCGCACCGTGTCGCCATTCGGGAGACTTGGGATCGCGGAGCAGCGCGCTGAAATCATGTCCATGCATCGCCCAGGGTTCCGGCGTCCGAGCCTCCGCCAGCAGGGTGGACACGATGTCCGGCCCCGCCACCGGCTCGCGACAGACGGCCTGTGCCGGAATCGTCCCCGGTCGACGGAAAATCAGCGGGGGGTGGATGTTCGCGTCATAGGGAGCCATTTTGGTGGCAAAACCGTGTTGTCCGAAGGCGAATCCCTGATCGGCGGTGAATACCACCAGTGTCTTCTCGCTCTGTCCACTGGCATCCAGCGCCGCCATCAGTCGGGCGACATTGTCATCGAGCGCCTTGATCGCCTGTTGATACTGCCGATTCCAGTCCGAGAGATCCGGTCCGTAGAGACAGACCGTGCTCCCCTTGGGCGTGTGGAATTTGTCGAGCTTGGGGCGCCCATCCGGCCCCGGGAGCCAGGTCGACACTTTCTGCATGTATTCGGGCTTGCCCGGACGCGGGGGAAAGACATCCGCCGGCACCGGCGTGGTGATTCCCGGGAAGGTGGAGAGATCGCGATCATGCGGAATGAAGGGCCCGTGCGCGGAACCATAACAGAGCCAGAGAAACCAGGGCTTTTCCGGATCCCGCGTCCGCCCCTCCACATAGTCGATGGCCCAGTCGGTGTAGAAATCCGTCGGATAGCCGTCCACCATCTCCGCGCGACCGCCGTCGGTTTCGATCAATTGCGCCTCATAATAGGCATGGGCGTTGTGGGTGTGCTGGCAACGGTTCCACACCCTCTGATGATCCCACACCGTGCCGAAACCGGCCTCCTTGCCGATGTGCCACTTGCCGATCATGGCCGTGTGATAGCCGCTCTCCCTCAAGGCCGTGGGCCACATCGGCATTTTCTTCGGATCATAGGTCGCCGCCGGGTAATCGAGGAGCTTCAGCTTCATCGACTCGTTTCCATACTGCTGATGCCCCGTCATCAGGGTGGTGCGGGACGCCATGCACCAGGTGCCGACATAGCCGCGGGTAAAACGCATGCCCTCGGCCGCCATCCGGTCGATGCCCGGAGTATTCACCCAGGAGTAGCTGCCCTCGTAGCAGCCCACATTCCGGTAGCTCACATCGTCGGCGAGAATGAAAAGAATGTTCGGCGGCGCGTCACCCGATTGCGCGAATCCCTTGCCCAATAGGACGAGGGAGGCGACGGCGATCAGCGTCAGAAAAGCGAGCGGCGAATGGATACTGCGTAATTGAAAAGACATGGTTCCCAGGAGCTAACTGAATCAGGAATCCGCAATCTCTCCGAATTCCGGGGAGGCGTCGAGTCGGAAATGGTGTCTCCGCCGTCACTTGATTCCGGTCGCCCGCGAAAACGAATGCGTCGTTGCGTCAGTCCTCGCGCCATGGCAATCTCACCCCACATGAGCAAGAACTCCCCACTCAAGCGAACCCTCATCCCCGGACTTGTCGTCGCGGCCACCCTGGTCGGCGTCCATGCCCAGGAGGCCCCCAAAGCCTACCCTACCGGATACACCGACACCCCCATGCTGCCCGACGGCAAATGGCGCGTCCACGACGACGCCCGGCCCCGTCCGGAAGTCGTGACACCTGGCGAGACCCCCGCCGACCCGCCGTCCGACGCCATCGTGCTTTTTGACGGGAAGGATATGACGAAGGAATGGGTGATGGAAAAAGACGGCAGCCCCTGCGATTGGATCGTCAAGGACGGCCACGTTGAAGTGCCGCCGAAAGGCCACGGCGCGGGCGGTTACATCAAGTCCAAGCGCGAATTCACCGACGTCCAGTTGCATGTCGAATGGGCCTCCCCGGCCGAGGTGCGGGGCGACTCACAGGGACGCGGCAACTCCGGCATTTTTCTGCTCGGCGGATACGAGATCCAGGTGCTGGACAGCTACGACAACAAGAGCTACGCCGATGGTCAGGCCAGCGCCCTCTACGGCTGGAAGCCCCCGCTCGTGAACGCCACCAAAAAGCCAGGTGAATGGCAGGTCTACGACATCATTTTCGAGGCGCCAAAATTCGACGAAGCCGGCAAACTGCTGAAAAAAGCCTACGTCACCGTCATCCACAACGGCGTGGTGACCCATCACCGCCAGGCCTACCTCGGACCCACCGGACACAAACAGGTGGCCAACTACGACAAGGTGCTCGAGAAAGGCCCCATCAAGATTCAGGACCACGGCAATCCCGTCCGTTTTCGCAACATCTGGGTCCGGGAACTGAATCTCGAGGCCAACAACTGATCCGACACGACAGGGTAGGGTCATCGACCTGACAGGGTCAAACGGCACAGCAAAGAGGGTCGGGTCGGCGACCAAACCTTCTTCGAGTGAAGGATGACGACCGGGGAGCCGCCACAATCTCTCAAAGAAGAGCGGCTCTCCGCTTTGTTGCCGACCTCTTGCTCCCACGGGCTTCGCCCGCTAGGATGACGACGTGAAACGCAAAATACTCCTTTCCATCGGCGTCGTGATCGCCCTGCTCGTGGTGGGCGGATTGGTCGCGCGGCAGGTACTCATCGGTTACCTGACGCCCGATTTCCTGGTTTCCCAGATCGAGCAGCGCTGGAACTGCCGAGCTCAAATCGACTCGGTGAGAGTCTCGTTTTCCAGCACCGCGACGGTGGAACTGGTCGGCGTGGCACTGGTTCCGCGAGACGATTTTGCCGATCAGGGCACCCCGTTGGCGGATCGCGAGCCGCTGCCGGAGCGGGGCCCCGCGCTGCGGAGCGACCGGGTGTTCCTGGAGATCCAACCCGGCGAATTGGTGAGTCGCCAACTCAACATCCAGCAATTGCTACTCGAGGGGCTGGAGGTATCCACCACCATCCAGGAAGATGGCGGCACCACCCTGAAGCCCCTGTTTGAAACGCCTCGCACCAGAGCCAAAGTCGCGAATCCCGAGTCCGGTGACCAGTCGGTCAGCGTCGGGGAGGGGGAGAGCGAAGCCGGGGGAGAGATCGCCACTGTCGCCAACAAGCTTGAAATCAAGGATGGCACCGTGAATCTGCGGGTGGAATCCAGCGGCGCGGACATCCGATTGGAGGAATTCTCTCTCGCTCTCACCGAAATCGACGTGAATCCCCGCGACTTGGCTGCCCACAACCGTGCCACGGCCCAGTTCTCGGGAAATCTCGTGGTGTTGCCACCGGCCAAGGATGAGGGTACCTCTGGAGTCGCGGCGGCGGAGTACCTGCGCGCGCGCGTCTCGGGCCTGGGGCGCATCCAGCCGTTTCAGGTGGACACCGGCGAACTCGATCCGGTGTGGAGCGCGGACCTGACCGTGCATCAGGGGGCGGAGATCGACACTTTCCCGCTGATCGAGCGGCTCCGGGCGCTGCTGGATGGTGTCGACACTGGCGGGGTGAGTCTGGACGACCTCCATCTGCGCGGCACTCTCCTCGCCGACGCCACCACCGAGATCGGCCACGCCGGCGGCAAGTATCTAATGAAGCAGCCCCTGGAATTGCAACTGCCCGACACCACACTCCGGGTGGAAAAGGGGAGTTGGATGCACGCGGGCACCAATGAGCACAAAATGCGCGGCCTGTTGACGGCCTCGGAGCCGCTGACCCGTCAGATCGAGGGCAAGGTCGACGCCTATCTTCAGCAGAAGGCGGGCAATTTCGCGTCGGGAAATCTCCGCGGACTTCTCCTGAGTCCGCTGATGCGCGATGGGCGGTTGGTGATCGAGATCAGTTCCGAGGGAGATCTTTCCGAACCCACGGTGGATCTGGTGACTCCGTTGGGAAATCTTTCCGACATCATCGGCACGGGCAAGACAACGATCAAGTCGTTGGAAGATGTCGGCAAAGGCCTGTTGAAAAATGTCCTCGGGAATTGAGAAGATCACGTAGGTGGACTGGGACTCGAACCCAGGACCAACGGCTTAAAAGGCCGCTGCTCTACCGACTGAGCTATCCACCCAGAAAGTGACCTGGCAAGGGATTTGGCGATCCGAAAAGGGGCGCCGCGCCGGGAGCGTGTGAGATTACTCAGGATCGGAGGGGGCGCAAGCGAAAGTTCCCGGAGAAAAATCGGGCCAGGGCAGCGGAAGATCCCGAAGCGACATGGCCGGGCGGGACAATTCGAATACCCGAAAGCCGCATGCACGGGCGCCCTCCCAATCCGCGATGGGATCATCCCCCACATGCAGGATGGTTTCCGGCGGACAGTTCAGCGCGTCACGGGCCGCGCCGAACAGGCGGGGGGAGGGTTTGGCGGCGCCGAGTTCGCCCGAGAGCAGGATGTGGGAGAAAAAGCCGCTGATGCCGAGCCCGAGGGAGACCGAATGGTAACGGCGATCAAAATTCGAGATCACCGCGATCGGATACCGTGAAGCGAGCGATTTCAGAACAGTCATCACCTCGGGATAGAGTCGCCAGGCTTCCGCGGTGCCGAAATAGTGGAAGAGATCCTCGAAGAGCGCGTCGGCGTGGGCAATGGGAGCCGCTCCGGCCAATCGAAAAGTTTCCGCAACCAAGTGTTGCCACCAGGATTTCTCCGATTTATCAGAATCCTCGGATGAAATGGGCGTGTCTCCATGGAGCGGTCCGGCGCGACGCCAGGCTTCGCGGAAAGCGCGGTCGAGCGTGTCGGGATCGACGGCGTATCCATGAAGGCGGCCAAAACGCGCGTAGGTCTGGCCGACGGGTTCGGCGGGGTGGATGAGAGTGCCCGCCGCGTCGAAGGAAATGGCCTGGATGGGAGGAGGCATGACGCCATCAAAGAGCCTGATTTCAGACTTGCCAGTATTTTAGCTTGTGCCTATGTTGGAAAACCTGCAACACTGGGATGCTGAGCTGGTCAAAAGCCGGCCCTGGCTTTAGTGAAAGTTGGAGTGGGACTTGTCCCGCTCTTTTTTTTCCCCTGGTTTTGCCATCTGTCCCGCCGCGTATCATGACTAACGAACTTCTGGCGCTATTCGAATATTACGAGAAAGAAAAGGGAATCGACCGCATGACGATGGTCGAAGCCCTCGAAGGCGCATTGTTGTCGGCTTCCCGCAAGAGCATCGGCCCCGCCCGCGATCTGAAGATCCACATCGACCCGCAAAAGGGGAAGATCAAGGTGACCTCGACGCTGGTGGTGGTGGACCGGGTGATGAAGCCCTACGACGAGCTCGATATTTTCACCGCGCGCCGCATTCGCCCGGGCATCGATGTCGGCGAGGAACTGGAGGTCGAGGTGACTCCCAAGAATTTCGGTCGTATCGCGGCACAGACCGCCAAGCAGGCCATGATGCAGCGCCTCCGCCAGGCGGAGAAGGAGTTGATCTACGATGAGTTCAAGGACCGCGCCGGGGACATTGTCAGCGGAACGGTGCGTCGTTTCGAGCGGAGCGACGTGATGGTGGATCTCGGCAAGTTCGAGGGAGTGATGCCTTCGCGTGAACGGGTTTCCACCGAGGAATACAACATCGGGGATCGTATCCGCGCCTACGTGGTGGCGGTGGAGAACGGACCACGTGGTCCGGAGATCATCCTTTCGCGCAGTCACCCGAATTTCGTGCGTCGCTTGTTCGAGTCCGAAGTGAGTGAAATCGCCGACCATACGGTGGAAATCCGCGCCCTGGCGCGGGAATCGGGCTACCGGACCAAGGTGGCCGTCTACAGCGCGGATGAAAAGGTCGATCCCGTCGGCGCCTGCGTGGGGCTGCGTGGGGCGCGGGTGAAGAACATCGTCCGCGAACTCAACAACGAGAAGGTCGACATTATCCGCTGGAGCGAGAACACCCGCGAATTTGTGGAGGACGCGCTGAAACCGGCGAAGATCCGCTCCATTGAGCTGGACCAGGAGAATCACCGGGTTCGGGTGACGGTGGACGAGGAAGAGCTCTCCAAAGCGATCGGACGACGCGGTCAGAACGCCCGGCTCACTTCCCGCCTGGTTGGCTGGGATGTGCAGGTGGAGAAAGACGAGTCCGCCCACGAGGCGTTCGAGGCCCGGGTCGCCGACGCGGCCCACGGCTTGGCGGAGCAGGCCCGAGTCACCGAGGAGATCGCCATGGCGCTGGTGCGCGGAGGCATCAACTCGATCGAAATGCTGGCCAACGATGTGGACGCCATCGATGTGGCGGAAATTCTCGATGTGCCCGAGGAAGAGGGCGCCGAGATTCTGCGCAAGGCAAAAGCGGCCTTGGGTGTGGAAGCTGACGTGGCCGCGCCGGCCGAGACAACCGAGGAGTCTGATGACGCGGCCGAGGTGATTGAAAGCGTCGAGCAGGAAGCCGAGCCCGCCGAAATCGAGGCAGAGGTGACGCACGAGGAAGCCGCCGGCTGAGTTTTCTTCCCGTGACAGTCAAACTCCCCGGTTCACTGGGGATGTTTGCTGGAATTTTCTCCCCAGAAGACCAGAACCCGCACCCAGAAGACATCCGTTTCCGCGCTGGTTGCCTTTTCATTTTCACAACGCTTGATTCATTTTCCTGAGGGGGATCGACCCCCGACCCTCTGATCCCACCATCGAATGGCATCCAAATCCAAGGACACTCCCGAACCAGAATCGCTGGACGAAGCGAAGAAAAACGCTCTCAATCTCTTTGAGAAAGAGGAGCGTCGCGCGGCTCGAAAAGGCAAAGCGAAATCAGAGCCGGAGGGGGAGACATCCGTGTTTGGCCATCTTGGAGACAAGGGTGGAGGCTTGGGGCCCGCCCCTCGTCGTGCTCCGGCCGCGCCGGAGCCGCCAGTCGCCGAGGAAGTCGCCGTCCCGGAGGCCGTGGAGGAAGCCCCGGCGGTGATCGAGGTGCCGGAGGGCAAGATCATCAACCTCAAGCCGCCCATCATCGTCAAGGAATTGGCGGAGTTGATGGACCTCAAGCCTTTCAAGCTCATCAAGGACCTGATGGAGATGGATGTCTTCGTCAATCCCACCCAGTCGATCGAACCTGATGTGGCGGCGACAGTGTGCGAGAAGCACGGCTTCATATTCGAACGCGAGAAACGCGAGAAGGGCGCCGGCGTTCACAAGGTGGAGGAGGTGATCGAAGAGCCCGAAGTGCCCGAGGAGATCGAAGAGGATCAACTGAAGCCTCGCCCTCCGGTGGTGACCTTCATGGGGCACGTGGATCACGGCAAGACTTCTCTTCTGGACTATTTTCGCGGCTCGAAAGTGGTGGCCGGTGAAGCCGGTGGCATCACGCAGCACGTGGGCGCCTACAGCGTCGAGCGCGGGGGGCGTCGGGTGACCTTCATCGACACCCCAGGTCACGAGGCTTTCACGGAAATGCGGGCGCGCGGCGCCAATGTCACCGATATCGTGGTGCTGGTGATCGCCGCCGACGATGGAATCATGCCGACGACGCTGGAGGCGATCGACCATTGCCGGGCCGCCGGAGTCACCATGATGGTGGCCATCAACAAGGTCGATTTGCCCCGCGCGGATGTGAACCGGGTGAAGGCCCAGCTGCAGGAAAGGGAGTTGTCTCCGGAAGACTGGGGTGGCAACACGCTCTGTGTTGAGGTTTCCGCCAAGACCGGCGACGGCCTGGAGGATCTTTTCGATTCGATCTGTCTGCAGGCCGAAGTCATGGAACTGCGCGCGAATCAGGATGGTCCCGCGCGGGCGGTCGTCATCGAGGCGCGCACCGAACCCGGCAAGGGGCCCACCGCGACGGTGGTCGTCCAATCCGGTGTCCTGAAAGTCGGGGCGCCTTTCATCTGCGGTATCTACCACGGAAAAGTGAAGGCCCTGTTGGATGATCAGGGCAAACGGGTGATCGAAGCCACCCCGGCGACACCCATCGAGGTGGCCGGCTTCTCCGATGTCCCCAATGTCGGTGACGAACTGGTTCAGATGGATTCCGAAAGGAACGCGAAGAGGCTGAGCGAGGAACGCATGCAGGTCGCTCGCCAGGAAAAACTGAAACCGCGCGAGCGATCTGCCCTGGAGACGCTGTTCGCGAACATCGAAGAAGGCTCGAAAAAAACTTTCAAGACGATTCTCAAGGCGGATGCCCAGGGCTCCGTCGAGGCCATCATCGGAATGCTCAGGGACATACAGTCCGACAAGATCAATCTGGAGATCATCCGCAGCGACGCCGGTCCGGTCACGGAATCCGACGTCCTGCTGGCGAGCGCTTCCGATGCCGTCATCCTAGGTTTCAACACCAAGGTGGAAAACAAGGCGGTCTCCGTGGTGAAACGCGAAGGCGTGCAGGTAAAGCTGTTCTCGATCATCTACGAACTCCTCGATCAGGTGAAGGACGCCATGCTCGGGATGCTGGATCCGGAGACTCGGGAAAAGACTCTGGGTCACGCCGAGGTCAGGGAGGTGTTCAAGACCTCTTCCGGCAGGGTGGGTGGCTGCTATGTCACCGATGGCAGGATCGACAGGAAGGCCCGAGCGCGGGTGATTCGCGGTGGGCAGCCGGTTTATGACGGCGGCTTCGTGACGCTGCGCCGCTTCAAGGATGACGTCAATGAAGTCAAGAATGGTCTCGAATGCGGCATCAGGCTGGGAGACTTCAACGACTACATGCAGAACGACATCATCGAGTGTTACGAACTCGAGAAGCTGGAGTTGAAACTGTAATCGCCGCTTTCCATACCCGGCGCACACCGCGAGAGTGGGTGGTTGGATCTTTTCGGGGAATCCACATTTTTTCCCTGTTCCCACTTTCTCTCCGTCCAGGCATTCATATTCTATCGGCATGAGCACCCGCATGGCCAGAGTCAGTGAACTGCTGAAGCGCGAACTGGGCCAGTGCCTGGAGCGCGACTTCGAGTTCAGAGACGTCCTTGTGACCATCCACGATGTCGATGTGACACCGGACCTCCGGCATGCCCATGTATTCGTCGGTATCGTGGGTGACCAGAGCCGACGCGGGTCGGTAATGGAACAACTTGAGAAGAAGCGCGGTCATATCCAGACCCAAGTGATGAAGCGGGTGGTGTTGAAATACACCCCCCAGCTGCACTTCCGCTTCGACGATTCCATCGAACGCGGAGTTCGCGTGGTGAATATCCTCGACGAGATCGCCCGGGATCTGCCCCCGGAGGCTCCCGGTGGGGAGCATCCGGAGGATGGCGACAACTGGGAGGATCATGATGGCGGTGAAGGCGACTCTCGCTGATGTCCGAGAGAGTATGGACAAATTCGCAAACCGCCCGGTGATGATGAAAAAGGATGGAGACCCGAGCGCCGACGTCGCGCTGCCCGAGATCGCGAGGGTCATTACCGAGGCCGACCGTATTGGCATTCTGACTCATCGCAGGCCCGATGGTGATGCCATCGGCTCGAGCCTGGCCTTGGCGGAGTCGTTGATTGCCCTGGGCAAGGAAGTGCGATTGGTCAACGAGGACGCCGTGCCGGACGCCTTGCGCTTTCTTGACGGGAGTAGGCGATTCGAGAAGGCGGGCGACCTCACCGAGGCGGTCGTCGTGGATCTCATCATCGTGGTCGATGCGGCCGGTCGTGATCGGGTCGGCGATGCCGCCTGGGACGCCTTTGCCAACCGTGGTTACGTCATCAATCTCGACCACCATATCAGCAATACCCGCTTCGGGGATCTGAATCATGTCGTAGCGTCGGCGCCGGCGACGGGACAGCTAATTCATCAGCTGATCACGACCCGGGGATGGCCGATGCCGGAGGCGGCGAGGGATGCGCTCTACGTGGCCCTATCGACGGACACCGGCTCTTTTCGTTTTCCCTCAACCGGCGCGGAAACGTATCGAATCGCGGCGGATCTGGTGGATCGCGGGCTTGATGTCGGCGAAATGGCGCAGCGACTCTACGAGAGTTTTCCGATGCGCCGTCTGCTGCTGCTGCGCGATTTGCTGCGTGACATGGAGATCCGCGACAACGGGCGGACCATCGCCGTCAGACTCACTCGGTCCATGGCTGAAGCGGTGGGCATGCGCGAAGGTGATACCGAGGGACTTATCGATGTGATCCGTTCCGTCGATTCGGTGGTGGTGGCGGTGTTTTTCGAAGAGATGATCGACGGCAAGATCCGTGTCAGTTCCCGCTCCAAGACGCCTCGCGTCGATGTGGGCGAGATTTGCGCGGTGTTTGGCGGCGGAGGTCATCGATTGGCGGCCGGGGCTCGCATGGGCGGGCCCATCGATTCGGCCGCGGAACGTTTTCTCAATGAAGTAGCTACAAGATTAGATGGACTCGATTGACGGCGTATTACTGGTGGACAAGGGCTCAGGCATGACCTCGCACGATGTGGTGGCGGTGGCGCGCCGCTCGCTCGGGATCAAAAAAATCGGCCATTGCGGCACCCTCGACCCGATGGCCACCGGATTGCTCATCCTGGTGGTGGGGCGGGGGACCAAGATTCAGGATCTGCTCATGGCGGAGGACAAGGAGTACGTGGGCTCACTGGAGTTGGGCGTCACGACCAGCACCCAGGACGCCGAGGGAGAGGCTCTGGAGGAGCGGGAAGTGCCCGCCGATCTCGACGAGGCCAGCATCCGAAGCGTGTTCGACGAGTTCACCGGAGATTTCTATCAAACCCCGCCCATGGTTTCCGCCATCAAGATGGATGGGGTTCCGCTCTACAAATTGGCGAGGCAAGGCAAGGAAGTGAAGAGGGAGCCCCGTTTCGTCCATGTCTACAGCTATCGTATCGACTCGATCGACATTCCGGTGGTGAGTTTCACGGTCGTTTGCAGCAAGGGCTTCTATGTCCGCACCTATGCGCACGATATCGGTGAAAAATTGGGCTGCGGGGCGCATCTCAAGAGTCTGCGTCGCACGAAATCCGGCAAGTTCGGTCTGGAGCGCGCCGTCACCTTTGACGAGTTGAAACATGGTGACCGGCGTGAGCTGATCGGGAAAATGCTGTCACTGCCCGAGGTCTCCCGGCTTCGCGGGGCGTGAGAACCGGGCGGAGATGAGAAAGACCTCCCATGCGCCTGCTGCGATCCATTGAAGAACTGGCTTCAGTCGAGCAGCCGCTTCATGTCGCCATCGGCGTCTTCGACGGGGTGCATCGCGGCCATCGCGCCGTCATTGACGCCGCGCAAACGTCTGCGCGCGAAAGCGGGAACGATGCCGCCTGTGTGGTGACGTTTGATCCGCATCCGGTTCGCGTGCTCGCGCCGAACGACGCTCCTAGACTCCTGACCTCGACGCGTCACAAGTTGCTGCTTCTGGGCGAATTGGGCATCGAAACCGTCGCCATGCTCACTTTTGACAGAAAGTTCTCCGAAACATCAGCCGAGGAATTCGTGCGCCAACTGTGGGGATACTCCCATTGTTTGAAACAGATTTGCGTGGGCGAAAATTGGCGTTTCGGGCGCGGCGGCGCCGGCGATGTCGTCCTGCTGGAGAGACTCGGGGGTGAGCTGGGATTTTCAGTGACGGGTGTTCCGACAGTGGAAATGGATGGCATGGTAGCCAGTAGTACCCGTATCCGCGAGGCGGTGGCGGGGGGGGATTTTGAGATCGCCGCGCGTTTGCTCGGGCGCCCCTATACCGTGTTGGGCACAGTGATCGAGGGGAGGAGGCTCGGGCGTGAACTCGGCTTTCCCACCGCCAACCTCACCGTTCACAGCGAGCAATTGCCTCCCACGGGAGTCTACGCGGTGCGGGTCACTGGAGCGAGCATTCCGGCATCGGCTCCTCATCCTGGAGTCGCCAACCTGGGCTATCGTCCCTCGGTGGAGGGCGGGGCGGTGAGACGCTTACTCGAGGTCCATCTGCTGGATTGGGATGGCGATCTCTACGGACAGGATCTCGAGGTGCGCTTTGTCGAGTTCCTGCGTCCGGAGAGGCGTTTCGAGGGATTGGAAGCCTTGAAATCCCAGATCTCTCTCGACGTGGGGCGGGCAAGAGCGATTCTGAAATCGTGAGGCCGAATGCCGCCGGGAGGGGTGGTAATCGTCGGGTTTTGGTTGCGAATCGTGTCGAATGAAGCTAGGGGACGGCATGCATCGCAAGATTCTGCTCTCCGGCATCGTGCTTACCTTTTTCGTGGGATTCTCAGCCTGCGAACGGCACGATTGGGAAGAAACCAAGAAGCTCCATCAACCCCACGGTGGGCATGGGCACGACGAACATCACGATGATGCGGATCATCATCACGATAATGGGGAGAAAGCCGATGCCGCCCATCCCGAGAAGGATGCCGCCCACCACGACACCGCCACCGAGCCCGCCCCCGCCAAGTCTTTGGGCACGGAGTAACCATCCTTACGATACCTATCCACCATTCGCTCCAATCTCAGGGGCACCGGGACGCGATCTCTTTGATCGCGTCTTTTTTTTGTCGATTTTCGGCCAGGTTCTTGACCCAAATCAATAGTGTAAAATCAGATGCAATTAGTTGAATGTAATTCTGTTATTGCAAATATACACCTGAATTCAAGCCCTGCTCTCAGCAAGCGCGTGTCCGTAGCGCTCCTGCCAGAGGGCCAGTGATTCCTTGATGTGGGTGGAGCGTCGGCGGGGGTTGATTTCCCAGACGATGGGAATGCCTGGCGGCAGCATTGGCACCAACGGATCATAGTTGATCGATCCGCTGAAGGGCACGTGATGATCCTGGTCTGGCCAGATCACATCATGGAGGTGACAGCCGATGAGACGATGCCGGACTGCGGCCAGCCATTGCTCATGATCCAGTAGCCCGAGATTCGCTTTTCTCTGAATGTGTCCGAAGTCGTGCCAGTAGCCGACCGAAGGCGAATCGCGGAATTCCTCCAAGAGGGCGAGCATTTCACGCTCAGTGGGAAATTGCTCATAATGGCTCCTGCTTTCGAATCCCAGTTGAATGCCCTTCGCTTCGGCGTGCGGCACGATGATGCCGAGCGCCTCTCGCACTCTGAGGCCCGCCTTCTCTCCGGCCGCCTCGCGGGCGCGGACAAAAGCGAGTTTTTCACGCACGAATTCCCGGCTATTCAGCGCCCCGGTCCGCACCATTCGCTCAAGTTTTCGCGTGCGCGGACGGATCTTCGCGCTGCCAAGATGCAGGACCACGTAGCCCGCGTTCAATCGCTCCGCCATGTCGATCGACTCCAGCGTCAGCTTCAGCGCCCGTTGAAATTCCTCCTCGCGCCATGAAGTGATCTCATAGACGTCGGGGGCGTCCATGATCACCTCTACGGGGGCGGGGCAGAAATTGTGAACGCCCACCACGCGGAAAGTCTGCGATTTATGGGAGAGCAGTTTGAGGATGCCGGGAAAGACCGTGACCCTGGTTCCGTGACTCACTTCCATGGCGTTGAATCCCAGGAGCATGATCTCACTGATCATTTCGATGCCATCGGTGTGGCGATGGCTGTTCCAGCAGGTCGAAAAGGCAAGCATCCCGAATGATTGGCTCGTAGTGGATTCGGTGAATTAACGGGGTGGGGGATTTCCTCCGGGTAATCCGGAGATCCCATGGTGGCGGGGGGGGTATTTCCAAGGTCTATTCAGCCCGTTTCCGCGCTCTCGACATGCCGGCGATCACCAGAGTCATCTCGCCTTTTCGGGGCGAGCGACTGAAGTCTTCCGCCAGTTCACGCGCGCTCCCGCGATGGAATGTTTCAAACTTTTTGGTCAATTCCCGCGCCACGCAGAGAGAGCGCTCAGGATCGATGTCCGCGAGAACCGACAGGGTTCGGACGATGCGATGCGGCGTCTCGAAATAAATCGAAGTTGCCCGCCGCTCCAGCGCTTCGCGCAGTTCGCGCTCTCTGCGACCCGATTTGGGTGGCAGAAAACCGCCGAAATAGAATGCGTCGGTGGGCAGCCCCGAACCCGCGAGCGCTGTCAGCACTGCCGAGGGGCCTGGCAATACGTCCACCGGCACCCCGGCATCAATGCAGGCCCTGACCAGGCGAAACCCGGGATCCGACACCGTCGGCATGCCGGCATCCGACAACACCGCGATCACTTTGCCGGTCTTTGCCTGGGCGATCACTTCGTCGGACCGCGAAGCTTCATTGCGCTCATGCAGAGACAGCAGGGGCTTCCGGGCGATCTCGTGACGCTGCAGCAGGCGTTGGCTATGGCGCGTGTCTTCGCAACAGATCATATCAGCGGCCCTCAGTCGGGCAAGCGCGCGGAAGGTGAGATCGGCGAGATTCCCGATGGGACTCGCGATCAAAGCCACTCTGCCCCGGAAAGGCTCGCTCTCAGCGATGTCATCCACCTCCTCAAAAGGGGGATCGGGGAATGTATCGGCATCGACCGGCACGGGCCCGCTATCTTGAGAGTCTCCTGTCATCACGACCCGTCAATTCAAGGGAAGGCAAAAGAAAAGCGGCAGCCCGAACTCATCGGGAATGCCGCTTGCGAGGGTGAGTCGAAACTTCCCGCTCCGATGGTGTTACCAGCCATTGGCCAATTGCCCCACCAGTTGCTTGGCGGCATCGTCCGCGGCCAAGGGCAGCGCGTTGCGCTCTGAAAGCTGGAAATTTGGATCGAGGAATTGGAGGGTCTGACCGACCACTCGTCCCGGGCGTTGACGGAGATTGCTGGTGGTGTCCACGTTGGTCTCGTCCAAATCACGCGCCGTGGTGTAGGCGATCTTGGCCCCGGTGGCGGGATCCACCAGCGACCATTCCACCACGATGAACAGCTTCATCTCCGTGGTTTTGAGGGTATCCGTCTGGGCTGCCCGCAGTTGGCGGCGCTCGATCCGGGTGATTTTCCCCTGCAACACGGCATCGGCGCGCTCCTTGGTGGTGATCTCGTAGGTGCCGTCTTCCTGTAGCAGCTTGATCACGGAATTAGTCACGATCGCGGCGGCACGAGGCTCCAGCGTATCATTCTTGAAGGTGGGGACATGGATGCGGTCTATGTCCTTGTATGGAGTCGGCTTCACCGCTCCCACCTGGTATCCGGCACATCCGGTCATTCCGACGAAAGCGGCGGTCACCAGAGACCATCGGGCGAGAGTTCGAATAACGCGATTCATGTTTGGTCGGGAAAAAGGCGTATCGTGAGAAAAGAGAGCGGTCGGAGAGCGCCCGCCGGTAAAACCCCTCTTCTCTAGACGAATCCTTCCGGCGAATCAAGGCAAGCTGCAATAATCAGCCAAAAAAGTCGAGAACGAAAAATGCCGGATCATTTTCCATCCGACGCTCCGTTCATTCTCACCTGGAGAATGACGGTGTCAGTTCCCGATTACCGGCTCGTCGTTGGGGATGGGGAGGACATCGTCACCCGAGGCCCGCATCTGGGGGCGGCTCGGCATGGGCAGCGGCTCCTGATCCGCGGGGGCCGTGGGCAGCGTCACCGTCGGCGGCGCGATCACCGGCGTGGGCGGCACGGGGATGCCACCGCCTCCGCCTTCGCCCGAGGAGGCGCGCGGGGCGGGGGCGTTCGCGACCGCGGCGAGTGACGGGTCCTTGGCGATGAGATCTGAGAGGCGTTTCTGGGCCTCGGCGTAGTGCTTGGTGTTCGGGTGACGCGCCACTTCCCGGTAATAAATGGCGGCCGATTTCAGCTCGCCGCTCTTTTCGTAGAATCGCGCCACTTCGAAGGCTTTTTCGGACTCCTTGTCGCTCAGTTGACCGAGCGCTTGGCGAACTTCCTGCGAACGGGGATCATCTCCAAACTGGGAGATGAAATCCTCGCCCGCCTCACGCTGCTGCCGCAGATCAACCGGGCTGAATGACTGACTGGCCTCGCGTCCGTGCAGTTTGACCAGATTGAATTGCGCTTCGGCGGCGTATTTGGTTTCCGGATAATCCTGCACCACCGACTCGAAGGTGACGATGGCCTCCGCGATATCGCCTTGCTTGGCCTGGATCTGGCCCACCGCGACCCGCGACTGGGCCGACAGCTCCGTGCGCGGCGCGTTGGCGGAAATTTGCTCGTAGAATTCGATCAGCTTCGAGGGCTGGATGTCCGCGCCAATGCCGCCGAGAAAGCCCTTGTCGCCATTGACCCGCAGATTTTCGGCAATGGTGAATTGGCGCTGCACCGCCTCGGCGAATCGGGGACTGCCCTTGTAGTCGGTGAGAAACTTCTGAAACGCCTCAAACGCCTTCTTTTCCTTGCCGTCCACCTGCAACAACTCGCCAACCTTGAATTGACTCTCCGAGGCGGCATCGCTGCGGGGATAGCTTTTCACCACTCCCTCATAGCCTTTCAGCGCCTTGCGGTAGTCGCCGGATGACTCGCGGGCCTGTGCATCCGCCAACAGCGCGCTGGCGGCGCCCTCATTGCTGGCCTGCTCCGAGGCCGAGGGCTTCTTGTTATCGCGCTTGAGAAAGTCCAGCGCGGCGTGGGAGGGGGTCAGAGCCCCCAAAGTCAATGCCGCCGCCACACCGAGGCCGCGGACCGTGTTTCGTGATGAACCCAAGTCTGTTTTCATGTGATCTGATGATTCCTCGCCGGTATTCGCCAACGCATCAACGAACGAGCGGCCTTAATAATTAGAACTCATTAGGAAAGCAAGTGGATTTACAAAACAATGACCATCATGAGGCCGCTTTTCCCAAAACTTGTTAATTTTCCCAAAGGTTCCGCGTGGAACATTTTAAAATAATAGTGAGGAGAGGTTCAAGGAGGGGCGGTTTTCCATCCGCTGATTCCTGGGCTGTTTGCGGTCAGGACGATCACAAATGGCCACTCATTGATGGGTGAGCGCTTCGAGGACAATTTATTGCCGGAATATCTCTGCCTGATGAAAGGGTCAGGGAAGGCGTGTTAGGCACCCAAAATTGGAGACCCGCTAGCAGCCTGTCGGACTTGAGTCCATTATTTCGCCGATTTGTCGGCGTTTCG
>CAYTNL010000024.1:0-70424 GCA_964439145.1 uncultured Verrucomicrobiales bacterium
CTCGACCCAAACTTCCGCGCTGAAATTATCTGCCCGCTTCATGCGTAAGCCCTGGTTCTCCCTCAGATTTGCGAAAATATTGCTTCCCTTGATCGTTTCTTGCGCCATGTTTTGGCTTGATCTACAGGGTGGGCACCATCCAGTGGTCCCATTCCATCTCATTATGCCGAAGCAAGAAAAATCCGTAGAACTCGAAGGCACCATTCACACCGTCCTTCCCGGCACCATGTTCCGGGTGGAATTGGAAAACGGTCACCTTGTCCTGGCCCATATCTCGGGCAAGATGCGCAAGCGCTTCATCCGGCTGGTCGCCGGAGATCGCGTGAAATTGGAGATGTCGCCCTACGACACGGAGAAAGCTCGCATTGTTTATCGGATGGACGCGCGCCGTCCCCCCATGCGCCCCCCCGGTGCGGGTGGTGGCCCCGCCCGCAAAAACTCCGGTCCCCGCCGCGGCGGTGGCGGTCCCCGCCGTCGCTGACCTCACGGGTCGCGGGCGCCGGTCAGGTGATCTCGATCGTTTCGGGATCGAAGTTGATCGGCGAAGTCTGCATCTTCATGGCGCGCATCGCGCCGATGATGATCTGGGCCACGACCAGGTTACGATACCATTTCCGATCAGCGGGCACGATGAACCACGGCGCGTGTTCGCTGCTGGTGCGGGAGAGGACCTCTCCGTAGGCCTCCATGAATTTCGGCCACAGAGCCCGGTCATCGAGATCGCCGGGATTGAATTTCCAGAGCTTTTCGGGATTCTCCAGCCGCGCCTTGAGTCTCTCCTTTTGTTCCTCGGATGAGATGTGAAGGAAGATCTTCACGATGGTCGTGCCCTCGTCGGCGAGCATCTTTTCAAAGTGCACGAGATGCTCGTGCCGTCTCGACCAGACCGACTCGGGCGCCAGGCCGCGCACCCTCACGGCGAGAATGTCCTCGTAGTGGCTGCGGTTGAAGATCACGCATTCCCCCTTCCGCGGCACCTGGGCGTGGATACGCCAGAGATAGTCGCGCGCCAGCTCGTTTTCCGTCGGCTTCTTGAAGCTGGCCACCCGGACTCCCTGGGGATCCATCTCGGTGAACACATCGCGGATGGTGCCATCTTTCCCCCCCGTGTCCATGGCTTGCAGGACCACGAGGAATTTGTGTTTCCCCTCGGCGTAGAGCAATTCCTGGAGTTCGCCGATCTCGAGGACGAGGTCTTTGAGCAATTGCTTGCCGTGAGATTTGCCGACGGGAAACAGCGAGTCGTCCCGCGGATCGATCTTGGTGAGGTCCACCCGGGTGCCGGGCTTGACCGCGCAGGGATGTTTGCCGGGAGGAAGGTCGCGTTTGGGGAGCATGCCCCGCTATACCGGCATCCCGGGGAAGGTTCAAGCCCTCTCTTTTTACCTAACGAGATCGCTCTCCAGATTTACGACGCAGACTGACAACCAGAGAGAGGCCGTAGACGGCGGCGGCGAAAATCACCACCACCGGTCCCGTGGGCGTCTGTGTGGGATAGCTGAAGGCCAGACCACCAGTGGTGAAGCCCATGCAGAGCAGCGCGGCGGCGGCCATGATGCGCCAGAGGGTGCGGCTGAATCTCGCGGCTGTGGCGGCCGGCAGCACGATGAGGGCGATGGCGAGGATGATGCCCGTCAGTCGCACCAGCAGCACGACGCTGAGGCCGATGAGGCAGAGCAACAGCAGGTAGTAGAAAGAGGCGGCAACTCCGCGGAGGTGGACGAACTCCTCGTCGAAGCACACCGCCACCAGCTTGTGATAATTCAGCGCAGTGGCGACAACCACGATGGCGCCGAGGATCGCCGTGATGACGAGATCCGTTCGCGAAGTCAGGAGTATGTTCCCGAAGATGTAACTCTCCGGGTTCACCGCCGGTCCGGGAGCGAAGTAGATGAATAGCACCCCGGCCGCCATGCCCGTGGCCCAGATGGCGCCGATGATGGTGTCCTCCCGTTCCTTGGCGTGGAGGCTCACCCAGCCTATGATGAGGGCGGAGGCCAGCGCGGCGACAATGGAGCCGAGCAAGGGCGAACACCAGGCCCAGTCGAGACTGCGAGAGAGGTAGATGGAGGCCCCGATGCCGCCGAGGATGCTGTGCGAGATGGCCGCCGCGATATAGCTGATGCGCCGGGTCACCACGAACCCGCCCACGATGCCGAAGGTCACGCTGGCGATGAGTCCCGCGATCAGCGCGTGCCGAACCAATGCCGTGGTCGGGCTGGCCACGGCGTCAAAAAACTCCCCCAAGCCCTGGAAAAAATCAGTCATGATGGCAGGCGGAGTGATCGCCGAGCTGGTGGCGGGACTTGCGGTCGTGCTCGATGCGATGGCTCCCGGAAAAGATCTCGCCTAGCAGTTCGCCATGGAGATCGCCCACCGCGTGACGATGGACGCGATGGTTCACACAGAGCACGGTGTCACCGAGTCGGCTGATCAGGTCGATGTCATGCGTGACCAGCACGATGGTCGCGCGTTCCCTCAGTCGGTCGAGCGAGTCGAGAAACTGGGCCTCCACAGTCAGGTCCACATTGGCGGTGGGCTCATCGAGCATCAACAGATCCGCCCCCGTGGCCAGGGCGCGGGCGATGAGGACACGCTGCCGCTGGCCTCCGGAGAGATTCGAGAATGGCGTCGCGGACTCGCTCTCCAGACCCACTTCGGCCAAGGCGGCGCGCGCCGCGTCCTTGCACTCACGCGAGTAGAACCCGAATCGCACCCTATCAATCCTGCCCATCAGCACGATGTCGAGGGCGTTGACGGGGAATAGCGGATCAAAGCGCATGGCCTGGGGCACGTAGCCGATGCGGCGACTGCCCTCGGCCGGAGATTGCCCGAATATCTCGATCTTTCCCCGTTTCGGCTCCAACAACCCGAGGGCGAGTCGCAGCAGCGTCGTTTTCCCGCCGCCGTTGGGTCCGATCACGCAGGTCGAGGCGCCGGATTCCACGGTGAACGACACATCCTCGAGCACCGAGGTCGCGCCGTAGCGGAACGAGACGTGATCGAATCTGACGGCGACGGGATCGGGCATGAAAGAGGGGTGATTCAAGAGGGTTGGGTCAATGACTCAACTCTGTTGAATCGAATCTGGCCGATGGCCTTGAAGATGCAAGTTTCTTGCAATGAGAAGATTGCTCAGAAGTCATCCCGCCAGCGGGCGAAGAGAATCTCCAGGGTCGCGACTTTCTCCGGTAGGGAATCGGCGAGATCTCGGCTTTCGGAGGGATCGGTCATCAGTTGGAACAGTCGCCAAGGCTGCTCCGGTTTCTCCCGCACGATCTTCCACTCACCGGCTCTCAAGGCGGCGTGGGTGCCGAATTGGAAGAAAAAGGATTCATGCGGCGAGTCGTCCGTTTCTCCGGTCAATACCGGCAGTGGGTCTTTTCCGTCAAGAGTTCGGTGGTCATCCGGCGGGGCGGCACCCGAGAGTTTCATCGCCGCCAGGAGCAGATCCGGTGACCAGAGCGGTACGTCGATCACCGAACCCGGTTCGATCCTGCCCGGCCATTTCGCCATCGCGACGACCCGGATGCCACCTTCCCAGCAAGTCACGCCCCCACCGCGAAGCGGATCGTTGTTTCCCACATCGAGTCCTTCGCGGTTGAGTCGGAAAGCGCCATTGTCAGACATGAAGAAAACGAAGGTCCGATCAGACTGTTTCGCCTTTTCCAGGGAGTTGAGAACGCGTCCGATCGCCTCGTCCAGCGCCCAGACCACGGCCCGGTAGCGTTTTTCGGGATCGGCCTCAGTCGGGGAGAGTCCCACCGCCTCGAAGGCGCGATCGGGAGCCTGCCAAGTGTTGGGTTCGCCCACGGGACGATTTTTTGGATTGGGAAAATGCGGGGCGTTGAAAGGCAGGTAGCAGAACCAGGGGACGCCGGCCTCGGACTGGCGGGTGATGAAATCGATGGCCGCGTCGGCGAAGAGATCGGTGGCGTATTCGCCAGTTCGGGTCACCGCCTCGATGCCATCGTAGAGATCGGGCTTCCCGTTGTAGTTGTGGGTGTAGTAGTTGATGTTGCCGGAGGCGTGACCAAAGAACTCGTCGAAGCCCCGCTCGGTAGGACGCGAGCCTGGGGCGAAGCCGATGTTCCATTTGCCAAAGCAGCCGGTGGCGTAGGGTGTGGGCGCGCGCTTGAGCAGTTGGGGGATCAGGATTTCTTCGTGACGAAGCCCCGGACCCCAGTTGCCCTCGATCCCGGGGAGCTGTTTCGTCAGGCCGTGCCGCTCGGGAACGCGACCGGTCAAGAGGCAGGCGCGTGACACGGTGCAGGTGGGCGATGCGGTGTAGAAACTGGTCAGGCGGGCGCCTTCGGCGGCGAGCCGGTCGAGGTGGGGGGTGGAAATGGACGACTCGGGCCGGTAGGCGCGGAGATCGCCGTAGCCGAGGTTGTCCGCCGTGATGAGCAGGATGTTTGGCGGGGGGACATCGGCGGTCATTGTGCCGGGTATCGACAGGATAAGGAGAAGCGGAAGGATGAGGCGTCGCATGGGGACATGATGGGGTGGGGATGGGTCGTCTGCCGAGTGGAAAAGTCGGCGCGAGCGCGTCCGACCGTGGACTGGCTCACGAATTTCGATGAAATCGCGGGGATTTCTGGGAAAGTGGATGGCTATGGCCCGACCGCGTCCCACACGTCGGCGGTCCGGTGGCGGAGTGCCCGAAGGTCGGGCCAATCGCCACGCCGGTCCGCCAAAGCTTCAACTAGCCCGGCTGAGCGAGGAGGATCTCTACCAACTGGTCGGGAGCCGTCCCGATGTGCTCTTGCTCATCCTGGACGGGGTGCAGGATCCGCACAATCTGGGGGCGTGCCTGCGCAGTGCCGACGGCGCCGGAGTGGCGGCGATCATCACGCCCCGGCATCAGGCGGCTCCGGTAACGGAGACGGTGGTGCGGATCGCCTGCGGGGGCGCGGAAAATGTCCCGGTGGTCCAGGTTTCCAATCTCGCTAGGTGTCTGGAGAAACTGCGGGAGGATCTGGGAATCCGTATCGTGGGCACTTCGGATCGCGCGGTGGTGGATCTCTACGACTGCGATCTCACGGGGCCGTTGGCGATCGTGTTGGGATCCGAGGAAAAGGGGATGCGTCGACTGACGGAGGAAAACTGCGATGAGCATGTCCGCATCCCGATGCTGGGCGGGGTGGAATGTCTCAATGTGTCGAACGCGGCGGCGGTGTGCCTGTTCGAGTCGGTGCGTCAGCGGCGGACGGGCGACATGATGGATTGAGAGAGGGGCGGGGGATCAGAGTTCGCCTGGCCGCTGGAGGAGATCGCCGATGCGCTGCAGCAGTCGGCCGGCGGCGCCTCCGTCGAGGATGCGGTGGTCGAAACTCAGAGTCAGGTGCGCCTCGGTCTTGGGGACGAAGGTGCCGCTTTCGGCATCCCAATGGGGCACTTTGGTGCCGGCTCCGAGTCCGAGGACGAGGTTCTGCTCGGGCAGGGGTATGGGAGTGGCCCAGACGATGCCGAAGGTGCCGAAATTGGTGACGGTGGCGATGCCGGCACCGCGCGCGTCGGGCGGCAGTTTGCGTTTGCGGCTCTGCTGGACGAGGGCGTCGTAGGGTTCGGTGAGTTCGGCGAGGGTCTTGCCGTCGACTTCGCGGATGACGGGAACGAGGACGCCATCGTCAACCTCGACCGCGAATCCGATGTCGATGGCGGCGGGATGGACGATGCGTTCGCCGACGAGTCGTCCCGCGACGGCGGTGTTTTCGGCGAGAGCGATGGCCAGGGCGCGAATGGCGTAGAGGGCGATGCCCGGTTTCGGATCCTGCTTTCGACGGTGAGCGAGGATTTCGTCCATCACCACTGGCACGCCCACGGTGGCCAGGGGTCGTGACCAAGATCGGCGCATGGAGTCGGCCACCGCGATCCGCATCGGCGAGGCCTCGGTCATCTTGTTGCTCTCGATTTCGCGGATGAATTTCTCGAAGTCCTCGATGGTGACGCGACCGCCGGCGCCGCTGCCGGCGACGCCCGCAAGATCGGAGGCATTGAGGCCGAGTTCTTCCATCCGCGCCTTCATCCGGGGACTCAGGTAAGTGGCGCCGGTGGCGGACGCGGGCACGGGAAGGCCTTCGATGGTCGGCTTTACCTCGCGGCGCTCCTCGTTCGGGGTGGCGATGAGGTCCTGCTCGGATACGGCAAAATGCGCGCCCGAGGCCGTGTCGCCGGTGGCCTCCGTCGTGGTCGGGTCGGAGGGTGTGGAGGGAAGGGGCTTTACCGGTGTGGTCTCGCCGGATTTGGACAAGCCGGCGCGCAGGATCTCCTCATCGGTGACATCGAGGTAGGCCAGGGTGGCGCCGACGGCGTAGCTCTCATCCACATTGGCGGCGATCTCGAGCACGGTGCCGCTGGCCGGCGTGGTCACGCCCATCATCGCCTTGTCGGTCTCCACCTGGAAGATTTCCTGATCCGCCCGGACCTCGTCTCCGGGGGCGATGCCGATCTCGCGGATGGTGGCCTCGGCGATGGACTCGCCCAGTTGCGGCATGTGAATGGGAACTCGGGGCATGGCGGGTGATCTGGAATTGGCGATTTCCGTACCTGATATGTGGTGAGGGATTGAGGGGGAATCAATCGCTTTTCTTTCCCTCTCGTTGGCAAATGTCTCGCCTCAAATGGAGACGGCCCGCTCCCTCGGGGAGGAAACGGGCCGCTTCGCGGATGAGTTGACTCGGCGCGGGTGGCGATCAGCGGTCGAACTGCGCGTCGAAGACGATATCCGAGGAGGGAAAATCGACTCGCTTGCAGAAGGCGGCGGATTCGGCGGCGCCATACTCGCGGTCCATGCCGCCGTCTTCCCACTCGACCGACAGCGGTCCGGTGTAGCCGATATCGTTGAGGGCGCGGATGATGAGTTCGAAATTCACCTTGCCGCGGCCCACGGACTTGAAATCCCAGTAGCGGTTCGGCTTGTGGAAATCGACGTGCCCGCCGAAGACTCCCGCGTCGCAGGGATGATCGTGCCAATAGGCGTCCTTCATGTGGACGTGGAAGATTCGGTCGCTGAACTTGCGGATGAACTTCACGTAGTCGACGCCCTGGTAACCAAGGTGGGAAGGGTCGTAGTTGAAACCGAAGGCCGGGTGGTGGTCGATGGCTTCCAGCGCGCGCTCGGCGGAGGCGATGTCGAAGGCGATCTCGGTGGGATGCACCTCGAGGGCGTACTTGATGCCGAGGTTCTGGTACTCGTCCATGATGGGACCAAAGCGGTCGGCGAAATCCTTGTATCCGGCGTCGATCTGACCCGGCAGGTTGGGCGGAAAGCTGTAGCAGAGGTGCCAGATGGAGCTGCCGGTGAAGCCGTTGACGACGCCGACACCGAATTCCTTCGCGGCGCGGGCGGTCTTCTTGAGCTCCTCGGCGGCGCGCTGGCGGACGCCTTCCGGGTCGCCGTCGCCGTAGATGTAGGCGGGCAGGATCTGGGCGTGGCGCGCGTCGATGTTGTCACACACCGCCTGGCCGACGAGGTGGGTGGAAATGGCGAAGCATTTCATGCCGTGTTCATCGAGCAGGGCGCGTTTGGCCGCGCAATAGGCGGCGTCGGCCTTGTCGATCTCGAAATGGTCGCCCCAGCAGGCGAGCTCGACCCCGTCGTAGCCGAAAGCCTTGGCTTTCTGGACCATGGTTTCGCAGGGCAGATCGGCCCACTGGCCGGTGAAAAGGGTGACGGGACGTGGCATGGTGTGGGTGGGTTCGTTAGGGATTTGGTGATTGGGAAACGCGGAGAGGATTGTTATCTGGCGGGGCCGGGGAATCAAGTCGCGAATCCGAAACCGGGGGAGGAAGATTACGGAGCCTGGCGGCGGAAGCGCCCGTGATGCAGCGTCAGCCAGATCACGAGGATGGCGACGAGAGTGAGGGCGGCATAGATGTGATGGGAGGTCCGGGTGGATGGTACCAGGTCCGCCGTGGCCCGGGTGGCGGCGGCGAGCAGCATCAGCCAGACGATCCAGCGCCAGGCTTTGCTGATCGGCGGGATAGTCCCGGGATCGTCGCAATGCCCGATGATGACGCGGTCGGCGGTCAACAACATGACCAGGCTGAAGGCGCCGAGAAAGAGCAGGTGCTCGAAGGCGAACAACTGCATGGGCCAGAGCACACGACAGAGTATACCGACCGGGATCATGAGGAGCCCGAGCCGCAGGGCCCAGGCGCGGGTGCCAGGAGCCCGCGCCAGCCAGATGCCGGGTGTGGCCCCTATGGCCCAGAGAAGAAATCCGATGAGCCGGACGCCATTCCCGGTTCGTGGCCATCCGCGGGCCTCGAGGTAAAAGGAGACGACGATGATGGCCGCGGATGTCCAGACGGCCAGGGCTCGGTGCGGTGGCTTGGCGGGGGGACGTTGGCCGGGCACTTGAAAGAAGCGTCCGAACAGATAGGAGCCGACACCAAGGATGGGAAACAGAAGAAAGCCCTGATAGGCGATGAGTCGAGTGAAGAGCAGCGAGGTGGTGGAACTTTGCGCCTTTCCGCCCGCCCAGAGAAAAAGCACCACCGTGGAGATGAGGACGGAGAGGAAGGCGAGGCTGAACCCCGGCGGAGGCAGCTCCCGACTTTCCCGGCAAAGCAGCCGCCGTCCCAGCATGATCAGTAGCATGAGGCAGCTCCACCCGGCCGCGAGATCTCCCGCCGCGATGTTGGCGACTCCGTAGCAGACCTGGGCAATGAACCACGATGCCACCAGAGCGGCCAGTTCCCAGAGCTTGAGGGCTTCGGACTCCAGGAATCGCGGCCAGGCCGTGCCGAGGAACCCGAAGATAAACGCCATCCCGAATCCGAAGATCAGCAGACGCGGGTGCTGGATCGCCGGATAGGTCGCCCACCAGCCCGCGTAGAAAAGTGGCCAGAGAACCAGGCCGAAAATCGCCGCCGCGATCCCCAACGGGAAAAAGACGCGGAACGGTTCCGACACCCAGAGCGGGGCGTCAGTCGGCAGCGTCTGGTAGGCGGGTGGTTTCTTGGCGGCCATGGAAACAAGGAGGGGCGACAATCCTGTCGCCCCCGTCATATTCGGGATTATCGCAGGGCGACAGGATGGTCGCCCCTCCTTTCAAATCTCCGGGAATTTCACCCATTTCTGATCCGACGCGGAACTCTTCACCGTGGTCTCGATGAAGGCCATGCCGGCGACCCCGTCATCGACGGTGGGAAAATCGTAGCCTTCCTCGGGTGGCGCGTTGCCGTCGATCTGGTCGATCATGGCCCGCGCGGCGGCGAGGTAGACGTTGGCGAATGCCTCGATGAATCCCTCCGGATGGGCGAATGGCGTCCGTGAATTGGTGGCGGCCTGGGGGCCGACGTAGTCGTTGCCACGCCGATAGATTTTTCGCGGGGCGTTGGCGAACTTCACAATGAGTTCGTTGGGATCTTCCTGATGCCACTCGATGGAGGCCTTGGTGCCGTAAACGCGGATGTTGAGCGCGTTTTCGTCGCCGTTGGAGATCTGGGAGGCGTAGATGATGCCCTTGGCTCCTCCCTGGAAGCGGACCAGGTTGTTGCCGTCGTCGTCGAGTTCGCGACCGGGAATGAAGGCGGTCAGCTCGGAGCAGATTTCGTCGATCTCCAGCCCGGTCACGTAGCGCACCAGGTTGTGGGCGTGGGTGCCGATGTCACCCATGCAGTTGGAGACACCGGCGATTTTGGGATCGGAGCGCCAGTTGTTGATCTTGCCCTGGCCGTCGCCCTCGACATCACCGACCGCGTAGCCCTGCGGATACTCGGCCACGATCTTGAGGATGCGGCCGAGTTCGCCCTCACGCACCATGCGCCGGGCCTCCTTGACCATCGGGTAGCCGGTGTAGTTGTGGGTCAGGGCGAACACCTTGCCGCTGGCTTTGACGATGTCCCGCAATTGGTACGCCTGCTCGAGGTTATGGGTCATCGGCTTGTCACAGATGACGTGGAAGCCGGCTTCGAGGAAGGTCTTGGCCACGTCAAAATGCAGATGGTTCTGCACCACAATGGAGACGAAGTCGATGCGCTGGTCCTCGGGGAGTGCGGCTTCCTTTTCCGCCATTTCCTGGTAGGTGCCATACACGCGGCCCGGATCGAGGAAGAAATCCTGGCCGGAAAGTTTCGATTTTTCGGGATCGGACGAAAAGGCGCCCGCCACCAGCTCGATCTGGCCGTCGAGATTCGCGGCCATGCGGTGAACGTTGCCGATGAAGGCGCCGCGACCGCCGCCGACCATGCCCATGCGCAATTTACGTTTCATTTTTCGTGGAGTGGGGGTTCAGGGGTTGTTGGTAAATGGAATTCAGGATGCGAGGAGGAAATGGTAGCAAGGTGAAAAGTAAAAGGTGTTCGAACTCGGGCAACGCCCTTTGGTGGCGTGGCATCTTTTCACTTTCGCACCTTCCCACCTTTCACGGCGGCGGAGCCGCCTAGCAGGCCACCGGCTTGCCGGTTTCGGAGCTCTCATAGATGGCATCGATGATCTTCATCAGGGCGAGGGCCTGATCCGGGGTGTTGATCGGTTCTTCCTTACCCTCGATGGCGAGAATGAAGTTGGTCGCACTACGGATGCGGCCCATGTCCTCACAGGGCTCGACCACGATGCCGCGGTTCACCGAGTTGCCGTGCTCCTGCACGTAGAGTTCGCAGGTGTCGATGGCGGTGGCGTCGTCGCCATCCACGCCGAAGAGTCGCTCGACCTTGCCGCCGGCGCCGGTGCCCTGAAATACCACCGAGACCTCCTCGCGTTTCACCATTTCCGCCCAGGAAATCTGGACGCTCAACACCTGACCGGTCTTGAATGAGACAAAGGCGTGGGCGGCCGCCTCGACGTCGGTGATGCCCCCGGCAACATCCGGGATGCCCCATGGACCCTTGAAATTCTTGTCCCCCATGAAGGTGTCGAACGCTTTGCCCAACACGTGGGCGGGCTCGGGGTAGCCCATGAAATACATGGCCAGGTCCAGCATGTGGAGCAGGTCGATGACGGGGCCGCCACCGGAGAGCGCCCTGGTGGTGAACCAACCGCCAAAGCCCGGGATGCCGGTGCGGCGCACCCATTTTGCCTGGGCGGAGTTGATGGTGCCGATGGTGCCGTCATCGACGTAGCCTTTCATCGCGAAAGACTCGGGCCTGGCGCGATTGTTGAAGTTGAACATAAGCCGCTTGCCGGTGGAGTTGGCGGCGGCGATCATCTCCTCGACCTGCGCGGCGTTGAGAGCCGGCGGTTTTTCGCAAAAGACGTGCTTGCCGGCAGTGAGGCACTGGATGGAGAGCGGGGCATGGAATTTGTTCGGCACGATGATCGACACCGCGTCGATGTCGCCATTGGCCAGCATCTCCGCCACATCGGTGAACACCTGGGGAATGCCGTATTTTTCCGCCGCCGCCTTGGCGGCCTCCTCACTGGTGTCGCAGACCGCGACCACGGACGCGCCCGCCCGCTTGAAACCTTCGACGTGATAGAGGGCCATCCAGCCCGCTCCGATGATGCCTACCTTGGTTGCCATGTGCTGTCTTCTTGGTGGTTCTGTTGGGAAAAAGCGAGGCATTACTTAGCCGGAATCATCCGGTTTTGCAGCCTTTTTTCAGCGGAAACTGGAAAGCCGACTTCAGCGGCGGGATCGGCCCGATTTGCGCTCGCGATGCGCCCAGACTTTCGCGAGGTAACTGATCGCGTCCGGAGTCCGGCAACCGGTTTCCCCGTGATCCACTTCGACCTTCCCGATACGGCGGGCAGAGGCCTCTGCGCGCTCCCGGAGTTCAGGATTCCGCGCGCCAATGGCGATGAGCGCGTTGTTCATGGCGTGACGGGCGCGATCAGGCTCCGAACCGATTTCCGCCTCGATCTTATCGAGGTGGCCGACCCACCACAGGTCCGGCACATCCAGCGCGTCCTGGCCGGCAAGTGCCGCCAGCAGACACCATCCGCAGAGCACAACCGAGGCGCGTTTCACGGGATCCGCCGCCAGCCACCGATCCGCGGTCGCCATGGCCTCGCGCCAGCCGGAACGCCCGAGGGCCGTCCCCAGATCACCGGCCAGTACCGGGGAATCCGCTTCCCTGGCCCAACGGTCCACCAACCGGTTGCTCAGCTCCGCGGGGCGGATCACCTTCATCGCCAGGGCGCGGGCATCATGGTTGCCCGTGGACCAAAGATCGGCCGCCAGATGGGGGATATCGGCTTTTCGCAGGCGTCGGGCGAGCTTGTCCAAGTTGGCGTAGCTGACGCCGTGGCAGGGACCGGTCACCCCATGACGGGCGTAGATCTTCCGATTCTGGGGCGTGCCCAGGTTCGCCAAATCAGTCAGGATTTCATCAACAAGGCTCATGTGGGTCTGCAATGGTCGTAGCAGGAAACAGACGGCTTGGGAAGCCCTCCCTCCGGGATTCGGGCCGGAGGTTGACGATTCGCGATACTTCAGGGAAATTCCCGCTCCTTCTCAGGAACTCCCAAACCACCATCCCTTCATTCATGAAACGCACCACCTTTCTGTTCTCCCTCCTCGCCGCCGCCACTGGCATTGCCGGCATCGCCCTGAGCGTGTCGAGCAGCACCGCCCAGGACAAGAAACTGCCGCGCGTCTATTTCGACATGACCGCCGACGGCAAGGATGTAGGCCGCATCATCATGGAACTGCGCAGCGATATCGTGCCCAAGACCGCCGAGAATTTCCGCGCCCTCTGCACCGGCGAGAAAGGCTTCGGCTACAAAGGCAGCACCTTCCATCGCGTCATTCCCGATTTCATGTGCCAGGGCGGCGATTTCACCAATCACAACGGCACCGGCGGCAAGTCCATCTACGGTGAGAAATTCGCCGACGAGAACTTCGAGCTGAAACACACCGGCCCCGGCATTCTCAGCATGGCCAATGCCGGACCCAACACCAACGGGTCGCAATTCTTCATCTGCACCGCCAAGACCGACTGGCTCGACGGACGTCACGTCGTCTTCGGCTCCGTGGTCGAGGGCATGGACGTGGTCAAAAAGATCGAGAACTATGGCTCCCAGTCCGGCCGCACCGCGGTGACCATCGTGATCAAAGACTGCGGCGAGGTGAAATAACCCGCCACCGGGATCGATCCTTCACTGAGGCGCGTCGCTCCGTCATTTCCGGGGCGACGCGCTTTTTCGCGCCTCAATAGAAGGCCGGCATCGTAAAAGAAACGCCGCCTCCGGCGAGATTCCGGAAGCGGCGTTCATGACCAGGGGGGTGAATCGGAAAAAAGATCAGCCCTCGTTCTTGATTGTTTCGTAGAGATCAAATCCCTCTTTCGGCGTCAGGCCGTCGTGAACCACGCCAGCCACGGCCTTGATCATGCCGATCGGGGAATCCGATTGGAACACGTTGCGGCCCATGTCGACGCCGGCGGCGCCGCACTGGATGGCGTTGTAGGCCAGTTCGAGGGCCTCGAGTTCGGGCAGCTTCTTGCCGCCGGCGATCACGACCGGAACCGGGGTGCAGGCGACCACGTTCTCGAAGCCTTCGGTGTAGTAGGTCTTCACGATGCTGGCGCCGTTCTCCGCACAGACGCGGGAAGCGAGACTGAAATAACGCGCGTCGCGGGCCATGTCCTTGCCCACGGCGGTCACGCCCATGACCGGAATGCTGTATTTCTGGCCGATGTCGACGAGGCGGCTGATGTTCGCGATGGTGGACGCCTCGGTGGCGGCGTCACCCACGGCGATCATCGCGGCCATGGCGGAGGCGTTCATGCTGATGGCCTCGGCCTCGTCGATGAGCACGTTGTGGTTCATCTCGGTGAGGATGGTGGTGCCGGTGTCGGTGCGCAGGCAGATCGGCTTGGTGTTGTCGGCCGGGATGCAGCTGCGGAGCATGCCACGGGTCGCCATCAGGCAGTCGGCGTGCTCGGCGAGGGGAGCGATGTTGAGGTCGATCCGCTCGAGACCGGAAGTCGGCCCCATGAGGAAGCCGTGGTCGAAGGCCAGCATCACGGTGCGGCCGGACTTGCGGTTGAAGATCCGGGAGAGGCGGTTCTTGAGTCCCCAGTCCATGCTGTTGAGGCCCTTGAGGTAGAAAGAGCTGGTGTCGGCCGGCTTGTTGAGGCCGAAGTTGTCGCCGTCGCGGATGTCATCGAGGTCAGCCATGAGAAGTGGGTCGGTTGGTCGGTTGTCGGTTCAGGGTTGGGTATGCCAGTGAGAGCCGGGACGATGCCGGTGAAACCCGCCGAGGTCAAGCGGGGGAATCCTCAAGGTAACTTCCTCTGACACTTCAGATTTAGATTCGCCTGAACGTGGTGCCGCTCTCGTGCCTCAGATCCGGGCAAGTCGGCCACACCCATAACTGGTTGAATTACCGATGTAGTGAGATTGAATTGCCGCCAGGAATGAGTTTTTTCCAAAGGGTTATCACAACATAAAATGAACGCCGAAAAATTAGGAAGATTGAAACAGGTCCCATTGCGGGAGGCATGGCTTTCGGAATCTCAGGATTTCACGCCTTGGCTGGGCTCTGGTGAAAACCTCTCTCTGCTCTCAGAAGTCCTCGGGATGGACCTTGAACTTGAATCGCAGGAGAAACGGGTCGGGCCATTTCGCGCAGATCTGCTTTGTCAGGACTTGGCGGACGGTTCGTGGGTCCTGATCGAAAATCAACTGGAGAGAACCGATCATTCTCATCTTGGCCAATTGCTTACCTATGCTGCCGGACTGTCGGCGGTGAGTATCGTTTGGATCGCGGAACGATTTACGGACGAACATCGTGCGGCACTCGATTGGCTGAACGAAATGACGCCAGACGAAATCGGATTCTTTGGTCTGGAAGTCGAGTTGTGGAAGATCGGAGATTCTCCAGTGGCCCCCAAGTTCAACGTAGTCAGTCGTCCGAATGCCTGGACGCGTCAAGTGATCAAGCAGCGGGAAGGCAATACGGAACGGCACGAATTATGTTTGGCCTTTTGGAAGTCCGTGTTTGCGCTGTCAAAGGAGAAGGGGCTTCCAATCAAGGTATTGAAACTTGTCAGGCGGAAGGATACGCCCTTTGATGTAGGCTGGCGCGAATTCCGACTCAAGGCGTACTTTTCGACAGTCAAGAAGGCCAGTTCCGTCTGGGTTTCGTGCCGGGGGCCAAGGTGGGTCGAGAATTTTGAGTTTCTAAAATCTCGGAAAGAGGAAATTGAAACCGCATTCGGGGAACCGCTTCGTTGGAGTATGAGTGACAGGCAAGGAAATGTTTCCTCCGAAATAGATGGATTCATCGGGGGTAATCGCGATACGTGGTCCCAGCATCACGAGATCATGGCTGAGAGATTGGTGCGTCTCTACCGTGCTACCGCACCTCTTATCAAAAAAACAGACAATAGGAACGAGGGGGGAATCGAGTTGGAGTCTTGAAACCAGGTGGGGGGGACTAACTAGTGACACCGAACTCTCATTCCCCAATCCGATACAGCGCCTGGTCGGTGCGAATCAAGAGGGCGCCGTCGAGGGCGGCGGGCGAGGCGTAGACGCCGCCGTCCAGTTGATTCTCGGACACGATCTGCATGGACTGCCGGGCGGGAGTGATCACGGAGATCTTGCCCTCGTGACTGCCGATGTAGATGCGCCCGTCGGCCAGCAGGGGAGACGAGGAAAAATTGCCTCCCACCCGATCCGACCAGTGAACCGTGCCGGTGGCGGCGTCGAGGTAGGTGGCCACCCCGCCGTCATGAATCACGAACACATCCTCACCTACCAGCACTGGACTGGGGCGGGCGGGCATGCGGCTGGGCTCTTTCCACACCACCAGATCACTCTCGGAGATGTCACCGTCACCCTCGGGCCGCACGGCCCAAAGTTGGGGCTTGCCGAAGCCGGTGGCGAAAAGGATCAATCCGCGGGCACTGTCATACACGGGACGGGGCACCACGGAAAAACCGTTGCCGTGATCGAGACGCCAGATTTCCTTTCCCGTCTCGGGATCGTAGCTGACCAACCATTGCGATCCCATGCAGACAAGCTGGGTGCGGCCCCGTTTGTCGGTGAGGGAAATCGGCGTGCAGTAGGATTTGCGCTGATCGCCGTCCTCGGCCCGCATCTCGGGGCGGTCGGTGCGCCAGACCGGCTCGCCGGTGTGCTTGTCCAGCGCGGTCACATACTGGGCATCGACCCCGTCGCAGATGAGGATGAGGAGATCGCCGATCAGGTAGGGGGAGCTGCCCGGTCCCACGGCGTGGACCAGCGGGATGCGGCGCTGCCAGACTTCCTTCCCCGATTTCAGGTCCAGACAGATGGTGCCGAAGGTGCCGAAGTGGCAGTACAGGCGGTCGCCCTCCAGGAGCGGCGTGGGGGAGGCGTAGCTGTTCTGGGCATGGATCGGGTCCGGAGCGACGATGTCGAACAGATCGATGGTGCGCTCCAGCTTCCCCGTCTCCCAGTCCAGTTCCAGCGCCTGGAGCTTGATGGAAGTGGCGACCTGCCGAGAGGAGAAGTGATTCGCGGGCAGGCCGGCTTCGGCGAGAATGCGTTCCTTCTCCTCCTCGCTCTCGGGAAAATGCTCAAGAGCCGTGGTGACCCAGATCTTGCCCTGCTCGGTGATGACGGGCGACGACCAGCCACGACCCGGCAGGGGCGTCTTCCAAGTCACATTCTCCGTCTCGCTCCACCGCGTGGGCAGCGACTCGGCCGACGCGATCCCGTTGCCGTCCGGCCCGCGAAACTGCGGCCAGGGATGATCGGCGAGCGAGAGCACGGGAAAGGCGAGAGTCGACAGCAGGGCGAGGAGAGGAGAGGGGAATCGCATGGCGATTCGAGAAAAGCAGAAAAATCGCCCGGTGCCAAATGCCATCCACCCCCGGGCGGGGACGTTTTGGCGTGATGACGACGGCGGCTAGAGACCTGACAGGGTAGAGTCGGCGGCCTAACCCTGTTGGATGCTCTCGGTCTCGGCGGCGGGAACGGCCTCGTATGACGGGATGCTCCAGCCGAATTTCCCGAACAGACCGGCATAGGCGGCGAGGAAACCGAGGGCCAGGCCGATGATGACGGCGTTGCGCGGCGTGAGCTTTCCGCTCTTGGCCAGCCCGAGCAGGGCCCCGAGCCCGAGAAAGAGAATGATCTTGAGGATGATCCAGAAAGGGAAACCGTGGCCGTATTTCGCCTGCATCCCGAAACCGGAGACAAGCAGGAGCAGGAGACCTACTCCGTGAAGGATAGCGACCATCTTGATGCGCGGGGCCTGGGCATTCCCGTAGGTGAGAAACCCGCCGATACCGGCGAAGAGACAAATGAGACCGATGAGGTGGAGGATTTTGTAAAATTCCGGAGACATGATGGAAGGGGCTGGTGGTGATGTGTTCCCCTCAGACTAGCGAAGTCTCCAGCCTTGGAAAGGGCGAAATTACGGCGTTCAAGCGCCTGAATATTTTCACGATCTGATCTCACTCCATTGGCAAAGTCGGACACGCCGCGATTTTTCACTATTGCGAAACATTGCAAAAATGCATTGCAATTATGGTAAATTGCAGAAAGGATGAGGGTGATTTCTGAACCCTTCACCTGCCATGAAACTTCGCCATCGTTCTTCCTTGTCTATTCTCCTTGCGCTCGCCTTGCTGGCGCCGTCGTTCGCGCCCGCCGACTCACGCGCGGCGGATATATTCGGCTCGTCCGAGCCATTTACGGGAGTCAGCCAATCGCACGACACGACGCTCAATGATCTGCTGCGCCGTCTGCCGCGGCTTGGGCGTGGCTACGAGGAATCCCTGGCCGGTCTCGGGGCGATCCAGGAGCAGATGCTCATCCATGAGCGGAAGATGCGTGGCGAGGGGTTGCCGGATTCGCATAGGCCGCTATTCGCCGCCAACTATGATGCCATCCTCACGGTGGTGGTGGAGGACCGCATCACGATGGCCTACGGGCGCGAGCTGCTGCGGTTGCATCGGGAGCTGCTGTCTCGCGCCTATCAGTGGCAGGATAGCCGGACCCGTGATCCGGAGTATGGGAACATGATCATTCTCGCGCTGGAGGAATTGCGCGATGAGATGATCGCCAACGCCGAGCCGCTCTCGGTGGTGCCGGACTGTGTGCGCACTCCGATGATCAAGGGGCACCAGCTCTGGATCGAGGAGTTGCTGTATTTCGGCTACCACTGTCGCTCGCTGAGCCGGGGAGAGTTGGGTGCGCTCCGTATCCGGGCGGCTCGGTTGGAGAGATTCGAGGGCTACTACAAGCGCGATGGCCATCTGAGTCGCATCGAAAGGGAGAATCTCCACGAACGGCTCATCGATCTCAATCGAGAGCTGGTCGACGCATTGCGGAGCTGAGAGGAAAAGCGCCTCGGCGCGATTCAGGGGTTGCCAGTGGGGGCGGGATTGGGGTTTTCTTTGCGGCTCCTTCCTCTATACCTTAGAGATCATCGTGCCCCCGACTTTTTCAGAGAAATCCGAACACCCACGCCGCCCCGGGCGACTCGCCCCGGGCGGGTGCTGGGCGGCGTTTTTGGCGCTGGGGCTGGCGGGTTCGGTTGCCCTGGGTCAAGAGAACGGTGAGGTGGCGACCGCGGTGGTGGTGGACCCTGTTCCGCAGAACTTCGAGCTGTGGCAGGATGATGAGGGATTTCTCTGGCAGGTGAACCGTCAGGGGGCCCTGGGTTCGGGAGACACCGCCTATTTCCAGAGCGCGCTGGCCCTGTTCGTGAGGGGAGTGGCTTTCACGTCGGAAATGGCGACTCGGCTGGACGGCGGGGCGGCGGATGACGCGGGCGCTCGCCTGGTGCTGGAGCAGGGGATGGAGGGCCTCAGGGTGACGCGGGATCTGTGGTTTGATCGCGCGCGCGCCGGGGTGCGGGTGGTGGATGTGTTTGAAAACACCGGTGCCCGACGGGAGACTTTTCGCATCGAGCTGAAAACCGCCTATCAGAACCCGTGGCAGGATCTGCACGGCAGCGAGGGGCGCATCCTCGGGGGCAAGCCGGGCGCGGGCCTGGGGGCGCGGGATTTCGGTCTGGTGGTGAAATTCAGCGCGGCGGAGGGAAGGCACGACACACTGATCATCACATCCAGCGAGCGCGACGCCATGCCGCCCATGGTCTCGTATTCCTCGAATCTCCGCGAGCTGACCCTGTCCCACGACCTGGAGATCGAGCCCGGTCAGAAAGCGGCTCTGCTGCATTGGGTGGCACAGCGAAATCTCCAGTCTCCGGGCGACGCGGAGGGAGCCTTGCGCCCTTTCTATCATCGACGCCAGTTGGCGAATCCGGGCTTGCCGGAGGACCTCGACTCGGGACTGGTGCGAAATTTCGACGCCCAGTCCTTTCCCGCTCCGGGAGTGACACCGCATGATCTGGAGGCGCTGGTGAGTCTGAATCGAGTGACGGAAGCGCTCGGCATAGATCGAAGAGGCGATGATCTCCTCTGGATCTCCGCCGAGAATCAGCTGGCGGGGACGGTGAATGGGAAAGCGTCGTTGCGGGTGAAAACCCAGTGGGGCGAGCGCGAGACGGCGATCACCGCGGTGGCGGCGATACAGGGCGGCGCGGGCCTCGGGCGGACACCGCGGGTGTTCCTGCGCGATGGACGCGTGTGGGCCGGGGAGGTGGTAGCGTCGGACCTGACAATGAAAATCGCGGAGGGATGGGAAGTGGAAGAACTGCGTCCGGCAGAACTGTCGCTGCTGTTGTTGCGGGTGGGCGAGAACGACGGCCGACCGCCGGAGGGAACGGGACTGTTTGTGGAATTGCGCGGCGGCGATGTGTTGGCGGTGGCGGGTGGCGACGAGCGGACACTGCATATCCTGACCCCCTGGGGCGAGGATGAGGTGGCGTTTTCCCGGATCAGTGAGTTGGCCTACGCCAGCGGTTCGGCGGCCCCGCGTTACCGGTTGAGGCGGGACGATGGCTCGGTGCTGACGGTATTCCTCGGCGGGGACACTCTGGAGATCCGCGAGGCGGGCTCCAAAGAGGGGGAATCCAACGCCTCGCTCACCGTCGCGCCTGTGGCGGTGGCGGCGGCAAGAAAGCCGGGGCCGGGGAGCGGCCTGTTCGCGGGCGACCATGCGGCGGAGACGGATTGGTATGATCTGGAGGAGGCGGCTTCGTTTTTTGGCGACGCCATGCCCGCCTCCGCGGTTCTGCTCTCGGGTGACAATCTGCTTGCCGGGGCTCCGGCCATGGAGAGCCTGAACCTGGTCTCGGGCACGGCGGTGACCGCCATCGATCCCGCCGAGTTGGTGCGGGTGCGTCGCTCATTGGACAACGACTCGGACGAGTCGCCAGTCTTCGAAATGGAACTCAACGGGGGAGAAATACTCACCGGTCGTCTCCGCGAGCGGATGCTCCTGTTCGAGAGCGGGGGCAAGCGCTGGCGGGTGCCGACGGCGCATTTTCTCGGCTTCCACAGGAAGGAGGCGAAATCTGGCGAATGAGAAGGTTATCCCCCAGATTCCTCGACCCGGCGGTTGGCACCACGCTTTGTTCTCTGTTGCTGGCGGGCGGCATGGTATCGCTGCGTGCGCAACAGATCATCATCGGCGGTAGCGGCTCGGGAGGATCGATCACCGCGAGTGCCCCTCCAAGTGGCGCCCCCTCGGTGAAGGGGGAAAAGCTGGTGCCGGCGGCGGTGAATGTGATCACCGACAAGCAGGGCAACAGTTGGAACATCGAGCAGAACGGCACTCTCGGTCGGGTGGGAAATTCCATGGTCAACAGCGGCCTGACCCTGCTGATCAACAACCAGCAGTTTTACACCTATCAGCCCATGATGACGGTCGACGGCAGCGAGTTCGTGCTGCTGAACCGGCCCAACACCAGCCTCCCTGGCCTGCATGTGCTCCGGCGCATTCGGGTGATGGAGCGGGAGGGAGCTCTGCGTTTCCTGGAGGTGTTGACCAACAGCAACGCCAACGCGGTCACGGTGAGCGTGGCGCTGCGGACCAATTTCTCCGGCAACTACAAGACCTACCTCACCGATCAGGGCAACAGTGGGGTGAGCGCCTTGGGACAACGGGAGGGCGCCATCCTGGTCACCCCCGGATCCAACCAGTCGAACCGCGCCTTTCTCTTTACCCTCTGCGATCCGGCCAGCCCGGTGAAGCCGGCCATCTCCAGTCAGAACAAGTATGGTCTCACCTTCCAATACAACCTGACCATCCCAGCCGGGCAGACGGTGGCCATCGCGCACGCTGTGGCCCAGTTGCCGACTCCGCGGGATTTTGATCGCCAGGCCTTGTCGCGGATCTTTCGCCCCGTCTCCCTGGACCGCCTCATGGGCACCATACCACGGGAGTTCCGCCCGCTGCTGGTGAATGATGGTGGAAATCGCGATCTCTCCATCGGCGCGCTGCTGAGTCGCTCGCCCGTCGACGCCCTTGGGGTGGATCGCGGACGTCGCGATGTGTTGGCGATGGGCGACCGCACCCGCCTGCTTGGCGGCGCGGATTGCGCGGGATTTCGGGTGAAAACCGCCTACGGCGAGGCGGAGTTGCCGCTTGAGGCCATTGCCGCCGTGGCGGGTGGCAATCGCGGACGACGCGACCTTTCCCGGGTGTATCTGCGGGACGGACAGGTGCTCAGCGGCGAGATCGCGGCCGAGGATCTGCGTTTCGCCATGGCCAGTGGCGGGCGGATGAATCTGGAGATCGCAAGTCTGGATCGACTGGTTCGAGCCAAGGCGGACAAGGATGGCGAGTGGGGGCCGGAGGTGGCGGCGATGATCGAGACCCATGGTGGCGACAGGCTCGCGGCGGCATCCGAGGCGATGCCGACCCTGGAGGGCATGACTCCCTGGGGACCGCTGACATTCACCCTCGATGACATCGTGTGGCTGGCGCCAATGGAGGATGAGCCCGTCGGGCATTACGTCGAGTTCAAGAGCGGGACCCGCTGCTACCTGTTCCTCGGTGGGGCTCCCCTGCGGCTTAAGAGCGGGGTCTTCGGAGATTGCGAACTCGAGACCTCGCAGATCCGGGGCATCGTGACACGCGCGGCCATGGACCGGGCCAAAGCCGCCGCCGAACAGGGCGCGGGAGGCGGAGTGCACGAGAGTGATCCCTCCCAAGCTCCGCCGACTCTGCAACCCTACGTGCTGGCGGCCGGGGGACAGCGCATCGTCGGGGATCTGGGAGACGCCTCGCTCCATGTGCTCACCCACAGCGAGACCGTGGCTATCGCGCCGGGGGAAGTGCGCCGAATGCTGAATGTCACCGCGGCCGAGGGACAACAGCCCGATGCCGCCGGACCCGTCTTCCAAGTCGAACTCTGGGGAGGAGGCGTGTTGTCCGGCTATCTCGCGGAGAGCGATCTGGAAATGCGGGTGCGGGGCGTGTCGTGGCGGCTGCCGATGGCAGATCTGCGTGAGTTGGTGACGCCGGTGCCGCGGCTGACCGAGAGCGCGCAGCAGGATATCGCGAGGCTGATTCGCGAACTCGGGTCCGACGAATGGACGCGCCGGGAAACGGCCACCGAGGAACTGCAAAGCTTTGGTTACATCGCCCAGTCAATTCTCCGCGAGGAACTCAGGACCAATCCTGACCCCGAAGTGCAGCGCCGCCTGGAGCGGATACTGCTGGGAATCGAATGAAAAAATGACACACGGATGGCGAGGATTCACGTACCTGGATATTTCAGCCTCATTGAAGAGGGTAAGGTCTTCGATTCAACAGGGTTAACATGACAACACAAGAGGGTCAGATCGAACTCACCCGGACCGCCGAGCAGGTGCGCGCGCGGGTGGGGCGCAACGCGTTCCTGCGGTGGCTGTGGCATGGCCGATGGGCGGTGCCGGTCGCGGCATTGTCGGCGGTACTCATCCTGCGCCTGGCGGCGGGTGTCCGCGGCGGGGAATGGCTCGCGGTGCTCGGTGTGGTCGCCCTCTACGCTGCGCTCGGCGCAGTGTGGTCGTGGCTGCGACGTCCGGAGCCGTTGCGCGCCCTCGCGCTCTGGGACGAGAGCGGGGATCGCAAGGATCTCTTTTCTTCGGCTTGGTCTTTTCTCAGTGAGCAGGATGCCAGTGATGAAATGCCCGAGGGACGGAAGCGGCACCTCGCGCGGGCTTTCTCGGCCTTGCCCGAGGCGCGCCGGGCTCTCGCTACCGATCTACCCGCCCCGAAAATCGGCGGTGGCTGGCTGGTGGCCCTGGCAGTGCTGGGCTTCGCCTTCACTCCTTGGTTGCGTCCGGATCTGGCGCCGGGCGAGGGGGTGATCTCCGAGGAAATGGCCGCCGAAGCCGAGCGCCAGGCGGCGGAATTGGCCAAGGAGCAGGATGAGATCGACAAGATCGCGGGCCTGACCGAGGAGGAGAAGAAAGAGGTCGAGAAGCTTCGCGCGGCGGTTGATGGCGCGGCCGAAGATCTCGCCGACAGTGATGGCAAGACCACCCGCGAGGTGTTGGAGGGGTTGGAGGCGCGCGCCCGTGCCGCTGAAAGGTTGGCCGAAAAGCTGGGTGCCGCCTCGGACGAATGGGCCTCGGAGGCGATGTTGCGGGAGATGAGTCAGCATGCCGACACCGCCGACCTGGCGGCATCGATCAAGGACAAGAACGCCGACAGCGCCGCCGCGGAGAGCGACAAGTTGGAGGCCTCGCTCAAGGAGCCGGAGTTGAAGCTGGAGACTCAGGAGCGGATGACCTCGGCTCTGGAGATGACCATGACGAAGGCGACCGAGGACGATGTGAAAAAGCCTGTCGGCGAGCGGGTCGGCAACGCCTCGCGCAAGATGCGGGACAAGCAGCCCGTCACCGCAGCGCGGGAATTCGCGGAGCTGGCGAGTCATTTCCGGCGCATCAAGGAACGGGAAATCGCGGAGGAGAAGTTGCGTGAGCTGGCGGACAAACTCCGCGAGGCTGGCAACTCCATCAGCGGCGGCAAAGTGGAGAAAATGGAAAAACTGGCCTCTACCGGGCAACAGGGCGGACAGAATCCCGACGGCAGCCAGAACCTGCAGCCGCTTTCCCAGAGCCAGACTCCGAACACTCCCGGCATGACCCCGATGACACCCATGCCGCAGCCCGGTCAGCAGAATCAGGCGGGTCAGCAAAGCATCGGCACGGGGCAGAATCTGCCCATACCCGGCATGCAGAATCCGCAGGGTCAGGGTCAGCAGCAAGGCCAGCAAGGTGGGCAGGCAATGCCGGTGCCGGGCACGGGCCAGCAGGGACAGATGCAGCAGGGACTCGCCGCCGGGCAGGGGCAGCAACCCGGCGGCAAGCAGGGCGCGGGCCTGATGGCTCCCGTCCCCGGACAAAGCCCCGGCGGAGGCGCGCCTGGGGCGTCGCTCGGCGCGGGCGCCTCGGCATCGGTGGGAGCCAATGGCGGCAATCAGGCGGGTACCGGCACGGTGGGACTGGGGAATGACACCACGGACGCGATGAAAGCATCACAGGACGCCAAGATCGTCGCCCAGACCAACGCGGATGGCGACTCGACCGTGCGCGCCATCGAGGGGCAGGCCCGCACCGAGCAGGCCCAGCGGGATCGTCAGGAGATGATCGTCGATTTCATCGCGGTGGAGGAGGAGGCGCTCGACGAGGCTGCGCTCCCGCTCTCGGGTCGCGAGCATGTGCTCCGCTATTTCACCGCCCTGCGCGAGGAGTTTGAAAAATCCGAATGATTTTTCCCCCATTCCGCAGCCTTTTCACGTTCACCGTTTCCCCATCCCTTTTTTTTCCATGAAAACCAGCGACCAACTCGACACCGAACTCAGCGAATTCAAGACCCGTTTCGGCCACCTCAAAGCCGAGATCCAGAAAGGCATCGTCGGCTACGACGATCTGCTCACCGACATTCTGGTGGCGATCTTTTCCCAGGGGCATGTGTTGCTCGAGGGAGTGCCGGGGCTGGGCAAGACCTTCCTGGTGCGAACGCTGTCCAACGTGCTGGGACTCGAGCCGGGACGCATCCAGTGCACGCCGGACCTGATGCCGGCGGACATACTGGGCACGCACATCGTGAACGAGAACGAAGAGGGTCGCCGGGTGCTGCATTTCGAGAAGGGGCCGGTGTTCGCCAATCTGATCCTGGTGGATGAGATCAACCGCGCCACTCCTAAGACGCAGGCGGCGCTGTTGGAAGTGATGCAGGAACACGCCGTCACAGCGGGTGGCGAGCGTCATGTGATGCCGGAGCCGTTTTTCGTGATGGCGACACAGAATCCGATGGAGATGGAGGGCACCTATCCGCTGCCCGAGGCGCAGTTGGATCGTTTCATGTTCAAACTGAAGGTGCCGTTTCCCGGCAAGGACGCGCTGGTGGAAATCTCCAAGCGCACCACGGGATTCAAGGAGCCGGTGATGTCCACGGTGATGTCCGGTGAGGAACTCGCGAAATTTCAGGAAAGCCTGACCCATGTGCCGGTGGCGGATCATGTCACCTCCTACGCGGCGCAGTTGATTCTGGCCACCCATCCTGAGGACGCGGAAGCGTCGGAGCGGGTGAAACGCTACGTGAGCTATGGCTCCAGCCCGCGCGGCTTACAGGCCATCGTGCGCGGCGCACGGGTCCATGCCGTGCTCGACGGACGCACGGCGGTATCCACGGACGACCTCCGGCGCGCCGCGATGCCGGCTCTGCGTCATCGGGTCATCCTCAATTTCGAGGGCGAGGCGGAGTCCGTGGATGTCGACGCTTTGATCCGCGATCTGATCGACGCCGTGCCCACGCCCGCCCAGGCCGCCGCGTGAGTTATCCCGCCCAGTGGCCGATCCGACGGGTTCCGGAGATTCGCTCCGGCCCGGTTTCGTGACTCTCTCTGTTTGCCGTGAGTATTCCTCGTCCCATACATCAGCGCCCGCCGCGCGTTCATCACAGCCGATGGCTGGCGACGGGGCTGGCTTTGGTGGTGATGATCGACTCGGCGTCCGCCCAGGACGCGACGGCCACCGCCCCATCGACCACGACTGAGGTGGTCGGTTCGGCGGAGAGTTTCGACAAGCAGTCCCTGGCGCTGCGCACGGCACTGCATTACGACGCCTCTCTGGACTCGCCGATGAAGTCACTGGTGGCGCTCTATCAGAACGCGGATCGTGTCGAGGAACTCATCGGCCTCTATCGCGGCCACATCGCCCAGTATGCCGACGACGCCGGAGCCAAGGCGGTCCTGATCCGCGTCCTGCGGGAGTTGAATCGCGCCGAGGCCGACGAACTGGCGCAGAGCGCGGTGCAGGTGCATCCGGACAACGCGCTGCTGCATTTTCTCCTCTACGAGTCCCGGGCGCGTCGGGACGATGGACGGGCGCTGGATTCCCTGGCCTCGGCCATCGATCTGGAGACCAAAGCCGGTCGCCGCGATACCTGGGCGGAGATATTGCTGGAGGAGGCGGGGGACGGCGCCGGGCGCGAACTGGCGCGCGCGCATATGGAAAAGCTTCGGACGGCACAGGGAAACACCGCCGAGAGTCTGCTGACGTTGGCCGAGCGGATGCATCGGCACGATTTTCACGAACTCGCCTTCGGTACCCTGCAGGATGCCGCCAAATTGAAACCCGACCCGGAAACCGGGGTCGAGATCGAGATGCTCAGCGCGCGCGCCCAGGCCGCGCTGGGGGACCGCGACGCGGCCGGGGCCAGGCTGGATCTGTTGTTGGGCAGGCTGGCACCGGATTACTGGCGACGGGTGGAGATCATGAGTCTCCGGGTGGGAATGCTGTCGAGCGAGGAAGATCGGCGCCGACTTCTGGCCGACGCCAAGGCGCGTCACGACGCCGAACCCGCCGCCGAATCTCCCGCGCTGGAGTATGCGGAACTCCTCGCCGTGAGTGGGCGCAGGCGCGAGGCGCTAAAGGTGTTGGGACAGGCGGCCGAATCCCTGCCCGCTTCGGAGAGAATCGAGAAACGTCTCCTGGCCCTGCTGGACCAGATGAATGATCTGGAGGCGCTCCAGACCTATCTGGATGCGCGGGTGACGGCATATCCCGAGCGCGGTGATCTGCGTTACCGGCTGGTCAAGGTGCTCTATGCCCTCGGACGTGGTGAGGAGGCGCTGTCGCAATTGGAGACTGTGCTGGCGGCGCTCGATCCCGAGGAGGCGGACCGTCGACTGCTCGACCTGGCGCGACATCTGCGGCGCGGAAATCTTTACCTGGCGGCGGCGGCGCTCTATCAACGCATCATCGACGCCCAGCCGGATCGATTCGACGTGATCCGCGAGTTGGCGGAGACACATCTGGCGCTGGAGGATCGAGCGGCGGCGCGCCGGTCCCTGCGTGATCTGCCGGTGGCGGACGCGGCGATAGAGAATTTCCTCGACCTGGTGCAGTTCATGACGGCCGAGGATTTCCTGCCCGAGGCGGGAGCCGCTCTCGAGGCGCGTCTGGAACAGTCGCCGGAGAATCTGGAACTGCGTTTGCAACTGGCGACCGTGCTGTCGCGTGGCGGCGACAGGGCGCGGACGGAAAGCCTGATCGCGGAGGCCCGCGAACTCACGGACACCCCGGCACGTTACCGGACTTGGCTGGAGGCGGCGCTGGAGGCGCACGGCTTGTTCGGGGACGAGGCGGCTTTCTTCGACGCCGAGCAGTTCCGCCTGTTGACGGGGGAAGACACCGCTCAATGGACCGCCGACCGGATCGAGAATTTCCTTACTTTCTGCGAACTCGGCGAGGAGAAGCAGATGGAGGATCGCGTCAGTCAGGCCCTGCGCGTCCAGTTGGAGGACGCCAGCCTGCCCGGAGACCTGAGACTCCGACTGCGGCGACTGTTGGTGAAAGCCCTGGAACGCTCGCCGGAGCGGGCGGGGGAGATGGAGAGCCAGCTTCAGCAACTGGCCAAAGAGGATCCGGGCCGGGCGGGCGAGTATGATCTGAGGCGGGCCTTGCTATATCACAGCTTGCAAAGAACCGACCTGGCGGGCGCGGCTCTGGAAAGCGTCGATGTGGGCGCGGTGGAGGACCCGAAACTGTTGAAGGCCGCGTATCTGGTCTTTGTCGAGTATGGCATGCCGGACGCGGCGCGACTTTCCCTTGAGCGGGTGACCCAGCGGGAGCCATCCGATCTCGTCAGTTGGGAAAAACGGCTCAGCCTGCTGGCGGCGATGGGACAGGAGGAAGAATTGCGCAAAGCCATCCGCCAACTCCTCGCCGATAGCGAACGGATCAACCTGGGGCCCGACTCCCTGGAGTCGCTGCGGTGGCATCTGTTGGACTCGCTCTGGCGCTCGATCTCCCGGCTGCTGTCATCGGCGCAACCGGAGGATCTGGCCGCGTCCCCGCCCCTGCTGGATGCGGTGGATCGGGAAGCCCGTGTGGAGGCGGATCGGCTGTGGAGCCTATGGGCGCGGGCTTACGCACTCAACGGACTGGGACACGTCGAGGCGAGGGACGCGGTGGTGGGGGAGCTGGTAGACCTCGCGGGAGCGGTCGTTGGCGAGGATCGGAACATTGTTTTTCCCGACGGGCTTTCCATCGCCCTCACGGCCGGCGTGGAGTTGCTGCGTGAGCCTTTGCCGGGAACGGCCGCGGCGGCGGTGGAGGATGCCGAGGGGCCGCTAGCGGGCGGTGAAATTGCCTGGGCTTTCGAGGCTGACCCGCGCTCCCGCATTCTACAACTGGCGGTGGCGGGAGGGGACGATCTGCTGGTGTTGGATGATCTGGGCACTGTCTATCGCGTGGATCGAAAGACCGGGAAATTGCTGTGGAGAGAGCGTCATGGCCATACCGCGCCATCGACACAGGCGACATCCACAAGCGGCGCCGGGGGCATCACGATCTCCAACTCCTACTACCAAATCCAGCAACAAGGCGGCACCATCACGGTCCAGCAGTTGATGGCTCCCTATCAAGCGGTGACTCTCGGGGGTGGTGGACAGGGGGTAGCCCAGGACTTGAGACTCATCAAGCGACCGGGGAGGATGACGGTGGATCCCACCGGAACGCTGTTCCTGCTGCCTGTCGGACGGGTGCTGGAGGCGCGGCGGGTCGAGGATGGTTCGCTGGCGTGGAGCGCCGAGTTGGGTAGGGGCTCGTCAGCGGGCGATGAGGGGAGCGAACCCGGTGTGGCGCGCCCGGAGATGCGACTGGAGTTGGCTGATGATCACGTGCTGGCCTTTCTCCCCGACGCGTCGATGTTGGCATCCATCGATCTCGGCACCGGCAAGCTTCGCTGGGAGCGGCGAATCGATGAAAATCCCACCGGACGGAACGGACTGGGCATCCACAGCCTCAATTCCGGCGCGTCGCTCAGGGAGGGGAAAGTCTTTGTCTATGGAGCGGAGAGCTTGATCCTCGACGCGGTGGACGGTTCGGTGATCTGGCGTTTCGATGGCGGTGATGTGCGCACTTTCCCCGTCGGGTTGATGGAAAGGACGGCTGAGAAGGCTCCGGGCGACGCTCCCACTCCCGCGGCGACCGGATTGCCGACGGCGCGACCGGGTTATCTGGATCATCTCACGCCGATGGAGGATCGGGCGGCGGCGGTGAAGCGGTTTCTTCAATACCAGGGGGCCTTGGTGGCGCCCGCGGTTCATTGGTCGGCGGCGCGGCTTTCCCAATCGAGTCCGGCAATGGCGGAAATCGTGGGCGGGGACCGCTTGCTCTTGTTCGGCGAGGGCGGATTCCGCGCGATTTCACTGCGTCTGCCCCTGGCCTCCACCTTTCACAGCGCCTCGGGCGTTTACCTGGGCAGCTCGGGTTCTCAGGCGTGGTTCCTCGACGGTGCGCGACTCCATCGGCTGGACCTGGCGGGTGGTGGGGAGGCCTTCGTTTCTCTGGAATCCATCACGACGGGGGAGACGCCAGCCCGCGCGGTTCTCTCGGGTGGGCGGCTCTATGCCATCGGCGACTCCGGAGTCAAAGTGGTGAATGCCTGGTCTGGCGACACCATCGCCGACTGGGGATGGACGGAGGCCTTCGACCGCTATCGCCAGCGGCTCGCCATCGCGCCCTCCGGTGCCGCCCAGGCCGTCTGGCAGGGCACGATTCAACCGGGACCCACCGCCGTCTCCTACTGTCTCCCGATGCGGGATTTGGTGGAGGGGGACACGTTGTTCACCCTTGTCGGCGACCGCGCCGTCGTCGCCTGGAGGTCCGCCGATGCCGCCCCGGCGCGTTAACCACGATTCTTTTCCGCCGCATGCCCGACCCAACCACCCGAGCTTCAGACGAGCTGTTCGACGCCGATTTTCTCGACCGGCTTCGCGCCCTGTTTTTGCGGTTGAGAAAACGCCGTCAGTTGCGCAAGAAAGGCATCCAATCCACCCCGTCCACGGGTTTCACCCGCGAGTTCAAGGATTTCCGTCATTACACACCCAGCGATGACTATCGCGCCATCGACTGGCGGCTCTACGCGCGTCTGGAGAGGTTGTTCATTCGGCTCTATGAAGAGGTGCAGGAGTTTCATATCCACATCCTCGTGGACACCAGCGCGTCGATGCAGACGCCCTTCGCCGAGAAACGGCTCACCGCGCTGAAACTCGGGGTGGCCTTGTCCTACCTCGGGCTGGTGGGACAACACCGGGTCAGCCTCTACCAGATGGGTGAGCGGGTGATGGAGGGATTGCCGCCGCAGAAAGGGCAGGGGAATATCCAGCGCATCATCGATCACGCGCGAAGGATGGAATTCGGCGGGCTGACGGATCTCGAGCGTTGCTTCAGCGAATTCCAACCCTCTCGTCGCCGATACGGCATCCTGTTCGTCCTCTCCGACCTCTACGGAAGGGGGGTCGACGAGGCCCGGGAAGCGGTCCGCCACGCCGCCACTTGGCCGGGAGAGACGCATTTCATCCATATCTTCCATCCCTGGGAACAGCACCCCGATCTGGACGGGGAGATTGAACTCGTCGATGTCGAGACCCAGGAGCATCGTCGGCTTTGGTTCACCCGGCGCGACCGGCGCAAATACGAGGAGCGCTTCGATCTTTTCCTCAAGGAGATCGAACACACCTGCAAGTCGCGCCAGATCGACTATCAGCGTTGGCGCACCGATCTGCCCTTCGAGGAGCTGTTTCTCGATCTACTGTCCCGTGGCTCGGCCCTCGCCTCCGGTTCCTGATCCGTTTTTTCGATACCCATGCAGTTTCTCAATCCAGGATTCCTCTGGCTCGCGTTGCTGGCGATCATCCCGATCGCTCTCTACCTATTTCGTCGGAAATCCAAGGTGGTGAATGTCAGCACCCTGGTCTTTTTCAAGACTCTGGCGAGGGAGCATCAGGAGTCGGCCTGGTTGCGGCGGCTAAAAAAAATCGTCTCCCTGCTGCTCACCCTGGCCCTGCTCCTCGGTGCCATCTTCGCGCTGTCCCGACTCATTCTCAGCCCCGCCAGCGACGAGGGCTATCGCACGGTCGTCATCCTGCTGGACCGCTCGGCGTCCATGGCCGCCGTCGACGCTCAGGGAGTGACTCGTCTGGATCACGCCCGCGAGATGGTCAAGGCTCGGCTCGACAGTGTGCCGGAGGATGTGGGAGTGGCTCTCATCGGCTACGACGCCAGGCCCGAGGTCATCCAGCCCCGCACCTTGAAACGCCGTGAACTGCTGTCCCGTCTCGGCGAGATGAGCACCCGCCCCGTGGCTCAGCAGACGGACAACGCGTTGGATGCCGCCGTGGTCCTCGCGAAACTGGAGACTCCGGCTCTCATCTGGCACCTTTCCGACGGCGACACGGAACCCGTCGCACCCTCGCCCGAGGAAGCTCCGGCCGCCGAGCCGGCAGTGAGCGAGGGGGAGGATGCCGATCCCCTGGCCGGTGCCGAACTGGCGAGGGAATTGCCCGAGGGGGTGGATCTTGAGTCGATCAATGTGGCGCTGGAGCAGCCCGTCAACGCTGGTATCACCGCATTCCGCATTCGTCCCGTCCCTTTGGAGCACGGATTCTTTGAGGCCTACGTTCAGGTCGCGCTCAACTCGGACGCGCCGGGACCGCTCACCGGCAAGCTCGATGTCTTTGTCGGAGGCGCACTGGTCCAGCCGCGCGAGGTCGATCTCCAGCCCGGTGAACGCATCGGGCTTTCTTTGAAACTGGAGGGCGCCGAGGATCAAATGCTCCGGCTGAAACTGACGGTGGAAGGAGATTGCCTACCGGTGGACGACGAGGTCCTCGAGCCTCTACCCCACAGTCGACCCATCGTCGCCGCGTGGGTGCGTCCGGTGGATGAGTCAGACCCGTTCCGGCCCGATCTCTACACTCAGTTCGCGCTCCGGGCCTTTCTCGACGACTATGACTTCGAGATCCTGGCACTCCAACCCGAGGGTTGGGAGGCGGCTAGGGAGCAGGTGGATGTGGTGGTTTTCGACGATTGCCTCCCCGATACTTGGCCGGATAATCTTCCCGTACTCCTCATCAATCCACCCGGCGACGCCGGCCCCATCCGCATCAACCGCATCGAGGCGGGTGTGCCCCACGAGTCCGTACGGGTGGCCAATGAACAACATCCCGTCCTGTTCCGGGTCAGTAGCGGACGGGTGTCGGTGACTCAGACCGCCGTGTTCGATATCGCCGGCTCGCTTGAGCCGCTCTGGTTTGCGGGCGACGAGCCACTCCTCGCTGCTGGCGATGTGAAAGGTCAGCGATTCGTGGTCATGGGATTCTCGCCCGGACGCTCGGAGAGACTCCCGCTCACCGCCTCCTTTCCCTTGCTGATTGGCAACGCCCTGCTCTGGTGCGCCGAGACCGCGCCGGGGATCACCGAGCAGTTGATCGAGTCGCCCACCGGTCGCGTCGTCACGGTCGAGGGCGACCGGGTTACCTGGACTCGATGGGAGGAGGGTGGATTGAAAAAAAGCACCGCCCCCCTTGCCGGAGGACTCCTGGAGTTGGATCGCGTCGGGATCTGGGAGACCGACAGTGGTCAGCGCGGGGCCGCCCATCTGCTCAGCCGTGCCGAGACCGATCTCCGCGGTCGTGATCCCGCGCGTGATCGGATCGAGGGGGAAATCCTCACTCAGAGTGGCTGGCTTTCCGGCGACGTGTCCTGGATATTGCTAGCCCTCATTGCCCTCATCCTCGTTGTCGAGAGCTACCTGTTTCACCGACATGCCGTTTATTGATCAGTCGAACCGCGATCTATGGAGAAGCAATGCACGGATCTCCCGGCGCGTGAAAACCTGAAAACCGCTAACTGAATCCTGATTACTTCTTGATGGACTGGCTCCACCCCAAGCTCCTGCTCCTCGCCATTCCGGCACTGCTGCTCCTGTTCTGGTTCGACGCCCTGTCGACCCACCCGATGTCCATGCGGCGGCGGCGATGGCTGCTCATGGTGCGCGCGCTGCTGGTCATCCTCGCGCTTCTCTGCCTGGCGTCACCCGCCCGCGTGCTGGAGAGCCGCCAACAGTCCGCCATATTTGTGCTCGACCACTCCCGCAGCGAAGGCGAGGAGGGCATCCGGCGCGTCTACGATGCCGCCCGTGAGATCGCCGACGGTCTCCCCGGCGATGTCAGCATTGGTTATGTCGCCGCGGGGAACGATGCCGTGGTCATGCGCTATCCCGATGGGGGCGGGGATCGGCTCCCTCCCGCGGAACCGCGACTCGATCTCCTGGAAAGCCTCGGCTCGCGCACCGATCTGTCCCGCGCCATCCGCCTGTCGAAAGGCATTTTCCCCAGCGGCTCCTCGCGTCATGTCATCCTCGTCACGGACGGTCAGGAAACCTCCGGCAGTCTCGAGGACACCGCTCGCGAGGCCGCCGTCTCGGGCATCCGGCTTCACGCCGTGGGCGTCAGCGGCGATCCCCGGCCCGATGTGCGCGTCACCCGGGTAACCAGTTCCCAGTCCCGACTCAACGAGGGCGCGACCCTGGATCTCACCGCCACGGTCGAGAGTTCCCTCTCCGGCTCGGGTCGGGTGCGCCTTTTTGAAAACGGCCTCGAAGTGGAGAGCCGCGATCTCACCGTCGAGCCCGGAAAAATCGAGACTCTGTCCTTCAGGCGCACTCCGGAGAAGCGCAATATTTACAACTATCGCGTCGCCGTGGAGGGCTTCGAGGGAGCCGACGCCATCCCGGAAAACAATGAGGCCCTCACCATCGTCGATGTGCGCGGCAAGCCCCTGCTGCTCTATGTGGAAGGTGAGGAAAAGGAGAGCCGCTTCCTCGTCGAGGCCATGGCCCGCGAGGGCATCCGCCTCGATGCCCGCACCCCCGATGGCCTTCCCCAGAGCCTGCGCGAATTGGCCGGATACGATGGCATCATCGTCTCCGATGTGCCCGCCCACCAGATCGGAGAGGCGCGCATGGCGGCCATTCGCGATTACGTCGATAAACTCGGCGGCGGCTTCGTGATGGTTGGCGGGATGAACTCCTTCGGCGTCGGCGGCTACTACCGCACCCCCATCGAGGAAATCCTGCCGGTGAAACTCAAGGCGCCGGATCAGGAGGAGTTCCAGTCATCGGCTCTCGCCCTCGTCATGGATCGCTCCGGCTCCATGTCCGGGCAAAAGATCGAGATCTGCAAATCCGCGTCCATCGCCACCGCCGAACTGCTCAGCAACAAGGACTACATCGGCGTCTATGCTTTCGACTCCCAAGTGCACGAGATCGTGCCCATGACCCGCGTCAGTTCCACCAGTGCCATCGCCAACCAGATCGCCACCCTCAGCGCCGGGGGCGGCACCAACGCCTACCCCGGCATGGCCCGCGCCCGCGAGGCTCTCGGGGCCGTCAAGGCCAAGATCAAGCACATGATCGTCCTCACCGACGGGCAAACCTCCGGCTCGGGATACCAGGCTCTCGCCTCCCAATGCCACGCCGAGGGCATCACCATCTCCACGGTGGCCGTTGGCGCCGGCGCCCAGGTCGGCCTGCTTCAGGCCATTGCCGCCGCCGGGGGAGGACAGTCCTACATCACCATGGACCCCACCGCCATCACTCGCATCTTCGCCCAGGACACCATGGTCCACACCGGGCGCATGATCCGTGAGGAAGCGTTCGAGCCCCTGCTCGTCGAGGCCCACCCCATGCTGAGAGGCTTCGATCCCGCCGCCGCGCCACCCTTGCTCGGTTACGTCAAGACCAACCGCAAGGCCACCTCACAGATCCCGCTGGTGACCGACACCGGCGATCCACTCCTCGCCCACTGGCGCTACGGACTGGGCAAAGTCACCGCCTTCACATCCGATTGCAAATCCCGGTGGGCGGCTCTCTGGGTCGGCCAGTGGCCCGGCTACAGCCAGCTATGGGCCCAGATCCTGCGCGAAACCGCCCGCGCTCCCCAGGGACAGAACATGGATCTGCGCCTCGAGGAGGATGGTGAAACCGTGCGCGTGAATGTGGATCTCCTCGCCGATTCCGGCACCCGGCGCAACGACGCGGAGGTCGAGGCCGACGTCTACTTTGTCCCCGCCCATTCTCTCGGTTCCACCATGCGCCTGCTCTCCACCGAGCCTCTGGAGCAGGAGGGCCCGGGGCTCTATTCCGCCGGATTTCGCCCCACCGACGCCGGTGTCTATCTCGTGCGCGCACGCAGCGGCGCCCAGATGGTTTCCGCCGGTCACGTTCACAATCCCAGCGGCGAAGTCGCCACCGGACAGATCAACGAGGGGACCCTGCGACAGGCCGCCGAGATCACCGGCGGCACCTACCTCGGCTCCTCGGACCAGTCTCTGGAACTCACCGGCTCGGATGTGTCCCGATACATCGAACTATGGCCCCTGTTTCTCAAACTGTTCATCCTCCTGTTTTTCATCGATGTGGCCATCCGCCGATGGGAGAACGTCCTCGGACTCTGGGAGCAGGTCTCCGCCCTGTTCCGCGGCGGAAAACGGGGCGTGGCGTGATCAGTGGCCACGCTGTCCTCGAAGTAATCTAGTCGATCCCGTATGCGCTCTTGAATCGCGAGATCTCCTCCCATACCGCGTCCGTCACCGACTCCCGGCTGATCCGGCTGAAGAGATTGGATAGGACCGAGCGCTCGGCCTCATCCACCACGCCGTCCTCCAGGGCGATTTTTTCCAGCATCGCCAGTTCTTCCGCGCTGATGGTGTCGTCGTTGGCAAACACGACAAGAAAGGAGTAGGCGGCGAGCCGCTGAGCGGCCGATTCCGGGGGCAGATTCGAGTCCATGCGATATCCATTATGCCCATGGCTGTCGGATTTGGCAATGCCGCCGTTTCGCTGAACATACGATTCGGGATAGTTGTGGAATCCGGTGCCAGGCATACCCGGCCAAGCACCGGATAGATCTCGTGGCCGACGGCCCTACACCAGCGGCTCCAGATCCACCCAGCGTCGCTCCCGCCACGAACGGATCCCGGCTTCGGCGAGCTGGACGCCTTTCGCGCCTTCCATCAGGTCCCAGGGGAAGGGGGTGTCCTCCACCACATGGCGGATGAATTTCTCCCACTGGATCTTGAAGGCGTTGTCGAATTCGATGGCGTCCGGGACTTCCTGCCAGTGATCGTGGAAATTGAGGGGTTGCTCAATGTCGGGATTCCACACCGGTTTGGGCGTGGCGCCGAGGGGCTGGACCCGGCATTTTCGCAATCCGGCGACAGCGGAGCCATGGGTGCCGTCGATCTCCATGGTGAAGAGGTCGTCGCGTCGCACGCGGACATCCCAGCTGGAATTGAACTGGGCCACGATGGGGCCGCGTTCGTTGTCGATCTCGAAGGTGGCGTAGCAGGCGTCGTCGGCGGTGCAGGCGTAGGGTTTGCCTTGCTCGTCAATGCGCTCGGGAATGTGGGTGGCACCGAGACAGCTGACGGATTTCACTGGGCCAAAGAGTTGATCGAGCACGTAGCGCCAGTGGCAGAGCATGTCGATGATGATGCCGCCGCCATCCTCCTGGCGGTAGTTCCACGAGGGCCGCTGGGCGGGCTGGTTTTCGTCGTGACCGGTGAAAACCCAGTAGCCGAATTCGCCCCGCACCGAGAGAATGCGGCCGAAGAACCCCTGGTCGATCAGGGTCCGCACCTTGCGCAAGCCGGGGAGCCAGAGTTTATCCTGAACGACGCCGTTTTTTACGCCTGCATCGCGGCAAACATTCGCGAGCCGGATGGCTTCGGCCAGCTCGGTGGCGGTGGGTTTTTCGCAATAGATGGCTTTGCCGGCGGCGGCGGCCATTTCGACGAATCGGGCGCGGTGGAGCGTGGAGGACGCGTCGAAGAAGATCGCGTTGTACTCGTCGGCAAGGGCGGCGTCGAGATCGGTGGTGAAGCGGGAAACGCCGTGGGCTTCGGCGAGACGGCGGAGTTTTTCCTCGCTACGCCCGGTGAGGATGGGATCGACCTGGACGCGTGATCCGTCGGAGAGGACCACGCCGCCCAGCTCGCGAATGGCGAGGATGGAACGGATGAGGTGCTGGTTGGTGCCCATGCGCCCGGTGACGCCGTTGAGGATGATGCCGATGGTTTTCATGGTGGATTGGGGAAGAGCTGATCTTTTTCAGCTGTATTGGAGGTAGGCTTCTTTGATCTTATCGAGAAACTCATCCTGATCACTCTCCCACCAGCGGGTGGAAAAGATCTCGACCTCGTTGAATCCGGTGAATCCGGCGGCTTCCACCATCGCCCGGATTCCTTTCAGGTCGATGCAGCCTTCACCCATGAGGCCGCGGTCGGTGAGGAGGTGGCTGGTGGGGGTGAGCCAGTCGCAGAGGTGAAAGGCGAAGAGGCGATCAAGCTCGCCGGCTTTGGCGATCTGCGCGGGCAGGGTGTCGTCCCACCACACGTGGTAAACATCGATGGCGATGCCGACGAGGGGATGATCCAGCCGGTCACAGGCGTCGTGGGCCTGGGCCATGGTGTTGATGGCGGAGCGGTCGTCGGCATACATGGGATGCAGAGGCTCGACCGCCAGCTTGATCCCGGCGGCCTCTGCCTCGGGCAGGATGGCGGCGATGCCGTCGATGATTTGGGAACGGGAGTCCTCCAGCGGCTGACCGACGGCCGCACCACAGACGAGCACGATCATGGGCGCACCGATGGCGGCGGCCTCCTCGATGGCGCGGCGACTATCCTCGATGGCCTCGCGGCGTTTCCTCTCGGTGAGAGCGGGAAAAAAGCCGCCCCGGCAGAGGGAAACAACCTCCAGTCCCGAGTCGGAAAGCTGTCGACCCACGGTCGCCGGGTCGCGTCCCTCCAGGGTATCGCGCCAGACGGTAATACCGGAAATCCCCGCGGTGGCGTAGCGATGCATCGCTGTCTCAATGCTCCACGGCTTGGTGGTAGCGGTATGGATGCAGAGCCGGGAGTAATCGGTAAGCGGAGATGCGATGATGGCCATGGTTGGTGGATCAGTTTCCACCGCGCGGAACGGGCCGGGTAGAACAATGCGGTGTATAATAGCATTTTATCGACACAATTATTGTGCTATCGGAATCCATGACCGGACTCCGCCCGCTGCTGTTTGAGGATCTCGAGATCGCCGCGCCGGGAGTCACGGTACTCCGGCTAGGACTGAATCGGCATTTGCCGGAGACGCTCTGGGTGCGCAGGCACCGGCACGAGTTCGCCCAGGTGCTGGCCTACCTCTCGGGATCGGGATGGCAGACGGTGGAAGACGAGAGGATGCCGGTATCTACGGGGCGGGTGATCGGAATTCCGGCCGGAGTGGATCACGCGTTTGAAAAGGAAAAGGCCCGCTCGCCGCTGTGTCTGGTGCTCGATTTGCGGACGGACTCCTCCCGCCTCGTGGCGCCGGTGTCGGCCATCCTCAGCGCCGAGGCTCAAGCGGAGATCCGGCGATGTCTATCCTGGTTGGCGGGGCTCAAACCGGGCGGGGGCGAGCCGCGGGTGCGGGAATGCGGGGTGGTGCTGCAGGTGGCGGGACTGCTGTTGGAAGCGCTGGCGCCGGAAACGCCTGTCCCGAAAAGCGCGGCGGGCGCGCGCTATGCGTCGCGGGTGCGGCAATGGCTGCTGGTCCACCCTCCGGAATGCTGGGACGGGGCGACATTGGCAACAGAACTGGGTATGCGCCGGGATCATCTGAATCGACTGCTGAGAAGCGAGTGCGGTCTGAGTCTCGGGCAACTGATCGCCGAGCATCGGCTGGAACTGGCGCGGCGCGGACTGGTGGAGTCGGACCGGGAGATTCAGGAGATCGCTGCCTCGGTGGGAATGCTGGACCGGAACTATTTCGCGCGTTGGTTTCGTCGACAGACTGGCCTGACGCCGTCGGCTTGGCGACTGCGACATCACGGAAGTTCGGACTTTTAGCGGATCGGGTTTCTGCCCTATGATGAGACATGCTTCGCCTATCGGGACTTGCCGCCGTTCTCACCCTGATCGTGTCCACCGCCCTGGGCGCCCCTCCGCCAAATGTGGTGATCATTTATGCGGATGATCTCGGATGGGGAGACCTGTCCTGCCACGGCAACCAGGACTGGCAAACGCCCCACTTGGACAAAATGGCGGCCGAGGGGGCGAGATTCGAAAGTTTCTACGTGGCGACGCCGAGTTGCGCGCCTTCGCGGGTGGCCCTGCTCACGGGTCGCTTTCCCTATCGCACGGGTGTTCCGAGCAATCCGACGCCGGACGCGGGTCGCGACCACGGCATCCGTGCCGAGGAGTCCACCCTGGCGGAGTTGCTGAAAGGCGAAGGCTACGCGACGAAGATCGTGGGCAAGTGGCATCTCGGGCACCTGCCCCGGTTTTTCCCCACCCGGCACGGATTTGACAGCTATTTCGGCATCCTCTACTCCAATGACATGCGGCCGGTGATGCTCTGTCGCGACGAGCAGGCGGTGGAGTATCCGGTGGTGCAGAGCTATCTGACAAGTCGCTATACCGACGAGGCGGTGGCCTTCATCCGGGAACACCGGGAGCGGCCCTTTTTCCTCTACTTTCCCCACGCGATGCCGCACAAGCCGCTGGCGGCCTCGGAGGAATACTACTCTCCCGAGACTCCCGATGATCTCTACGCCGATGTGGTGAGGGAGTTGGACGCCTCCGTCGGCGAGGTGCTGGCGGCGATCAGGGAGGCGGGCGTGGATAACAACACGCTGGTCATGTTTTCCTCCGACAACGGTCCCTGGTATGGGGGAAGCACCGGAGGATTGCGCGGCATGAAAGGATCGGGCTGGGAGGGCGGCGTCCGTGTGCCGGGCATCTTCCGTTGGCCGGGGAAAATTCCGGCGGGGCGAGTGATCCGGGAACCCGCCGCCACCGTGGATGTGGTGCCGACCATCGCCGAGCTGATCGGGATCGACGTGTCCACGCTCAAGCTTGACGGGCACGACATCCTGCCCCTGCTGACGGGTGAGGGGGAGGGGCCGAAAGACCGGCTGATCCACACCTGGAATGGCGAAACGTTGCTGGCCGTGCGGCAGGGGAAATGGAAACTCTTCGCCTCGAAACCGAACGCCCGGCCCCGCGGGAAGCGTGGCGAGGAATGGATCGATCCCCGCGGACCCGATGGCGTGACCATCATCGCCCCGCTGGAGCAATCCCAACCCTGGGAGTATCCTGCACCCGCGGATGGCCCCGACACCGCGCCGCCGGCGGCCTGGCAGCTCTTTGATCTGGAGGCGGATCCCGGCGAACAGATCGATGTGACCGCGAGGCATCCCGAGGTGGTGGCAAGGCTTCGGGGCTTTGCCGAGGCGGCGATGGAGGACGCGGCCAAGGCGGAGATGCCCCGTTTCGAGAAAGCGGAGACGAAAGTCTACGAGGGGCCGCGGCGAATCACCGAGGAAAGCCCGATGGAGATCGAGGAGGTGTTGCGGCTTTCCCGCAAGAGCCGGGTGGGGGGCTGATTCCCTCAGGCCAGGATCTCGGCATTGACCTTACCTTTCGTGTCGGTGAGGCGAAAATCCCGGCCGGCGTAGTGGTAGGTGAGCCGGTGATGATCCAGACCCAGGAGGTGCAGGATGGTGGCGTGGAGATCGTGGAAATCCATGATTCCATCCACCGCCTCCTGACCCATCTCGTCGGTGGCGCCGTGCGTGTGACCGCCCTTCACGCCGCCGCCGGCCATCCAGAAAGTGAATCCGGATCCGTTGTGGCCGCGGCCTCCCGTGTTGTCCTCGTGCGCGCCCCGGCCGAACTCGCCGCCCCATACCACGAGGGTGTCCCGGAGCAGATCGCGTTGTTTCAGATCGGCCAGTAGACCGGCGATGGGGCGATCAATGGTCGCGGCCCGATCCCGGACTCCGGTGCCGACATTGCCGTGGTGATCCCAGCCGTTCGAGGTCAATTGAATGAAACGCACTCCGCGCTCGGCCAAGCGACGCGCCATCAGGCACTGGCGGCCGAAGTTTCCGGAAACGCCGTCGTTGATGCCGTAGAGATCGAAGATGGACTCGGGTTCGTCGCTCAGATCGAAGGTTTCCGGGACCGAGGTCTGCATCTTGAACGCCATCTCGTAGCTCTGGATCACGCCCTCGATCTCGGGGTTGCCGGGCACCTTGTCGAGCAGACGGCGGTTGGAGCGATTGACGAAATCCAGCTGACTTCGCTGGTCACCCAGGGTGAGGCGCTCGTTCCGGAGATTCGGCACGCTGCCTGAACCACCGCCGATGCGGGTTCCCTGGAAGGTCGCGGGCAGAAAGGCCGAGCCGTAGTTGCCCGCTCCGCCGAGATCGGCGATGGGGTCGATGGTGATGAAGCCCGGGAGATCCTCGGCTTCCGATCCGAGCCCGTAGACAACCCAGCTTCCCATCGAGGGACGGACGAACATCTCGTTGCCGGTGTGGAGCCGGACCACGGCCTGGTGATGACCGTTGGTCCCGATGCGCATTCCGTTGAGCACGCAGAGATCGTCGGCGTGCCTGGCCAGTTCGGGAAAGGCCTCGGAAATCATGAGCCCGCTCTTGCCGGCCGGGGCGAAGTCAAGTGCAGGAGGGAGATAGCGGCCGCCCGCTCGTGCCAGTTCCGGCTTGTAATCGAAGGTTTCATGGTGGCTCGGTCCGCCGTTCATGAAGAGAAAGATCACCCGCTTCGCCTTCGCCGGGTGATGGCCTTCCCGCAGCGCCAGCGGATTGCCACCCGAGGCGGAATAAGCCGACCAGCGAGGCAACAGGGCGCTCAGGGCCAGCGACCCGAAGGCCGGACCGGTGGAGGCGAGGAAGTGGCGGCGGGAGTTCATGGGAAAAGTGCGGATGGCCCGGACTGGGAGTGCGGGCGTCTCGCCCGCTTCATCGGTCGTGTCGAAATAGGCTAAGCGGTCATTGATGCGCCCCCGGGCATTGAAGCGGGCGAGACGCCCTCGCTCCCAGTAAAGAAAAAAGAATACTCAGAACACATAGCGAAATTCGGCGGAGGCGAAGAGGGCCTGGAGCAGTGTCGACCAGCGATAGAGCTCGGGATCTTCCAACCCGGCGGTGTCGAGACCGCTCATGAGGTCGGTGGCGTCATCGATCTCGTCCCCGGTCGGGGGGCGTCCAAGCAGGGTTCGGTAGGCGAGCGTCAGGCGATCATCCCTGGTCGCCGCGGAATCGAGGATCCGGATCGTCGCATCGCGGGCGCAGTTCTCCACGAAGCCGCTGTTCATGAAGAACAATGACTGCGGCGGTGCCGTGGTGATGTGGCGCTGGCCGGCGACGGCGCTGGGATCGGGGAAATCGAAGACCCCGTATTCGTCCGGCAGGAAATCGCGGATCACCGGCAGGTAGATCGTGCGGTAGGGCGATCCGAATCCGATCTCGCCCCGTGTCCGGCCGCGACCTCGGCTGCCGTTCCCGGCGAGGACTCCGGGCGCGGGGGGCTCGAGTTCCAACCGACCGGCGACCTGGAGCAGGCTGTCACGGAGCGGCTCGAGTTCCAGGCGGCGCGGCGAACAGCGCCAGTAGAGAGCGTTGTCGGGATCGACGTCGAAGCCGGCTTTCTGGTGGTCGCTGCTCAGCTGGTAGGTGCGGCTGAGCATGATCGTTCGGATCAGCGTCTTCACCGACCAGTCGTCTTCGATGAAGCGGATGGCGAGGTGATCGAGCAACTCCGGATGACTCGGTTCCCGCCCGGTGAGCCCGAAGTTGTCCACGGTTTCCACGAGCCCTTTCCCGAAGAGATGCTGCCAGACGCGATTGACCATAACCCGGGCAGTGAGTGGATGCTCGGGGGAAGCGATCCACTGCGCCAGTTGGAGTCGACCACTGGCGTCCTCGGGGATCTCGGGAAACTCCGGCAGCGAGGGAATGCGGATGTCTCCCCGGGGCGGGGTTTCGCCGCGATCCCAGGCCATCCCTCCCTCGCGCAGGGCGCAATTGGCCGGCTTGCCGTCCCGCATGCCCATGGCCCAGTCGGACTGGATCTCGAAGGGCGGGGGAGCCTTGCCGCCGAACTGGCGCAGGTCGCTCATGGAATGGATGCCTGTCGGAACCGATCGCACCCGGTCGACCGGAGAGTCGAGGTCTGCGGGCAGGCTGACGAGCATCTCGGGATCCACGTAGCCGTAGCTGGCGTGTTCGCTGACGTGAGGCGTGCCGGAGTAGGTCCAGGAGCTGTAGAAGATCCCGGCCAGGGCGTAGTAGTCCATCTGGGCGACCGGATCGTACTTGTGATCGTGGCAGCGGGCGCAGGCCACGCTGAGGGCGAGGAAGCCTCGCGTGGTCACATCGATCTGGTCGTCGACCTGGTCGAGTACGAAAGCCTCGCCGGTTCCCATGTTGATGGCCAACGATCCGAGCGTGAGAAAACCGGTGGCGATGACCTGTTCCCGGCGCTGTTCCACGGTGTCGGCGGGAAGGAGATCGCCGGCGACCTGTTCGGCGATGAAACGGCGATAGGATTTGTCCTCGTTGAAGGCATCGATGACCCAGTCTCGGTAGCGCCAGGCGTAGACGAAGGGCGCATTCCAGGTGCGGCCGACGCTGTCGGCGTAGCGGGCCACATCGAGCCAGTGGCGTCCCCAGCGCTCCCCGAACTGGGGACGGGCGAGGTAGTCGTCGATGACCCGCGCGAAGGCCTCGGAGTCGGAAGCCGGATCGGCGAGAAAGCGGTCGATTTCCTCCAGGCTCGGCGGCAGGCCCGTAAGATCGAACGCGGCCCGACGGATCAGGGTAAGCCGATCGGCACCGGCATTGGGGCGCAGCTCCTTTTTAGCGAGACGCGCGGCGATGAAGTGGTCGAGATCATCCAGCGGCCAGGAGCCGAAGGATTCCTCCGGGAGTTCCGGGCGAACCAACGGCGCGAAAGACCACGGAATCTCGCCTTCCTCCACTTCCGCGCCGAAGATCGACGGGGTGGCGAGCATGACCGAAAGGCCGAGGACCAACGGGGAAAGGCGACCGGCGCTCATGATGGGGAGTAAGCGGAATGGCCGGTTGGGATGGGGTGGGCCAGTCGATCAGCCGCGCCGTCCCTGGCTGGCTTTCCAGTCGATCCACTCGCCCAGGGTGACCTTCTCGTCGCCGTTTCCGTCGGCCTCGTCGAACCAGCCTTTCTCGCGGTCGCGTTGGTCGCTGGTGAGTTCGTAGTTCTTCATCGACACCCATTCCTCGAAGGTGACTGCGCGGTCGCCGTCCTTGTCGTAGGCTCCGTAGATTCGCGTCCACTGGTTGATCTCGCGTTCGGAAGCCTCGGCGGCGGAGGATTCCCCGTCCCGAGCCCCTTCGCGGGAGCCGCCTTCACCGTCGCCCTCGCGGCGCATCTCTCCTTCGCGGGGGCGGTCGCCGTCGCGGGCACCCTCGCGAGAACGATCTCCATCGCGGGCACCTTCTCCCTCGCGAGGACGATCCCCGTCGCGGGTGCCTTCGCGGGAATCACCATCGCCCTCGCGACGCATCTCTCCTTCACGGGGACGATCTCCATCACGGGCGCCTTCGCGGGAGCGCTCCCCGCCTTCACGGTCGCCGTCGCGAGCCCCTTCTCGGGAACCGCCATCACCATCGCCCTCGCGGCGCATCTCCCCTTCGCGCGGCCGATCACCGTCGCGGGCACCCTCGCGGGGACGGTCGCCATCCCGGGCTCCTTCGCGCGGTTGGTCACCATCACGCATGCCGCCTCGTCCTTCTCCGTCGAGCTGGGCCAGGATCACTTCGCGGATGCCGGAGGCCTTCAGGGCGTCGATCACCGCATTCACAGTCTGGAACGGTGCGTCGGGATCGGCGGCGACCACTGCGCTGGTCCCGGATTGGCCCCGGAGCGCGTTGCGAAAATCGGCCATGGTGGTGAATTTGCGACCGCCAAAGCTGACGCCGTCGCGGAATACCATGACCTCATGGTCGGCGCGTGCCGTCGCAGCCTCTCCGTCACGGGCGCCTTCCCTGGAGCGTTCACCGCCCTCGCGTTCTCCGTCACGAGCGCTCTCGCGGCGGTCGTTGCGTTCGTTGCGTTCGCCGCGTTCCTCGTCGGCTCGGGCGGAGGTAAAAGTGGTAATGGCGACGACGATCGCGAAAACGCCGGCGGTGAGTTGAAGCAGGAGACTGCGTGAGCGGGGATTGGCAATCATGATGAGACGGTGTTCGAGTTCAGATTTTCGGGACACAAAGGGAACCAGGGCGGGGCAGGGGCGCGGAGTCCGGCCCAGTTGCAGGGCCTTGAGAAGCGCGGAGCCGTAATCGCGACGTTGCTCGGAAGGCAGTCCACGCAGCGCGGCGCGATCACACAGGACCTCGCGGTCGGCGAGAAAACGGCGACCGGCGAGCCAGACCAGCGGGTTGAACCAATGGAGGCACTGCACGCCGAGCACGATCCAGTTGATCAGCAGGTCGCCCCGGCGCACGTGGGCCAGTTCATGGAGCAGGATGCCGCGAATCTCCGTCTCCGAGTAGCGTTCCTCGAGATCGGCCGGCACCACGAGATGACTGACCCGGAGAAAGCCGAAAACCGCCACCCCGGAGCCGGGAGGCGCCGCGACCAGTCGCAGCCGACGCTTCACGCCTGAGCGACGCGCGCAGTCCGCGAGCAGGGAGTGAAGCCGCTCGCTGTTCACCAGGGGAAGCCGAACGATGCGCCGATGCGTGGAACGCTGCCGAGCCAGGGCGATCCCCATCAATCCCAGGGCGATCCCGGCCCAGCCCAATGCGAGGGCATTTTCCCAAGTCAGGGAGGCAGGGAATGACGTTTCTTCGAGGGGAACAGGCGCGGTCGGCGTCACTGTGGGAATCGGCATCGCCGCTTCCATGGAAACGGGCGAGTCTGACGCGCTCGGCGTCACCACGGGCATCGCCTCGGCGGTCTTTGGCGAAGGGAGCAGGTTGTGAATGCTCAGATCGCTCGAAGGCGCGAAAGGCAGCAGCAGGCGCAGTCCGACCAGGCTCCAGAGCACGACGCGCAGGGTGGGGGCCAGGTGCCGCCCGAGCACGAGGAACATCAACAAAAATGCGCCGAGGAGCAGGCTACCGGCGAGCGAGTTGTTCGCCACCCACGCGGCGGCGGTGGTGGTGGTTTCAATCAGCGTTTCCATCGGGCGTTCCTCCGTCTTCCAGGATGCGTTTCAGTTGGGCGATCTCCTCGTCCGAGTAGTTCGACTGCTCGACGAAGTTGGCGAGAAAGGGGGCGAGCTTGCCGTTGAAGACCCGGTCGATGAACTGGCGACTGGCGGCCTGCTCGCAGGTCTTCTCGTCCACGGCGGGGCGATAGAGATATTCCCGGCCCTGCTTTTCGAAATCGAGCGCGCCTTTCTGCACCAGCCGGCGGATGAGGGTCTGGATGGTTTTCGGCTTCCAGTCCGTCTCCTTCTCCAGTTCCGCGACGACCTCGCCGGAGGTCGCTTCGCCGCGCCCCCAGAACACGCGCATCACCACCCACTCGGAATCGGAAATCTTCGGAATCTCAGGCGTCTTCGGCATCGGTTCGCGGGTCAAATCTTACAGGTGTAATCCATGTTTAGATTACAGATGTAATCCTGGCAAGAAAAAAGTTTCCGCCATGTTTCGTAACATGGGCTTCCAAGCCCATGCTACGTAGCCTCCACCGTCACGGTCCCACCCTCGATCCTCGCCGTCGCGCCGAAAGTCAGTGGCTCGTTATCATCGATGTGACCCGCGGGAAACCCGGTTACCACCGGCACGCCGAGATCACCAAGGCGGTCCTGTAGCACCTCTCCCAGCGTGACGCCGTCCGGTCCCGGATCGCCTTCGGTAAAGGCGCCGAGAAGGATACCCGCGCAGCGCTCCAGCCAACCGGCCTGCCGCAACGAGGTCAGCACCCGGTCGACCCGATAGGGACGCTCGCCGACGTCCTCCAGAAAGAGGACACAGCCGTCCAGGGGTGGCGCGTAGGGGGTGCCCACCAGCGCCCCGAGTACGGCCAGGTTTCCGCCGATGAGCCTGCCTTCGGCGAAGCCGGGCACCAAAGGCTCGACGGTCCAGCTTTCCGCGCCATCGCGCCCTTCGAGGGTGGCGAACCATTCCGAGAGGACCTGTTCATTTCCCCGCGCCAATGATGCCACCATGGGCCCGTGAATGGAGCGCACCCCGGCTCGCGCCCAGAGGGAGTGCAGTGCGGTGATGTCGCTGAAGCCCGCAAGGATCTTGTTCGCCGTCGCCACCTCCGCCGCGTCCAGACCCGTCAACAGCCGGGTCGCCCCGTAGCCGCCCCGGGCGCAGATGATGGCGTCCACCGCCGGATTGCGGATCGCCGCGTTCAATTCCGACAAGCGGCGCTCATCCGATCCGGCAAAATATCCGGTCCGCGCATGAATGCCCTCATCAAAGACGACCTCGTAGCGCCCGCGCAAAATGGCCAGTCCCTGCTCGAAGCGCTCCCGGTCGAATGGACCGGAGGGGGCCACGATGGCCAGCGTCGAACCCGGCCGGACCTCGCGGGCGGGCGGGAAGGGGGACGCGGGATTCATGGGCAAAAAATCGGCGGAAACGAACTCGCGTCAGCCGTAGACCTGGTCGGGGTCGTAGGCGCGTTCGGCGATCTCCCGGCCCAGGGGAACCGGAGATTCGGCGTCCGACGATCCCACATTCCGGTAAAAGCAGGAGCGATAGCCCGCGTGGCAGCAGCCCGGCCCATGCTGGCGCACCTTCAGCACCAGCGCGTCCTGATCGCAGTCGGTCAGGATGCGCTCCACCGTCTGCACATGCCCCGAGGTCGCCCCCTTGTGCCAGAGTTGCCGGCGGCTGCGGCTCCAGTAGACCGCTTCGCCTTTTTCCAGCGTCTGGCGCAGGGATTCCTCATTCATGTAGGCCACCATCAGCACCTCGCCGGTGTCGGCATCCTGGGCCACGGCGGTGATGAGACCGTTTTCGTCGAATTTCGGCGCGAACACGAGGCCGTTCTCCACAGCCTTGCGGTCGTCGCGCGAGCCAAATGTGATGGGGGCGTTAGCGCTCATTTCGGGTCGACAATCCTAGGCTCCGCGCGCATAGATGCAACCCAGTTACATGCAACGCGGCGTTTTCATCAGCTTCGAAGGCTCGGAAGGGTGCGGCAAATCCACGCAGATCGCGCGTCTGGAGCGTCGTCTGCGCGATGTCGGCATCGAGGTACTGCGCACTCGCGAGCCGGGCGGTACCGTCGCCGGCGAGTGTATCCGTGAACTGCTGCAGCACGCCCCGGAGGGCGAAGGACTCACCGCCGAGACCGAGTTGCTGCTCTTCGCCGCCAGCCGCGCGCAACTGGTGCGGGAAAACATCGCCCCGGCCCTGGAACGTGGCGCCTGGGTCATTGCCGACCGTTTTCTGGACTCCACCACCGTCTATCAGGGGGTCGGGCGGGGACTGGACGCCGGGGCCGTCGGGGCCATCAACGCCTTTGCCGTCGGCCGTTGTCTGCCGGACATCACCTTCCTCCTCGACATGGACGCCTCCGTGGGCCATGCCCGTGCCGTGGCCGCCCGCGGCGAAAAGCCGGACCGTATGGAGGATCAACCGATCGCCTTCTTCGAGGCGGTCAGACAGGGCTACCTCGACCTGGCGGCCGCCCACCCCGAACGCATCCGCGTCATCGACGCCTCGGACGGGATCGACCGAATCGAACAACGCATCTGGCTCGCCTGCCGACGAAAATTCGATGAGTTTTTCCGCTGACAAAGCCTACGAACTGATCGCGCTTTCCCGCGACCAGGACCGCCTCGCCCACGCCTACCTCATCACCGGGCCGGTGGGCGCGGGGAAATCGGCCCTCGCCGAGCGTGTCATCCGGCTCGTCAACGGACATCCGGGCGAACTCACCGGACTCGACAGCCTGCGCGGCTCTCACGTTACTCTGGTGCGACCGGAGTCCCGTTCGCGGACCATTTCCATCGCGTCCATCCGCGCCGCCGAACACACTCTCCACATGAGCGTTGATCGCGGGATCACCAAGTTCGCCGTCGTGGTGGATTGTGACCGCATGGGCCCCCAGGCGGAGAACGCCTTTCTCAAGACTCTCGAGGAGCCACCCCGGGGGTCGATGCTGTTGATGATCACCTCGCAACCGGAGCAGATGCTCGACACCATCCTCTCGCGCTGTATCCGGGTGGATCTCATGGGACCGCCCGGCGGACTGCCCCTGAGCGAGGCGGCGCGGGAACTCCTCGATGCGCTCGCCGCCCACTCGCGAGGAGGGGTCACCGGCGTATCCGGCGCCCTCGGGCTCATGTCCATCTTTTCCTCGGTGCTGAAAGATGAAAAAGCGGCCATCACCAAGCGCCACGAGGAAGCCCAGAAAGCCGAGGCCGAGCATTACCGGAAAGTCACCGAGGGTGATTGGCTCAAAAAGCGCGAGGACTACTACAAAGGTCTCATCGAGTCCGAGTATCTCCAACGGCGCGGTCAGCTGATGGAGTATCTGGTCGCCTGGTTTGGCGATGCCCTGCGCCAGCAGGCCGGAGGTCAACGGCTGGACCTTCCCGACTACGCCGAACACACCGCCGCCATCGCGAGACAGTTTCCCGGTCAGGAGTTGGATCGGAGGATCGAAGTGTTCGAGAAGCTACGTTCCCATTTTTCCACCAACGTCCACGAGGTCCTCGCCATGGAAGTCGCCTTCATCCGGGCCTTCGCCTGACTGAAGAGGGTTAGGTCATTGACCAGACCCTGTTGAGTGCCGCCCGCCCATGATCACATCGGGGCGATGCGGGCGGAGCCGACATCGGTGGTGAGCATGACGTGGGCGTCGAAGCTCTCGTGAATGAGGCGGGCGCGGAGATCCCGATGGGCGGGGTCTTCCCAGAGATCGTGGTGCTCCCAGGGATCGGTCTCCAGATCGTAGAGTTCTCCGACTCCGCCGAGGCTGTGATAGAGGCTGAGCTTGTGGCGGCGCGTGCGGTGCATGGTTGCGAAGGCTCCGTGTCCGCCGGTGAATTCATGCGCGAGCGCGTCGAAATACTCGCAGCGGACGAAGTCGCGGTGCGCGTCGGGATTGGCGTCGGGATCGGTGAGCAGAGGAAGGAGACTTTTTCCCTGATGATACCCGGGCAGGGGAACTCCGGCCAGATCGAGCAGGGTGGCGGAAAGGTCGAGCCACTCGACGAGGGCATCGCATTGAAAGTCCGCCCGCACCCCGCGACCGGGCGCGTGAAAAATGAGGGGAACGCGGACCAAACCCTCGTAAAAGCGGCAGCCTTTTTGCATCAGACCGTGATCGCCGAGCGTTTCGCCGTGGTCGCTGGTGAAAATGACGACGGTGTTTTCGGCCTGACCACTGGCCTCCAGATGGGCGAGCAGGCGGGCCAACTGATCGTCGATCTGGGCGATCATGGCGTAGTAGCGGGCCTGGGCACGATACGCGTCGTGCTCCTCGGGGGAGCGGATCTCGCCCTGGAAATCGGCGGCCTTCAATTTCGCCTGAGTGTCGAGATCGCCGGGCTGGAAATGGGGGCCGGGCAGAGTGGCGGGATCGAATTTTTCCTCATACTCGCGCGGGGGAATGAAGGGCGGATGGGGATCGTAGATGTTGAGATTGAGAAACCACGGCTGACCCTCCTCTCGTGCGCGGTTGCGGTCGTCGATGAATGCGATGGCGCGCTCGGTGGCCCAGGTGGTTTGGTGAAACTCGGGAGGGACGCGGTCGGGGCTCTCGCGGAGGGCGTTGAGATCACCGCCGCGTTCACGGACCCAGTCCGCGTAGTCGTGCTCGCCCGCGGGCCATTCGTCGCGCGGGGCGTGGGAGAATTGCCAGACGCGAAAGCCGTCATCGAGCCGGGGCTCGGTGCGGTGACCGCTGCTCTGGAGGTGAAATTTTCCCACCATCCCGCAGTCGTAACCGCGATCCGCGATGAGTTTGGAAATCAGGGGCGGCCAATCGGGAAAGGTGGCGTTGCCATTCCGGGTGTTGTGGACGCGGCTGGGGTAGAGGCCGCTCATCAGGCTGGAGCGGCTGGGGGTGCAGATGGGACTCTGGCAGTAGGTGTGGGTGAACGCGGTTCCGCCCCTCACCAGCCGATCCAGGGTGGGCGTCCTCACATGCGGATTCCCGAGAGCGCCGATGGTGTCGAAGCGCTGCTGATCGGTGCAGTAGAGTAGGATGTTCGGGGGCACTCCGTGGCGACTGGTTGAAACTCACAATACGGATTCGTTCAATCCCCGCCGCATCGCGTCCACCGGCGCGTCACGGTTGAACCAGAACTCGAAGGAGATCGCGCCCTGCCACAGGAGCATGGAGAGACCGTTGGCGGCGCGGGCGCCCTCGGCTTGGGCGTCGGCCATCAGGCGGGTGCGGGACGGGGCGTAGACCATGTCGTAGACCATCTGGTGGGGTTGGATGAGGGAGGGGTGCAGCAGCTGGGGATCGGTGCGCTTCATCCCGAGCGAGGTGCCGTTGACGATGAGATCGACGTGATCCATCTGCCGGGCGATGGCGTCGTGATCCCAAGGCACGACCTCGAGCCGGTCGACCGGGCCTTCGAGCCGGTCGCTGCGGAAAAAGGTGGCGAGTTCATCCTTCAGGGCCGCGGCTTTCTCCGGCGTCCGATTCACCAGCACCAGGCGCTCGCATCGGTCCATGGCGCACTGCACGGCGGCGGCGCGACCGGCGCCTCCGCCAGCGCCGAGTATGAGGATGCGGAGGTCGCTGAGATCGACGGAGAACTCCTCGCGAATGGCGCGCTGAAAGCCGGGGCCGTCGCTGTTGTGCCCGATGAGGGAGCCGTCGTCCTCGACCAGCACGGTGTTCACTGCGCCGATGCGGCGGGCCACATCGGTGATCTCGGCCATGGCGCCGAGGACTTCGGTCTTGTGGGGTATGGTGACATTGGCCCCGATGAAACCGGCTTCGGGCAGGAGCCGGCACGCTTCGGCCAACTCTTCGGGCCGGATGTGGAGCCGCACGTATTGGGCATCGATCCCGGCGGCGGCGAGGCCGGGGTTATGCATCTGCGGGGATCGTGAATGGGCGACCGGGTCACCGAAGACGGCGAGCCTGGCCGGTGGGGTGAGATCGGCGGTGGCTGCCGACCAGTCTTTCAGGTCGGAGAAATCGTAGACGGGCTTGGGATCGGCGGCCATGGGTGGGGGGATGCGGGACCGCTGACCTTCGCTGATGCGCGCCGATCTTTCAATGAATTCGGTCCGCGCGCTCAGGATGCCGCGACTTTGGCGGCGAACTCCCCGATGCGGCGCACGGCCTTGTCCTTACCCATCATGACCATCATGGGCACAAGATCGGGTCCCGAGGTGCCGCCCAGGGTGGCGACGCGACAGGGCAACATGAAGGCGCCCATTTTCTGTCCGAGGGCGTCGGCGGCCTGGTGGATGGCGCCCTTGATGGCGTCTTCACTCCAGTCATCGACCCCACTCAGCGCCACGCGCAGGGCCTCCAGCACCTCGGCGATGCCGTCACGCCCCGCGACCTTGGCCAAGGCCTCGGGATCGTGATCGATGTCCTCGACAAAAGCGGATCTCACCAGACCGGGCATCTCGCCGAGGCGCTGGGCGCGCTCGCGGGCCAGACCGATGGCGGCACCGAGGCGGGGATCGCCGGGATCAATGCCGGCTTTTTCAAAAAACGGCGCCGCCAGACCGGCCAGGACGTCGGGAGCCAGCCGCTTGAGGTGTTCTCCGTTCACCCACACGCATTTCTCGTAGTCGAACTTCGAGTTGGCGCGGTTGATGCCGTCGAGATCGAAGCGCTCCACCAACTCGGCGACGGTGAAGATTTCCTGGTCATCTTTCGAGGACCAGCCCAGCAGGGCCATGTAGTTGTTGACCGCCTCGGGGAGGAATCCGTTTTCGACATATTCGTGGATCAGCGCGCCCTGGTCGCGCTTGCTCATCTTGGTGCCGTCCTGGTTGAGATTCAGCGGGATGTGCGCGTAGACGGGCGGCTCGGCGTCGAACGCCTCGAAGAGAGCGAGGTGTTTCGGGGTATTGGAGAGGTGATCCTCGCCCCGGATCACATGGGTGATGCCCATTTCGAGATCATCGACCACGTTCACGAAATGGAAAATGTAGGAGCCGTCCGGACGGCGGACGACGAGATCGGGATTGGCCGCGATCTCCCGCTTGGCATCAGCATCCCAACGTTTCGAGCCTTGCTCATGGAGATTCACGGTGACCTCCCCGCAGACCACATCGCGCACCGTCAGGGCCCGGTCCGGCACGCGGAAACGGATAGCTCCCTCGTCTTCATAGACCTTTCCCGCAGCTTCGAGTTTGGCCAGGTAGCGGTCATAGATTTCGCCGCGTTCGCTTTGGTAATAGGGACCGTGCGGGCCTTCGATACCGGGACCCTCATCCCAATCGAGCCCCAGCCAGCGGAGACCGTCCAGGATCTTTCCCAACCCCTCGTCATGATGTCGGGCGGCGTCGGTATCCTCCACCCGCAGCACGAACGCGCCTCCGTGGTGTCTGGCGTAGAGCCAGTTGTAGAGAGCGGTGCGGGCGCCTCCGATGTGGAGGAAACCAGTCGGCGAGGGGGCGAAACGGGTGCGGACGGACATGGTGCGATTGCTGCAGCCGAGCAAAGCGCGGCCTCGCGGGATCGTCAACCACGACGACGATGACGGGATCAATGAATCAGTCGCGGCGCCAGAAACGCCACGAACGACGCCGACTCGGACGGGTGCTCTCCTGTTGCCGCATCTGATGGATCAGGAACAGCGAGGAGTTCTCGGTCAGAGTGGTGGCGTTGGCGTGGTGGGCGGCGTTGCGCGAGTCGGACTGATGCCCGTCCACGAGGGGAGACGTCGTCTCACGGACCAGGCTATGGCGCACGGAGAACATGATGGGATAGTGCGGTTGAGGGAATAGGGGTGGGAAAACCTAGAAACATTGGCGCATTCCGCAACCGATTTTGAGCAGCCGGATCACGGGAGCCGAAAGAACCGCTCGGCATTTTGACTGGTGATGGCGGCGATTTGTTCAAAAGAAACGCCGCGGAGTTCGGCGATGCGGACCGCCGTCTCGCGGGTGTATGCCGGCTCGCAGCGTTTTCCCCGGTGGGGCACGGGCGCGAGGTAGGGACTGTCGGTTTCCACCATGAGGCGATCTTCGGGCACGAATTTCGCGGATTCATGGACTTCCACGGCTTTGGGGAAAGTCACGATGCCGGTGAAGGATAGGTAGTGTCCCTGATCCAGCAGAGGTCGGGCCTGCTCCGGTGTGCCGTTGTAACAGTGGAACACGGCGGTGACTTTGCCGGCGTAGTCCCGCATCACCTCGGCGACGGCCTCGATGCTGTTCCGCTGGTGAATGACGACAGGGAGATCAAGCTCCACGGCGAGATCCAGTTGGGCGCGGAAAAAGCGCTCCTGACGCGCCCGCCATTCGTCCTCGGGCCCGCCATCCTGCGGGGGATGATAGAAATCGAGCCCGATCTCCCCGATGGCCTGGACTTTCGGCCGCCGACTCAACCCTCTCAGGTCGTCGACCCAACCCTCTTGGGTCACCTCATGGACGGAGGTCGGGTGAACGCCCACGGTGGCGAACACTCCGTCGTGGGCGGCGGCGATCTCGACGTTGCGCCGGCTGTCGTCCAATTCGGAGGCGATGGACAGGATGCGGGTCACCCCGGCATCGGCGGCGCGGGCGATGACGGCATCGAGTTCGCCCGATTCCGCGAAAGCGCGGGAGGCGAGATGGGCGTGGGTATCGACGAGCATGGGGACGGGCGGGGTCACCACTCGATCACCGCGCTGGCCCAGGTGAGTCCGGCCCCGAAGGCGACGAGGAGGATGTGGTCGCCGGATCGCAGGCGCCCGCCGCGGTTGGCCTCGTCGAGGGCGATGGCGACGGCGGCGGCGGAGGTGTTGCCATATTTGTCGAGATTGACGAAGACGCGGTCTTTCCCCACGCCGAGGCGCTCGGCGATGGCGTCGATGATGCGGAGGTTGGCCTGGTGGGGAATGACGAGAGTGATGTCCCCGGTGGTAAGGCCGGCCTGCTCGATGGCGTATTCGGCGGCGCGGCGCATGGCGTTGACCGCGTGTTTGAAGACCTCGCGTCCCTGCATGGCGAGGGTGGCGAGCTTCTGGTCGACATTGTCCACGGTGATGGGGCAGGCGGCGCCTCCGCCGGGGATGTTCAGCAGCTCCGCCTGGGCGCCGTCGGTGCCGAGGTGGGAGGAGAGGATTTTTCCGTGGCCGTTCTCCGAGGGTAGCAGCACGGCGGCGCCGGCGCCGTCGCCGAAGAGCACGCAGGTGTTGCGGTCGGTCCAGTTGACAAAGGCGCTGAGCTTTTCCGCCCCGATGATGAGGGCGTTCTTGAAGGCGCCCGCCGCGATGCTGTGGCGGGCCAGTTCCAGGGCGTAGAGAAATCCGGAGCAGGCGGCGGAGACATCGAAGGCCACCGAGCGGGTGGCGCCGAGATGCTGCTGCACGTAGCAGGCGGTGGCGGGGGTGATGGTGTCGGGGGTGATGGTGCCCACGATGATCAATTCCACCTCATCGGCGCTTAGTCCGGCTTGTTCCAGGGCTTTTTCGGCGGCTTTGGCGGCCATGTGGCTGGTCAGCTCGCCCTCGGCCGCGATGCGGCGCTCGCGGATGCCGGTGCGGCTGGCGATCCATTCGTCGGATGTCTCCACCATGCGCTCCAGATCGTGATTGGTGACGATCTTTTCCGGCAGATAGCTGCCGGTGCCGGCGATGCGGACCGCTTTGAGGGTGGGGGAGCCGGGGGACGGGGCGGAATCTGACATGACAAAAAATAAACAGGCTGGCTCTGGTTCGTCGCCGCGGGTTTTCAGGCGCTTACGATATCGGCCCCTGATTTCTGAATTTCCTCCTCGATGTGGGGATTGACGTGGTGTCGCACGGATTCCGCGGCGACACGGATCGCGTTCTTGATCGCTCTGGGGGAGCTGGAGCCGTGGGCGATGATGGTGACACCGTTGACTCCGAGCAGCGGGCTGCCCCCGTAGGTCTCGTAGTTACCGCGCTCGAGGGTGGCTTTGAAGGCGCCTTTGGCCATGAGGGCGCCGAGTTGGCGGAAAGGGGAGCTGTTGATCTCGTGCTTGAGCCACTTGAACATCACCTTGGCGGTGGCTTCGCAGCTTTTGAGCACGATGTTGCCGGTGAAGCCGTCGCAGACGACGACGTCGAGCTTGGTCTCGAAGAGGTCGTGCCCCTCCACGTTGCCGCGGAAGTTGAGGCGCGAGGCTTTCAGCAGATCGAAGACTTCGCGGGTGAAATCGGTGCCTTTGCCCTCCTCCTCGCCCACGGACATGAGTCCGACGACGGGATTTTCCTTGCCCTGCACGTGGCGGGCGTAGACCGCGCCCATGATGGCGTATTGCAGCAGGTGCCGGGGTTTGGCGTCGACGTTGGCTCCGGCGTCGACAATGTTGCAGGGACCGTGTTCGTTCGGCAGCGGGGAGGCGATGCCGGCCCGTTCCACCCCCGGCAGGGTGCGGAGTTTGATGGTGGAGGCGGCGACGGCGGCACCGGTGTTGCCCGCGCTGACGACCGCCTCGCAGTCGCCGCTCTTGACCAGATCGACGGCCACGGAGATGGAGGAATCTTTTTTCCGACGGATAGCCTGCACCGGGCTCTCACCCATGCCGACGACTTCCGAGGAGGGAACGATGAGGACGCGCCGGTCGCGCAACTGGAGCCGGTCAATCTCCCGCTTGAGAGTGTCTTCGTCGCCGACGAGGCAAAGTTGGTCGATGAAGGAGAACTCGGCGAGGGCGTCTCTGGCGCCTTCGACGATTGCCTGGGGCGCTTTGTCGCCGCCCATTGCGTCCACCGCGATTTTCACGTCCGTATCGGGAATAACCGGAATATTGTCAACGAAAGGCGCCGAGTGGGGGAAGGAGACGCCGGAAGCGGTCTATGAAGAAGCAGGGAAGGCCGGAGTTCAAGCGGAATAGACGCCCAAAAAAAGAAAGTCACCCGCAGTGAAGGGGTGACTTGCCGGTTTTCCGCTGATTCGCGGGCGCCTCGGGAGCCTCAGAAGGTCTCCACGCTCAGGACTTGGCGATCCTTGTAATAGCCGCAGGAAGGGCAGGCGATGTGGGAGGGCACGGATGAACCGCACTCCGGGCACGATTTGAATTTCGCGGCGCGCCACCGTTGGCCGGAGCGGCGGAGTCGCTTCTTCATTTTTGAGGTTCTGCGCTTGGGAACTGCCATGAGTCGAGAGTGGTTGGGGAATGAAGTGGGGATTAACGGTGGTTTTTCGGAAATGTCAAAGGATTCCCCGGCGACTTTTGACTTTCCCTCACTTGAGGTCGTCGAGCGCGTCCCAGGCGCTCGGGCCGCGATTTTCCTCCTCGACCGCGCGGGCCTCGTATCGCCCGGCGGCGGGGCACACGTGATCGGGATCATCGCCATCGCGATCACAGTGCGGGTAACCGGGGATTTCCAGGAGGATGTCCTCCCGGAGTCGGTCCGTCAGATCCAGATGGCCAGAAGCGGGGATGTCAAAATCGGCCGCGTAGGGATCGAGTTCCACGGTGAGGGGAAATTCTTCGAGGCAGGTGACGCAACGGGCGATGAAGGGGGCGACCAGGGTTCCCTGGGCCAGAATCATGTCCGCGCCCTCTGGCAGGGAGAGGTGGAGATCGTAGGTCATCGGCCCGCCGGGACGGATGTCCTGATCGCCTGGATCCAGCTCGAAAATGTCGTGGGTGGTTTGCCCCCGCACGTTGAGACCGTCTTCGGGGATTTCCCCCAGGATGACCTTGATCATGATGGATGGGAGGTTTTCAGCTTGCGATCCAGGGCGCCGGCCACGGCGGGCGGCACGAAGCGCCCGATCTGCCCGTTGAGTCGGGCGATCTCCTTGACCATGCGTGAGCTGAGGAAAATGTGTTCCTGGCTGGGCATGAGAAAGATCGTCTCGAATTCGTCGGACAATTCCCGGTTCATCAGCGCCATCTGGAACTCGTATTCGAAATCGGAGACCGCCCGGAGTCCCCGGATGACGGCGTCGGCGTGTCGCTCGGCGGCGAAATCGACCAGCAGGCCATCGAAGCAGGCGACTTCTACTCCCTGAACGTGCCAGGTGGCTTCGCGGATGAGTTCGACCCGCTCGTCGAACGAGAAAAGCGCTTCCTTGCTCAAATTTCTCGCCACCGCCACGATGATTTTGTCGCAGAGCCGGGCGCCGCGCTCGATGACGTCGAGGTGGCCATTGTGGAGCGGATCGAAGCTGCCGGGGTAGATCGCGGTGCGCATGAGGGCTGGGGGTGAGACTCGAATCCTCGCGCATTTCGGCTGGAAAGAAAAGCGGCGGCTGGGGATTTCGTTTCCTCCCCGTCAAAATGATGGCGCAACCATGGTGCCTTTTGGCTGGTTCATATCATTTGAACTCGCTACGTTATGAAACCGATGAAAGAACCCCACGCTTCCTCCGCCACCCCCTGTCCCGACTGCCCCGAAACCCCGGGAGCTTGGAATCGCCGACAATTTCTCCGTTCCGCCGGAGCGGCCGCCTTGGTTGCCAGCGGCGCCGGTTCGCTGGCCAGAGCCGCGGCCGAGGCCGCCACGCCCCGGTCGGAAACGCTGGTGAAGACTCTGTTCGACAGCCTCAGCGAAGAGCAGCGCGGCAAGGTGGTCATTCCCTGGGCCGACGCGTTGCAATCCAAGATTGAAAACAACTGGCACATTCTCCCGCAACGAGTTGGGGAGTTTTTTACTCCGGATCAGCAGGCGATGATCCGCGAGATTTTTCTCCAAATCCACAGTGATGAGTATCGGGATGAGGTCTGGAAAGCCTATCTGCACGACAACCGCGCCAAGGGAGCCACGACTCCGGAAGAAATTTTCGGGACTTCCTCGGTGGCCATTTTCGGGGAGCCGGGGACCGGTCAGTTTCAGTTCGTCCATACGGGGCGGCATTGCACGCGCCGCTGCGATGGGGATTCGGTGGCCGGGGCGGCCTTTGGCGGTCCGATTTTCTACGGTCACGCGGCTGGAAGTTTCAACGAGGCGCCGGATCATCCCGGCAATGCCTACTGGTTTCAGGCCAAGCGGGCGAACGAGGTCTTCGCGATGCTGGACGGCAAGCAGCGAGAACTCGCCATGGCCGATCAAGGCGACCCGAAAAAGGTCGCAAGACGGTGGAGCTGACCGGCAAGACCGAGGGCTTGGACGGCATCCGCGTGGGCGACCTGTCGAAGGATCAGCAGGATCATGTGCGCAAAGTGCTGCACGACCTGCTGTTGCCCTTCCGCAAGGAGGATAGGGAGGAATCGATGAAGATGGTGGAGCCCCAGTTCGCCGACCTGCACCTGGCATTCTATCGCAAAGGCGATATCGGCAACGACGGCGTCTGGGATGTCTGGCAGGTGGAGGGACCGCACATGGTGTGGCATTTCCGGGGCGCTCCGCATGTCCACACCTGGGTGAACATCGAGGCGCCTCCGGTGAAGGGCAGTCCTTTCGAGGCGGCTTGAGGTTCCTCAAGGCTCGCGGTGCCGCACCCCGGCCTGGTAGGCGTCGACGGCGCGGCGGATTTCGCCCGCCACGTCGGCCTCCGGTTTGGCGAAAGGCGGGACGAACCAGGGATAGGCGCCGATGACGTCGTGGATGACTCGGATCTGGCCATCACAATCGGTGCCCGATCCGATCCCGATGGTGGGCACCCGGACCGACTCCGTGACGCGTTTCGCGACCGCGGGGACAATGCTTTCCAACACGACGGCGCCGACTCCGGCACCCTCCAGTGCGCGGGCGGACTCCACCAGGCGCTCCGCCTCGGGCGAGGTCTTGCCTTTTTTCTTGTAGCCGCCCTCTTCCCTCACTCGTTGGGGCAGCATGCCGATGTGCCCCACGGTGGGAATACCCGCCTCGCGCAGGGCTTCCAGCTTCGCGATCTGTCCGAGTCCGCCCTCCAGTTTCACCGCGTGCGCTCCGACGCCGATGAGCCTTCGCGCACTGGCCACGGCGTCTTCCGGAGTGTCGTAGCTGCCAAAGGACAGGTCCGCCACCAGCAGCGCCTGTCGCACGCCCCGGGCCACGACTTCGGTGTGATAGACCATGTGATCGAGGGTCACGCCGGTGGTATCCGGCAATCCGGCGAATACCATCCCCAGGGAATCCCCGACCAGAATCAGATCCACCCCCGCCTCGTCGAGCAGCCGCGCCATCGGGTAGTCGTAAGCCGTGAGGGCGACGAGGGGACGAACGCCCGCGAGACGATCAAATGGCGAGGTGGTGGGGGACATCATGGAATTGGTAGGGAGAAGACGGCGGGAAAAGCTTTCAGTCTCCGGTTCGAGGAGCTGAAAGTCAACGCGCTCGCGGATGCCCGAAGCGGCGCCTGATGCATTTCACCCACTACGGACTGACGCCACGGCGAAAACCACGCTCGTGTCACGTTTGCGCTCGATAACGTCAGGGACCTGTGGTGCGATGATGCCGAGACGATGACCGATACCCCGAGCACCCCCTCATCGAGAGCCGCATTCGTGACCACCCGCTGGACGCGCGTCCGTCTGGCGAAAGCGAATTCGGAGGATGGTCGCGCGGCACTCAGCGATCTTTGCGAGGCCTACTATGAACCGGTGGTCGCCTTTCTCCGCGTCGAACTGCGCGATGCGGACGCGGCCCGGGAAATGAGTCACGCGTTTTTTGCCGATCTGCTCGCGGGCGGGCGGATCGGGGCGGCGGATCGGAACCTGGGACGCTTTCGTTCCTACCTCCTCGGCGCGGTGAAGCATTTCATCGCCCATCAACGCGAGGCGGCGAAACGCCTGAAACGGGGTGGGGGAAGGAATGCGATCCCGCTCGATGATCCGGGAGCCGCCGAGTTGGAGGACGCGGGCCAGGTGTCGCCGGAGGCGGCGTATGATCGGCAATGGGCGGCGACAGTGATCGCCCGCAGTCTGGAGGCCCTGCGTGTGGAATGCGAGGCGGAGGGAAAGGGGGCGTTTTTTGAAATCGTCGCCGATCTCCTCGGCGGTCATGGCGGGCACGGGGATCAGGCGACGCTCGCGGAGCGTCACGGAATGAGCTACGACGCCTTTCGCATGGCGGTTAGCCGTCTCAGAAAACGTTTTCGCGCCTGCGTGAAGGCCGAAGTGGCGGGCACGCTCGACAATCCGGCGGCGATTCAGGAGGAAATGGAGGCGCTGTTTGCCGCGCTGGCGGATGGATGAAAAGTATTTGGTTCGGTATTTCCGGGCATCGCGTCAGGACACAGGCATGAGCGATCATTCGTCACCCCCGCCCGTCTGCCCTACCTGTGGCGCGCCTCTGCCCAAGGGCACCGCGGAATCGCGTTGTCCCCGCTGCCTCATGGCGGCGATCATCGATCCCACTCAGCCCGGGGAACCGGCCACCGCTCCGCGTCCTCCGCTGACTCCCGAGCAACTCGCGCCGCATTTTCCACAGCTCGAGATCTTGGAACTGCTGGGCCGCGGCGGCATGGGGGTGGTCTACAAGGCCCGACAGAAATCGCTCAACCGTCTCGTCGCGCTGAAGTTGCTCGCTCCCGAGCGCGCGGACGATCCGGAGTTCGCCGCCCGTTTTGAGAAAGAAGCCCAGGCGCTGGCGGTGTTGAATCATCCCCACATTGTCGGTGTCCACGATTTTGGGCAGGCCGGCGGCTTCTATTTTCTGCTGATGGAGTTCGTCGACGGGGTGAACCTGCGACAACTGTTGCGAACGAAACGTCTCACCCCGGAGGAAGCTCTCGGCATCGTGCCTCCGGTGTGCGAGGCCCTGCAATGCGCCCACGACCGCGGCATTGTCCACCGCGATATCAAGCCGGAGAACCTGCTCATCGACAAGACTGGCGTGGTGAAAATCGCCGATTTCGGCATCGCCAAGATGATGGCGGCGAAAGCGGAGCCTCAGGAGGAAGGCGGCACCGGGCGCGTCGATGCCTCCGCCTCGCTGCCTCTTGGCACTCCGGACTACGCGGCACCCGAGCAGAGCGAGGGACGCGCGGATCATCGGGCCGATATCTACTCGCTCGGTGTGGTGCTCTACGAAATGCTTACCGGCGAGCGCCCCGGGGGCGTGATCGAAGCGCCGTCGAAACGTGTGCGGGTGGATGTCCGTATCGACGAGATCGTGATGCGCGCTCTGGACAGTGAGCCGGAGCTGCGTTTCGCCACCGCGTCCGATTTCCGCACCCGGGTGGAGGCGGCGGTGGGGGATCTTCGCCCAAGCCACGCATCGTCCCCGCCGCGCGAGCTGACCGAGACCGAATCCGATCCACGAACCACTTTCGCCGCCATCATAACGCTCTTCTATGCCGGCGCCGGCCTGGTGTCGCTCATCACCGCCCTGCGCCTCGGGCTGCTGGAAATGCTCATCATCATGGCCCTGGGCGGAGCCATTCTCTGGAAAACCGGACTGCTCCCGCGCGTGTCTCACCGGAGCTTTCGGCGCGGCCTATCCTGGACCGCTTTCGCCCTTTCCCTGCCCCTGATCGCGATGAGCGGCTTTTTCCTCGCCCAGGTTCCGGCTGAAATGCATAGCTGGAATCCCGGCCCGGCCGAGGTCGTCTTTGTTCCGCTCACCTGGTTGGGCATGATCCTGCTGCCATGGGCGGGTGTCACACTGTGGCAGGCGTCACGAGCCGAGGGGAATTCTCCGCGCGATAAGAATGCCTCCGGATGCCTGATCACGGCATTCGCCATTGGGCTGGCGGTCCTAGTCGGGGCGCTCATCATGACCGTTGCTGTCTGGCGGGAGAGTCGATCCCCGGCGCCACGATTGGAGGTCTCGTGCCAGCTTTCCGAAGTGCGGAAAAATGTGCTGCTTGTCGAGGCGCAGCTAATTGCCTCGGAAGGTGGCGGTCTGGTCGGTATCGAGATGGTTGGCGTCGATGTTTCAGAGGAGTCGTCGAAGGCGGCCCGTGAAGCTGTGGGCGGCGAGGATGTGGCGGTTCTGGCCCCCTCTACCTCCTCGCCTCCACGGATCGCGAGACTGCTGCCCAACCTGGGGCGGACCCGTTTCGGACTTGTGATGCCGGACGAAGTTACCGCGGATCTGGCCCGGAAAGCCTTCAGCAGCCCGAAGACGCTTCAGCTCGTCCCCAGGGAGCATGTGCGGGCGCATCAGGAATTGTTTGCCATCACCACAGCCTCCGGCGACTTGATCCTCGCGACGCTCTCCCTTGGTCGTCCCGAACTGGGAACCGGCGCGGCGATCAGCCGGGATGGAATCGTCACCTTTCCCGACACCACCCCGGCCCCGGCCGTTGAGGCGGCGGATACGGAATCACCCGAACAGGCACCCACCACCTCACTTGATGGAACCATGAACGAAGAAATCCTGAAACTACTCACCTGGCGGGTATTCGCCGATTCCCCGGGTAAATACTGGCGCGAATTGGCCGAGGTTCGCCGTTTCCGCGAGGCGGCGGAGCTAATTGAACGCTACCTCAAATTGCATCCGCACTTGGATGCCACCGCCGTCACGAATCTCTACTTCCATGCCGGCCATTGCCGCGCCATGACGGGAGACGACGAGATCGCGATCAAGCATCTGGGTATGGCCGTCCGGGAAGGAGAAGACGCCCGGGAAGACCTCGCGACAGGGCTTCTTTGGAACGACTACGTGAACGGCACCTTGTGCTTCCTGGTGGACCACCGGCCGGGGTTGGTGGAGGCGCATGAACGGCTCGCCCTCGCCGAACCCGTCAACCTGCCGCATCTCCGCGTGCTCGACCGGCTCCTCGCTCATTTCGGCAAGCCCTATGCCGAAGCCCACGACACGGAAGGCCAGGATCACCGACGGCTCAGCGCCGATTGCTTCAACCGGACCTGGGAATTGCTGGAAAAGGAAAACCGCACCGTGGAGGAGGACGAGCGCATGCTCTCCCTCGCTCACGCCTCCCTGGCCCACTGGCGGATGCGCGAGGACTGCACGGATCACCACCTCGGCATCGGCTACTGGCAGATTTCCCGCGTCTACGCCGTTCTGGGTGATGGCGGCAACGCGAAACGCTACGGCGCTCTCTGTCTCGCGGTCAGCCAGGCGAAGCCGCCTTTTCGTCAGCAAGAACCGCCCTTCTTTCTCGGCTACGCGCACGAGGCCCTGGCCCGCGCCGCGCTGGTGCAAGAAGACCGCACCGCATTCGACCGACACCTCGCCGCCGCCAGGGAGCAAGCGGTCCTGGTGTCCGACGTTGAGGAGAGAAAATTGCTGGAGGACGATCTGGCGCGACTGCAATGGCCCGCCCGTGATTGACGGCATCCTATGACGCTTAATCTGAAAGTTGTCCGGAAATAGGCTTTTCAGATTTGATCGAGCGGAGTATTTCTGGGGAGAAATCAACTAGGAATTCCCCTTGGGATTTCGGAAACCCCATCCGTGGCATGAGCCGAATGGCCCGTCCCGATCCGGAATCCGATCTATCAAGGAGCCGTCAATAGATACGGCAGAAAGGTCAACACCCAAGCTCTCATGAACAAGGTCCCCAACATGATGTCCATTGATCGATTGGCTCTCCTCCTGATCATCATCACGATCCCCGCGACGACGATCCGGGCGCAGGATACGGAGCTTCCACGGGAAGTCCAGATGCTCAATGAGAGCTATGCGCGGGAAATCGCCCGGGTATTGCCTCCGGTTCAGGAAAAGTATATCGCCGCTCTTGAGCGACTGCTCGAGACCTACACCAGATCGGGGGCGCTCGATGACGCCCTGCGGGTGAAAGAGCAGATCGAAAAGGCGCGGGAGTGGAACAGCCTTCCCCTGGAGCAGTTTCGGAATGTCAACAATGTGGAGATGGATCGCGAGGGTTTTGAAAAGTGGTTGCTTACCAAGTCCTTTTCATTCCGCGGGGTATCGGCCGTGACGCTGGAGTTCGATAAGGACACGGTGCGTTGGATCACCGGCGGCCAGCCACAGGAATACGACTTCAAACTGAGGGGAAAACGCGGCGTCATTGTCGAGGGCGCGCAGAACTTTCGCCTGGAGTTTTCCGACGATCTGACGAGCGGCACCTTCGAATCCAATCTCGGTCAGTACGCGCTCACGATCACGGATCGCAAGTAGTGCCGCCGCGCCACTTGGCCATTGCCTCGGGGCCGCCGCCGCGTCATCATGGGGCATGACCACCCCGCCCGCCCAACGCCGCCGCGATTTTCTCACCCAATCCGCCGCCTTCCTCGGCGTTGCCCCCCTGGGTTCCCGACTGCCGGCGCTTTCGGCGGAGGGCGATACCTGCGGATTGGCCATCGGCACCTATGGACTGCAGGCGCTGTCGCTGGAGGAGGCCATCGATCTGGTGGCCGACACCGGCTACGACGCGATCGAACTCACCACCTTTCCCGGATACACCGGCGATCCCGAGGCGCTCGATGCCGCCCGGAGACGGGATTTGAAAAAGCGCCTCGTTGATCGCGGACTACGGCTCTGCGCCCTGATGGCCGACCTGCATCCCGCAGCGGAGGCGGATAAACACGCCAGTCAGAGCCGGCAATTGAGACAACTCATCGAACTCGCGCGCGATCTCGCCGATGAGCCACCGCTGATACAGACCGTACTCGGCGGCAAAGTCTGGGAGGACTCACGCGACCTTTTCCGGGATCGGCTGGCGGATTGGTTGCAGATCGCCGCCGATCAGAAAGGCGTCTTGTCGATCAAGCCGCATCGCGGCCATGCCATGTCCACGCCCGAGCATGCCGCCTGGCTGTTCGAGCAATTGGGCAAACCCCGCCGCATTCGGATGGTCTACGACTACAGCCACTACGCCCTCCGGGAGCCGGTCATGACCATCGCCGACACCGTGGAGCAGTCCCTGCCGTGGACCAACTACGTGGCGGTGAAGGACGCGGTCGAGGTCGATGGGAAGGTCAGATTCGCTCTCGCCGGCGAGGGCACGAGCTGGGATCATGCCGAGATCATCAAAGCCCTCCATCTCGCCGGTTACCGGGGAGATTTCTGCTGCGAAGTCAGCAGCCAGATCTGGAAGAGCGATCCCGCCTACGATGCCGTGGAGGCGACGAAAACCTGCCATCGGAACCTGGCTGAGGCCTTTGAGCGGGCGGGGGTGAAGCGGGCCTGATCAGACCAGCCTGGAAAGCACGGCGCTGGCCAGATTCAGCACCAGGAAAAAGCCGCACATGTCCGTGCAGGTGGTGAGGATGGGGCCCGATGCCAGGGCGGGATCGATCTTGAAACGTTTCAACAGCAGCGGCACCATTCCGCCGAGCAGCACGGAGAGCACCGTGTTGAGCCAGAGCGCGCCACCGATGACCAGACCCAGCCAGGCGTTTTCCTTCCAGAGCGCCGCGATGCCGCCCAGCAGAATGCCGAGGACGAGGCCGTTGAAAATTCCCAGCAATCCTTCTTTCCAGACCACCCGCAGGAACTCCGTGGGTCGGATCAAGCCGAGGGTGAGTTCGCGGATGCTCACCGCCACCGCCTGATTTCCCGAGCAACCGCTCATGTCGGACACGATGGGGAGAAACACCGCCAGGGCGATGACCTGCTGGATGGTGTCCTCGTAGAGGGCGATGACACTGGCGGCCACCAGATTGAGCAGAATGTTGGGCGCCAGCCAGGAAAGGCGCCGCAGGGCGCGCTGCATCAGCGGCATGCTCCGGAGTTCCTCGCCGCCCACGATCCCGCTGGCGTGCAGGTAGTCCTCCGTCAGATGCTCGGCGGCGGCCTCGTGAACCGCCTCGCGGGAGATTACCCCCCTCAGGATACCGCTTTCGTTGAGCACGGGCAGCCCCAGGTAGTCGCGTTCTTCAAAAATACCCACCAGCTTCGCCAGGTCGTCGAGCGCCCGCACCGACGCCGGTTGATGGATCATGATCTCCTCGATTCGCCGATGGCGCGGCGTCAGCACCAGATCGCGCAGTCGCAGCACGCCGAGCAATTCCCCGAGATCGCTCACGGCATAGACATACTGCACATCGAGATCGGAATAGTCCTCGGCATTTTCACTCAGTTCCCGCAGCACCTGGCCCACGGTTTGATCGACGGGAAAAGCGGCGAACCTTTCCGTCATCAGCCCGCCGGCGCTGTCCCACGGATAGGCGACCAGCTCGCGCAGATGCTCGGCCTCGTCGGCGTCGTCCAACTCGGCGAGCACCGCTTCCGAATCCTCTTCGTCCATTTCCTGGAGCAGGTCGGCCCCGATGTCGTCGGGCAGATGCTCGACGATGTCCGCCGCCGCCTCGGGCGCCATTTCCTCCAACAACTCGACCGCTTGCGCCTCGGGCAACGACTCCAGCAGTTCCGCCGCTTGCTCGGCGCCGAGCGTCGTGACAACCCGCTGCTGATCTTCCGTGGACAGGCGGGAAAGCGCCCGGCGCGTCTCCTCGTCCGACAGCTCGTGCAACACCGCGGAAAGCCCCGAGCCATCCTCTTGTTCGAGCGCCTCCAGCAGATCCTCCCACGGACGCTCATGCTCCGGTGGAGGGGTGATGGTCGGTTCTATGAGATCTTCGGGCATCGGAAAGGTGAGGGAATCGGGCGCGACGACACCTTGTTCGCCCGGTGGGCGGACTCGGGAGGAGAGCTTGCGGGAAAACCGGGGAAAAGGCGTAGCCTGGAGACGTCCCCTACAGTTCTCCGGCAAAATAAGGTCGCAACTCCTCTTTGAAATACTGGAGCGCGTTCTGGATCGGCAGCGGCACCCCGCCGCCGAGAGCGCAGAGCGATGTGCTCTGCATGGTGTGGAGCAGGTCGCGCATCAGTTGTGGATCGATCCGGTAATCTTCCGATTGGGCCTTGGCGGCAAGCTCCTGGCCGCGGACGGAACCGAGTCGGCAGGGGAAACACTTGCCGCAGCTCTCATCGGCGGTGAATTGGAAAAGGTGCTCGATGTAGCGAATCATCGGGAAATCCTCCGGTATCGCCACCACTCCCGCGTGACCGAGCAGGAAACCGGCGTTTTTGAAACTCTCGAAGTCCACCGTCAGATCGCCGATCTTTGCCACCGGCACGATGCCGCCCAGCGGACCGCCGATCTGGATCGCCTTCACCGGCACCTTGAAACCGCCGCCGAGTTCCTCCACCACAGTGGACAAGGGCGTGCCCATGGCGACCTCGTAGCAGCCCGGAGTCTTGAAATTCGAATCCAGCGAGACCAGCTTTGGCCCGGTCGAGTCCGGCGTGCCGATGGCGGCAAAGGCCGCGCCGCCGTTTTCCACGATGAATCGGAGATTCGCGAAAGTCTCGACATTGTTGACGATGGTCGGCTTGCGGAACAGCCCCTCCACCGTGGGAAAAGGGGGTCGCACCCGCACCTCGGGTCGCGCCCCCTCCAACGACGCGAGGAGCGCGGTCTCCTCACCGCAGATGTAGGCGCCCGCTCCCTTCACCACCTTGAGACGGAAATGGAAACCGCTGCCGAGGATGTCGTCGCCCAGCAGCCCGGCGGACTGCAGCGCCGCGATGGCCTCCTTCACGATGCGGACGCTGTCGGGATACTCGTGGCGGATGTAGAGCACGCCCGCTTCGGCGCCCGCGAACCAACCCGCCACCATCATGCCGAACAGCACCGAGTGCGGTTGCGCCTCCATCAGATACTTGTCGATGTAGGCGCCCGGATCCCCCTCGTCGGCGTTGCAGACGATGTATTTCGGGGACGCCTCCACCTCGCGACAGCTTTGCCATTTGAAACTGAGGGGAAAGCCCGCCCCGCCGCGGCCGCGGAGTTTCGACTCCTTCAACTCGGCAAACAGCGCGTCGCGGTCCCCGCTCTCCAACAGCCGCCGGAAAGGGGCATAGTAGTTCTCGATACCCGGAAATTCCGCGGTCAGGATGGGCGTTTCCAGCCGGGAGCCCACCGCGTAGCGATCCGAGGAATCGGCATCGCCGTTTTCGAAATGATTGGCCAGCGCGTCGGCGCATTTGCCCGAGTAGTTGGCTCCATGGTGCTGATAGGCGCCGCCCTCGTGGCAGCGGCCCAGGCAGCAGATGTGGCCGATCTCGTCCTCGGCGAAATGCTTGGTCAGATTCTCATGCAGATCGTCCTGGGTCCCGGCGACGAGGCAGGCGCTGCCATTGCAGACGAACACTTTCTTGCCGGCATTTTCCGCCTTCAGAAAATCGTAGGCCGAGACCGCGCCGAGCGTGATGGCGTCACCGACCAGGTATTCCTCCGCCAGCGACCTGACCGTGTCCCCGGTTTCCGCCGTGCCCCCGGCCTCGGCGGCTTCGACCATGCGCTCGAAGTAGTTTTTCTCGATGCCTTTCCGAAATGAGAGGGCGCTGACGTTTTTGGACATGATCGATCGCGGTGAGGGTGGAAAATGGAGGGATGCGGGTGGAGCTCACGTTATAGGCACCAGCCGACAGACTCCAGCCCATTTTCGGCGCGTATGAGCGTGCGTGTCGCGTCCTTGTTCGCCGTTTCCGTTTTTTCAATGGATCAAATTACGGTATTGATGCCCGAGGCTACGCGGTCTGACATCCCTGCCGGGATACTGTGTTTGCCATGGTTCATGGTCCCGTGGTGTCACCCGCCGCCGCGGGATCAACCACCGGCAACCCGCTGGGATGCCTCCGGCATCCGATCCATCGGCGGCGGTTTGAATTCCGCAAACGCGACGCGGCTCCGTGTATTGACTACGAATCAGCCTACCGGGCGATTTCGCAAATCCCGCAGCACCCGCAACTCCCCCCAATCCGCCCCACGCATCCGCCGCGCACCGGTCTTTCGCTTCTCTCCGTAGCGCCAGCGATTCGCCTCGAATACACCGTTCACGAACTCCACGCTCCCGAAGATCGCCCCGTCACAAAAATACCGCACCCGGCAGCGCAGAATCTCCGGGATGGATAGCTTCCCGCCCCGCGCAATCTCCGCCTCGATCCGCTCCTCGCTGATTCCCCGCCGAGCCTTCACGCCCATCTGCGGATCCGCCTCGCGCTCCGTCGCGTGGCCGAACAACAGCAACCGGTAGCGTGGCGCCGTGTTCGCCCAAGTGACCGTGCGATTCACCCCATAGGACATGTGTCTTAGGATGGCGGACAATCCCGCCCGCGCCCGCCGTTTCCCCGCCACCGCTTCCGCGTAACCGCACCACGGATAGTCCTTCGGATCGGACACCATGCCCGCCCGCACCGGATTCAGGTCGATGTAGGCCGCCATCGTCAGCAGCGCCTGCTCGGAGCCCTCCACCAGCACGCTCTTGAAGCGATCCTCCCACAGCGTGCCCCGGCGGTTGTTTTGCCGGTTGTACCATTGGGTGAACCGCTGTTTCAGCTCCTTCAAAAACACCGACAGATCTCCGCGCCGCAGCTCGTAGCGCGCCAGGATCTGCTCGATCCACTTCGGGTCATCCGAGGCCTGGGCACGCTCGATCTCCTGACGGATGCCGAGGCTCTGGGTGTCATCGTAGAGAATCCCCAGCAATCCCAGGAGCGATTCGACCGTCAGCTTCGGCAAGCTCTCCCTCTCCGGCACCCGAACCAGCAGATGGAAGTGGTTGGACATCAGGCAATAAGTGTAAGCGTCTCATACGCAGCATCTATCGAAGCGATGGGTGATCGCTACACTTTG
>CAYTNL010000025.1:0-67453 GCA_964439145.1 uncultured Verrucomicrobiales bacterium
ACTTAACCCAACATCTCACGACACGAGCTGACGACAGCCATGCAGCACCTGTGATAGTCCACCCGAAGTGACGACAAGCTTTCACAAGTCTACGACTAACATGTCAAGCCCAGGTAAGGTTCTTCGCGTTGCATCGAATTAAGCCACATGCTCCACCGCTTGTGCGGGTCCCCGTCAATTTCTTTGAGTTTTAGCCTTGCGGCCGTACTCCCCAGGCGGCACGCTTAACGCGTTAGCTTCGGCACGGAAGGGGTCGAATCCTCCCACACCAAGCGTGCACCGTTTACTGCCAGGACTACAAGGGTATCTAATCCTTTTCGCTCCCCTGGCCTTCGTCTCTCAGCGTCAGGAATCGTCCAGAGTCTCGCCTTCGCCACTAGTGTTCCTCACGATATCTACGCATTTCACTGCTACACCGTGAATTCCAGACTCCCCTCCGATCCTCAAGCACGGCAGTATCGGATGCAGTTCCGAGGTTGAGCCCCGGGCTTTCACATCTGACTTACCGCGCCGCCTACAGACGCTTTACGCCCAGTAAATCCGAACAACGCTTGGGACCTTCGTATTACCGCGGCTGCTGGCACGAAGTTAGCCGTCCCTTCCTCTTCAGATACTATCAATCTCCTGCGCAGTTACTCGCAAGAGCCTTACTCTCTGATGACAGGAGTTTACAACCCGAGGGCCGTCATCCTCCACGCGGCGTCGCACCGTCAGGCTTTCGCCCATTGCGAATGATTCTCGACTGCTGCCACCCGTAGGTGTCTGGACCGTGTCTCAGTTCCAGTGTGCCTGATCATCCTCTCAGACCAGGTACCCGTCGTAGCCTTGGTGAGCCATTACCTCGCCAACAAGCTGATAGGCCGCGAGCCCATCCAAAAGCGGCAGCACAAAGGCCACCTTTGATCGTCCCAGGATGTCCTGAAAGATCATACGCGGTATTAATCCGAGTTTCCCCGGGCTATCCCCCTCTTTTGGGCAGGTTGCTCACGTGTTACTCACCCGTTCGCCACTAAGAACCTTCAAAGCAAGCTCCAAAGATTCTCCGTTCGACTTGCATGTCTTATCCACGCCGCCAGCGTTCGTTCTGAGCCAGAATCAAACTCTCCGTATAAAAGTCGGATCTACTGCCGAGGCTTTCACCTCGAAGTAGAAAAATTGACGGATCGCTACGCTCGACACCGAGGTGCCAAGTTTCGCTTTCCTGCGCATCTCTTTGATGCGCAACGCACAATTTAGTCTTTTCTTCTTCGCCAAATTGTCATTGCAAGCCTTACGGCCACAACTCCAACTCAGCATCTCTTTGTAAAGATCATTAGCGTCAGGGGACAAAAAAGCCGATCACAACGTGTTGCGATCGACCACCTCGGTCTCCGACACCCAGCGTTTCCGGCCGGTTTTTGGAGATTACTCTGGATTCGAAAAGGGTCAACCGCTTTTCAGCGTTTTTTTTCAAAATCTGGCGATTTCTTTCCAATTTTCGTTCGTGCCGGCCGGCGGCTCAATTTGCCAGATTTCGCCAACTTACACACAATCAACCTGTTGACTCATGTCGCGGATTGATCCCCATCGGATAATCCATTTCTGAATCAGCGAATCAGTTCCGCCGCCAGCTCCCCCGTCGCCCACTCGGACCGCCTTGCGACGACCACTTATGGCTCAACTTCACGCCTGTCAGGCGCCGTTCTGGGAGGGGCGCTTCCCCGACCGCTCCACATCCAGCCGATTGCCACCCCATGACCCGGCGGTCGCAAAGCTTCGCCGCTCCGCTTTTGATGACCGGGATCACCCCCGCGCCATCTCCCGCCACGCTCATGCATCCCATCAATCCGACGGCATCGCGATGATCCTGCGCCCAATATAGTTCTTGCACTCACCCGCTAGCGCCTCATTAATCCTCTCGGACCAGAATCAGGTCCAGGCGCGCGCAGCTCCGCTCACGTTCTGGGGAAGGAGCCATCCGGAGCGGGCGCCATCATTAATCCCGTAGCCACCCACTTTCATCATGCTTAAGAAGCTCAGAACTCGTTCAGACAATCCCATCAGAGTCGGCCTTGTGGGGGCGGGCGCGATGGGGAAAGGCATCGCCTGGCAGGTTTCCCATACCCCTGGCATGCGTCTCATGTTCATCGGTGACCTGAATCTTGAAGTCGCCCGCGAGACGGCCCGTCAGATCGGCAAAGAGCCTGTCGAGACCGATGGCGTCAACATTCCCGAGATCAACAGCGATCAGGTGCTGATCACCACGAACTCTCTCGGACTGCTCCGAAGCAATGACCAGCTCAAGATGGAGGCTTTCGCCGAGGCGACCAACGCCATTGCCGGTGCCTGCGAATACTGCCTCGCCGCCATCGAGGGGGGCATGCATGTCGTCCTCATGAATGCCGAAGTCGACATCGTGTACGGGAAACTGCTCCAGCACGAGGCCCGCAAACACAACGTCATCGTCACCAGCGACGCTGGAGACCAGCACGGCGTCCTGGCCACCATGATCGATGAGATCCAGCTCTGGGGCTTCGACATCGTGCAGGCCGGCAATATCAAGGGTTTCCTGAACTACTACGCCACCCCCGAGAGCATTCGCCCCGAGGCGGAAAAGCGCAATCTCAGCGCCGTCCAGTGCTGCGCCTACACCGACGGCACCAAGCTCAACATCGAGATGGCGCTGCTCTGCAACGCCCTTGGTCTCACCCCGTTCAAGGATGGCATGGAGGGTCCCCGCTGCGAAAATGTCACCGAGGTCCTCGATCTCTTCGATTTCGACGCATACGGAGACCAGGGACGAGTCGACTACATTCTCGGAGCCGAGCCCGGCGGCGGCGTCTACGTGGTCGGCAAGAGCGAATCCGAGTTCCAGCGACCCTACCTCTGGTATTACAAGCTTCTCAACAAGGGGAACTACTACCTCTTCTATCGTCCCTACCACCTCTGCCATCTCGAGACCACCACCGCCATCGCCCGTGCCGTGCTTGACGGCGAGGCGGTGCTGACCCCCGACCGCGGCTATATTGCCGATGTCTACGCCTACGCGAAGTCCGACCTCAAAGCAGGGCAAATCGTGGAGCATGGCATCGGTGGCGCGGAGTGCTACGGCCTCATCCGCACCACCACAGACGCGGCTGCCATCGATCACCTGCCCATCTCCTACCTGGAGGGTGAAGGCGACAAGCTGCCGGTGCTGAAACGCGACATCGCCAAGGACGAGCCGGTACGCTATGCCGATGTCGAATTTCCCGACATCACCTTCCACCACCTCCTCAAGAGGCAGGCCGAGCTGGGCTGAAGCCCGGCGCCGCTTCTGTGCCACGATTTGACACCACCACCGCGCCCCATTCCCATGGCCTCGGACGCCGCGATCCCTGAATCCCCGCGGACAGCCACGTCCGCGAGCGCCCCGGAAACCCGCACCGAAGTGGCCATCCTTGGCGGCGGCCCCTGCGGCCTCTACGCCGCCCTGACGCTCGCCAAAGCCGGACGCCAGGTCACCCTCCTGGAAAAGGAGTCCGTCACCGGCGGTCTGGCACGAGGCCACAAGCGTGGGGAAAACTACTACGATCTCGGCGTGCACATGCTGCACGCGTTCGATCAGGGCGTCTTCGAGACCATCAAGGAGATCATGGGAGATGAGCGCATTGAGGTGCCCCTCAACGCGCGCATCAAGTGGGCGGGCTCCTTCTATCGCTACCCTCTGCAGTTTGGCGACATGGTCAAAGGGATGAATCCCTTCATCCTCGCCCGCTGCTGCATCGGGCTGCTTTCCTACCAGGCCTATTACAAGCTGCGTCCCCACGCCCCCAAGGATGCCGAGGAAGCCCTGATCCAGCTCTACGGCAAGCCTCTCTACGAGTTCTTCTTCAAGGAGTTCACCACCCGCTACTGGGGATTCCCACCCACCCAGTTGTCCGCAACCTTCATCACCACCAAGATGCCCCGGCTATCCGCCGTGGACGTGATCAAGAAGGTGCTCGCCAAATTCGGCATCAAGGACAGAAGCGTCCACGCCGTGGAGAGCGCCCTGAGCGAAGAAACCCTCCACTACTCCCGCCGGGGGGCGGAAGTCATGCCGCGCCTGGTGGCCGGGGAAATCGAGCGACTCGGCTGCCGCGTCATCCGCGGTGCCGAGGTGAGCGCCGTGACTCTGGACGACTCGGGAAAGCGCGCCACCGCCGTCAGCTATCGCGATGCCGAGAGCGGCGACACCCGCACCATTGCCTGCGACCACGTCATTTCCACCATCCCGATCAAGGACTTCCTCGGCGCCTTCGGAGACCGAGCGCCAGAGGACGTCCGGCAATCCGCCGAGTTTCTCAAGACCAAGGCCATCACCATCTACGGCCTGCTGGTGAAAAAGGAAAAAGCCATCGACGCGCTCTACATCTACTATCGCGACAAAGCCTTCCACCGAGTCGGCGAGCCGAAAAACGCCGGCTTGATCGTCAACCCGCCCGACCACACCGTGCTCATCGTTGAGACCACCTGCGAGATCGGCGACGCCAAGTGGAATGGCGAGGACAGCGCACGCGACGCCATTTTCTCAGATCTGGAGGCGGAGGGCATCTGCACCCGTGATGACATCGTGGAAGTCAATCTCCTGCGCACCCCGCACGGCTATCCCATCTTCGGACTCGGTTTCGAGCCGCATCTGGAAAAGGTGAACGGGTTCGTGAAAGCGCTGGAGAACGTCCAAACCACCGGACGTCAGGGCGGTTTCTGCTATCCGAACATGCACAAAGCCATGCGCATGGGCGCCGATGCCGCGGACCGTATCCTGGCCGAAGTCGGCGACGCCAATCAAACAGGGTCGGATCGCTGATCATACCCTGTTGGATCGGGCCGTGATTCGGGACATAACGGGTGCCAATTTCGTCGTCCGACTCGCGTTCTGTGAGCGCGAGAACAATCAGTCCTGGGTGAACGGGATGAAATCCTTGTGAGGCGCATCGAATTGCCGGGTGAGAGATCGCATCGCGTAGCCACGCCAGTTTCCAGTTGACCCGCCCGCCCGCGAACCGCATCGGTTCCGGCCATGTGTGCCATTTTCGGATTCGCCGGTTTTTCTGATGCCGACCTGCTTCGCAGGATGGCGCATACGCTGCACCATCGCGGGCCGGACGGGCAGGGCTTCTTCGAGAGCGACAAGTTCTCGATGGGCAACTGCCGACTCTCCATCATCGACCTCGCCGGCGGAGATCAACCCATCTATAACGAGGATGGCTCCCTCGCCGTGGTCCAGAACGGCGAGATCTACAACTACGTCGAGCTGCGCGAGCAACTGGAGGCCAAGGGCCACCGTTTCAAGACCCACTCGGACACCGAGGTGCTGGTCCACGGCTTCGAGGAGTGGGGCAAGGACCTGCCGAAGCGGCTCAACGGCATGTATGCCTTCGCGGTGCACGACACGAAATCGGGCGAGACCTTCATCGCCCGCGATCGCTGTGGCCAGAAGCCGTTCTATTTCTATCACCACAACGGGAAGTTCGTCTTCGCCTCGGAAGCCAAGGCCATCCTCGAATGCTCCTTCGTGGAACGGGCGCCGAACCTCAACGCCATCGATCCCTACCTCGGCCTCCGAGACGTTCCGGAGCCGGAGACGATGTTCGCAGGTATCCACATCCTGCCGGTGGCCCACTCGCTGACCATCAATCGAAACAGCGAGGTCCGCATCGAGCGCTACTGGTCGGTACCGCTGAAGAAGGACCGAAACTACAAGAGCGATGGCGAATATCTGGAGGAGTTGGAGGCGACCTTCCACCAAGCCGTCAAACTGACGATGCGGAGCGACGTGCCGGTCTCCAGCTACCTCAGCGCCGGAGTCGATTCCTCGCTGATCACGGCGGCGGCTCGGGAGTTCAACTCGAACCTCAACACTTTCTCGATCGGGTTCAACTCGGCCATCGACGAGACCAGGGACGCGGCGGAAACGGCGCGCCTGCTGGGGACGACTCATCACGAGATCCACGTCACCCCGGACGATTTCGAACTATTGCCGCGCGTGATCTGGCAGATGGATCGGCCCGTGGGCGACGCGCTCATCATCGCCTTCGACCGACTGGCGGCCAACTGCTCGAAGGACTTCAAGGTGGTGCTCGGCGGCGAGGGCGCGGACGAGATGTTCGCCGGCTACCAGTTTCACAAGATCATTCCGCTGGTGGAGAAATACTCGCGGGCGGTGCCAGGCTTGGTTCACTCCGGAATCATGATGCCGGGCTTCAAGGCCACGCCGATGGGCGTTCTCAACAAGTTCTTCCAGTTCCCGGCCGATCTCGGGCGCGGGGGCAAGAAACGGATCGGGGAATTCCTGGCCGACTACCGGAAGCGCGACCTGCGGCAGAACTACACCATGCTGCGGACGCTCTGGAGCCTCGACGAGCGACACTCGATCTACTCGGACGAGTTCAAATCGCGCGCCACCCGCGACTGGATCGTGCCCGAGGATCCGGCTGATCGCGACAGCGGGGCGCCTTTCCTTGATCGCCTGCTGAAGCTCCAGTACGACGAGTGGCTTCAGGACTGGGCCTTGATTCGCCAGGACAAGAACACCATGGCGCACAGCCTCGAGATCCGGCTGCCCTTCCTCGATCACAACGTCATTGAGCTGGCCTTTTCGATGCCGCCCCACCTCAAGGCCAACCTGAAACGCGACAAGATCATCGAGCGCCAACTGGCCGCCAAGATGCTGCCGCCGGAGGTTTTCAACCGGCCGAAGAACCCGTTCTTCCTGCCGATGGACTACTTCTACGAAAACCCGAAGATCCGTGAGCTGATTGATCTCACCCTCAACGAGGGCGCGGTGAAGAAGCGCGGCTATTTCGATCCCAAGCGCGTCCGGGCGCTCGTCAATGGCATGGAGCGCGGCGAATTCATCGGACTCAAGCAGGTGATGTCTCTCGTGATCCTCGAGCTGTGGCACCTGATCTTCATCGACCGGGAGATCACCTTCCCTTGATCGGGGAGGTGCCATGAAAATAGGCGCCCGGATGAGGGGCGCCTTCTTCGGGGAATTTTTTTCTCAGAAGGGGATGTCGTCGTCCTCCTCCTGAAATTGGGTGCCCCCGCCCTGGCCGGGACCGGGGTCGTGTTCCCCGCCACCGCCGTGGCCGGAGTCGTAGTGGGCGGTCTCGCCGCCGCCACTCTGGGGGGCGCCGCTGTATGACGACTGGGCCGGAGCTCCGCCGCCGCCCGCCTCGTCGCGTCCCCCGAGAAACTGGAAGTTTTCCCCGACGATCTTGAGTTTCGTCCGATTCTGGCCAGTCTGCTTATCCTGCCAGGTGTCCATCTGCAGCCGCCCCTCGATGTAGATGGGCTTGCCTTTTTTCATGTACTGACCGGCAATTTCGGCCTGTCGTCCCCAGAGTGTGATATCGACGAAGGTCGTTTCCTCGCGTCTCTCGCCGCTGTCGGTGGCGTAGATGCGGTTCACCGCCAGGCCGAGATCGGTGACGGCGGTGCCTTTGGGGGTGTAGCGGACCTCGGGATCGCGGGTGAGATTCCCGATCAACATCACTTTGTTCAGATTGGCCATGGGACGCGATGGTAGGGGGTTGACCTTGCGAAAGCGACCAGAATGTGGGACTCGCCGGCAATCACCGGCGCGACCGATCAACGCAGCTGGTAATGCTGCAGATGGATGTCGCCATTCAGGGCCAGTTTCCCGCGCACTTTCTCGATCACCGTGGGGGCGGCCTCGAAATGGCATTGCACGTAGTAGCCGTGTTTCTGCTTGGCGTGGTTTTGGTAGGCGAACTCCTTGCGACCGAGACGATCAACCTGCTCCAGCTTGGCGCCTTCGGCTTCGAGTTCGGTGGTGATGGCGCTGACGAGTTCGTCGACGCCTTCTTCGCTGCCCTGGAGGTTCAGGACGTAGATGCCTTGGTATTTTCGATTCATGATGGGTATTGGGAAGGATCGGCGGCTGAGTCGGGAGATCCCGAAGTCCGGGCCGGATCGGTGTGGTTTTCTGCTGGGGGTGGTTCGGAGACGGATTCCGAATCCGGAGACTTCGTGCGGGGCGGTGGCTGCCTCTTCGGCTTGGGCGGCGCCGAAGGATTCTGGTTGAACCGATTCATTGCCGCCGCCAACCCGACGGAGAGCGCACAATTTACCGCTTCTACGGCATGCGCCATATTTTTTTCGAGGGATTCGGCTTCGGACGGAGAGAATCTCCCCAGCACATGCCCGATCATTTCCCGACCCGCCGCGGCGCTTTCATCGGCCTTGCGCCCGATGCCAAACTTGAGCCGGGGGATGGCGTCGGTGCCCAGGTGTTGGATGAGGGACTTCACTCCGTTATGCCCGCCGGCGGAGCCGGAGGCCCGGATTCTCAGGCGCCCGAGGGGTAGATCGGCGTCGTCATGGATCACCAGGATTTCCGCCGGAGGGATCTTGTAGAAGCCGCATACGCGGATGATCGCCTCTCCGCTGAGATTCATGTAAGTCTGCGGTTTGGCAAAGATCAGCCCGTTGTCGGGCGTCCGCGCCAGCTCGACTTTCCACTTTTTCTCGGAGCGCCACTCCAGACGCCGGGCGGAGGCGAGGCGCTCGACGAGGTCAAAGCCCACATTGTGCCTGGTGCCGACATACTGGCTGCCGGGATTCCCCAGCCCCACCACGAGTCGGATACGAGCATCCTCCACTACCTCAGGGCCTGGCTGGCGTCTGCGCATGGCGGATAGGATGCCAGGCGGCTACCAGCCCGCCGCGGGGATCACTCAGCCGAAGTCGCGGCGTCGGAGCCGGCATCGGCCGCCACCCGCGGTTCAGTGATGATCACCACCACGACATCGGCGTCCATGTGCGTCTCCACGCCGGAGGGCATCACCAGGTCGCTGACGTGGGCCGCGTCGCCAACCCCGAGGTTGGTGATGTCGAGCTCCAACTTTTCCGGCAGATCGGCCGGACGACAGTGGACTTCGATGGAATGCAGCTGGTGCTCCAACACGCCGCCGTTCTTCACCCCGATGGAAGTGCCGGTCAGCTCGATGGGCAGGTTGGCGTGCACGGTCTCGTTTTCCTTCACCGCGTGAAAATCCACGTGAACGATCCCACCGCTGAGCGGATCGTGCTGGATGGCCTGCACCATCGCCAGCTTGGTCTTCTCCTGGGCGCCCTCGATCTCCAGATTCACCAGGAAGTTGTCGCTGCTCTGCTCGCGCAGGAGATCGCCGAAAAGTTTCGCGTCCACCTGGACCGCGTAGGTGCGCTGGGCGGCGCCGTAGACTACCCCGGGGACGATGCCCGCGCGGCGGAGACGCTTGGCGGCGCCGGAGCCGGTTTCTTCGCGCTTGTTGGCTTTGAGCGTCTGATGAGTGGACATGACAGTTGGTTGGGGATGGGCGTTGAATGTGAAATCGTTTGATCGACGGAATCCTGACGGCGCGGGCGATCCGCTCTCCGAAATATGGAACGGGGGCCGCTCTCGGGACTCGCGGGAGACCCCGCCGCCGAAAGGGCGCGAATATTACGCGCGAGGTCAGGAAATGTCAAAAAGAGAAGTCACCGACTCATCGTGGTGGATGCGGCGGATGCCTTCGCCAAGCAGCTCGGCCACGCTGACCACGCTGACTTTTTCCCCTTTGGCGAAAGGCGTGCTGTCGGTGGTAATGACTTCCTCGATCTCCGACTCCTGCAGGCGCTGGCGCCCCTGGTCGTTGAGCACCGCGTGGGATACCCCGGCGAAAATGCGTTTCGCTCCCCGGGCTTTCAGCAAGGCCGAGGCAGTCTTGAGCGTGCCGGCGGTCTCGGTGATGTCGTCGACGATGAGGACATTCTTGCCCTCGACCTCGCCGATCAGGTCCAAGGCCTCGACCTCGGAAGCGCTGACCCGGTTCTTTGCCACGATCGCCAACGGGGCGCGGAGTTCCTTGGCGTAGGAGTGCGCCATTTTCATCCCGCCAACATCGGGCGAGACCACCACCAGATCCTCATCCAGCCGATGCTGTCTGAAATAGCGAATCAGCACCGGTTTGGCGTAGAGATGATCCACCGGAATGTCGAAAAAGCCCTGTATCTGCCCCGCGTGCAGGTCCATGGTCAGCACCCGGTTCACCCCGGCCGCCACCAGCAGGTTCGCCACCAGCTTGGAGGTGATGGGCACCCGGGGTTGGTCTTTGCGATCCTGCCGGGCATAACCGAAAAAGGGAATCACCGCCGTGATCCGCTCCGCGCTGGCGCGGCGGGCGGCGTCCACCATGATCAGCAACTCCATCAGGTTCTGATTCGTCGGCGGACAGGTCGGCTGCACGATGAAGACATCCCGACCGCGCACATTCTCGTTGATCTTCACGAAGGTCTCCCCGTCCGGGAACTGCGTGACCGTGACATCCGAGCGGCGCACATGCAGATACTGGGCGATATCATCGGCCAGGTCCGGGTGCGCGCTGCCACTGAAAATCTTCAACTCGTGTGCCATGGCCCCACCATTGCGAATGCGCGGGAAAACGCCAGCGAAAAGACCCGCGCCACTCAGGTTGCCCACCGGCACCCACCGCAAGCCACATCTTGACAGGGCGTCGGATTTCCCGACTGGTGTCGGTCAAACCCTTCACCCCCGCTAACCATGGCAGTGATCAAAGTGGGCTGCCCGAAATGCGGCCAGCGCGTCTCGGGCGACGAAAGCTTCTACGGCACCTCGGTGGAATGCCCGGTCTGCACCTCCGCGATCCGCTTTCCCGATGCCCCCGGGGGCACCCCACGCACCGCGACTCCAGCAGAGACGCCGCCGTCGCCACCGCGCGCGGAATCCGCCGACCCGAGGCACGAAACCTCCGCCATCCCCCTGCCGCCCAAGCCCCGACCCGCCGCTTCGCCTGCGGCCGAGTCCGGTGCCCAACCATCACCCGTGCTGGGTGTGGTGTCCATGGTACTCGGCATTGTCAGCGTCATGCTATTCTGCCTGCCCGGCTTCCTGTTCGGTCCCGCCGCCATCATCTGCGGCCACCTGGCGCGGTCCCGCGGTCGACATAGCGGCGTCGCTTCACCCCCCGGCCACGGTGCGGCCCTCACCGGACTCCTCCTCGGCTACCTCAGCCTCGTCGGATTCATCCTCATCATCCTGTTTCTCCAACCCCTGGCGGAATGGGCGAAGTCCGTCATCGGCGGGGGCGGCGGGGGCGATTGAGGCACTCCATTGCGCGGATATTGTTCTGGTATTTTGATTGTCCGTAAGTTTAAGAAAGGCTACTGTCCGCGATTTTGCCGAGACCTCTCCTCCCAACGCCCACTCCGAACCCATGGACGAAGATTCCACCGCTGCCAACGCCTTCGTTTTCGCCGATCACCTCGTCCTCGACGAATCCCCCACCCGCGACTTCTACAAATCCGCTCTCCAGGGGCTGATCCACAAAAACAACAACATCCTCGGCGTCGTCCAGGGATTCTCCAGCCTCATCCTCATGGACGAGGTCCCGTCCGGCGTGAAGGAGAACGTCGAGCAGATGCGCGATTCCGCCATCATCGGCTCCGATCTGTCCAAGGTCATCCTCACCGCCGCCGGTTGCGCGCGCGTGACTCCCGAGACCATCAGCCTCTCGGATCTCGTCCCGCACATCGAACGCACCACCCGGGAGAAATGCGAGGCCGCCGGCGTCCCGCTCCAGTTCAATGCCCGCTCCGGGCTCCCCGCCATCGTCGCCGACGGTGGTAGGCTCATCGAACTGCTGGTGGAATTGATCAAAAACGCCGCCGAGGCCGCCGCCGCCATCCCCGGGGGCGAGGTAGCGGTCGACATCCTGCCGCCCGGTGAAGCCTCGCCGGTGGAGGAGAACCGCGTCGATTTCTTCATCCGCAACTCCAGCGAAACGCTCAGTCCGGAAAAGCTGCGCGACGCCTTCGCCCCGTTCCATGGCAACAAGACCAGCGAACATTTCGGCCTTGGCCTCACCACCGCCGGAGTTCTCGCCGGTCAGATGAGCATGCGTCTCGGACTTCGCAGCGCCGATGGTACCACCACCGCCTGGCTCAGCATGCCCGCCGCCGGTTGAGTCGCCGCACTCGACAGGGTTGAGTCGCCGACTCGACCCTGTTCACCCCCGCCCGTCTCGGCCACGAAAAAAGGCGAACCGTCTCCGGTCCGCCTTTTCCGTATAAAAAATCGACTCCCGGCGATCTCAGAGGAGTCCCGCCTCTTTCAGCGTCTTGTAGGCGCCGTTCTTGTTCACGGTCTTGAGGCCGCGGGCGCTGATCTTGACCCGGACATAGCGGCCCAGCTCGGGCACCCAGACGCGCTTTTCGCGCAGGTTGGGCTTGAACTGGCGCTTCACCGTTTTGGTGACGTGACGACCGACGCCGCCTTTTTTCTTGGCCAGACCGCTGCGGTGGATCCGGCGTCCGGACCGCACGCGCGCTCCCGTAATGCTGCAAACTCGTGACATGGTCTTGAAAAGGTTTCAGGTTCGGCGACCACTCGGGTCGCGGGCGGGGAATTTCGCCGGATTCCCCGTTCGGTCAAGGGGGGAATTCGGATTCCTCCTTGAAATCGAAAGGCGGCTCCCGCTCAGGTGGTCGCGTCGAAGGCGTCCAGCGCCTCCCGCTGCCGTGCCGCCAGCTCGATCACCCCGGCCTTGCTCAACGCCAGCATCTCCAGCATCTGCGCCTCGGTGAAGGTGGCCTCCTCGCCGCTGCCCTGCATCTCGATGAGGTCCAGGCCCTCGGTCATGACGTAGTTGAAATCCACCGACGCGTCGCGGTCTTCGGGATAGTTCAGATCCAGCACGCAGTCGCCCTGATAGACGCCGGCACTCACCGCCGCCGCCAGCTGCCTCATGGGCGAGGCCTTCAGCTCTCCCCTTGCGATGAGACGCTGAAAGGCCATCTCCGCCGCCACCGAGGCGCCGGTGATGGACGCCGTGCGGGTGCCGCCGTCGGCCCGCAGCACATCGCAATCCACCCACATGGTCCGCAGTCCGAGGGCTTTGAGATCGACGACGGCGCGGAGGGAGCGCCCGATGAGACGCTGGATCTCCGAGCTGCGACCGTCGAGCCGCCCACGGCTGATGTCGCGCGGCTTCCGCTCCAGAGTCGAGTAGGGCAGCATGTTGTACTCCGCCGTCAGCCAGCCGCCCGGGACATTCTGCTGCATCATCCAGCGCGGCACGCCGGGCTCGATCATCACCGCACAGATCACCTGGGTGTTGCCGAAGGACACCAGCACCGATCCGCTGGCGTGAGGGGCGATGTCGGGTTGAAAGGTCACCGGCCGCAGCTGTCCGGGCGTTCTGCCATCAGGTCTTTCCATAGCGGCGACCCTCCCGAATGTGGCGGGGCTTTGCAAGCGATTGATTCCGATTCCAAGTTGCGGGATCGTCAAATTCCACGAACCTTTGCGCCCGCCCGATGTCCGGCCGGACCCGGCGACAGTCCGGACATCGCGACATCGGCGCCCAGTGACATGAGGGAGTGGAGGGAAAAGTTCGAGCAGTTCGCCATCGACGTCATCCTGGGACGTCGCACAGGGAAACGCGCGGCGGCGTTTCGCGTCTTCCTCAGCTCGCTGTCGAAACTCTACGGCTCGCTGGTCGATCTGCGCCTCTTCCTCTACCGCAACCGCATCCTGCGCGAGCGCAATCTCGGCTGTCTCGTCGTCAGCATCGGCAACCTCACCGTGGGCGGCACGGGGAAGACGCCGGTGGTGGAAAAGTTCGCCCGCTCGCTCCAGGACGGCGGTCGCCGGGTCGCCATCCTCAGCCGCGGCTACAAGTCGGTCAAAAAACCGCTGGTGAAACGCCTCATCGGCAAGATGAAAGGGGAAAACGAGATCAACCCGCCCCGGGTCGTCAGCGACGGGAAATCTCTGCTGCTCGACTCCCGCACCGCCGGGGACGAACCCTACATGCTGGCGGCCAATCTCAAGGACATCCCCGTGGTCGTCGACAAGGACCGGGTGAAAAGCGGCAAGCACGCCATCTCGGAACTCAACTGCGACACTCTCATCCTCGACGACGGTCTCCAGTACCTGAAACTCCGCCACCGGCTCGATATCGTACTCGTCGATCGCTGGCAGCCCTTCGGCACGGAGAAACTCCTGCCCCGCGGCACCCTGCGGGAGCCGCCGAAAAATCTGAAACGGGCCAGCTACATTTTCATCACCAAGTGCAACGGCGAGCCCAACGACGAGCTGAAGGACCGCATCCGGCTCTACAACCGCACCGCGAAAATCATCGAATGCGAACACCGGCCCCAGCATCTCCAGCACTTGGAGACTCGGGAAATCCTGCCGCTGGAGGCCCTGAGCGGTAAACGCGTCGGCACCATCAGCGCCATCGCCGTACCGGAGAGTTTCGAACACGGAGTCGGCAAACTCGGCGCCAAGGTCGTGGCCACCAAGCGCTTCATGGACCACCACCGCTTCACCGAGCAGGAGATCATCACCTTCATCAACTGCTGCGTCGAGAGCGAGGTCGACATGATCGTGACCACGGAGAAGGACTCGGTCCGTTTCCCCCGCCTCCCGCGTATGGATGTGCCGATCTTTTATCTCCGCGTCGAAATCGGGATTCTCAGCAACGAGGAAAGCTTCGACGAGTGCATCAACCGCATCTGCCAACCGCGCCCCATCGTCCCGGCGCGGCGGTTTTTCTAATCCTCCCCCTCCCAGGGAAGCACGCGCCCCTCGCCGCAGACCCATTGCCGCCACTCGGCCTCCGGATGCCGGGGCCGCCACTTGACGCCTCCCGCCCAGGGTGAAAAGGCCGGCAACACCCAGCGTTCACGAGGCTCTCCCGGCAAGCGCTCCCGCACCAGACTGGGCAGGCGCAGCCGCAACCCGGCGCCATCGCTGATGAGGACGCTGGGATGCCGGTGCCCGGTCACCTCCATGCGCGCATCCGTCGGCACCGGAGGAGAGAGATGCCCGTGATGGAAGAAGACGCCGTCCCCGGTCTGATAACTTTCCTGAAAATCCAGCGCCCGCCGGATGGGTCCGCTGTCGTGGTTCCCCGCCACCAGCACCAGACAGGCGCAACGCTCCCGCAACGACTCGAGCCAGGCTAGCGCCTCTCGGCTCGCCACCCCGGCATCGATGATGTCCCCGGCGAGGATGACCGTCTCCGGGGTGTGATCGTCGAGGAGCGCGGCGAAGCGCTCCTCGATGCTTCCCATGCCCCAGAGCGGAAACAGACCGCCGCCCGCGCGGCGCGCCAATTCGTAGCCAAAGTGCACATCCGCCACCGCCAGCCAGCGGGCCGAGGGATTCACCAGCGCCAGTCGGCTGTCCAGCCACAGGCCGGGTGAGACTTCCGCCAGACCGGCGGCGGTTGATTTTTTGTCGGCTTCGATCATTCTAAGCGCTCGCGTTTCCCGCCCAACTCCTCTTCCCTCGATCTCTCTCATGTCCGCCGACACCCCGCAACCTGAAGAACAGGATCTCAGCTCGCTGCTCAAGTTTCGTCGCCAGAAACTCGAGCGTCTCCGCGAGCTCGGCGTCGATCCCTTCGGCGGGAAATACGAGCTCACCCACGATCCCGGGGCCTTGCAGGAACATTTCGCCGAGGAGCTGTCCGTCAGGGTCGCCGGACGCATCACCGCCCTCCGCGACATGGGGAACACCAATTTCATCGACCTCAGCGACCTCGGGGGACGCATCCAGATTTTCGTCAACAAAAAGCAGATCGGGGAGGAGGCCTGGCAGATATTCAAACAACTCGACATCGGCGACTGGCTCGGGGTCGAGGGCGAGACCTTCACCACCCGCACCGGAGAGCCCTCGGTCAAAGCCCATCAGATCACCGTGCTGTCCAAGAGCCTCCGCCCGCTCCCCGACAAGTGGCACGGCGTCCAGGACACCCAGATCAAATACCGCCAACGCTACCTCGATCTCATCGCCAACGAGCGCAGCCGCGACCTTTTCCGCAAGCGCGTCGCCATGGTCGCCGAGATCCGCCGCTTCCTCCAGGATCGCGACTTCCTCGAAGTCGAGACCCCCATGCTCCAGGATGTGCCCGGCGGCGCCGCCGCCCGGCCCTTCGAGACGCGTCACAATGCCCTGGGCATGGACATGTATCTGCGCATCGCCCCCGAACTCTACCTCAAGCGCCTTCTCGTCGGCGGTTTTCCCCGTGTCTTCGAGCTGAACCGCAACTTCCGCAACGAGGGCATCTCCCGCCGCCACAATCCCGAGTTCACCATGCTCGAGGCTTACTGGGCCTATGCCGACTTCGAGCAGATGGCCAACCTGGTCGAGGAGATGGTCTGCCACTTGGCAGGGAAATTCTGCGGCGGCACCACCATCGAGCACACCAACGACGCGGGCGAAGTCACCAAAACCATCAACCTCGCCCGCCCCTGGCGACGGGCGCGCTATCGCGATCTCATCCGCGGCGTGGCCGGAGACGACTGGTTCGACCTCACCCCCGAACAGCGCCGCGCCAGATGCGGAGACTCATTGGGCGTGGAAATTTCCCCCGAGATGGAGGACTACGAGGTCACCCAGCAGGTGTTCGAGAAACTGGTGGAGGAAAAATCCATCGATCCGCTCTTCGTCACCCACGTCCCCAAGGAACTCGTGCCCCTGGCCAAACAGAACGCCGACGACGACTCGCTCGTCGATGTCTACGAGCTGGTCATCAACGGCGCCGAGATCTCGCCCGGCTACTCCGAACTCAACGATCCCGAAGTCCAGCGCCAACGCCTCGAGCACCAGGCCGGCGAGGAAACCCAGAAAGTGGATGAGGATTTTCTCCTCGCCCTGGAATACGGCATGCCTCCCGCCGGTGGCATCGGCGTGGGGATCGATCGCCTCATCATGATGCTCACCGGCGCCGAATCCATCCGCGACATCGTGCTCTTTCCCCAACTCAAACGCCGGGACGCCTGACAGGGCCTTGCGGCGGGGCTTGTCATTGAGCCCGCTTCATGGCAAAACCGGAGCCATGTCGGAGCCCCCGCCTCACCGGGTATTCCGCCGCCAGGCGCTGTTCTGGTGCGTGAACGGCATGGGACTGCTGGCCTTGTACGCGCTGGCCTATCCCATCGCCGCCATCCTGTTCTATGAGACATTCGAGGATTGGCTACCCGACTCCGTGGAAAACGTCCTCGATCTGTCCGTGGCCCCTCTCGACTGGCTGCATGACAATGTGCCGCTATACGCCTCCTATCTCGAATGGCTCTTTGACCTGATGCCCTGAGGACCGGCGCTCTTCTTTTCCCCCCCGCGACCGGATCCTTCACGATTTCGGATTTTACGGGGCCGGTTTTGCGCTACAATCACACTTCCCGGTTTCCGCCCGCCGGGTTCAGCTCCATGGACAAATCCGTCGTCGAAATCGAAGTCAAAGCCGTCCTGCCCACCAGCGGAGGCTGCGCCGTGTTCCTCGGAGACGACGAGAAAGTCTTCGTGATCTACGTGGATCAGGCCGTCGGCGCGGCCATCACCATGTTCATGCATCACACGCCGAAACCACGGCCGCAGACCCACGATCTCTTCGCCGATGTCCTCACCGCCCTCGGCGCCCATGTCCAGCGGGTGGTGATCAACGATTTCAACGAGAGCGTCTACTACGCCCGCCTCATCATCGTGGCCGCCAACGAACTGGATCAGCAGAAGATCGTCGAAATCGACGCCCGCCCCAGCGACAGCATCGCCTTGGCCATCCAGCAGAAAGCCCCCATTTTCATCGCCGAACACGTCTGGGAAGGCGTCGAGGACATGTCCGACGTGTTGGAAAAGATGGAGGAGCGAGGTTTCCAGGTCAGCGATGAGAGCGACGACCTGCCGGCTGACGAGGAGTGAGCCTCACCCCTCATCGCGCTCCACGCGCATGTCCCGGATGGCCGACGCCATGTCCGGCGCCTTGAACAGCGAAGTACCCGCCACCATCACGTTGGCGCCGTGCCGCGCCGCGATGTGCGCCGTGTCCGCGTCGATCCCCCCGTCCACCTCGATGTGGTAGCCCAGGCCGCGCGCCTCCCGCTCAGCCTTTGCCGCCGCCACCTTGGGCATGGTCTCGGTCTCCATGAAAGCCTGACCACCGAAGCCGGGACGCACCGTCATCACCAGCAGGAGATCGATCTGGTCCAGATGCGGCATCACCGCCGAAAAGGGCGTGTCCGGACTCAACGCCAACCCGCACCCGCAACCCGCGTCGCGAATCGCCGCCAAGGTCGCCGCCACCTCGTGATCCGCCTCCACGTGCACCGTGATTCGGTCCGCCCCCGCCTTCGCAAAACGCGGCCAGTAGTGATCCGGCCGCGTAATCATGAGGTGCACATCCAGCGTCATCCCCGTGTGCGGCCGCACCGCCTCCACATACTGCGGACCGAAGGAAATATTGTCCACGAAATGCCCGTCCATCACATCCAGGTGCAGCCAGTCCCCTCCGCAGACCTCCGCCCGGGCCGCCTCCTCCGCCACCCGGCCCCAGTCCGAGGCCAGCATTGAGGGGGCGATGATTCGAGTGTTGCAGTCGCTCATATTCACGCACTATCTTCCGCCCCGTTGGCGGGGCAAAACAAATTCCTCAAAATACCGCCGAGACCATCGTGATCGATCTGCACAGCGACCAATATTTCATGGGCGAAGCCCTGCGCCAGGCGCAGCGAGCCTATCTGGCCAACGAGGTCCCCGTCGGGGCCGTCATCGTCCACGAAGGCCGCGTCATCGCCCGATCCCACAACCAGGTCGAAACCCTCAAGGACGCCACCGCCCACGCCGAGATGCTCGCCCTCACCCAGGCCGAGAGCGTCATCGGCGACTGGCGCCTGACCGACTGCGACCTCTACGTAACCAAGGAGCCCTGCCCCATGTGCGCCGGCGCCATCGTCCACTGCCGCATCCGACGCGTCATCTACGGCTGCGGCGATGAGAAAGGCGGCGCCGCCGGCGGCGGATTCATCAACCTCCTCCAACAGCCCACCCTCAATCACCAAGCCGACGTCACCGCCGAAGTCCTCGGCGAGGAAAGCCGCCAACTGCTCCGCACCTTTTTCGCCGAGGCCAGGACCAAATCCCGCACCTCCGGCGCGAACTGATAGCCGCAAGGGCGGGAAAGGGGAACGCGACTGCCGACCACCCCATCTTCCCTCCCCGATCTCCGATCTACCAACGCCATGTTCTTCCAATCCTACGCCCGCGGGCAGGTCGACGTCGGCGCCCACTGCTACCTGCTGGAGATGGGCGGCGCCCGCGTCATCCTCGACACCGGCACCCATCCCCAGCACGACGGCTACGACACCCTCCCTCGCCTGGAAGACCTCCCCGACGACGACATCGACGGCATCATCGTCACCCACGCCCACCACGACCACATCGGCGCCCTGCCGGTCATCTGCCGCCACTTCCCCCGGGCGCCCGTCTACGCCACCGAGGAGACCTTCGACATCGGCGAGGCCATGCTGCACAATTCCGTCAACGTCATGAAAGCCCAGCGCCGCGAGCTGGGCATCGCCGCCTACCCGCTCTACACCCACCGCGAGATCGACGAGATTGCCCCCTCCTGGCTGCCGCGGAAATTCGGCCAACGTTTCAGCCTCGGACCCGACGGCGGGCTCGCCACCACCCTCCTGCCCGCCGGGCACGTGCTCGGCGCCGCCGGCGTCGTCTTCCGCGATGCCGGACGCACCGTCTTCTACACCGGCGACGTCCACTTCGAAGACCAGACCCTCTGCACCGCCGCCGACTTCTCCGATCTCGACGGGGAAAAACTCGATGCCCTCATCATCGAGACCACCCGCGGAGACAGCCCGCGCCGACCCGACTACACCCGCGAGTCCGAGATCGACCGGCTCATCACCACCATCGCCGACACCCTCGCGCGCGGCGGATCCGTCATGCTCCCCGTCTTCGCCCTCGGAAAAACCCAGGAGCTGCTCCTCATCCTCCACGAAGCCATCCGCGGTGGACGCCTGCCCTCCGTGCCCGTCCACATCGGCGGGCTCAGCACCAAGATCACCCAGCTTTTCGACCGACTCTCCGATCGCGTCCGACGTCATCATCGCGGCTTCCGCATCCTCGACCACTTCCCCGAACTGGTCATCCCCTCGCGCAAAGATCCCCTGCCACCCTACGGTCCCGGGCGCATTTACGCGATCTCCAGCGGCATGATGTCCGAGAACACCGTGTCCAACAAGTTCGCCCACCATTTCCTGCCCAACCCGGACAACGCCATCCTCTTCGTCGGCTACGCCGATCCCGGAACCCCCGGCGGACGCATCCTCACCGCCGCGCCCGGTGAAAAGGTCTCCCTCAACGACCGGGGCTCCGGCCGCCGTCTCCCCGTCGACTGCCGTGTCGAGAAATTCGACTTCAGCGGCCACGCCCCCCGCGACCAACTCCTCGACTTCATCCTCAAATCCGATCCCCGCCACGTCCTCCTCGTCCATGGCGACGCCCCCGCCCGCCAGTGGTTCGTCGATCAGCTCGCCGAGAAACGCCCGAGAATGAAAGTGACCATCCCCGTGCCGGGAGAAATCATCGCCTTGTGACCCGAGCCGCGGAGGCGGGCGGTTCCCAAGTCACTCTTGCCTCATCGCCTCGCCTGACTCATCGTGTGGACGAGTCCGACACCGACACCATCGCTCCCCGACGCCGCAGCGCCTGTGCCGAGGCGTCCTTTCTCGCGGAACTCGAGCGACTCAAGCGGATGACCATCGAGGAGCGGGTCAAGGCGGCACTCGCTATCCCGGACCGCTTTGCCTGGCTCGACTCCGCCGCCCCAACCCAGACGCCGATTTCCCCCGGGAAACCGAAGGGGAAACGTCCGTGACGCCCCCCGAAACCCCACCAAACAGGGTAAGACGCCGGACCCTACCCTGTTGAATCGCGGCCTCCCGCCAATGCGCCATCACGGGGACTGGGATCTTCGGACCGGTTCTGCGAGCATCGCGCCGATGTACCGTCCCATCTCACGCGCCCTCGGACTCTCCGCACTCACCACCCTGCTTTCGGTCATGTCCTCCGCGGCGACCGAGCGCGATCCGCTCTACGCTATCGAGCTCTCCACCGCCACGCGCGGTTTCACCGGGGAAAGCTGCTGGGTACACGCCCGCGCCGGGGCCATCCCTCCGGGGACGACAGCGAATCCGACGACGGAGCCACTGGTGGTGATGACGCTGCAACGGCTGCTGCTATCGGGTTCGGACGTCTTCTATGCGCTGAACGAGATGCGCAGCCCGGACCGCGGCGCGACCTGGACGCCGCCGCGGGAGCACGCGTCCTTTGCCCGGCAGCCGTTCGCCTGGAACGGCAAGGAGGACCTGGAGATCACGGTCTGCGACTTCTGGCCCCGCTGGCACGCGCACTCCGGGAAACTCCTCGGCACCGGGCACACCGTGGTCTATGAAAACAACGCGGTCATGAAGACCCGTCCCCGCGGCACGGCCTACGCGGTCTACGATCCCGCCACGCTGAACTGGTCACCCTGGCGGACGATCACGATGCCGGACGACCCGAAATTCGAGAACTCGGGCGCGGGCTGCGTGCAGCGGGTGGATCTGGACAATGGAGACATCCTGCTCCCGGTCTATTTCAAGGCTCATAACTCGCCGCACTACGCCGTAACGGTACTGCGATGCGGATTCGACGGCGAGACTCTGCGCTACCTCTCCCATGGTGACGAACTCAGCGTGCCCATCCAACGCGGTCTCTACGAGCCGTCGCTGACCAGGTGGGGGGGACGCTTTTTCCTGACCATGCGCAACGACGAGCACGGATACGTGTCCGTGAGCCAGGATGGTCGGACATTTTCCGAGCCGGTCCGTTGGACATTCGACGACGGGACCGATCTGGGGAACTACAACACGCAGCAGCATTGGGTGACGCATGAGGACGCCCTGTTTCTGGTCTATACGCGGCGCGGCGCGGATAACGACCATGTTTTCCGCCACCGGGCGCCGCTGTTCATCGCCCGGGTGGATCCGGAAAAGCTCCGGGTCATCCGCGCCAGTGAGCAAGTGCTGGTGCCGGAGCATGGGGCGCGGCTCGGGAACTTCGGAGTCACCGAAATCGACGCGGGCGAGACCTGGGTGACGGTGACGGAGTGGATGCAGGGGCCCGGCCCGCGTCACCACGATCCGGCCCCGCTGATCGAACGCGGCGCGGACAATCGGGTCTGGGTGGCGAAGCTGAAATGGAGCAAGCCCAACGGCGCGCTCCGCTGAAGCGCCGGGGGCGCGGTGTCACCAATCGGTCGGCGCGTAGTCTTTGAGAAATTTTCCCCAGATGTGCTCGCCGGTGTTGAAGCCGGAGATGATGGGATCGACGATACGCGCCGCGCCATCGACGATGTCAAGGGGCGGGTGGAAACGGTGTTCGCTGACTTTTCTTTCGGCGATGGTCGCCGGGTCCTCGTCGGTCACCCAGCCGGTGTCGACGGCATTCATGTGGATGCCGTCGGCGTGATACTCGGCCGCCGAGGTGCGGGTCATCATGTTGAGCGCCGCCTTGGCCATGTTGGTGTGCGGGTGGCGCGAGGTCTTGAATTTTCGGTAGAACTGTCCCTCCACCGCCGAGACATTGACGATGTGTTTGTCCCGCTCCGGCGTCCGCGTCATCAGCTGTTTGAGGCGGGCATTGAGGACGAAGGGCGCCACGGCGTTGACGAGCTGGGTCTCGAGCAGTTCCACGGAGGAGACCTCGGCGAGCATGAGACGCCAGGAGTTCCGCTCCCGGAGATCGATCTGCTGGAGGTCCTGATCGAGCCGTCCCTCGGGGAACAGATGGGTTTGCGCCTCCACCTCCTCGGGCAACAGCGGGGCCTGTGAAAGTTCGGCCGCGCGGGTCAGCCCGGCCAGCGGGGCGGCCGAGCCGGCGAGCGGAGCAAGTTCCCCGGAGCGCTCCCCGCCCTCGGGCAGCAGATGATAGCCTCGCAGCCCCTCATACTCGCCGAGCAGATCGCGCGCGGCGGCGGGCAACTCGCTCAGTTCGCCAGTCTCCCGATCCATCATGTGCCCATAGAAATCGGGAGGACGCCGCACGGTCTGGCAGGCGTTGCTGATGATGAAATCGAGCCGATCCCGGGTCTCGAGCAGGTGCTGGCAAAAGGCCTCGACACTGGGCGTGTGCCTCAAGTCGAGCCCGAAGACCTTGAGCCGGTCGCCCCATTCCGCGAAATCCGGCTCGCCGGCGTAGCGTTGGGCGGCGTCGCGGGGGAAACGTGTGGTCACGATGAGCGAGGCTCCGGCCCGCAGCAGTTTGATCCCGGCCTGGTAGCCGATCTTCACCCGGCCGCCGGTGAGCAGCGCGACCCGTCCGCGCAGATCGGCGGTCTCGGTGCGTTTGCGGTGATTCAGCTCGGCGCAGTCGGGGCATAGCTGATCGTAGAAATGGTGGATGAGCGAGTAATCGCTCTTGCAGATATAGCAGTTCTGGGGCTCGACGACCTCGCGGAAATCGGGGTCGTCGGAGATCTCGATCTGCTCGAAGTCTTTCGGAGGATAGAAATTCGGCGTGGTGAATACGCTCTGGGCGCGCAGTTTCCGGATGCCGGTCTCGGCGAGTATCTCCTCGTCCCGTCCGATTTTTTCCTTTTTCCGCCGGCGCTGCCGCTCCTTCACCTGACGGCGCCGCTGTTTCACATCCGGACAGAAGACATCGCCCGCGGCGGACAGGAGTCGTCGGCGCTCATCGGTGGACAGCTCGTTGAGCAGGGCGCGGTCCTCGGCGACCGCCTCCAGCACGGACAGGGCCTCGCGAAGGCGACGGGAGGTGGACTCGGTATCGGCGGATGACATGGGAGACAAGGGGGGCATTGCGGAGCGAAGCCGTTCCCTTCACTCGGGGTAGTCATAGCGCAAGTAGAGTTCCTCCACCTTCTTGCGCGCCCATGGCGTCTTGCGGAGGAATTTCAGGCTCGAGGCGATGCTGGGATCGTGCGTGAAGCAGCGGATGTTGATCCGGTAGCCCATCTCCTCCCAGCCGAGATAATCGACCAGACGGGTCAGCATCTTCTCCAGAGTCACGCCATGCAGCGGATCTCTCGTTCCCGGATTGGGCGGCTCGTCGGGCGTGTTCAACATGGCTGATGTCCCCAATCCTCCTCTTTCAGCGCGTCTTCAAACTTCGCCATCTGCTCCTCGGGCGTCGGCTCGTCGGGACAAGTCTCGTCATCGGCCGGGTCAACGTTCGTATCGTTCTTTTCGTTGCCTGTCGTTTCACTCATGGCAGGGTCCAATGAAGGCGAAAAACGGCGACTTGTCACCCCGCGAACCGTCATTCTCACCACCGCCATGCCCGAACGCGAATCCTCCGAGCCTCCCCCGTCCGCCGGCCGCGAACTGCGCCGCCGCATCCGCTATCGCGGCACCCACCCGCGCCGATACGAGGAGAAATACAAGGAACTCGACCCCGACCGCGATCCCGAGACCATCGCCAAAGTCATCGCCTCGGGCAAAACCCCCGCCGGACAGCACCGCCCCATCCTCGTGGAGGAGATCCTCGAGCATCTCGCCCCCCGCCCCGGGCAACGGGGCGTGGACGCGACGCTCGGCTACGGTGGACACGCCGAGGCGCTGCTGGCGCGCCTCCAACCCGGCGGCACCCTGCTGGCGCTCGATGTCGATACCACCCAATTGCCCAGGACGGAGGCCCGCCTCCGGGCGCTCGGTCACGGAGAGGACAGCCTCATCGTGCGACGCGGCAATTACGCCGGCCTCGCCGGAGCGCTGGGGGATCTCGGCTGGGACGAGGGCGTGGACTTTCTCCTCGCCGACCTCGGCCTTTCCTCCATGCAGATCGACAACCCGGAGCGCGGCTTTTCCTACAAACACGAAGGCCCTCTCGACATGCGCATGAATCCCCAGCGCGGCGCCCCCGCCCGCGACTGGCTGGCCCGATGCGGTGCGGAAAAACTCGCGCGCACCCTGGCCGAGGGCGGCGACGAACCGCGGGCGGAAAGCATCGCCGAGGCGATCATCGACGCCAGGAGCCGTCGCCCCCTCGACACCACCCGGCAGCTGCGCCAGGTCATCGAGTCCTGCCTGCCCGCCAGGTGGGATGAGGACGAGCGCAAAGCCACCGTGGCCCGCGTCTTCCAGGCCATTCGCATCGCGGTGAACGACGAGTTCAGCGCGCTCGACGCCTTTCTCGCCAGGTTGCCCGGCTGCCTCCGACCCGGCGGACGCGTCGCCATACTCAGCTTTCATTCGGGCGAGGATCGACGGGTGAAACATCACTTCCGCAACGGCTTACGCGACGGCCAGTATGCCGAAATCTCCCCGGAAATCATTCGTCCCTCCTCCCGTGAAATCGGGGAGAACTCCCGCGCCGCCTCCGCCAAGATGCGCTGGGCAGTCCGCGCCACTTGAAACGTGGTCGTCACTTGGGCATGGCCCTCTTTCTGCTACCCTCCCTCTCATGTCCGAATATTTCCGCCACACCAAGATCATCGCCACGCTCGGCCCGGCCACCGAGTCCAAGGAGATGCTGGCGAAACTCATCACCGCCGGTGTCGATATTCTCCGGCTCAACATGGCCCACGCCTCCCACCAATGGGTCCAGGACGCGATGTGGTTCGTGCGCGAGGCCTCCAACGAGGTGGGGCGTCATGTCGCCGTGATGATGGATGTGAAGGGGCCGGAAATCCGCACCGGCGTGGTGGAGACACCCCTGGAGGTGAGATCGGGTGACCGCTTCGAATTTCACATCGAGAGCGCCGGACCCACCGGCGACATTCCCTCCGTGTCCGTCAACTATCCCGGCCTGCCCGGCGACCTGGACATCGGCGCCACCGTGCTCGTGGACAGCGGACTCATCCGCATGCGGGTGTTGGAGAAGGACGAGTCCCGCGTCCGCTGTGAAGTGCTCACACCGGGACGGATCGGGTCGAAACGCCACCTCAACCTGCCCGGCGTCTATGTGAACCTGCCCTCGCTGACGCGCAAGGACGAGGACGACCTCCGGGCCGGTGTCGCGGCGGGTATCGACTTCGTGGCCTTGTCCTTCGTCCGCCAGGCCGAAGATATCCGCATCCTGCGCCGCTTTCTCGACAGCCTCGGATCCACCGCGCGCATCATCGCCAAGATCGAGGATCAGGCCGGCGTGCGGAACATGGAGGAGATCATTCGCGAAGCCGACGGCATCATGGTGGCCCGCGGCGACCTCGGGATCGAGATCGACTACCACAAGCTGCCGCTGGTGCAGACCGAGCTCGTCCACGCCTGCCAGGCCGAGGGCAAACCCGTCATCATCGCCACCCACCTGCTGGAAACGATGATCCATTCGCCGATGCCGACTCGGGCGGAGATATCCGACGTGTCCAACGCCATTCGTGAGCAGGCCGACGCCATCATGCTTTCCGGTGAAACCACCACCGGCGCCTACCCGCTCGAGTCGGTGCAGGTGATGAAGAACATCATCCAGAGCATCGAGCCCAGTGTCGAGGGCGCCATCAACCGCAAAATCCAACTGAAGGAGCCGAAGGCAAAGATGCTCCGCTCCGCCGCCGTGCTGGCTCAGGAACTGGGAAAATCGGGCATCGTGGTCTTCACTCGTAGCGGCTTCCTCGCCTACGTGCTGGGCGCCCTGAGAGCCCGAGGCGTCCCCATCTACGCCTTCACCGACGTCGAGTCGATCTTCCGCCAACTGCTGCTTCCCTGGGGAGTTGAGCCGTTTCTGATGAAGTTCACCGAGGAAGATCCCGAGCAGACCATCCTCGACGCCCTCGCCTACCTGAAGCGCAGTCACTGGGTCGAGACCGGCACCTGGCTGGTCGTCATCACCAACGCCCTCGCCAACGAAAAAATCGTCGATACCCTGCAGTTGCGGGAAGTGGAATGATCGCGATTTTTCGTTGCCTGGGTGGATGATGCCCCCTTCACTGGCGGCATGCCCCCGCGTCTCGTGTTCACTTTGCTGGCGACTTGGTCGATTCTTTCGCTATCCCCGGTCCTGATCGCCAAAGACCGGCCCAACATCCTCCTCATCCTCACCGACGACCAGGGCTACGGCGATGTTTCGCTCCATGATAATCCCTGGATCGAGACTCCGCACATGGACCGCATCGCCACGGAGGGGGCGCGGTTTGATCGCTTCTTCGTGGAGCCGGTCTGCGCTCCCACCCGGGCGGCGATTCTCTCAGGCCGCTACCCGACGCGGGTCGGCGTGCACGGAGTCACCCGCAACCGGGAAGTGATGCGCGACAGCGAGATCACCCTGGCGGAACTGCTGCGCGACCAAGCCGGATACGCCACCGGCTGCTTCGGGAAATGGCACAACGGAGCCCATTGGCCTCATCATCCCAACGCCCAGGGCTTTGACACCTTCGTCGGTTTCTGCGGGGGGCATTGGAACGATTATTACGACCCCACCCTCGAAAGAAACGGCGAACCCTTTTCCGCCCGCGGTTTCATCGCGGACATCATCACCGACGAGGCCATCGGTTTCATGAAAGCGGGGGCGGAAAGCGGGACGCCATTTTTCTGCTACGTGCCGCTCAACACCCCGCATACCCCGGCCAGCGTGCCCGACGCCGACTGGCGCCGGTGGAAGGATCGCGCCGAGCCGGAGAATGCCTTCACCCGGGCCATGTACGCGCTCTGCGAAAACATCGACGCCAACCTCGGCCGGATGCTCGCTACCCTCGAGGACCTCGGCATCGACGAGAACACCCTCGTTCTTTTCCTCACCGACAACGGTCCCAATGGCGAGCGCCTCAACGGCGGCATGCTCGGGCGCAAGGGTAGCGAGATGGAGGGAGGCATCCGGGTGCCCTGCTTCGTTCGTTGGCCGGGGAAAATCGCTCCGGGCACGGTGATAGAATCCAACGCCGCCCATATCGACCTGCTGCCGACACTTTCCTCGTTCGCCGGCATCGAGAACCCCGGCCAGATCACCCAGCCGCTCGACGGTATCGATCTCTCCGGCCTGCTACTCGGCGATCCGGATTTCCAGATGCCCGCCCGCCATCACTATACCTGGCGAAATCCGAACAAATGGTCGATCCGCTCTGATCGCCACCGGGCCACGGAGACCACGCTGCACGATCTGGTCGAGGATCCCGGGCAGAAAACGAATCTCGCCAAGCAGATGCCGGAGCTTCACCGGGAACTGATCTCTGCCTACCGCGCGTGGGAAGCCGAAGCGGTGCCGTCATCGCCCACTCCTGAGCCCGTCCACATCGGCCACGCGGAAGCACCGCGCGTCACCATCAAGGCGCATGAGTTCGAGATCCTGCCCGGCGAGGAAAAAGGTATCGCCTACTGCGAGATCCGCGGCTGGGCCAATCAATGGATTGATCGCTGGACCGATCTCTCGGCCCGGGCCGAATGTCCCATCCGGGTGGTGAGTGGCGGCCGCTACCGGGTGACACTGCGCTATGCCTGCCCGGCGGACGCGGTGGGTTCGCGGTTCCGCATCGCCGTCGGTGACCAGGCGCTCGAACACACCGTCCGGGAGCCCTGGGTCAGCGCCGTCTATCCCGCTTCGGAACAGGTGAGCGAGCGCTCCGGAGGCTACCTCTCCCGGGAAAGCTGGAAAGATGTCATCGTCGGGGAAATCACCCTGCGGCCCGACGAGGCGCCGCGGATGCTGGTGCTGGGGGCGTTGGAAAAAACCGGCGCGGAAATGCCGGATGTGAAGGCGATCCTGCTGGAGAAATTGGCGCCACAACCCGATTGACGGCGACGCCACCGATCACAGCAGCTCATAACCCAGCACACTCAGCGCGTAGATCGCCGCAGTCTCGCTGCGGAGTACGATGGGTCCCAGGGTCAGGGGCTGGAAGCCGTTGCCCAGCGCCGTGGCCATCTCGGCGGGGGTGAAATCACCCTCGGGACCGATCAGCACCGTGGCCGAGTCGAGGAGCGGCGCCTCCAGATCACGCTCCGCCAGCAGTTCCCGCAGACTGCGGGCCTCCTCGGTCAGCGCGGCCACCAGGCGCAACTCTCCGGGGCCGGCGTGGGGTCCGGCCTTGCCGAGGAAACTCTCCACACTCACGGGAGTCCTCACCTCAGGCAGCCAGTTCTGCCCGCACTGTTTGCAGGCCTCGATGGCGACCCGGCGCCATTTTTCACGTTTTTTCTCCGCCTCGCCGGGATCAAGCCGCACCACGGTGCGTTCGGACAGCAAGGGGACGATCACCGACGCGCCCAGTTCGGTGGCTTTCTGCACGATGAGGTCCATGTTTTTTCCCTTCGGCACCGCTTGACCGAGAGTCAGTGAGGCGGCGGGCCGGGAGCTTTCCGAAACGGTCCAGATTTTCAACGCGGCCGATCCACCCGCCAGCGACAGGATCTCGACATCCGCCTCCGCGCCGACGCCGTTGAACACGACCACCCGCTCCCCCTCGCGACAGCGCATGACATCGCGGCAATGGTGAAACTCGTCGCCGGTGAGCGCGAGCGATTCGGTGCTCCATTCGGAGGGGGCGATGTAGAAGCGATGCTTGGCCATGAGGGGAGAGGCTGTCAGGGGCCGGACTCAAGAGGGTTGAGTCGTGGACCAGACCCTGTTGGGTGGGCGGGTTTATTTGAAAAAACGCTTCGCCTTCTCGATGAAGGACTCGCGCATGGGCGAGTTTTCCTCGCCAATGCTTTCGGCGAATTCGCGCAGTTTGGCCTCCTGCTCCTTGCTGAGCTTGGTGGGCACCTCGACCTGGACATTGACGAGCAGGTCGCCTTTTTTCCCGGTGTTCAGATCGGGCAGCCCCTTGCTCCGGAGCCGGAAGGCCGTGTCGGTCTGGGTGCCCGCGGGGACTTTGATGGAGGCCTTGCCCTCGAGGGTCGGCACCACGAGATCGCCCCCGAGGGCGGCGAGGGAGAAAGGGATGGGGACCTCGCAGAAGAGATCCGAATGATCGCGCTGGAAGATGTCGTGCTCGCGGATGTGTATGACGACGTAGAGGTCGCCGGCGGGACCGCCGCGCAGGCCGGCGTCGCCGTTGCCGCTGGAGCGCAGGCGCGAACCTTCGCTGATGCCGGCGGGGATCTTGAGTTTGATGCGTGAGCTTTTCTGGAGGCGTCCCTCGCCCCGGCAGTTGCCGCAGGGGTTGGCAATGGTCTCGCCGGAGCCGCCGCAGGCGGGGCAGGTCTGCTGCACCTGGAAAAAGCCCCGGGTGGTGACGACCTGGCCGGCGCCGCCGCAGGTGGGACAGCGGCTAACATCGCTCTTGCCACCGGCGGCTCCGGTGCCGCCGCAACTGTCGCAGCCGGCGAACTTTTCGAGTTCGAGTTCTTTCTCGGTGCCGAAGGCGGCCTCCTCTAGGGTGATGGGAAGGTCGTAGCGCAGATCGGAACCGGGGCGCTTGAGGCCGCGCTGCCGACGCCCGCCCCCGGCGCCTGCGCCGAAGATCTCTTCAAAGATGCTGCCGCCCCCACCCCCGCCGAACACTTCGCGGAAGATGTCCATGGGATCGTGGAATCCACCGCCGCCAAATCCTCCGCCTCCGGCGGCGGGGCCGCCCTGCCCGAAGGCGGCGTGTCCGTAGCGGTCGTAGGCGGCGCGTTTCTGGTCATCCATCAGGACCTCGTAAGCCTCGCCGATTTCCTTGAATTTGTCCTCGGCACCGGGGTCGTCGGGATTCTTGTCGGGATGGAACTGGACCGCCAGTTTCCGGTAGGCTTTCTTGATGTCGGCGGAGGAGGTGTCCCGACTCACCCCGAGCACTTCGTAGTAATCGCGTTTCGCCATGGATCGAGGAAAGGGAGGTGAGGGGTAACGAAATGGGGAAGAAAAAATGGCGCCGCCCGCTGCTTGGCGAGCGGGCCGCGCCCGGATCAGGCTTCGTCCGCGGCGGGTCCTTTGGAGACGATGACGTTGGCGGCGCGCAGGAGGCGTTCGTTCAGCCGATAGCCGCGCCGGAGTTCGGCGACGATATCGCCCTCGGGGACGGTGTCGTGATGTTCCTGCTGGACGGCCTCGTGGACATTGGGGTCGAAGGAGCCGGCGGCTTCGACGGCCCGCACGCCGTTTTCGGCGAGGAAGTCCTCGATCTGTTTGCGCACCATGAGAAAGCCCTGGTAGATGATGTTGCCCTCGCCTTCCTGTTTGGCGGCCATGAGGCCCATTTCGAAATTGTCGAGGACTGGCAGCAGGCTGGAGAGCAGTGAGGCGTTGGCGTACTGGATGGCCTCCGACTTTTCGCGGGCCATGCGTTTCCGGTAGTTCTCGAGATCGGCCTGGCTGCGGAGGGCCAGTTCGCGCCACTTGTCGGCTTCGGACCTGCCGTCGGTCTCGTCGATGCCGGTGGCTTCGGAGGCGGGCGCGGGAGTCTCGACCGCATCCGCCGTCTGGGTGTCGTCGTGGTCGGGAGTCGGGCTCTCCGATTCGGGAGTGGGGTCCGAATGCTTTGCTTTGTCAGTCATGGTGGGGCTCGGTCGCCTGGGCGGGTCCCGGGCGCTGAATACATCCACCGGCCCGGGGGCGCCGAATATTCAACGCTTTTCCACGGCAATCAAGGTGATGTCGTCGCTTTGAGGCGCCTTCCCGACAAACGCGGCCACGGCGTCGGACACGGCGTCGACCACGGCCTGGGCGCCGGAGGATGCGTGGAGCTCCAGGGTCTGGCGCAGGCGGTCGATGCCGAACTCCTCGTCAATGGGGTTGGCCGCCTCGATGACCCCGTCGGTGTAGAGCAGGAGCAGATCGCCGGGGTCGAGGCTGAGGTGGCAATCGCAGAGGGAGCGCTCGAACACCTCGCCATCGTCGATGCCGGCGGCCATGCCGGGGGGTTCGATGGTCTCCACGGTGCCGGAAGCCTGTCGGTAGACCAGCGGGGGCTCGTGCCCGGCGCGGGCGAGGCTGATCTGGTTGGAGCCCCGGCTGAGCACGAGGTAGAGGAGGCTGACGAACATGTCTTCCCGGATATCGGGGAAGATGGCGCGGTTCACCGCGTGGAGGACGGAGGCGGGGGACAGGTTGCCGGCGGCGTTGTTTCGCAGGGTGCTGCGGCACATGGCCATGATGAGGGAGGCGGCGATGCCTTTGCCGCAAACGTCGCCGATGGCGACTCCGAAGCGCTGCTCGTCGACGGGCACGTAGTCGAAGTAGTCGCCGCTGACCATGCGGGCGGCGCGGAAGGCCGAGGCGAGTCGGTAATCCCGGAGACCGGGGGGTTTTTTCGGCAGCAGGATGCGCTGAATCTCGCTGGCCTGCTTGAGTTCGCTCTCGAGGCGGCGTTTTTCGTGGGCCTCGGCATGGATGATGGCGCTGCCCAAGGCGAAGGAACTCTGCTCGGCGATGGTGCCGAACACGTCGCGATCATTGGGGGAAAACGTGCCGCCGCTGTTTTTCACCACCACGAGGACGCCGACCTCTTTCTGCCCGTAGACGAGCGGGGCGAGGAGGGCGGCGAGGTTTTCCTGCAGGGGATTGCGCCGGCCGTCGAACCCGGGGCAATCGAGGATTTTCTCGACATACACGGTCTCGGTGCTGTTGAGCACCTTGCCCAGCAATCCGGTGCCGCGGGGGATGGTGGTGAGTTGGAGAAAGCTGCGGAGGCGGCGCTTCTGCCTGAGTCCCTCGAGTTCCATCAAATCCGACGGCAGGGGGATGACGGGAGCGGCCCGCTCGGTCTGGAACACGGGCACCAACTCGGGATGCTCGGGGTTGTCCAGCAGGTAGAGAATGCCGCCGTCGGCACCGACGACCTCCGCCACGCCGTTGACGATGTAGCGGTGCATGCTGGGCGGTGAGCTGTCCTCCTGGAGGGACTCGCCGAGTCCGTGGAGGAAGTGAAAGAGGCGCTTTTCCTCCGTCTCGATCGCCTCGCACTCCTTGCGGGCCTGTTCGGTCAGACGCCGCTGGCGCAGGAGCAGATGGATCACGATTCCCAAGCCAATGAGAATCAGAAAAGCCAGGGCGTAGGGAAAATGCTGCATTAGAAGGCGGAGAACGCGCGCGACACCCTGGCGATCCCGGAGCGGGGAATCGGTCGGTGGAGCGCGGGGACTCGATCAGGCAGAATTGGACTCCAGATCCCGCTGCAAATATTCAAGCACGTCACGAAAACGCGAGCGATTCTCCTCGTTGGCTTTCACCAGGGCCTCGTGGGCCTCGAGCACCATCTCGATGCGCTCCTGCCGGTCGAGATCGGTGGCGGCGAGGGGGCGGGAGAGGTTGTCGGCGACCAGTTCCCGCTCGGCCTGCCAGGACACGCCGGTCTCGTCGATGCTCATGAGGTGTTGCAGCCCCAGTTTGGTGAGCGATTGCCGATTCCGGGGATTGGCGTTGAGGATGTCGATCCCGCCGACCGCGACTCCCTTTTTTTTCAATTCCAGAGCGAGAGATGCCAGGGTGCCCATGAAGGTGGAATCCATCGTGGGGCAGTTGGCCAGATCGAGCACGAAGGCGGTGGTGCCCTCGGTGATGCGGCGGCGCGCGAACTCTCTCAGGCGATCACTGTTCTGATGGGAACCGGCTCCCTCGACGCGGATCCAAGCCACATCGCCAAAACATCCCACCAAAATGGATCCAGGGGCACTCACCGGGTTCGCTGCGTTCGCGAGAAAAGAAAGAAAGAAGATCTCCCGTCGCGGAAAATCAGCGGCGGGACGAAGGGTTTCCCCAATCTAACTCCTTTGGCGGAAGAAATCCACCGGGGGAGTTCGCACGCCTGGAGAGGATCGGAATCATCCGCTCCGGCCTCATCCTCCTCGCCGTGGAAACCCGACGGCTCGGCATGATCGTGGGCGCCACTCACTTCCAGAGAAACGAGCGGCTCTCGGCTACCGTGGCCCCTCCGGAGATCAGGGAGACCTTGAAGGACGTGACCGGCCCGTTCTGGCTGTATTCCTGGCCGATCACCTCGAATTTGGTGGTGTTGCGCGCTTTGGCGGCCGGCACCGACACTTCCTTCACATGGATGGTGGGTCCGGTGTTGGCGTGGGTGTATTCCAGCTTCACGGTGAAGTCCGAGCCCTTGGCGTCGGTCTTCCAGAAGACGGTGTAGTAATGGCCGAACTTGCCGACGAAATCCTCCGCGGTGACGGCTCCGTGGTAATGATGGCGCTGCTCGAAGGAGATCATCCGATCATCCGTTTCGATGCGTTGTCCCGGTTGCAGGTGATAGGGATTCACCTTGGTGATGGTGGCCACCCCGCCGCCCGACGAATTCGAGGCGCACGAAACCAGCGACAGAGCCATCGCGGGAAGACCCGCGAGTAGAAAGAGACGCGATAGACGATTCATGTTTCCTTGGTCGACGTATCCTTCGGACAAATTCCCGGCAAGTCACGCAGAAAAAGGCATCCTTGTCGAGGGAAAGCCGACTTTTTCCCCAATCCCTCCCCGGACGCTCCGATGGAGACCCGCGATCACCACCTCGAAATCCTGGCTCCCCACGGGCTTCCCTACCTCCCGGAACTGGACCTGTGGCTGGATCCGCATCGCTCCCGGGATTTCGCTTTCGTTTCCCACGCCCACGCCGATCATTTCGCCCCGCACCGTCGCATTCTCTGCTCCACCGAGACGCGCCGCCTGCTGGAGGGACGCTTCGGCGCGAGACGGGCGGAATACCTCGACGCGCCGCTCGGCGGGTCGCTGGAACTCGGCGGATGCCGCCTGACTCTGCTGTCGGCCGGTCACATCGCGGGCTCCGCCCAACTCCATGTGGAGCGCTTGAGGGACGGCGCGTCGCTGGTTTACACCGGCGACTTCAAGCTCCGGCGGGGCCTTGCCGCCGAGGCGGTGGAGATCCGACCGGCGGACACAGTGATCATGGAAACGACCTTCGGCCTGCCGCGTTTCCGCCTGCCGCGGGCGGAGGGGGTGATCTCTGACATGGCGCGGTTCGCCCGGGAAACCCTGGAGGACGGAGAGGTGCCCGTGTTTCTCGGCTACTCGCTGGGCAAGGCGCAGGAGCTGCTCCTGGCCCTGCACGGCGCCGCGCCGGAATTGCGATTCCTTCTCCATCCGGCCGTGGCGAAGATGACGACGCTGGTCGGCACACTGGGCTATGAATTTCCGGCATTCGGCGAACTTGATGTCAAGGAGCGGGACCCCCGCGGACACGCGGTCATCGCGCCGCCGAGCGCGGGACGCGGGCGGGCGATGCGTCAGTTGAAAAACGCCCGTCTCGCCGTGGCCACGGGCTGGGCGCTCGACTCCGGTGCCCGCTACCGCTATCAGGTCGACGAGGCCTTTCCGCTCTCGGATCACGCGGGCTACGACGATCTCCTGGATTACGTGTCGAAAGCCTCGCCGCGCCGCGTGCTGACGCTCCACGGCTACGCGCGGGAGTTCGCCGCCGACCTCCGCTCCCGGGGCATCGAGGCCTGGTCGCTGGCGGGGAACGATCAGATCGAGCTGTCTCTGGGCATGCCCGGCGATGCGGCGCGGGACGACGCGGACGATCCGTCGACGGATTCCCAGCTCCGGGGAGAGTTTTCCCGCTTCGTCGAAGTCTGCGAGGCCATCAGCACCGCCACCGGCAAGCTGCGGAAAAAAAAACTCCTCGCCGACTGGCTGGTGACCCTGTCGCCGGAGGCCCTCGAGGTGGCGGTGCGGTTCCTGACCGGTCGCCCGCGACAGCGCCAGGGGGCGACCCGCTCCACCCAGGTCGGCTGGGCCGTGATCCGGCGTTCGCTGCTCCAGATCTCGGGATTGAATCCGGCTGAATACCGCGCCCTCTCCACCTCCCAGGCCGACGCGGGCCGCACCGCCCACCTGGCGCTGCGGGGGCGCGTCCATGGGGAAAAGCCGTGGACGCTGCCGGAGGAAGCCGCCTTTTTCGAGTCGCTCGCCTCCGACCGCGGGCCGCTCGCCAGGCAGGAGCGGCTCACCGCGCACCTGCGGCGGCACACGCACGTCGAGGGCGGCTTTCTCGTCCGGTTGCTCACGGGAGATCTCCGCATCGGCCTCAAAGAGGGACTCCTCGAGGAGGCACTGGCCGAGGCTTTTGCCCTTCCCCCCGCCCCGGTGCGCGAAGCCCACATGCTCACCGGAGATCTCGGGGAGACCGCGCGACTGGCGGCGACCGGCAGAATCGAAGACGCCGAGATCCGTCCCTTCACCCCGCTGCGCTGCATGCTGGCCAGCCCGGAGGAGAGCGGCGAGGCCATCTGGACGCGCCTGGGCGGAGCCGGGACGGTGTGGCTCGAGGACAAATACGACGGCATCCGCGCCCAACTGCACCGGGTCGGCGAGCGGGTGGAGATTTTTTCCCGCGATCTGCGGCCCCTGCACCATGAGTTCACCGAGCTGATCCCGCCCGCTCGGGCGCTCGACGCCGATGTCATCCTCGACGGGGAGATCGTGGCTTATGCCGAGGGGAAACGTCTCACATTCTTCGATCTACAGAAACGTCTCGGCAGACGACGGGAGGGCGATCTCTTTTTCGGCGAAGCCGTGCCCGTGCGATTCGTGGCTTTCGATCTGCTCTGGGCCGATGGGACGAGCTTTTTGAAACAGGGGCTGGAAATCCGTCGCGCCAGGCTCGATCACCTCACGCTCGCCGATGGCATCGAGCGGGTGCGGGTTTCCCGCGTCGTGTCCTCCGAGGCAGTCGAGACGGCGTTTCTCGCCGCGCGTCGACGGGGCAACGAGGGCCTCATCGCCAAGGATCCCGCCAGCCTTTATCTCCCCGGCAGACGGGGCAAGGCCTGGCTGAAGTTGAAAAAAGCCGCCGCCACCCTCGATGTCGTCGTCGTCAAAGCCGAGCAGGGTCACGGGAAACGCGGCCACGTGCTCAGCGACTACACCTTCGCGGTACGCGACGAGGCGATGGGCGAGCTGCGGGTCATCGGCAAGGCCTACTCCGGACTCACCGACGCCGAGATCGAGGAACTGACCGAGCACTTCGAATCCCACACTCTCGAAAAACGTCGGCGCGCCCGCCTCGTGGAGCCGATCATCGTCCTCGAGATCGCCTTCGACTCCATCCAGCCCAGCCGACGACACGATTCGGGACTCTCCCTGCGCTTTCCCCGCATCAAGGCCATCCGCCGGGACAAGAGCCCGGACGAAATCGACACCCTGGCCCACGCCCGCCGTCTGGCGGGGTTGCGTGAACCGGGGTCGCGCGATTGATCGCCCCGTCTATTCGGACTACGCTTTCCCCGACCGCCCCCCGAAAAACACATGCCTTTTCCCCGACCGCTTCTCCTCACGCTCGCGGCGGCTCTCCCGCTCGCCGAGGGCCGCGCCGACGAGGCGATCTCCTTCAATCGAGACGTGCGCCCCATCCTCTCGGACCACTGCTTCGCCTGTCACGGATTCGACGCGAAAACGCGCGAGGCGGACCTGCGTCTGGACACCCCCGAGGGCGCCTTCGGCAATCTCGGCAACGGCATCCGCCCCATCGTGCCGGGCGAACTGGAGGCCAGCGAGGTCTGGTATCGTGTCATCTCCGAGGACGAAGACGACATCATGCCCCCGCCGGATTTCCACAAGCCGCTCACGGCGGAGGAAAAAGACACGCTCCGGCGCTGGATCGAGCAGGGCGCGGAATACCAGGGTCACTGGGCTTTCCAATCCGTCCAAGCCCCCGCGGTGCCGGAAATCGTCGGCGCGGACAACCCCATCGACGCCTTTCTCCAGGCGCGACTGAAAAAGGAGGACCTCGCCCCCGCGCCGACCGCCGACAAACCCACCCTGATCCGCCGGGTAACTTTGGACCTCACCGGCCTGCCGCCGACTCCCGCGGAGGTCGACGCTTTTCTCGCCGACGATTCGGCGAACGCCTACGAGACCCTGGTCGACGGGCTCCTGAGGCGCGCCACCCATGGCGAGCACATGGCCCGTTACTGGCTCGATCTCGCCCGCTACGCCGACACCCACGGACTGCACCTCGACAACGAGCGCTCCATGTGGCCCTACCGCGACTGGGTGGTGCGGGCGTTCAATGAGAACGTCCCCTTCGACGAGTTCACCCGCTGGCAACTCGCCGGCGACCTGCTGCCGGAGCCGACCCGTGACCAGCTCATCGCCTCCGGCTTCAACCGCTGCAACGTCAGCACCAGCGAGGGCGGCAGTATCAACGAGGAGTGGATCTATCGCTACGCCGTCGATCGCACCACCACCGCCGTCGAAGTCTGGATGGGCCTCACCGCCGGCTGCGCGGTCTGCCACGATCACAAGTTCGACCCTCTCTCGATGCGGGATTTCTACTCGATGTACGCCTTTTTCCACAGTGCCGCCGATCCGGCCATGGACGGCAATATCATCGACACCCCGCCCATCCTCCGCCTGACCACGAAGGACGACGAGAAACGACTCGCCGAACTCGACGCGAGCATCGCCGCCGTCGACCGGCGCATCGCCTCGGCCGTTGCCGGGATCGACTACGCCGATCCGGCATCGCAGAGCCCGCCCCCGGAGAGAAAGACCGTCGAGACCGTCTGGTTTGAGGACGCCTTCCCCGTCGGCGCGAAACCGCAAGCCGCCGGCGATCCACTCCTTCTGGTGACGAAACAGGACGGCGAAGTCTTCAGCGGCGGCGCGGCCTTGAAACGGACCGCCAGGAACACCGTGGCCCAGGATTTCTTTTCCGGTGGCGCGGAATTTGTCGTGCCGAAAGACGGACGCCTCTTCGTCCACTGTCATCTCGATCCCGGGGACCCGCCACGGGCGATCATGGTCCAGTTCCATGTCGGCGGCTGGAATCATCGCGCCGTGTGGGGCGAGCAGGGCGCCATCGGCTTCGGCAAACCCGGCACCCATGAGAATGTCCTCATCGGTCCGCTCCCCAAAGCGGGCGAATGGGTACGTCTGGAATTCGACGCCGCTCGGCTCGGCCTGAAACCGGGCACCAAGGTCGGTGGATACGCCTTCACCCAGCACTCCGGCACCGTCACCTGGGACCGGCTCGGCGTCGCCTCCACCACCGATCCCGCCACCGATCCCGCGTGGTCGTTCGCCGTCTGGAAAAAGCAGAACCAGGGCAAGCGCAACAACGACCTGCCCGAGGGCCTCCGCCAGGTGGTGCGCGGCAAACAGCCGGATCAATGGAGCGCGGAGGAGGCGAAACAGATCCACGACTTCTGGCTGGCGCACTTCTACGCCGGCGCCCGCGAAGTGATCGCCCCGCTGGAGGCCGAAAAAGCGCCGCTCACGGCGGAAAAGACCCGGATCGAAAAGGACACCCCCGTCACCTTTGTCATGGCCGACCTCCCCGAGCCCCGGGAAAGCTTCGTGATGCGGCGCGGACAGTATGACAATCCCGGCGATCCCGTGAAACGCGGAGTGCCCGACTTTCTCCCTCCCCTCCCGGAGACACCCGCCAACGGCGAACGCCACAACCGGCTCGATCTGGCCAACTGGCTGGTCAGCGGCGATCACCCCCTCACCGCCCGTGTCACGGTGAACCGTTTCTGGCAGCAGTTCTTCGGCGTCGGATTGGTGAAGACCAGCGCCGACTTCGGCTCCCAGGGAGAGCCGCCCAGCCATCCCGAGCTGCTCGACTGGCTCGCGACGCGGTTTGTGGAGGACGGCTGGGACATGCGAAAGCTGGTCCGGCGCATCGTCACCAGCCAAGCCTACCGTCAAAGCTCGCATGCCACCCCCGCACTGCTCCAGAGAGATCCCGAGAACCGCCTGCACGCCCGCGGACCCCGCTTCCGGCTCGACGCCGAAGTACTCCGTGACCAGGCCCTCCACGTCAGCGGACTCCTGGTGACCACCATCGGGGGCAAAGGCGTGAAACCCTACCAACCGGAGAACATCTGGGAACCCGTCGGTTTCGGCGGCAGCAACACCCGCAACTACACCCAAGACACCGGCGACGCGCTCTACCGGCGCAGTCTCTACACCTTCCTGAAGCGCACCGCGCCGCCCCCCTTCATGTCCAGCTTCGACGCGCCCAACCGCGAGCAGAGCTGCGCCGTCCGCGGACGCAGCAACACCCCCCTGCAGGCCCTCCAGTTGATGAACGACATCCAGCACGTCGAGGCGGCGCGGAACTTCGCCGCCCGGATGATACGGGAAGGCGGCGCCACGCCCGCCGAACGACTCCGCTGGGGATGGCGCGTCGTCACCGCCCGCGAAGCGGCGGACGACGAACTGGCCATCGCCCTCAACGTCCTCGCCCAGCACGCAAACCGCTACGCCTCCGACGAGGCCGCCGCCGCCGCACTGGTGACCCACGGCGAAAGCGCGCCCGATCCCAAATTGGCGAAGCCCGAACTCGCCGCCTACACCCTGGTGGCGAACCTGCTGCTGAACCTTGACGAGGTGGTGAACAAGAATTGAGTTGGCTCCACTGGGAGTGCGGGCGTCTCGCCCGCTTAGGATGGCGTTTGCAGATAGGAAGCGGGCGAGACGCCCGCACTCCCAGTAGTTGACCTCGCTCGCCATTGCCCCTTACCATCACCGCCTTTATGCAAACCAACCGATTTGAAAACCAGGTCGCCATCGTCACCGGAGGGGCCGACGGGATCGGCCGCGCGGTGGCCGAACGCCTCGCCCGCGAGGGCGCGCTCGTCACCCTCTTCGATGTCGATGGAGAGAAAGCCGCCGCCACTTGCGGAGTCTTCGCCGAGGAGGGGCTCCGAGTGTCGTCCGCCGTGGTCGACATTGCCGACGACGACGCCGTGAAAGCCGGGATCGGGGCGGTCGCCGGGCGGAACGACGGGCGGCTCGACATCATGGTCAACTGCGCCGGCATCGTCGGGCCGACCTCGACGAAAATCACCGAGGTGGCCATCGAGGATTTTGATCGCACCAACGCCATCAACCTGCGCGGCACCTACTCCATCACCAAGCACAGCCTCGCCGTGATGGAGCCCCGCGACTACGGTCGCATCCTCCTGTTCGCCTCCATCGCCGGGAAAGAGGGCAACGCCGGCATGAGCCCCTACTCCGCCACCAAGGCCGGCGTCATCGGCCTCGCCAAGGCGGCCGGCAAGGAGTTCGCCGAGACCGGGATCACCGTCAACGCCATCGCCCCGGCTGTCATCCGCACCGCCATGGTCGAGTCCTGCGATCCCGCCCAGGTGAAGTACATGACCGACAAGATCCCGATGAAACGCTGCGGCACCCTCGACGAGATCGCCGCGCTGAGCTGCTGGATCGTCTCGCCCGAGGCCAGCTTCAACACCGGATTTACCTTTGACCTGACCGGCGGGCGGGCGGTTTACTGACCCTGTCCAACCCTGTCAAGCCAGCGACCCAACCCTCTTGAATCCCATGAGCATCGAAGCCCGCCTCCAGGAACTGAATATCGAGCTGCCACCACCTCCGCCTCTCGGGGGCGTCTACCAATCGGTGGTCATCATCGGCAATCTCGCCTTCGTCTCCGGCCACGGGCCGCTGAAAAGCGACGGCCACTACATCACCGGCCGCGTCGGCGCCGACCTCGACCTCGAGGAGGGACGCGCCGCCGCCCGCCAGACCGGGCTCGCCCTGCTCTCCACCCTGCGCGCCCAATTGGGTTCGCTCGACCGGGTGAAACGACTGGTGAAATCGCTTGGCTGGGTGAACTGCACCGATGATTTCCTCGAGCATCCGCGAGTGATCAATGGCTACAGCGAGCTGATGCGCGATGTCTTTGGCGAAATCAACGGTGTCGGCGCCCGGAGCGCCATCGGCACCAATGTGCTGCCCGGCAACATCGCCGTCGAAATCGAGATCGCGGTCGAGATCGGCGATTGAACTCTTTCCCCCGTCTCCGGCTTTGCATTCCGCCGAGCCGGGATATGCTGCGGACGTGATCGATACGCACCGGCCCCGACGCCTCCTCACCGCCCATTATGAATCCGCCCTCCTCGGAGAGGTGCGCTCATGGCACGCGACCGTCTACGAGGACGGCCGCATCGAACAACTGGTGGCCAGACGCGAGGAGGGGCTCTCCAACCAGCTCCATCTCGTGCATCGCGCCTATTATGCCGAACTCGATGTCGAGGAAATCCAACGCCTGCGGCGCGCCCTGTCCTCATCCGTCTTCCATCATCTGGAGGCCCGTTACGACACCCCGGAGGGTCTCCTGCATTTTCGTGAACTGAACGCCACCAACGCCTCCCGCGGCGCCCACCGGGTCTCCACCCGGGGCGCCTGCTCCCTCGCCCGTCACGGCGACGCCGACATGATCGTCTTCATGGGTATCTGGGAGCGCGTCCGGGAGACGTTGCCTTTCACCGTGGACGAGCCCGATCACCGCGCCGCCCTGCCCGCGAAGCTCACCGTCCCCGTCCGCTGAGACACCATGGAATTCGACCTCGACGGAGAACATCGGAAGCTGGCCTACAAACTGTTGGCCGGCCTCGTCACCCCCCGGCCCATCGCCTGGGTCACCACCCGCGACGCCGACGGTGTGGTCAACGCGGCTCCGTTCAGTTTCTTCAACGTCTTCGGCACCAGCCCGCCCATCGTGGGCTTCGCCCCCGGCGACAAGGAGCCCGGCATCCCCAAGGACACGGCCCGCAACATCCGTCGCACCGGAGAATTCGTCGTCAATCTGGTCGATGAAGACACCGCCGGGGCCATGAATCTCACCTCGGCGGAGTTGCCCGCCGGCGAAAGCGAGATCCCCCACGCCGGACTGCGCACCATGCCGAGCGCGGTCGTCTCCCCGCCGCGCATCGCCGAGGCGCCGGTGGCTCTGGAGTGCCGGGAATGGTCCACCCTCGAGATCGGTCGGAACCGCCTCGTAATCGGCATCGTCCATCGTCTCTGGGTGCGCGACGGTGTGCTCGATCCCGACACCCTGCTGGTCAATCGCGCGGTTTTTCGACCCGTCGGACGCATGGAGGTCCCGGCGGGCTATTGCCGGACACGCGACCACTTTGAGATGCCGAGACCGGAGTGATCCGTTCCCGGAGTCGAGCCTTGCGACCGCTTCGCTTCGCGCGTTAATATGAAGCCGTGACTTTCAGCTCCCGCGTCGCCCCGCATCTGCCCCCGGCGGGATTTCTCTGCCACCAGTTCGGCATGGGCGCGCTGTGGACGGCCACGATCTGGCTCTGGCTGGAGCCGTCGGCCAGTCACCGGGGATTTCAAGACCCCGTCTACCCCCTGATCTTCAGCCACGCGCTGCCCTCGCTCCTCGCCTGGCTGCCGCTGACTCTCGTCGCCCCCTTTCTGGTCCGGGGCGGCAAGGCGGCCCGGGTGATCGCGCTTCTGCCCGCCGCCGCCGCGCTGATGCTGTTCGCGGGGCGGCGGCTCACACTGGAGATCGGCGGGATCGATAGCGATCTACTCCTCGTGATCAGCCTCTCCGCGGTCATTCAACTGACCACCATCGTTTACGCCGTCACCCATCCCGGTAGGCGTCTCTCACCGCGTTGTCGAGTCGGTGCGGGAACCCTCACCCTGCTGGCTTATCTCGTCGGTGCGCTATTGTCCGGTTTCGCGGGGAGTTTCGCCGGGGTGCCGATTGGTCTGCTCATCGGGGCGCTACTGGTGGCACTGGGAGGAGCCATGCCGTCGGCCGCGCTGGCCGACCCGACATCGCCCTGGATCGCCGCGGAGCGGCGCGTGGCCCGCATTGCCCGATTGCTCGCCCTGCTACGGATGGAAAAGCCCGCCCGTGACCGGCTACTGGCCTTTGCCCTGTTGTTCGGACTCACGCTCTCCTCACTGGCCCGGGTGCCGAGTTTCTGGTCGGAATTTCAGACCGACACCACCATCGACGAGACCCGTCTCCCGACCTTCGCCCTGCTGATCGCGGGCCTGTTGCTCGGTTTCGGCCTGTCGTCCCTGCCCTTTCCACGCCGTCGCGCTCCCGCCGGGCTGGCGGCGTTGCTCATTCTCGGCGCAGTGGCGGCTCTGTTCCTGCTGGTCGTGGAACCCGCAATCATCCCGGTCATGGGTCTGCTCATCTCCCTGCCCCTGGGCCTGACCGCAAGAATCAGCCGTGAAACTCTGCTCGACGCCCTGGATCGCAAGGGCCATCGACTCCCCCTCGAAACCGAGGCACTCATCGGGACCACCCTCGCCGCGGCCACTCTCGTGTTCGGCGGACTGGCGGCGCTCGATCTCCACTGGCTGCGTCTGCCGGTGACTGTCCTATTCCTCCTCGGTTTTGTGGCCAGCGCCCTGCTCTGGTGGCGCGGCTTGGGTGAATCGCCCCGGAGCCGGGAGACCACCCCTCCCGCCCTCGATGCCTACCTGCCCGGCTATGCCCCGGCGGCAGATCGTGAGGAAAGCGGCCCCGACGGACGCGCCATCACCATTCTTTACGAAGTGCCGGAGGAAAATTTCCCGGCTTTCCACGAGGCCATGACGGTGATCGCCAAGGTGCGCCGCCGACAGGGGGCGCTCCACTGGAGGCTGTCGCGCGATCTTGAGAATCCGAAACGCTTCACCGAGAGCTACTTGCTCGAGTCCTGGAGCGACTATCAGGAGGTCCTCCGGCACGAGGCACCGGAGGACCGCATCGCCAAACAGCGGATCTTCGACCTAAACGACTGGGACTCGCTCCCCCACGAGTCCCACGAGGCCATCTCCGAAGTTTGAATCGACTCAGCAATCCTCGAAGTCGCCGCCCGCATCGTCATCGGCACCACAAATGACCCGCAGTCGGCGGATTCCCCGGCGAATGCGCGCTTTCACCGTGCCCACCGGTTCGCCGAGCTTCTCCGCGATTTCCTGCTGGGTCAGACCATGGAAATAAGCCATCTCGATGGCCTCCCGCTGAATGGGGGTCAACTCGATGACCGCCCGGCGCACCGCCCGGCAATCGTCCCGACGCGAGGCCGCCGTCTCCCCGTCGATCAGCGAGTCGGCTCCAGGCGTCACGGTCAAGTCCACCTCCAGGGCATCCCTCAGGCGCGCCTGGCGCTGCTTCGACCGTATCCGATCAATGGCCCGGTTTCGCGCCAGAGAAGCCAGCCAGGTGACCGGTCTGCCGCGACCGGAGACGTAGAGCCCCGCTTTGCGCCAGAGATTGAAGAATGTCTCCTGGAGCACTTCCTCGGAGTCCTGCCGGTCGTTCAGCACCTTGAAAATCGTGGTGAACAACAGGCCCTCATAGCGATCATGCAATTGCCGGAAGCAATCGCGATCACCGTTGGCTATGCCGCGCAACATGCGGGCGTCCGCCTCGTCGTCATAGACTGGCGGAGGAGTATTCAGGCTGGAGATACTCATATCAGAAACACTAATACCCATCCGAAGATTCGGCACAAATGGGATATCCATTATATTTTCTAATATGTTGAATCGTATTTGGTAGCAGCGTTAATACCGTCGCCCCCGTTCCGACGGAATGCGGGTGGCATTTTGGTCGGGTCCGGTCTTGATTGGCGCCATGCCTCCGCTCGCCTCCCGCCCTTCCGAGCCCATGCTCACTGTCACCGATCTCACCCGCGAGATTCGCGAGAGTCTCGAGGGCCGTTTCGGTGACGTCTGGGTCGAGGGCGAGATCAGCAACTACCGGTCGCACTCCTCGGGACACCATTATTTCACCCTGAAAGACGCCAAAGCCCAGCTCTCGGCGGTGATGTTTCGCGGGCAGGCGGCATCACTGCCGACCCGCCTCAGGGATGGCCTGCTAGTCCAGGCACGGGGCGACATTTCCGTCTATGAAGCCCGCGGACAATACCAGCTCATCGCCCGCTGGATTCAGCCCAAAGGCTTTGGCGATCTGCAGGCGAGATTCGAGGCGCTGAAACGACAACTGGAGAGTGAGGGACTGTTCGATCCCGCGGCAAAGAAACCCATTCCACCCTTTCCCCGCGTCATCGCGCTGGTGACCTCGCCCACCGGGGCCGCCATCCGGGACATGCTCAACATCCTCTCCCGACGCGCGCCATGGCTGAGGATACTCGTCTGGCCGGTCCGCGTTCAGGGCGACGGGGCCGCCGCGGAAATCGCCGCCGCGCTGGGACACCTGGCGATGGCGGACGCGGATCCCGCGCTGCCGAAGATCGACACGGTCATTGTCGGCCGGGGCGGCGGGAGCATCGAGGATCTGTGGAGCTTCAACGAGGAGGTCGTCGCCCGCGCTATCCACGCCTGCCCCATTCCCGTGATCTCCGCCGTCGGGCACGAGATCGATTTCACCATCGCCGATTTCGTCGCCGATCTCCGCGCTCCCACCCCGAGCGCGGCCGCCGAACTCGTCGCCCCCGATGGCGCCGAACTGCGCCGGTCCCTCGATCTCTCCGGTCAACGGCTGAGACGAAACATCGAGCGCGCGCTCGACTCGTGGCGCTCTCACCTCGAATACCAGCGGCGCAGTCTCGCGCAGAACGAGCCCACCCGCGTCATCGAAGATCATCTCCAGGATTGCGACGCCACCCGTGATCGCATGGACGAGGCCGTGGATGATCGTCTTGCCCTGCTCGCCGAGCGCTGCGCCCAATTGCGCCGCATCCTCGACAGCCGGCATCCCGGCAACCAACTGTCGGGGGACACCACCCGGCTCGCGGAATGGCGGGACCGGCTCGACCGCATCCTCGACACCCGTCGCCGACGAATAACCGAAGAGTTGGCCCACTCCCGGAAGTTGCTGGGACTGCTCAGCCCGAACTCGGCTTTCCAGCGCGGCTTTTCCCTGACCCGCGACGCGGACGGGCGGGTCATCACCCGCGCGGCCCAGGCAAAAACCGGGGACCGCCTGACGACCCTGGTGGCCGATGGGGAATTCGAGAGCGTCGTGAGCTGACCGCGGCTCACTTTTTCCGGAACACCAGGAAGTAGTTCTCCTTGAACAAGTCCAGCTCCCCGGTCAGCTCAAAGCCGACCGATTCGATCTCGGCTTGGAACACTTCCCTGCCGGCGCGGACATGGCCCATGATCCAGTCGGAACTGACGCCCTCGATACGCTCGAAATCAATGACCACCAGCCTGCCCCCCGGTTTGAGCGCCCGGTGGATCGAAGCCATCGTCTTCCGGGGAAACTCGAAATGGTGGTAGGTGTCGCAGATGAAAACCACATCCACCGAGTTCTCCGGCAGCTTCGCGTCATCGGGGGCGCAGACGATTCCCTCGACATTTTTCAATCCTCGTGCATGGCTGCTCATGACCACATGCGTGACGAAGGTATTCGCGATATCGACCGCGTAGACTTTCCCCTCGGCACCCACCCGTGCCGCCATCAGGCGGGTGAACAGGCCGGTGCCCGCGCCCACATCGGCCACCACCATACCGGACTCCAGGGCGAGCTTTTCCACGATGGTTTCCCGGTTGTCATAGACCTCGCGACCCTCTTTCTCAAAACGCTCGACGAAGGATTTCGGATCGGGATCCTGAAAGTTGTCGTTGATGCCGGGGTTGACGCTCTGGTCCTGGGAGAGGACGGGCAGGCTCAGCGAGATCAAGGTGAAAAATGGAACGCGGAATTTCATGGGTGGGTGGTGAAAACGGAAAAACTAAGCGGGACGACGTTTTGAAATCAAGGCTCGCCTCTCTCGACATCCACCCGGATCACGCCACGGAAATCGCCGAGCGCGTAGCCGGTGGCGAGATCGTTGGGATACCGCTCGGAGAGCGTTTTCGTCAGTTCGGGCGAAAACGTCGCCGCGTCCCCGTGGCAATTGAGGCAGACCTCCCGCATCATCAGAGGTCGGTAGAAGCGCGCCGTGACATCCCCCCACTCAATCACCGGCACCGGCTCTCCCTCCGCCCGCGCCATCATCTCCAACACCCGACGGTCGATGTCGTCGGGGGAGTTGGCGGGATTGCGGGGTTTCAGAGTGGTGCGTCGAATGGCGACCCCTTCGAAGGATTCCCCGGCGGCGGTCGTGAGGGGCAAGGCGGCCTGCTGGCAGACGAGGATCGCCTGGACGGGTCCGCCGCTCTCCAGGGCGGCTTTCAATTGCCCCCCGAGACTTTGGATCAAGGCCTCGGAGGCGGCCTGGCCCATCTCGACCACCCGCACCCGCTCCGCTGCGGTCGGGCTGTTTTCCGACACGTTCTCCGGCTCGGTCTCGTCGCGGTCACAGGCGACCATCAAAAAGGCGGTCAACCAGATGAGAGTGATAAGCAAGGAGGTTCGTTTCATGGTTTCCCAGTCTCGGTGATGTATGCCGCCAGCGCCGCTATTTCTTCGACTTGTCGTTCGCCTTCGATGGCTTGCCTTTCAAGGCGGTGGCATGGGTGGCGCGCATCCGGGTTTCGCCCTTCTCGACAAAGCCGCTCACGATCGCGGCATGATTCCGCGCCACCTTGATCGCCTCGTGAGTCTTGCCCACCACCGTCACCTGGACTCCACCGGCGATGTTCTCCACGCTCACTTCCATGTCATCGTAGTACTCACGCATCTCCGCGAAGGCGGGATCCCAATGTCGCACGCTCATGCCGCCGTCGAGCCGCTCCGCCATCTGGACGACATGCTTCTGGAGCAAGGTCGCCAACTCGGCATCCTCCGTGATCGTCCTGGCCCGGTAGCCTTCCTTGGTTAGCTCCACGGTGCGGTCGAACGCCTCGTGAGAAGCAAACAACGAGTGAATAACTCCGCGGAAATCATCGCTCATGCGTCCCTGCCCCTTCCCGGGAGCTTGACCGAAAACGGACCACGCTGTGAGCACGAACGCGAGTGTGAGGATGGAGGTCGCTTTCATGTTGGTAAATTTCTTATATGACTATTAAGCTATATTTTGGCGTGGCCAAGCTTTTTTCCGACTGCTTCCTCCATTCATGGCCTTTCAACACTCCATGATGCCGGCGAGTATCTCATCCGCGCTGTCGCTCGGGGGCTCCTCACCCGACACGGGTATGAGCCGTTCGGCTTCCCCGTCGACAGGCGCCTCATAAGCCTCCGCCAACCGCCGATAAACGGCGGGACCCGCGTCGCTTTCGGCGGCGGGATCCTCCACTCTGCGTTCCAGACGTCCTGTCACGACCTTCTCGTCGGCATCCACCCTCAGGATCGCCAGCCTCGCCCCGGCCTCGCGCGCGGCTTTCCGGGTCAAGGCACGCTCGTCCCGCTCCCGAAAGTTCGCGTCGAGCACAACCACCGCCGCGCCATCCCGAGTCGCCCGGCTTGCCCTCCCACGAAGTTCCCCATAGGTGCGACGGGAGAAAGCGGCGGCGTAGTAACTCTCCGGCAACGGGTCGTTCGGCGCGACGCCCGCCAGTTCTTTCCGAATCCGATCACTGGACAGAAGCGGCCAGGCGCCACCTGAGGCTCGCATCAGCTCCCCGGCGATGCTCGATTTTCCAGAGCCCGGCAAGCCGGAGAACATCAGCCACCACGGGCCCTCCTCTTCCACCACCGACGCGGCCGCCAAACGCAAGTGGAGCCGCGCGCCATCGGCCGCCTCCCGACGCGCTGTCTCGCCGAGTTCGCTTTCCCCAGCGGTGATCGCGTCCACCTTGGCCCGCACCATCGCCCGATAGCGCAGCAGGAAAGGCGTCAGGGTTCGGATCTCGCGATCACCGCTGCCATCCATCACGGCATTCAGATACTTCTCCGCCAAATCCGGGCGCCGACGGTATCGCAGATCCATGATCAGGAAAGCGTGCTCGGTGGCGACATCCCCGCAGCGAAACCCGGGCTCGAACTCGATACAATCGTAGATGGCGGGTGGCTCGGTCAGGCAGAGGTTGCGCGCGTGCAGATCGCCGTGCCCGTCTACCACCCGGCCCCTGGTGACCCGCTCTTTCATGCGAGCCAGATGACGGTCGAAATCCTCGCCGGTCCGCCTCTCCAGAGCCGCGTGCAGGCGTTTCGAAAAAACACCACCCTCCCCCACCTGTCCGCGTGTTTCGGAAAAATTCGCCATCGCGATCTCGCGCAATCTTTCCGGAGAACCGAGTCGTGCCACTTCCTCCCCCCTGTCCGCCCGGGCGTGAAAGTCGTTCATCAGCGCCGCGATCCTTTCCATATCCTTCCCACAGACCTCGCCCGATTCCAGCAGCGCGTCCAGCATGCGGTTCGAGGGCAGCCGGCACATCAAGACCGCGTAATCCACGATCTCACCGTCGCCTTCACCCGCGAAGGATAGCGTGCCGTCGGCAGCGCGCCGTAGCGGAATCACCCCCCGGTAGACCTGTGGACAGAGCCGACGATTGAGCCGCAATTCCTCCTCGCAGTAGTGTTTTCGCTTTTCCAGAGTCGAGAAATCCGCGAAGGGCAGACGGATTGATTTCTTCAATTTGTAGGCCGACTCGCCCGCCAGACAGACCACGGACAGGTGCGTCTGCAACAACTCCACCGCTTCAGGCCGCTCCGGGTAAACGAGCGGATTCCTCAGATCTTCCATGCGGGCGCGGTCCATGAGGGGGTTCCGCGACAATCTAGGCCCGCGCGGCTTCGCTGTCACCCGTGACCCGGCTCAAGGCAGCCCGTCCACGGCCCGCCGATAGCCGCTCACCGCGCCCTCGAGATCGTCCTCGGCCATCGCCTGACTGGCCCGCAGCGCGGCCTCATCCATCCGGCGAATCTGTTCCCGCCTGCGAATGACCTCGCGCTGGGCGATCGCCGGAACGGAATCGTCCGACGCCGTAGGCGCGGCACCCGCCACCGCGGGGGAGGGCGCGAAAACCGGCTGTCGCGTCGCGGTGGCCGGTGGAGGCGCCGACTGCTGACAAGCGGCCAGCAGCAAGGCGCAAGCCGCCGCCGTCAAATGCCACCAAGACGAAATCCACCCACCAGGTTTCATGATCACGATACTGCCAGAGCCATCGGGGTTGCGCCAGGGAATACCTTCGCTGTCAGTCGTCTTCGCCGGCCACCACATCATCGAGCGCATACTCCTCGAGAATACTGCGCGACACATGGCGCAACACCTCCTCGCTGGTCGCCTCCAGCACCACCGGGCAGGCATAGCCGGCATCAAGCGCCTCTTTCCATCGACCGGCACAGACGCACCAGCGGTCTCCGGGCTTCAATCCGGGAAATCCGTAGGCCGGCATCGGCGTGCTGAGATCATTGCCCGCGGCTTTGCTGAACGCGAGAAACTCCGCCGTGACCTCGGCGCAGACCCCGTGGCAACCGACATCATCCGGCCCCACCCGGCAGCTGCCGTCACGATAGAAGCCGGTCAGCGGATCGAAACCACAGGGCTTCAACTCGCCACCGAGGACGTTGCGTTCTGTTTCGGGATCGTTCATCTCCGGTCAGGGAAGCCTTGATTGCGACGATGGCAACGGGGAAAAGCCCTAGTTTTCGATCACCAGCTCCGCCAGATAGATCGCGGTGACAGGCTTCCCTTCGGCGTCGGTTTCGTGGCTGGAATACCATGAGACGAGGCCGCGACCGTCGTCGAGTTCCACGAATCCCGGGTAGGAATTGTCCCCGCCGCTGGGCAGTTCCGCGAACTGCTCCAGTTCGTCGCCTACCAGCCAGTAGAGCACGGTCCTGGGTCCCTCGGTGGTGTTTTGCCGCCCGCCCACCAGGTAGCGTCCGCCCCAGCGCGCCAGCAGCGGGCCGCCGATGTAGCCGGGGAGATCCTTCCGCGTTTTCTCGATCCACGGCGCCACGGCCCTGACCAGTTGCGCGGGCTGGCCACCGCTGCGGCTCACGGCGAGCAGAGACCCGTCATTCTCGAAGAGAAAGGCGGTCTCATCGCCCCGATCCTCCTGGAACAGGGAATGGAATCTCCACACCAACCCGTCATCACTCTCCAGCATGGCCGACTGCACCACCCGCGTGGCCCCCGCGCCACCCTCCTCCTCGGAATAGTCGAGCTTGCGCCGACCACAGAGATAAGCCTTGCCCTCGTGGGCCGCCGCGCGCCAGATGTAGTGCCCGTAGGTTCCTTCCAAGGGCACGGGCTCGCTCCAGCTCTCGCCATCCGCGGTGTGAACCGCGTAACCGAGATGCTGGTTGAGGTTGTATTTCTCGCGCGGCAACTCACCGTCACCCGACCACCAGGTGCCGGTGTAGAGGAACAGCTTGCCCCCAAACTCCAGGAAATGCGGATCGCGCGTGTCCCGACGGGCGACGGAGAATCGATACACCTCCTCCCACTCCCGGGCGTCGTCGCTCCTCAGCACCCGGATCGATGAGCTGGGAAAGACCATGTGGCCGTCGGGACAACTGCGAAAGGTGAGCCAGAACTTGCCCCGCCAGCGGATCAGATCGGTGAAAGCGTTGTGCTCGCCGTTGTGATAGGCGCGGCGGATGTTTTCCACCCGGACTGGAGGTGCCTCCTCCGCGGACAGCGGAAAGGAGAGTGACAGGAAGGCCAGGGCTGCCAGAGAGAGGCGTTTCATGGTATCGGGGTTTCGAAGTTCAGATTTCACCGACTTTTTCCCGCGCCTCGCGCGCGCGGGATTCGATTTTTTTCCAGTCGCCGGTCGCGATGAGCTCTCGCGGCGCCAACCAGCTACCGCCCACGGCGGCGATGAGCGGGCTGCGAAGATAGTCGAGGAGATTACCCGGACCGATCCCGCCGAGGGGGATGAACTTCAGGCCCAGATGCAGATAGGGGGCGGCGATGTTTTGCAAATGCGCCAGACCGCCCGACGATTCAGCCGGAAAAAACTTCAGCAGATGGCAACCGAGTTCGATGCTCTGGTCGATGTCCGTCGGCGTCATGATACCCGGCGCGAAAGGCAGCCCCAGATCCATCGCGTGTCTCGCCACTTCCCGGTTCACCGCCGGCGCCACGCCGAAGGCCGCCCCGGCGGAGTGGGCCAGCTCGGCCTGCTTTTTCGTGAGGATGGTACCCACCCCGGCTGTCATTTCCGGCACCGCCCGACGTATCGCCAACAGGGCGTCGATCGCCGCTTCCGTCCTCAGGGTCAGCTCCATGATGTCGACCCCTCCCGCGAGGAGCGACTCCGCCACCGGCACCGCGTCCTCCACCCGGTCGATCACGAGCACGGCGACGAGTTTTCGATCCTGAAGATGATGGCCGAGAGGCGAATCCAGAAAGTGGGGCGTCATGCGCCGAGCATCCCGCATCCGGCCTCTGGACGCAATTTCGGAATTGTCGCGATCCCGTCCCGACCCCACAGTTGGCGGCATGAAAAGCCTACTCACCACCGCGCTCTCCCTCGTCCTGCCCCTGGCCGCCATGGCCCAGGCGGAAAAGCCCAAAGCGCCCTCCCCGCTCGTGCAGATCGAGGATGTCGAGGGTCTGCCGCGCGTTCTTCTCATCGGCGATTCCATTTCCATTGGTTACACTCTTGATGTGCGGGAGCTGCTCGCCGGCAAAGCCAACGTCCACCGACCCAAAGCCAACTGCGGCCCCACCACGCTCGGCCTCGCCAATCTCGACACCTGGCTGGAGTCCGGCGGCGCCGGAAAGAAATGGGACGTGATCCATTTCAACTGGGGCCTCCACGACCTGAAATACCAGGACGCCAATGGCAAGGGTCTCGCCGATCCCAAGGATCCCAACTCAAAACAGCAGGTGCCACCGGCCGAGTATGAGAAAAATCTGCGGCTGTTGGTGGATCGCCTCCAGAAGACCGGCGCCAAGCTCATCTGGCGCAACACCACGCCGGTGCCCGAGGGAGCGCAGGGTCGACTCCCCGGCGATGACGCCGTCTACAACGCCATCGCCGCGAAAATCATGGAGGAAAAAGGCATCCCCACCGATGATCTCCACACCTTCGCCCGGGAACGACTCGCCGAAATCCAGCGTCCCGCGAATGTGCACTTCACTCCGGAAGGCTCCCGCGCCCTGGCCGAACAGGTCGCGGTCGTGATCGAAAAGGCCCTGCCGAAACCGTGAATTTTCTCGCGCCCCGGCCATTCTCCCGTTCATTGGGTCCGCTATGACTGACTCCGAACTGGCCGCGGTCGCCGCGCCATTGATCGATCTGGCCCTGTCCGAAGACCTCGGCACCCGGGGCGACCTCACCGCGCGCTGCTTCGTCCCGGCCTCACACCGGTCGGTCGGTCTCATCGTCGCGCGGCAGGATCTCCAGGTGGCGGGCCTACCCGTGGCCGAGGCGGTGCTGAGAAAAATCGATCCCACCTTGGAAATCACGCTGGGGAAAAAAGACGGCGAATCCGCGACCGCCGGCGAGACGATCATCACGGTCCGGGGCGCGACACGATCCATCCTCACCGCCGAGCGAACCGCGCTCAATTTCCTGCAACGGCTCTGCGGCATCGCCACCCTCACGCGCCGCTATGTGCAAGCCGCCGCCAACCCGGCGGTGCGTGTGCTCGACACCCGCAAGACCACCCCCGGCTGGCGCCTGCTGGAAAAGGCCGCCGTCCGCGCCGGCGGCGGGCACAACCACCGGCTCGGCCTCCACGACGCGGTCATGGTGAAGGACAATCATCTCATCGCCGAGGATCGCGCCACCGCTCTTGAGGCCGGCATCCGGGCGGTGCGCGAGCAGTTCCCCGACACCGCCTTCATCGAGTTGGAGGCGGATCGTCTCGATCAGGTCGCGACTTTCCTCGCACTCGACGGCGTCGATGTGATCCTGCTCGACAACATGAGCCTCGACCAGTTGCGGGCGGCGGTGGCGCTGAGAAATGAGAAAGCTCCCCGCCTCCTGCTGGAAGCCAGCGGCGGGGTGAATCTCGACACCATCGCCGACATCGCCTCCACCGGCGTCGACGCGATCTCTGTCGGCGCACTCACCCACTCGGCCACCGCGGCGGATCTCGCCCTGGATCTCCAATCGCTCGGGAGCGAGGCATGATCGACGACACGCCGCTCGATGCCCGGGCGATCCGTCGCGCCCTGGAGGACGCTCTCGGACCGCGTCTGGCGGCGGGTCACGAACTGCGCGTGGTCGAGCAGACCGTCTCCACCAATGACGACATCCTCCATCTCGCCGGGCGCGGTGCGCCGGAGGGCACCGTCGTTTTCGCCGAGAGCCAATCCGCCGGACGCGGACGCCGGGGCGATGCCTGGATCTCCCCGCCGGGCACGAATCTGCTTTTCAGCTTGCTCCTGCGCCCGCCAGTGCCGTTGGCCGCCTGGACGCGCCTGCCCCACCTGGCCGGCCTGGCATTGTGCCGAGCCCTGGAACGGCGCTTTCCCGCGCTGCCCCCACCGATGCTGAAATGGCCCAACGATGTCTATCTCGCCGACCGCAAAGTGGCGGGCATCCTCGTGGAATCACGCGCCGCCCAAGGGCAGCCACCCGCCGCCGTTCTCGGGATCGGACTGAATGTGAACCTCTCACCGGAGCGGTTCCCGCCGGAGATTCGCGATCTGGCGACCACCTTGAGGGCTCACACCGGTCACCTCATCGACCGCAACACTCTCGCCGCCGCCATTCTCGCCGAATGGGCCGGACTCTACCCCGGCGAGCTGACCTCGGACTTCTCGATGGTGCGTGATGAGCTGATGCGTCGTGCCTGGTTGCGCGGCAAACCGATCAACGTGCTCAGCGGAACGCGGGAGATCACCGGGGTCGCGGTCGATGTCGGCCCCGAGGGCGAGCTGATCCTGGAGACGGCGAGCGGCGAGCGGCGTAGCATTCTCAGCGCGGACCGGGTGCGGTGGTGATCTCTCCCCCGGCGCGTCGTTTCAGACGCAGGCCCTGGATGTTTCGCCCCTCCGCCCGCCAGAGTTTTTCGAAATCGGTCACCGGATAGTATTCATCCTCCGGCCAGGGCAGGCGTTCGAAAAACCCGAGGTCGCCCACCGATTCCTCCGCCGCGGCAAAGTATTCCTCATGGTCGGTCTTGAAAAGGAACTCGCCGCCCGGCTTGAGCAGATCGTGGAGGGATCGCAAAAAAGTCGACTGGCACATGAGGCGACGTTTGTGATGCTTTTTCCGCGGCCAGGGATCGGGAAACAGCAGGTGGACACGGTCGGCAAAAGCGCGCGGCAGCAGCCACTCCACGGCGTAGGTGGTCTCCAGGCGCAGCGCCCGCACATTCTCCAGAGCCCCCTTGCGGGCCTCGCGCGAGACCTTGCGCACCCGGCCCAGCAGGCGCTCCACACCGAGATAATTTCTCTCCGGATAATGCCGCGCCATGGCGATGAGAAAGCCCCCGTCGCCACAGCCCAGATCCACCTCCGTGAAGGCGTCGGACCGCTCCGGGAAGACCTCGCCCGCGCCCAGTCGGGTGAACCAATCGTCCGGGTACAACTCGAACGGGAGCGGGAAAGGTTCATTCTTCGGCTTGTATGGCATGGCGGGGAGGATCGAAAGGCGGCAAATCCCACCTGTCAAAGAATTCGGTTTGAGGGATGCCGCTGAGGCCGGAATGTATCCTGCTCCGAACCCGGAGACCGTCCCCGTCTCCACGCCGACTTTCATGAACGACAATCCTTTCCACGAAGACGACCTGGATCTCCGGAATCGTCCCGAGTCCTGCACCCTGGTGATCTTTGGCGCCACCGGCGACCTCACCCACCGGAAGCTGATTCCCGCGCTCTACAATCTCTCCGGCGAGGGCGATCTACCGGCCGGCCTCAAGGTCATCGGCTTCGCCCGTCGGGAAAAATCGGACGACGAATTCCGCTCCGACCTCGAAAAGCTCAATCGCAAGGTATCACGCAAGGGACACAACGACGCGCTCTGGGAGCAGTTTTCCCGCTCGGTATTCTACCACCAGAGCGAGTTCCAGGATCTCGCCGGTTACGAGCGTCTCCGCGACCGGCTCGACGCCCTCGATCAGGAGGGCGGCAGCGGGAACCGCCTGTTCTACCTCGCCTCGGCCCCGGAATTTTTCGACGACATCCTCGGCAACCTCCGCGCGGCGGGACTCAACCAACCCCGCGAACGGGGCTGGACCCGCGTGGTGGTGGAAAAGCCATTCGGCGTCGACCTGCCCAGCGCGCGCCACCTGAATCGCATCGTCAGCGAGACTTTTCCCGAACGCGACACCTACCGCATCGACCATTACCTCGGCAAGGAGACCGCGCAGAACATCATGGTGCTGCGCTTCGCCAACTCCCTCTTCGAACTGCTGTGGAACAACCGCTGCGTCGATCACGTCCAGATCACCTGCGCCGAACACCTCGGCATGGAGGGCGGCCGGGGCGGCTACTACGACACCGCCGGCGCCCTGCGCGACATGGTGCAGAATCACCTGCTGCAGCTGCTCAGCCTCATCGCCATGGAGCCGCCCGCCGATCTCAGCGCCAACGGAGTACGCGATGAGAAAGTGAAAGTCCTCAAATGCCTCCGGCCCATCACCGGGGAAAAATCCGTCGCCGAGAATGTCGTCCGCGCCCAGTACACCGCCGGCACCGTCAACGGCGTGCCGGTGGTCGGCTATCGCCGCGAAGATCGGGTGAATCCCGGCTCGCTGACAGAGAGCTACGTGGCCCTGCGGGTGATGATCGACAACTGGCGCTGGGAGGGCGTGCCCTTCTACATCCGCATGGGCAAACGGCTGCCGAAGAAGGCGACCGAGATTTCCATCCACTTCAAACAGGCCCCCAAAGTGCTGTTCAACGCCCTGCCCGGCGCCGAGGCCGCGCCGGGAAATGTGCTCGTCATCCGCATCCAGCCCAACGAGGGCATCTCCCTGGGCATGCGCTCGAAACTGCCCGGACCCGCCGCCCGCCTCCAGCCGGTGAAAATGGATTTCGAATACCAGACCTCATTCGGCGGCAGTGGGCCCGAAGCCTACGAGCGCCTGCTGCTCGACGCCATGGCCGGGGACGCCACCCTCTTCGCCCGCGATGACGAAGTCGAGCAGGCTTGGGCCTACATCGACGAGATCGAGAACGCCTGGCACCACTCCGCCAGCCCACCCGTGATGGCCGAGTATCCGGCCGGCTCCTGGGGGCCGAAAGAGGCGGACAGCCTGCTCAAGGAAAGGAACCACCAATGGCGACGGCTGTGATCGACGAATCCGAACTCCAGAGCCTCGGCTGCGAAGTGCCCGTGGGCGATATCGACGCCGAGCTGCATCGGTTTTTCACCGGCGGACAGGGAGACGGAGGCGACAATCCCGCCGGTATCGCCCGCGCCTCGCTGATGAATCTCGCCGTCTACGCCGAGGAGGCGGCCTCCGCCCGCGAGCTGTCCGCCACCATCGAGGAACTCACCCGCGAGACCGCCTGCCGGGCCATTCTCATACTCGCCCGCGCCGGGGGCGCGCCGACCGTCCGCTCCTGGATCCAGGCCCACTGCCGACTTTCCGAGCAGGGGGAAAAAACCGTCTGCACCGAACAAGTGTCCTTCCTCCTCTCGGGCGCCGACGCCAGCCTGGTGCGAAACACGGTCTTCGCCCATCTTGACTCCGACCTGCCGCTCATCTTCTGGTGGCGGGGGGAGTTGTCCGACGTCTTCGAGGAGCGGCTCTACAGCCGACTCGACCGTTTCCTCTTCGACAGCGCCACCTGGGATCGCCCGGCCAACCAGTTTCTCCGTCTCCAGCGCGCGTTGGAGGAAAGCGGAGGCGCCTTCGTCGCCCACGACCTCGCCTACACTCGCAGCCATCCGGTGCGCACCGCCATCGCGCGCGTGTTCGACGATCCCGCCGCCCGTCAGGCGCTGCCGAGCCTGGAGGGATTCGACATCATCCACCTGCCCGGTCAGCGATTGCCGGCGCTATGGCTGTCGGCCTGGATCGCGGGACGCCTCGGCGGACGCCTCGATGGGAAAGCCTCGAGCGCGGGGCGTTTTCTCTTTCAAACCACCGCCGCGCGCGGGCGTCTGGAGATCACCTGTCGCGAGCGCCTACCGGAGGAAAGTGGCGACGAAGCCATCGGACAACTTCACATCCGCCTGGGAACCGCGGGAGGCGTGACGCTGCGCCATGAGGCCGACTCGGGATTTTGGCGCCTCACCTGGCGGCTCGCCGACGGTGGCGAGCGGGAAAAGCTGTTCCCCGGTCATCGGCGGACCGATGCCGATCTGGTCGGCGAGATCCTGGTCCGGGCCGGTCGTAACCGCGCCATGAACGAGGCCACGCCCACGATGCGTCAGTTGCTCGGGCTGTGACCGGCCACCTGACAGGGTAGGGTCCGCGACCCAACCCTGTTTGGTCCGCCGCCTCGGTCACTTCCGCTTGTTGAAGCGCGCCATCTCGCGATCCATCTCGCGTTTCTGGTCGCGCTTTTTCACATCCTCGCGCTGGTCGGTGTGGCTCTTGCCCTTGCCGGCCCCGATTTCGATTTTGACTCGCCCGTTTTTCCAGTAGGCGCGGAGGGCGACGAGGGCGTTGCCCTTGATGTCCGAGATGGCGTGCATCTTGTCGATCTCGCGCCGGTGCAGCAGTAGTTTGCGGGTGCGCTTGGCTTCGTGCTGCTCGTGGCTGGCGGAGGCCCAGGGCTGGATGTCGCATTGGTAGAGCCAAGCCTCGCCTTTTTCCACGCGGATGAAGGCGTCCTTGAGGTTGATTTTTCCCTCGCGGATGGATTTCACCTCGGTGCCGCGCAGGGAAATCCCGGCCTCCCACGTCTCGATGATGTGGTAGTCGCGCCGGGCCTGGCGATTGGTGGCGATATCACTCATGAGGGCGTGCATGAGGACGGCCGAGCGACCTCCGGCTTTTTCAGACCGGGCCGTCCCGGCCGCTTCGGATGGGAAAAGGAGAAAATCAAAGGGACTCCCCCCGCGCCGGGCGGGTGGTGGGGAGCGCCTCAGGCGTCGCCGTCGGGCTTCTCCGCGACGATTTTTCCCTCGATGATTTCCTTGAGCGCGATATCGGCGCTGCCCATGCGGGGCTCGACTTCCACGAGCGCGGAGCGTCCCTGGTTGAGCTGTTTCACACGACGGGAAACCATGTTGATCAGGACCGGTGGCTCGGTGATGACTTTGGACGCTGCTTCGACTAGATCGCTTCTCATGTCTGTAGATCCGTGGCCCCGACCGGGTTTGAGCGGTGCCGACGAGCCGGGGAAAGCGACGATGTTCGAAGCGGCGGCCATGGGTCCGGTGGGGCGGGGTGGGGTGGGTAACTCGGTGAGCGGCAAAAGTCGGCCCGATGGTATACGGGGCGAACCGCCTTCTGCGCTTAGCACACTCTCAATAAAAATCAACGAATTTGTCCCGACTCGCCTCTCCCGGACGCGGTCGCCCTGGGTTTCGAGGGGGGAGATCGGGACAGCGCCTCCGGGGGAAACCGGAGAGGGAAAGGCGTCAACCGAGCGCGGCGATGCGCTTGGTGTAGAGGCTTTTCAGTCGGCTGGCGGCATTGGGATGAATGACGCGACCGCGGCCGGCCTTGTCGGCGGCGGAGGCGAGAAGGCCCAGCGCTTCCTGCGCGGCCTTGGCATCGCCGGAATCGATGGCGGAGACCACGCGCTTGCGGAAGGTCTTGACGCGTGATTTGAGCATCTTGTTCCGCGCCGTCTGACGCTGGGTCTTGCGCACGCGTTTGAGAGCGGATCGGGAATTGGCCATCGGATGGGATTGTCTGCGTTCTGAATTTCTGCCGTTGAAAAAGCGGCCCGGAATTTATGCCGTGCCGTTTCGGTGTCAAGGGGGGAATCTACGAGCCGCGCTCCCGATTTCGGTCAAGCCGGGGGAGGTGAGGCCGGGGTCGCCGGACCCTGGAGGGGCAGGTTCACAATGTAGACCCGCGCGCCGCGGCCGACGATGTTGTAGAGATCGATGACATCCATCGACCGCATCCGGACGCAACCGTAGCTGGCGGGCGTGCCGATGGCACTCTCCTCGGGGGTGCCGTGGATGTAGATGTAGCGGGCGAAGGCGTTGGCGTTCCGCGACTCGGTGCCTTCCAGCCACAGGATGCGGGACACGATGGGATCGCGTCCGGGGGTGTTGGGGGCGAGAATTTCCCCGGTGGGGACACGATCCTTGAACACCGCTCCCGGAGGCGCCCCGTCCCCGATTTTTTTCGCCACACGCATGGCGCCCAGAGGGGTGTGATTGCTGCCGGGTTGATCACTCAGCCCGAACTTGGAGGTGGAGACGGGATATTCACGGATGCGGACGCCCTCGCGGTAGACGGCCATGCGTTGCTGCGGCACGGAAATTTCGACGATGTGGAGATTGTCGGTGCCGCAGGAGCAAAGCATCGCGATGGCCGGCAAGACGACGAGGAGTGAACGGGTAATCGGGGACCACATGCGGGGGAAGCGGGAGGGGTTCGGGTGCTATTGGTCAAGATAGGCCGACTGTCAAAATATGCCAAGCTTCGGTGAATTCGCCACCGCGCTTGCGGGAGCGGAATTTCACTGGCGTTCAAGCCCGGCTCGCTTACTATCGTTTCCGGAGTCTGTTGCCCCGGGGCCTTCCGCCTCACTACACCCATGAACCGTCGCGCCCTCTTTATCACGGCCTCGCTGGTCGTCGGTTTGCTCGTCGCGCCACTTTCGGGTTTGCGGGCACAGGATATTCCGGAAGATCTGCTGGAGGATGAGCATGTCCGCGAGGAGTTCGGGGTGAACAGCTTCACCGCTCCCTCCATCCGCAAGATTTTCGAGGATCTTGATCGGCTCCGCCCGCTGCCGTATGAGAAGCTGAAACGGGATATCCCCGTCAACACGCCCAAGGACCGCACCCGACTGGCCCTGACGCTGGGGGGGCTCATCGCCGACGGTTTCCTGGTGGTGGAATCGGAAAAACTCCTCGATCTCGAGCAGGTCGGGCGCGCGCTCTGGAAACACGCGCAGGTGCTGGGCGCCGGCACCCGCCTCTCACGCCACACCAAGAGCCTGCTCGAGCACAGCGCGCTCGGTGAATGGGGGGAGCTGAAGGGCGAACTGGCGAAAACCCAGCGCGATGTCGAGGCGGAGATGGTGCTGCTGCGCGATGTCGACGCCGCCCACCTCATCAGCCTCGGCGGCTGGTTGCGCGCGTTTCAAATCGCTTGCGTGGCCTCGCTGGAGGATTACCACGCGGACAAGACCCGGGTGCTGGCCCGGCACGACATCGTCGATTATTTTTTCCAATCCATCCAGACGCTCGAGCCCTCCGTGCAGGAGTTGGAACACATCCAGGCGCTCGCCGCCGGACTGGAGGATCTCGGCCTGACTCTCGATGTGCCGGAAAACAAGACTTTCACCCAGGCGGAAGTCGAGACAATGAAGTCCAAGATCGAGAGCATGATGGCCATCGTCGATCCTTCCACGGCCACCGCCAGCGCCGGGGTCGCGGAGAACTGAGCCGCGTCAACTCCGCGGGCCATTAGCGCCGCGTCCGCCCGGCTCGTGAAGCAACTCGCCGGCCCGGCGTCGCGCGTGCCCCCCACCGGGCAGGTTCACCTTGGCCGCCGGAGCCCCTCTCGGCGGCAGGATGGCGCGGACCCGCTCCACGAGATCGAACCCGATGTCGGGAACGCCGCGCTCCATCAGCCAACGCTTCAACACCCGGCGTTGCCACGCCACCGGCAGGGCGCGCAACGGGGCCAGCGACAGACGTTCTCCCCGGACGATTCCGGAAAACACCACCGCGATCTCCGCGGATATCGCGGCCTCCTCGTCGCGGGCCATCTCCGCCAGCCGCCACACGGCCGGCCGGGGATCACGACCCAGGGCGCGCTCGATGGCGGGCAGCAGATCCAGGCGCCAGCGGTTGCGGGTGGATAGCTCCCGCGACGCGTTGCTCTCATCCTCGCGATGGCTCAACCGATGCGCCGCGAGGTAGGCGGCGATCTCCTCGCGCCACACGCCGAGCAGCGGTCGCAGGCAGGTGAGCCGCCGTCGCCCGATGGTCAGTTGGCTCTCCGGCGCGATCCCGCCCAGTCCGGTGAGCCCGCTGCCGCGGAAAAGCTGGTGCAACACCGTCTCCACCTGGTCGTCGGCATGATGCGCCAGGAACAGGCGGCCACACCGATGCTCCCGCGCCCGCGCGGCGAAAAACGCGTGCCGCGCCTCTCGTGCCGCCGTTTCCAGCGAAAGCTTCCGCGCCCCGGCCAGTCCGGCCACATCCGCCTTGCCGATCTCCACGGGAAAACCCCACCGCGTCGCCAGCCGACGGACGAATTTCGCGTCCCCGGTCGAGGCGCGTCCACGCAGGCCGTGATCCAGATGACAGACCACCAGCTTCGCGAAACCCGCCGACTTCAGCGCGTGCAGCAGCGCCACCGAATCGCGCCCGCCCGACACGCCGATCAGCGCCTTTCGCCCCGGCGCGTAGTCGCGGGCGAGACTGGCGACAAACTCCGCGTCCATGGCCCGCCCGTTTTCCATCCTTCACCACTCAGCCACAGGGGATCGTGTCCGAGCCGAAATACGGTCGCAACACCTCCGGCAGGCGGATCGATCCGTCCACCTGCTGATAAGTCTCGATCAGCGCCACATAGAGACGCGGCAGCGCCGTGCCGCTGCCGTTGAGGGTGTGGCAGAACTGGTTCCTGCCATCCTCGTCCTTGTAGCGCAGCCGCATCCGGCGGGCCTGGTAGTCGGCGAAATTCGAACAGCTCGACACTTCCAGATAGGCCCCGTGGCCCGGCGCCCACACCTCGATATCGTAGGTCTTGGCCGCGCTGAATCCGATGTCGCCCGTGCAGAGTTCCACAACGCGGTAATGCAGGCCCAGCAGTTGCAGCACCTTCTCCGCCTCCGCCGTCAGTTGCTCCAGCTGGGCCATCGACTGGTCCGGGTGCGTGATGTTGACCAGCTCCACCTTGTCGAACTGGTGCATGCGGATCATCCCCTTGCTCTCGCGACCCGCCGATCCCGCCTCGCGCCGGAAACAGGGTGTGTAGGCCGTGGTCTTGATGGGGAAATCCTCCGCGCTCACGATCATTTCGCGGTAAAGATTCGTCACCGGCACCTCGGCCGTGGGCGCGAGGAAAAAGGCGTTCTCCTCCAGCCCGTACATGTCATCCTCGAACTTCGGCAACTGGCCCGTGCCATACATGCAGTCGCGGTTGACGATGAAAGGCGGATACACCTCCCGGTAGCCATGCTCGCCGGAATGGAGATTGAGCAAAAACTGGATCAGGGAGCGCTGCAGACGCGCCCCGGGACCGGTGAACGCCACGAAACCGCTGCTGCTGATCTTTGTCGCCAGCTCGAAATCGAACAGGCCCAGCTTCTCGCCCAGGGCCACGTGATCGAGTGGCTCGAAACCCTCGAAGGTCGGTTTCTCCCCCCACTGACGGATTTCCGGATTGGCGGTTTCGTCCCCGCCCACCGGGCAATCGGCATGCGGTAGATTGGGAATGCTCAGCAGCAGCTCCCGCTGGCGCGCGTCCGCCGCGTCGGCCTCCTCACCGATCCGCTTGATCTTGTCGCCAATGCCGCGCACCTCCGCCTCAATGGCCGAAGTGTCCTCGCCGGCTTTCTTCCTGATCCCGATTTCCTTGGAGATGCGGTTGCGTTCGCCCTGGAGCGCCTGGCGTTCCGTCTCGCCGGAGCGGCGTTTCTCGTCGCAGGCCAGCACCTCGTCGACCAGCCCCCAGGCGTCCCCGCCCCGGGTCTTGAGCCGTTCCTTGATCCCTTCCGGATCCTCGCGCAACAATCGGATATCGAGCATGCGCCGAGTTTAGACCAGCCTCGCCGATTGGCAACGGGGGAGGCGGGTAAGGAAACTATAACGGTGCGGCAACCCATCTTTTTCCCTGACGCCCGCGTCATCGCGCGCTTGCCTCTGGGGAGGATCCTCGGCCATCATCGCGGGCATGAGACAAGTGAAAATGGGAATCATCGGACTCGGCTGGTTTGGCGAGAAACACTGCGAAGCCCTCTCGGGCATCCCCCAGGTGGAAATCGCCGCCATCTGCACCCGCACGGAATCGCGCCTCAAGGAGGTCGGCGACCGGTTCAGGGTCGCGGAAGCGAAGCGCTACGCCGACTACCACGCCCTGCTGGCCGATCCCGAGATCGAGGCGGTCAGCATCACCACCATGTGGGACCAGCACGTCGATCCCACCGTGGCGGCGCTCGCGGCGGGGAAGCACGTCTTTCTGGAAAAACCGATGGCCTCCACCGTCGCCGATTGCGACGCCATCGTGGAAGCGGCGAAACATGCGAGCGGACACTTCATGGTGGGCCACATCTGCCGCTTCAATCCCCGCTACGCCGCCGCCCGAGAAGCCATCGCCGCCGGGAAGATCGGGCGCGTCCTCTCCATGTACGCCCGCCGCAATCTCCCGGCCTGGGTCGGCGCCAGCGTGCTGGACAAGATCGGCCCCATCATCGGCGACTGTGTTCACGATACCGATCTGATGTTCTGGATGAGCGGCTCCAGAGCCGTCAGCGCCTACGCCCAGACGGTGCAGTTCCGCGACCACGCCAATCCCGATCTCGGCCAAGTCATGTACCGGCTGGAAAACGGCGCCAGCTGCATCCTGGAATCCGTCTGGTGCCTGCCCGACACCACTCCGTTCCAGATTGATGAGCGGCTGGAGATCGTGGGCACCGAGGGCTCCGTGTCCATCCACGACACCCACCCGAATCTCATGATCGTGGACAAGGACGGTTCCCGCTGTCCCGACACCACCTACTGGCCCGACATGCGCGGCCAGCTCCGCGGCGCCTTGCGGGACGAGCTGGAATACTTCGCCGACTGCGTGCTGAAAAATGAGACTCCGTCGGTCATCACCCCCGAAGAGAGCCGCGAGGCGGTGCGGGCCTGCCTCGCCGCCGAGGAATCGGCGCGCACGGGCGAGGTAGTGCGGATCGGGTAACCGAGCGCGCCCGCTTCAATAAGCGCCCACCATCCCGCCGTCGATGAGCAGGTTCTGCCCGGTGAGGTAAGCGTTGGCCTCCGAGCAGAGGAACACCACGATCCGCGCGAAATCGGCAGGTTCTCCGTAGGCACCGAGCGGGATGGTGTTTTCCGACTGGTGACGTTGGTCGGTATAGGTGATGCCCTTCTGCTCGGCCCAGATCTGGTCGAGCTGGGCGACGCGCTCGGTGTCGATGCGGCCCGGGCCGACCGTGTTGACGAGAATCTTGTCCGGCCCCAGTTCCCGGGCCAGCGTCTTCCCGAAGCCCACGAGGCCAGAGCGAAACACGTTCGAGAGCAGCAGTCCGTCGATGGCCTGCTTGGTTGATGCCGAGGTGTTGTTGACAATGCGACCGCCGTTCCCATTCCTCTTCAGATGCGGCAAGGCCGCCCGGATCGCCCGCACATAGCCCAGCATGGTCAGCTCGAAGGCTCGCCGCCAGTCATCGTCGGAGAACTGGGAAAAAGGCCCCGCCGGCGGGCCGCCGGTGTTGTTGAACAAGGCCCACAATCCCCCGAACTCGGACGCGGTTCGTTCAACCACCCCGGCGACGTCATCGGCGCTGGTGATGTCGCCGACGGTGAAGAGTGGCGTGTTGCCCGTCTCCTCGCCGATGGCCTCGGCGGTCGCCTTCAGCTTCTCCTCCGACCGGGCGAAGAGCATCACGCGCGCGCCCTCGCGGGCGAATTCCATGGCCACCCCGCGACCAAGGCCGCCGGAAGATGCCATCACGAGAACAGGTTTGTCTTTGAGTCCTAGATTCATACAGAGCAGGGGCAATTCCACGTCGAAAAGAACATGACAATAGCCGCAATTTTCGCAGCGCCAAGTGCTCCAGCAGCGCTTCCCTATCTTTGATTAGCAGATACTCCGTGAACTGGGATGCGATCCTTTGCTCGATTTCACCCCGGTTCGCTTGGTCTTCCTTCGGCGCCCACACCTGATCTCAAAAGCATCCAGCAACTATTGAAGAAAAGCTTGCGCTGATGTATGATGCAGATCTATACACACGGCTCAAACTCGGTGGCGGATACATTCAAAGTCTCGAATCTTTATACCCATGAGGAAGTTTTCAAAACTCTCTCTGTGGGAAATGCAGGCGGAATCAGGGTTTCCCTAGGCAAAAACCGAAGTGTCCAAAGATTGGTTTTGATGACTGCTGAAGCGTCGGAGAAGTGCATTCGCGAAAATCCCTACCATGACCGGGTTGAGGGCGATACCTTAGTCTATACCGCAACCGGTCTAAAAGGGGAGCAACTAATTACAGGAGTCAATCGCCGCCTTATTGACCACTGGATGATAAAATGTCCGATTTACGCGTTTTCCAACGTAGGAAGCCGCCGAGATAAATCCCTCGGGAAAAGACGCTGGAAATTTCTGGGTCTGCTGCAGCCGCTGAGGCACTACATGGAGAGGCAATTGGATTCCGATTTCGAGGAAAGACAAGCTTTGATGTTTGAATTTCTGATTCACAGGGCGCCTAAAGAAGTCGATCCATCCCGAGATTGGCAAGACTACGAAGAGCTCCTACACAAGCATCCGCTCATTGAAAGCCGCGCCGAATCAGATGTGGTCATACCTGATAGCGAAAACCCTGAGCAGTCCACAGGGGAGCAAACTTCCGCACTGGAGAGGATTCGGCATACGCTGTTGGCGATGCCTCCCAGAGATTTTGAATTCCTCGTCCGTGATTCCTTGATTGCTTCGGGATTCATTGACGTGATCGTGACTCCTTACTCCGGGGATGCTGGAATCGATGTGAACGCAACTGCAGGTGATCTCATTTGGCCATACCGAGGCTGCCAACTGCAACTACAAGTCAAACGATGGCTACATTCTGTAGGTCGCCGGGAAATCGCTGAGTTAAGGGGAAGTCTCCAACCGCATGCCCACGGGGCGATTGTTACCACTTCGTTCTTCACAAAAGCAGCAATCTCTGAAAGCACCGCCGGCCTGAAGAAGCCGATCGGGCTAATCAATGGTTTCGAGTTTGCCGCTATTCTGAAACAGATTCCATCATTTGAATCTTGAAAGGGACCATTCCAACTTCCTTTTCCTATCCGCCCGAGTCGCCGTCATCATAAACTACTGTTTTGTGTACGGGTAACCCAGTGCTATCGCAGCCCCTAGTCGAATCAGGCCTTCTGGGATCAAAATACCCGAACGAACCGCGCCCGGAACCGAAATGTGAACCGGGAACTCAAGGCGCGCGGGTGGAAGGTGGTCCTCCTCTGGGTGTACGAACTGAAGTATCGTAAGCGGAGTAAACGCGCCCCTCTTGACAGGGACCATCACGCAGCGTGACG
>CAYTNL010000026.1:0-67445 GCA_964439145.1 uncultured Verrucomicrobiales bacterium
GTTAAAAATTCAGGATTCTTAACTTTTTCTCCTGCTATTCATGCGTAGGCCCTGATCCGCTGGCGTCAGCACATCCGCTTGGGCTCTGCCGATAAGGAGGGCTCTGCCGATAGGGGTCAGTCGGTGAATGTTGATTTTTTGAACATGCTCTGCCGGCTCTGCCGATAGGTGCAGGCAAAGAGGTTTTGCGCAACCAAAAGGGGTCCGGGGACTTTGGGGCGGAGTCGGGGTCGGACCTCTCGATCAGGTTCGCTTCGATTTGTTCGGCTACGGGTTCGGTAGCCTGGTCGGTGCGTCCGAGTGTCTCTCAGTGGCTTCGAGGAGGAAGGGAGGGGCGACAATCCTGTCGCCCTTTTCGTGGAGTGGTGGGCGACAGGATTGACTCCGTCCAGCTCCGCTTCGCTCCGGTTGTCGCCCCTCCGTTCTTCTATGGCTGTTGCAACGATCTCTCTGCCGGGACGCTGGGCAGGTGACCGGAGATATTGCCGGTGGCTTCCGGGACCTCGTGTCCTGCCGGCAGGGGTACCAGTCGGTGAATGTTGATTTTTTGAAAATTGCAATCTGCGCTGATAACGGAATGGTCCTGCCGGGTTCTTCCGTTAGGGGTCAGAGGCTCTGCCGCTAGGGACAGTCAAAATTTTTTGACAAACGCGCCTGGACGCCACTTTCCCAATCCAGGAATCTTCCGCCGTGATATCCGGCAGGCGACGCGGAATGAGAATGGGGAATGATCCCTGATCCAGCAAGGATTATTCCGGCGCGCGCGCGTGTGTCCGGGCGGTGGCGGGAGTGGGATTTTAGGGAGAATGGCCCGGGCTGATATCACGGCTGGGCTGATATCACGGCTTCGGCGCGGGGAGACGAGTGGGTTGGACCGGCGTCTCTACCCTGCTGGGCAGGGCGACCGGGCGGGAACCGTGATTTTCCGGTCGTGGTCGCCGCGGGTCTCCGTCACGCCAACCCGCTCCTTCGGCGCAGCACCCATTCGGTGGTGAGCAGCGCGAGGAAGGCTAGCAGCAAGGGCCATTTGTCCCACAGGGTGAGGTTGCGGCGCTCGGTGAGCGTCTCCCTCGGCGCGCCAAAGGAGGTCAGCAGGACCTCGGTTTCGCCGATCTCGGCCACTCGCCCGCCGCTCGCCTGGGCGGAATGGATGAGAAAGTCGCGATCCGCCGTCAACTCGGAGAGTTCCACGGGATTCCGCGAAGCGACGACCACAAGCTCGGCCTCGATGGCCCGCAAGCCTTCGGGATTGCCCTCGGCGTCGGCCAGCGCCTCGTCCACCAGATCGCCCTCCAGCCGCACGGTGTAGTCGCCGGGTTCGGGCAGGGCCGCCAGATCGGTCTCGTAGATGCCGGAGGAGCCCTCGCGGTAGGCCAGCCGTTGCCGGAGCGCCACCTCGCCCTCGCGGTACAGCACGGCGGACAGGTCGGCGTCGGTGACCGGGCGCCGGTCGGCGTCGAGCACTTTGGCCATGACGCGCACTGGATCGGACGGGGTGTAGGTGATGCGGTCGGTGCCCAAGCGGACACGTTCGCCGCCGGAGCGCAGATTTTCCCCCGCGCCCCAACGCAGCAACTGTCCCCAGAACCGGTGGTGGTAGGTGTCCCCCACCCCGTAGCGCAGGCGCCAGGTCTGATCGAAGCTCATCATCGCCACTTTCCCCAGTCCGACCCGTCGCACGGTCACCAAGGCCCGCTCCCGCTCATACTGTTTGCGGTTGGCGAGCTGGGCGATGGCTTTTTCCACCGACTCGGGAGAGCCGTCGAGCGAGACTCCACTCCCGGCGCCGCGCGTGCCGTCGACGGGCTCGGCAAAGGCGAGCACTTCGGCGTCTTCCTTGACTCCGGTGAGGGTGGCGCGCCAGGTGGCGGCCGGCATCCGCGCCCAGAGCTGGGCGTTGAGGGATCGGCTGGTGGACTGCGCCATCACCGGATGCCCGCGTCCCTCGGTGGTGAGGGCGATGCGGTAGGCCGGCTCGGGACTGTCGAAGCGGGGCGTCTCGGATGGCTCCCAAGTCACGGGCAGCAGCTCGGTGAGCACCCCGTCATCGTAGGCGTGCGGCATGTAGCGCGGCCCGCCGACGCAGACCAGCAGCGCGCCGCGCTCGGTGACCGACTCGCTGATGGCGCGCCATTCTTCCTGGCTGATCGCGCCGGGCGGGAGATCACCCAGGATGATGACGTCGAACAATCGCCACTCGTCGAGCTCCCGTGGCAGGCGCTCGGCTTCCGCTTCGCCGAAGGGTCGCGAGGCCGAGGCGGTGGCGCGCTGTTCGCGCTCGAAACCGTCGATCCGGTCGGGGCGCAGCAGCACGTACTGGAGATGCACCGATTTGTCGCGACCGTAGAAGAGATTCCTCAAATAGCGAAACTCCCAGCGCGGATAGCTATCCACCAACAGCACGTTGGTGCGGTCGTCGGTCACGGCGGTCTTGAAACTCCAGCGATTGTTGGAGGCGAACAACTCTGCGGCCAGTGGTTCGATCTCCAGCTCGTAGTGGTAGACGCCCTTGGTCTCGGGCAGGTGCACGAAGCGCAGCTCGGCGCGATGATCGACATCCGGCACGGTGACGGTCTGCTCCTCGACGGTCTCCCCGTTGTGCCGCAGCCGGACGAGCACATTCTCGCCGCGGAGCCCGTCGAATTTCAGCTCGGCGCGCACCCCCACCCGATCCCCCAGATAGACGGACTCCGGGGCGGTGAGACTGAGGATGGAGACATCCACGGGGCCGAGCCTGCCGCCGATGGGGATGGCGGAGAGGGGGGAATTCTGTGTGCCCAACTGGCGCAGCGCGTCCTCGGCGAGCCGGGCGCCGTTGTGCCGCCCATCGGAGAGCAGCAGGACACCGGCGAGACTCTCGGGAGCGGTGTTTTCCAGGATGTGCTCCAACGCGCCGGTGAGGTCGGTCGAGGTGCCGTCGCTGTCCCCGCCCTCGTCGTCGGCGATGAGGGCGTTCTGTTCGGCAAACGGTCTGGTCTCGCGGGCGAAGCGGTAGTAGCGAAGGTTGTAGCTTTCCCCAAGGCTATCCAAGAGGGTTGGGTCGGCGACTTGACCCTCTTCGGTCCGCTCGGCGGGCGGGGTGATTGCCAGGAGTCGTCTTACGATCTCCTCGCGCGGTCGTCCGGCCGCCTCGGTGATGGCGGCGCGATCCGTCTCGGGGAGGCTTTGGAAAAAATGCCCGTCGATGGCCTCGCGCATGGTCGGCAATCTGGCCGCGATGTCATCGATCTGGGCGGCAGCGGCGGTGATTCCCTCCAGATAGGCTTCGGCCTCGCGGTTCTCGGCTTTCCCTCGCGCCTCGGCCAGAGCCGGGACCACATGATCGCCGAGGCGGGCGGCGAGATCTTCCAGCGCGGTCTTCGCCTCACCCGGCAGGCCCGCCTGGTTCGCGAGGGCGCGCAGACTTTCGGCGGTGGCGCGTGTCGAGGTCTCCAGATCCGTGGTCAAGAGCAGCGCGGTCTCATGCCGGGCGGCGAGCACGGACCCGGCATCGGGCGCGCCCTCGTAACTGGCTCGCTCGGTGGCGAGCCGGTCACGGACGGTGTCCAACTCCCGGGCCAGGCGGCCCATGGGGGGACGCGGGACGGCGGCGGAAACGCCGAACAGCTCGGCCCGGTCGAGCATCTCGGAGGGGGTGAGCCGCTGATCCGCGAGCGCCATGGAGTCGGAGTCGTCGACGAGAATGGCCACCTCGCGATTGATTTCCTTGTCGATCAGAAAGGAGCGGACCGGTTGGGCGAGGATGATGAGCAGGATGCCGAGAGCGGCCAGGCGCAGTCCCAGCAGGAGTCGCCCGCGAGCGACGCTGGCGACGATCTCGCGCTCCAGCCGATAGATGCCGATGATGGCTTCGCCGGCGATTCCGCCGATGACGGCCAGCACCCAGAGAGGCCAGGAGGTGGCCAGGGCCACCCAGCGGGCCGAGAGTTGGAGAGCCGTCCAGATAACGGCGGAGAGCAGCAAGGCGCCGCCGACGCCCGCGAACACGCGGGCCCCGTGGGTGGGCAGTTTTTTCCGCGGACTCAGGCTGAAGAGCCAGAGAGCCAGCCCCAGCAAGAGCGCTGCCGCCAGCCAGGGCGTCGCTAGCCCGGCGGCGATGAGGTCGTCTCGACTGTAATCTTCGGGATTCAATAGTGTAGTGATCTGGTTACTTCCCGCCACGGACTCGGGCGAGCTGCTCGCGGAACCCCGCCGTCGGGGCGTCGCGGGACTCGAATTCGATCTTGATCTCCTCGCCGGTGCGCCGACTGAGGGCGATCCAGCGGGCCAGGGCGATCTCCACGAGCAGAAAGACGAAGGCGCCGAGGGCGAGGTATTTCCACAGCTCCTGGCCAAACTGGTTGCCCCGCAGAATGCCCAGCACTTCCTCGAGCGTCTCGGGCCTTACCAGAGTCACGTGGTTGCCGAGAAAGGTGAAATCGTCCTCACTCAGGCGGCTCAGGGTGCTCTCGGCGGCGTCGCGCTTCACCGTGAACGGTATCTCCCCGCCATCCTCGGGGAGGAAGCGCCGGAAATAGGAGCGATGATCCTCGGGGATCCGTAACTGATAGAGTCCGGAGGAGACATCGCCCTGAATCTTGACCAAAGAGGCGCGATCCCCGGAAGTCAGCTCGGCGGTCCGGGTGACTCCGTCGGGTCCCCTGACCTGATAACTGGCGAGGGCGGCCTCGCGCCCCCCATCCCGCGACGCCGGGGCTGGTCCACTGAAGGCCCGGAAATACTGGGGCGCCACGATGCGCCGGGACATCTCGCGGGATTCCCAGAAGAGGATGGCTTTCGCCTCCCCCGCGCCTTCCACCATGCGGGCGCGAAAGTCGTACCACCGGCCTTTCTCCAGCTTGATGCTCTTGCTGCGTCCGCTCTTTCCGGCGGTCGCCTTCAGGATCGGTTTCCCGTCGAGCCAGACCTCCATCTCGTCGTCGCTCTCGGCCTCGAAGGTGAAACTCCCGCTCCCGGGCGCCTGGATCTTTCCAGTCCACTCCACGCGGAAGCCGTCCGCCGGGACGCCGGGCGCGGGGGCACCGGTCTGCCAGTTGAACTGCACGCCGGCATCGATGCGGGTGAACACGGGAGCGTCCCCGGCGTTGGCGATGAAGTATTCCCCGCGCAAGCCCTCGCCAATGGGCACGTGGCGCCCGCCGGACAGCGAGAGTGTCAGGTCCCAGCCCGGCTCGAGATTCAGATCGTAGGCGGCCGGATCGGCGAGCGCATAGACCAACTCATGGAGAAAAGGCAGGTAGGCCTGGCGCGTCGGCAGATTGCTCATCGAGGTGTCCAGGGAGGTGGCGAGGACCAGCACCTGTCCATTGCCGACGCGACGCGACGCGAGCAGGGGCTCCCCGGTGTTCAACCTCGCACCTACCGCGGTTTCCGACGCCAGGGCGTCGGGAATCTCCAACGGCCACCAACTGGCAAAACTCACCGTGGCGAAATCGGTGCGATTCTGGCCCGAGACTTTCCCGAACGCGGGATGAGTGAGCGTCTGCGCCGAGGGTGTCACGCCCTCACCGTCCCCGACCAGGCGGGGCGCGCCACCCAGATTGACGGGGAGAAACGGCTGACCATCGGCGAGCAGCCAGTCGTTGTAAAAGGCGGGTTGGGCGCGTTGGCCGGGGGCGATGAGGAGACCGCCGCCCTTTTCCACAAACTGAATCAGCGCCAGCGCGCTCTCGGCGGCCAGTCGCGGCACGTCGGCGAGGATGACGGTGTCGAATCCGGAGAAATCCGGGATCGTCAGCAACTCCGGCGCGCCGACGATGCGGGGTTCGACCAGAAAGCGCACGGGATCGCGGGTGGGATCGTAGTCCTCGCCCTGAAAGCTGTCGGAAAACTCCTCGCCGGCTCCCACCGGATTGGGGGTGAGAGAGGGATCGAGGGTGAGCGACGAGGGTGCCAGTGCGAGCGCGGGAAAGGTGGCCGCCCGGGTGAGATACGAACCGGAGGGCCGCCCGTCGACGATGAGCACTTTGAGACTGTCGGCCACGTTCAGCGCGGCGTCGGCGGTGTTGTCCTGGGGGATCTCATCCTCGACATCGAGTGTCGCCCGGATGGACTGCGCGCCGGCGGCGCGGAACTGGTGGCTGAAGGTGATGGTCTGTTTCGCCCCCGGCTGCATCTGACCGAGCGCCGGGTCGCGATGCCGGGTGCCGTCGTCGGCCACGAGTTCCAGCCCGCCGGGAGTCACCGCCTCGTCACCGGTGTTTTCGATGGTGACGGCGATATCCACGGGACGGTCGGTACCGACGATTTGCCGGGAAATTCTCAGATCGGTGATGGCGATATTTCTCAACTGATCCGGCAGGGGCATGCGGCGCAGGATGATCTGGGGCTCCGAACGCAGACCTTGGAAGGTGTCTTTGAGGAATGCCCAGCGCTGGGCTTTGCCCGTCTCCCAACCCACATTCTGGGCGTCGGTGAACAACACGATCTGTTTGGCGGCCTGATCGCCCCGGGCCAGGCTGAGCGAGGCGAGCGTGAGGGCGTGGTAGGTGGACATGGCGCCGTCGAGCGGCTGGAGATCCTCCAGCACGGCGTCCAGCTCGGCCCGGTCCGTGGTGGGGTCGAGTATTTTCGCCGAAGGCGCCGGTCCCCCGAGGATGATGCTGAAGGCGTGGCCGCGGGGCGCGCGCTTCACGAGGTCGCGCGCCTCGTCCACCGCGCGCTCGAAGTTGGTGAGACCCTCGACCTCCAGATTCATCGAGGTGGAGCCGTCGATGATGAGGGCGATGTCCTGGCTCCCGCCCGAGCCGAAGCGGGAGAGATTGAGATGCTTCTCGAACATCACCAACGCGGCGCACGCCAGCAGGGCGAGGAGGGAAACGAGCGCGGTCCAGAACCGCCATTTGCGCTCATTGTGCAACACCGAGGCCACCCCGAGTCCCACCACCCCGAGCAACACCAGGGGCAGCACGAAAAGCCAGGGCACGTTCGATCCCGGCGGCACGAAAGGCCGGGCCAAGGCCAGCGCCAGCAACCCCACCAGCAGACAACGGGACGCCATCAGCAGAGCCTCCTCCAGCTGAATCCGGCGGTTTCGAATCGCCAGCGACTCGAACAGGAAATTCATCGCCCCCCAGTCGATCACGCGATTCGACCGCCGATTCAGCAAATGAATCAGGATCGGAATCAGGATTCCGAGCGCGCCGAGCAGCAGGGCTGTGTTGAGGAAGAGCACGGGGGAGGACGGCTATGCCGCCGTAAATGGTGGGACAGTGAAAGGTGGGAACGGGAAAATGGATCGCGCGGACTGAAGCGTGGGAGAATACTGGATCGGACTTTATACCTTCATACCTTTTACTTTCGCACCTGCAAAGGCGACTCCGGCGCCTACCGTTGCCCCGCCTTCCGCTGGGAGAAGTAGGTGAGCAACGTCTCCGTCACCGGGGTCTTCGTGTTCACCGGGACGTAATCGGCCTCCATCTGTCCACAGGCGAGTTCGAGCGCCTTGAGGTGGGCACGGACCCGCTCCAGATACTGGATGCGAATGGTCTGGGGATCGATGTTGAGCCTGAGGTTGTCGACCTCTAGACACTTGAAGTGATCGAATTTTTTGAAAGGAAACGTCAGCTCCTCCTCCGCCATAAGATGGAAGATCAGCACTTCGTGGAACTTGTAGCGAAAGTGGTGCAGCGCGTTCTTGATCGCCTCGGCGTTGTCGAACAGGTCGCTGAAGATGATCACCAGTCCCCGGGACGGGATGCGCTCGGCGATCTCGTGGAAGGTCTCCGCGCAGCGGGTGTCGTTACCGGGCTCTGTTTTCAGGAGATCCTCCAGGATCATTCTCACCTGACTCGGCTTCGCCGCGGGTCGCAGATACTGACGGATGGCATCGTCGAAGGTCACCAACCCCACCGCGTCCTGCTGGCGGATGAACAGGTAGGCGAGCGAAGCCGCCAGGTGACGGGCGTAGTCGAATTTACTGAGCGCTCGCCCGTTCAACTCCGACGCCTCGTCCCCGGAGTAGCGCATCGAGCCCGAGGCGTCCACCAGCAGCGTGACACGCATGTTGGTCTCTTCGATGTACTGCTTGATGTAGTAGCGGTCGCTTTTTCCGTAGACCCGCCAGTCGAGATCGCGGAGGTCGTCGCCGGCGACATACTGCCGATGCTCGGCAAACTCGACCGAAAATCCCTTGTGGGGGCTGGCGTGGCGACCGGTGATGGTGCCCTCCTTCTTCGAACGCGCCAGGAACTCCAGGCGACCGATCGTGTTGATCAGGTCGCGCGGCAACAGTTCCGCGAAGGCGGCGTTGGATGGGATGGCGGGCATGGTTGTCGTTCCGACTCAGTCCTCGTCGAACGGGTTGAGAATCTTCACGGGAGCGTTCTTGAAGTCAGCGACGTTTCTCGTCACCAGGGTCAGATCGTGACGAACCGCGGTCGCCGCGAGCAGCCCGTCGAAAGCGGCCAATTTCAAGCCGGACCGGTCGAGTCGGGCCTGCATCTGTCCCCATACATGGGCTACCGAACGGTTCAGTCCGAGGACATTTCCCCGCATGGAATCGCAAACGGCGCTCAACCACTGCTGCAGCTTCTCACGCCGACCGCTTTTTTCGGGCAGGCGCTCAATGCCACGACGAATTTCGGCGACGGTGATCACACTGATGCAGAGCGATGATTCGTTTTCGCGCAGCCATCGCAGTACCGGCTCGCTCGGCATTCTCTTCAAGCCCTCGCTGAAGACATTGGTATCGACCAGGTATCTCATGGCCTCAATCCGCAAACTCCAACGCTTGCGGAGCCTCTTCCTCGCCGCGCTCGGGCAGCTCCAGGCTGGCGGGGGGATTCAGTAGCAGATCACAGAGACCGGCATTGGCACGCTTGGAAACGGGATGTAGCACGATTTCCCCGTCTTGGAGGAAAATCTCGAAATCATCTCCGGGACGCAAATCCAAGGCGTCCCGAACCGACTTCGGAATCACGATCTGTCCCTTCTGTGCGAGCACCGTTGTCATTGTAGGAAAATCATACTTCTTTATCCAACCCACATCAATCGCTCACACATCCAGCTCCGCCTTCGGCTGGAACTGCTCGATCAGCATCGACACCACCTCGTCACTGCTCACCCCGGCGGCCTCGGCGTTGAAGGTGGTGATGATGCGGTGCCTCAGCACCGGGTGGGCCACGGCGCGCACATCGGCGGTGGTGGCGTGGTATCGGCCCCGCAAAATCGCCCGCGCCTTAGCGGCCAGGATCAGGTAGATGCCGGCGCGGGGACCGGCGCCCCAACTGACCAGCTCCTTCACAAACTCGGGCGAGTCGGCCTCTTTCGGTCGCGAGGCGCGCGTCAGTTGGGCGGCATACTCGACCACGTGGTCGGCCGCCGGCACGCGGCGCACGACTTCCTGCAGGCGCAGCACTTTTTCCGCCGTGAGCTGCTTCTCGATCTTCGCCTTGTAGGTGCCGGCGACACGCTTGATGATCCGGACCTCCTCCTCGGCCGAGGGATAGTTGACCCGGATGTTGAACATGAAACGGTCGAGCTGCGCCTCGGGCAGCGGGTAGGTGCCTTCCTGCTCGATCGGATTCTGCGTCGCCAGCACGAAGAACGGCTCAGGCAACGGATAAGTCTCCTCGCCGATGGTGACGTGATGCTCCTGCATCGCCTCGAGCAACGCGGCCTGGGTCTTGGGCGGCGTGCGGTTGATCTCGTCCGCCAGGATCATGTTGGCGAAAATCGGGCCGCGGACGAATTTGAAGATGCGCTTGCCGGTGGTGTGATCCTCCTCCAACACCTCGGTGCCGGTGATGTCGGCGGGCATCAGATCGGGGGTGAACTGGATGCGTTTGAAACTCAGATCGAGCACTTCCGACACCGTGGAAACCAGCAGGGTCTTCGCCAGGCCGGGCACCCCGACCAGGAGCGCGTGGGAGCGGCAGAATATCGCCACCAGCAACTGCTCGATGACATCGTCCTGCCCCACGATGACGCGCTCCAATTGCGTCCGCATGTCGGCATAGGCCTGCTTGAGTTCTTCGATGGTGTCCTTGTCGGAACCGGTCAGTTCAATTTCAGTGGTGGACATGGGGCGCGTGGGATCTGGAAAATGAGGAGCCGCGGCGGGGATATGCCGGACGCCGGGCAAGGCGGTGAACCTATCAGCAGCCAGACAGTGGTGTCGAATCGTTTTCCTTGGCGCGAAAAGGTTTCCACCGCGGCGGAGACGGCAAAAAAAAGGCGCCCCGCCAGAGGTGGGACGCCGTTTCGCGAAGAGGGAAAATACCCGCGATGGAAGGCCGCATCATTGAGCGCCAACGATGGCATCGATCTCGGCGCGCTTGACGCCCGCCGGAGCGTTCACGGCGGCGTATTTCTCGCGCGCCTTCGCGACTTGCTCGGAGGTCACCGCCGACGCGCTGTTGCCGTAGCTGTTGCGCAGGTAGGTGAGCACGGCGGCGACCTGATCATCGCTCAATCCCGCGCCGAGAGGCGCCATCATACCGATGTATTCCATGCTTTCCTTCTGGATGCCTTTGAGCACCACGAGAATGGATTTGTCGACATTCTCATCCAGCAACAGCTTCAACTCGCCGTCAGCCCCATGAAAACTGGGCGCCATCTTCGCCGGCCCGGCCTGAAGCCCCTTGCCGTCCGGACCGTGGCAGGCGCCGCAGGTGGCATAAGTGGACTTGCCGAGAGCCATCACCGCGGGATCGATCCCGCCATCCGCCTTCGCGGCTTCGACCGCGGGAGTCTCCCCACCAGCGGCCGGCGCGGGAGTGGGTGCGGTGGTTTCCGCGGCTTCCACCGGCGCGCTCGCGGCGGCAATCTCGGCCGAGGCCGCGGCCTTTTCCTCATCGGTGCTGCCCATGCCGGCGATGAAAAAGAAGCCGGATATACCCAGCATGACCAGCAACAGGGCCGGCACGCCGAGCATCAGGACGGAATTCATCGCCTTGGCGATCGGCGATTCTTCGGGAGTGGAGTGTGCGTCGCTCATGTCGGGGAGGAGTGAATCGTCAAACGGGGAAAAGTCAAACGGCCTGGACGGAAACCCGACCACACCGCTACACGATGAACCGCGGTCAGCCGTTCGTATTCTGACAATAATTACGCCGAATTTGCCGCAAGGGAGACGCGCCCGTGTCGGTTTCCCAAGTCTGCGCAATCATCAATGGATTATATTTTCAGAGACGCCAATGGGGCATCTTCGGAGCAGGGACTGGTTATCATGATCTCGGTCGATCGCTCAAAAAAAAACGATCGCTGCTGTGGAATCAGCCGTCGCATCGAACTAAGCCGGGCACAACAAGACGGCGATCTCACACCCGATACCGTCGCGAGTTGATTGACTTCCCTGATTCAAATCATTTCCCTCCCATCGAGATCGCGCTTCCGGATCAGGTTGCCAGGTCTCAACTTCGCTACGAAATAGAAATCGCAACAATGAAGAAACGGTTGTCCCCAAGATACCAAGTGTGGGTAGAGGCGAGACTCAAGTTCCGACTGTCACATGCCCACATTCAGATGGCGAGGGAGCTTGGACTCAACCCAAAGAAACTCGGAGGCCTTGCCAATCACGATCAAGAGCGATGGAAATCGCCCTTGCCGCGGTTCATCGAAGACCTCTACCGGAAGCGATTCGGCTCGGCTCGGCCTGAGGTGGTCATGACCATTGAGCAAATGGCGCAGCAGAAGCGGAAGGCCTGCCCTCCCCAACAGGAATCCACCCAGGTCGAATCGGAGGATGATCCGGGGGGAGACCCATTCTGACTGGAAGTGGCGCGGCCACTGTCGAGCTGCCCGGGCATGGTGGCGGGGGCGATTCTCACCCGCATCCATGGGAGGCAAGGGGATTCGCGCCGTGGGTGGGGTAGGGGTGGATCGAGGCTGAGGCCGCGGCAGTCAGTTTTCCAGTTCCACCCCGATGGTCTCGTAGGAGCCGGGGACCGGAGCCGCGATCGGCACCTTGATCAGGCCCTGGCCGACGAGGGTGCCGTAGGCTTCGTCCTGGAGGAAGGCCCCATTCATCAGAGAACGGATGGCCGGAGCCGGCAGCCGGAGATTGCCGAAGAAGGTGCCGTTGTTGCCGATCGCTCTGCCGGCAAAGAAGACCGCGTCGTCCGGCACGGTGCGCACGAAAGAGAAGGTGTTGCTAACGGTCCAGCGCGTGGGCAGCACATCGGTGGTCGGCGCGAAATAGCCGGCATTCATGACCCGGTAGTCCAACCCGAGGGATTCAGCGAAGATGTCAGCGGTCCGGGCAGGATACCAGCGGCTGGCCTGGGCATTCAGGTCGAGGGGGCCGAAACCGGCCGGATAGGCCCGGGTCGCAGGATCGGGAAGACTCCGCCATTTCAGGCCGGTTGCTTGCCCGGGATATCGGGGATAGGGCTGGCGGTCAGGCGTGATGAAGTCGCCGAGGTCCATGATGCCGCCGAGGTAGGATGCCTTGTTCCGGTAGGGAGTGACCCAGACAACCGCCTGATTGCTCGCGGACAGACAGACCGTGGTGGAGAATGGCTGGGCGTCCCCCAACATGCCCCGGAGCGGAAACAGGGCATTCGGATTCATCCTCCCGGTCGCGAACCCGATGCCACCGGGGGTATTGACCCGGTCCCCGGCGACGGTCGGCGGGAAAGTCAGGGTCAGTAGAGGATTGTCGCCAGGAGTCCGACTTGCACTCGCCAACCAGTAGCCGCGCGCGGTGACGCCGGAGGCGGGCACCGTGACCCCGGTGAGGAGGTCGTAATCGACGGAATTGGTGAGATCGTAGCCCAGCATGAGATCGAAGGTGATCGCCGGGTAGTTCCGGAGAGCGGGAAAGGGCACGCGCACGGTCTGGGTTTTTCCACCGGTATCGGTGAAGCTGCCGCGGGCACTGCGGCGCGTTTCGCCTGCACGCTCGAGCGTGGCGGAGAAGCTGGGTTCGCCTGTCCTCGGATGCGGGTTGCTGACGAGAAGCTTGAGCCTGCCGACGGGGAGCCCGGATTCCTCGAGCAGGAATTCGTAACTGCCCGTGTGATAGTAATCGTAGAGGTCGATGGTGCGCGGGTAGGGCCGCACCACGGAGCGGCCGTTGAGCACCTGGATGGTGAGACCCCGGTTGCCGACAAATCCCAGCGGGGTGCCGCTGATGCTGGCCGGAGGACCGGGATTGAGGACCAGGCCATTCGGCAGGCCAATCACGCTCAGGGTTTCCTCGGGAGCGAGAGTGATGTAGCTGAGGTCGATGTTGACGGGTCTGCCGATGAATTGGCGATCCTGAAAGGGTCCCGGACCAAATCTTCGTAGTTCGATGCCCGCGGTCTGGAACGATCCGGGGACGGCAGCACCGGTGATGGGTATCTTGATTGATCCCAGCCCAATGTAGCTGAGCAGTCCATCGGCAAAAGGATCCTGAAGCAAGACACCACTGACGACCGATCTGGCCGCCGGGGAGGGCAGGGTCAAATTCCCCGCAAAGATCCCGTTGGCAACCACGGCCCTGCCACTGAAGGGCACGGCATCATCGGGGGAGAAACGCAGGAGACCCAGATTGTCTCGCATGCTGAGGTGGGTGGGCAGAATATCGGAAGTGGGGGCGATGTAGGAGACATACAGTTCACGGAACAGGCCTGCCACCGTAGCCGGGTTGGTCGCGCGCACCCAGTGACTGGAATGGGAGGAAAGCGCCAGTGGTCCGAAGCCGTCGGGATAGGCCTTGGCCCGGGGATCCGGCTCGCATTTCCATTGTAATCCCGTGGCCTCACTCTCGGGAGAAGCGCTCCTTTCGGCCGCTTCGAGATCAGCCACGTCCACGATGCCGCCGACGTAGGACGCCTTGTTCCGGTAGGGAGTCAGCCAGACCACCGCCTGGTTGGTCTGAGACAGGTTGAGCGCGGTGGCGAAGGGCTGGGCATCGCCGAGTTGTCCACGCAGGGGAACCAGGGCCCGAGCATTCACGAGGCCGGTGGCAGAGCCGATACCGCCCGGGGTGGTGATGCGGTCCCCCGGCACATCGGGAGGAAAGACCATCGTCAGGGCGGGATTGCCGCCGGGAATCCGGCTCGGTCGGGCCAGGCGGAATCCGCGTACACTGACGCTGGAAGCGGGAAAGGTGCCTCCGGTGACGAGGTCCGAACCCTCGGTGATGACGAGATCGAGCGTGACGGAGGGAAAGGATCGCAGCGGGGGGAAGGTGACGCTGACGGTCAGGGGCGAAGCCCCGGGGACGACGCTGCCCCGGGCGACGCGGCGGGTTTCTCCGAGGCGTTCGAGAATCGCGGTGTAGGCGGGTCCGGGGCGCCCCCTGGTCGGGTTGGAAATGGTGAGCTTGAGCTTGCCCACCGGCTGCCCGCCATCTTCCAGCAGCACCTCGTAGTTACCGGCGGGCGGGTAGTAATCGACGACGATCTCCAGGGGGATCGTTCGAACCAGCGTACTTCCGTTGCGCACCTGGAGGATCGATCCGCGCGTCGGAGCCGAACCGAGCACGGTGCCGGTGATGGTCGGAGGAGGACCGGCATTGAAGACCAATCCGGGTGGCAGGCCAATGACGCGGAGGGTTTCGCCCGGCTGCAGGGGGATCGAACTCAGGTCGAGATTGACGCTGTCACCGTGATTGACATGGGCGCCGGGGATACCGGTGCCCACCAGCGGGATATCAAAGGGGCTCTCGTCCGCGTCGTTGCTGGCGAGGTGCAGCGTGGCGGTTTTTTCGCCGACGCCGCTGGGACTGAATCGCACGGTGAATGTCCCGGTGCTATTCGGCGCGACGGATGCGGGCGGACCCGCGGTGACGACGAAGTCTCCGGCGTCCGGGCCGTCGATGGTGATACCCAGCCCGCTCAGGCCGATGGAGCCGCTGTTGCGGATGGTGAATGTGCGCTCGGTCACTGCGCCGACGAGCGGCGCGGCGAAAAAGTCGATGGTGGTGCTGCCGTCGGTAAGTGCGTTGCCGACGGGTTCTTCGATGCTGATTTCCCCAGCGGCCGACTGGATAACCATGGACGGAGTTCCAAACGACGATGCGGTACTGAGGCTGATCACGGAATGCCCGGCCAGCGCGCTGATCCCGGCTTCCGCATTTACGGCGACGGGGATCGTGTGCGATGTCCCGGTGTTGTCGCCGAGCTGGCCGAAAGTGTTGGTGCCCCACGCGGCGATGGTGCCGTCGGAGCAAAGCGCAAAGCTGTTCGTGTGTCCGGTCGCGATGGAGGTGACGGTCCTGCCTCCGAGAACACTTCCAGATCCCGTGATCACAGCCGTCGGGATCAAGCGTTCGGTCATATCGCCTGTGCCGAGCTGGCCATCATCGTTGTCCCCCCAACCCGCGATAATTCCGTCCGAGCACAAGGCGAGGCTGTGCTCGGCGCAGGCTGCCACGGCGACGACTGTCCGGCCGGCCAGCGCGCCTGTGTCATTGTAAACCGGCACGGGGGCAAGCTGCCGAATCGATGGGTCGAGGAAGCCGAGCTGGCCGTCAGAGTTTCTGCCCCACGCGACGAGTGAACCGTCGCTGCAAAGTGCGATGTTGTGCATATCGCCCGCTGCGATGGCGACGACTGATTTGCCAAAAAGCGCGCTGGTTCCAATCTCCGTCTTCACTACCACGGGCGCGAGGCGTGTGGTGGCGGAGCCGTCTCCGATTTGCCCCCTGAGATTGTAGCCCCACGATACGACGGTGCCGTCGGAGCACAGCGCGACGGTGTGATTACTGCCCGCATCGATGGCGACGGGGGTTTTTCCAAAGAGCGCGCTGGTGCCGCTGGCCGCATTGACCAGCACGGGGACGAGGCTCCGGTCTGTGGTGGTGTCGCCGAGTTGGCCGTAGATGTTCCGACCCCATGCTGCGATGCTGCCGTCGGAGCACAGCGCGAGGCTGTGCGATTGTCCTGCCGCGATGGCGATGATCGTTTTGCCTGCGAGGACGCCGGTGCGATCGACTGCCACGGGAGTGCTGTGCGAGGCCCCGTCAATCGTGTTGTCGCCGAGCTGGCCCTCTTGGTTGCTTCCCCATGCAGCTAGAGTGCCGTCGGAGCAGAGCGCGAGGCTGTGCAGATCGCCCCTCACCAATTGAACGATGGTCTTGCCTGCCAGCACGCCGCTTTGGTCGATGGTGACCGGCGCGTTTTGATGGGTCACGTCGGTGCTGTCGCCGAGCACGCCCCGGAAATTCGAGCCCCATGCGGCCACGCCGTTGTCGCGCCAGAGCAGGACGAAGTCGTTCTTTCCCTCGCCGCCGTAGTACCACGCCACGAAGCGATAGGTCCTACCGCCGAAGCTCAGATCCACGGGCGCGCCGTTTGGCAGGCCGGTGAATGTGCCCTGGATGAGACTCAGCCCGGTGTTCTCGACGACGGTCAGCGTGGTGCCGGGAGTTGGTGCGTAGTTGAGCGTAAAGTTGACCGTTTTTCCCGTGGCGGTGAAGCCGGGAGTGCTCAGCGGAATCTCGATGCCGGTGGTGTAGCTGGCGCCGAGCGTGGAGACGGCGGACCCGGTGCCGGTGAGGCCGATTTCGAACGAGCTTTCGTTCAGGTCGTTGCTGGCGATGTGGAGCGTCGCGCTCCTGCTGCCGGAGGCGGCGGGGGAAAAGCGCACAGTGAAGTTGATGCCGACGCCGGGCTGCACATCGGGGAGCGAAGTTTGGATAGCGCTGAAGTCGCCTGCGTTCGCGCCGTCAAAGGTGGCGACAAGGCCGGTCAGATCGAACGAGCCCGTGTTGGTGATGGTGAAAACCCGGTCCACCGCACCGCCCGCGAGCGCCGGCGTGCCGAAGTCGATGGTGGAGCTGCCGTCTGTGAGGGCATTGCCGACGGGCTGCTCGATTTCGATTTCCGACGAAGCACCAAAGATCGCCAGCGTGTGAGCCGCCGCTCCCGAAGTGACGCTGATGGCGGGACCGCCCGCCAGCACGCTGATGCCCGTGTCCGTGTTCACCTCCACCGGCACGTGGCGCGCGTCCGTCGTATTATCCCCGACCTGGCCGCCTCCATTGTATCCCCACGCCGCAATCGAGCCGTCGGAGCAGAGCGCGTAGCTATTGGAGGAACCGGCAGTGAGGCCGACGACGGTTTTGCCAAACAAAAAGCTCGTGCCGCTGGCGGCGTTCACGGTCACCGCCGCGAGGTGCTGATCGGTCGAGTCGTCGCCGAGCTGGCCGTTGTTGTTCTGCCCCCATGCGGCGATGCTGCCGTCGGAGCACAGCGCGAGACTGAAACTGTATCCCGCAGCGATGCGCACCACGGTTTTGCCAAACAGGACGCTGGTGCCGCTCTCCGTGTTGACCGCCACCGGGTCAAATTCGCTGTGGTTCTGGGTATTGTCGCCAAGCTGGCCGTTGGTGTTGATCCCCCACGAGACCACGGTGCCATCCGTGCAAAGTGCCAGGGCGTGACCGCCGCCCTGAGCGATGGCCTTCACGGTCTTGCCAAACAAGGCACTGGTGCCGCTCTCGGTGGACACGGCTGAGGGGTGGTAAAAACCGCCGTTATACAACGCGCCCCATCGAACCACGGTGCCATCGGAGCACAGCGCCAAGTTTGACGTGATGGCGACGACCGACTTTCCGAAAAGGTCGCTGAGCCCGTCAGCCGTGCTCACTGCCACAGGGTAGGACTCGGAAGTAGATGCGATACCGTGGCCGAGATCGCCCGAACGATTGTAACCCCATGAGACCACGGTGCCGTCCGAACAAAGCGCGTGGCTGTGCTCGTAATCCGCGGCGATGGCGATGGGAGTTTTGCCAAAAAGCGCGCTGAAACCGTCGCGGGTGCTGACCAGCACGGGACGCGGGCGGGGCGTTTGTGTGCCGTCGCCGATTTGCCCTCTGTTGTTGTTGCCCCATGCGGCGATGGTGCCGTCGGAGCACAGGGCGAGACTGTGCGCGTCTCCGGTCGCCACTTGCACGATCGTCTTGCCCGCGAGCACTCCGCGCTGGTCCGTCTGCACCGGCGCTATTTCATCCCCGGTGCCGTCACTCACAAAAGGTGTTCCCAATTGGCTGTAGTCATTGTTACCCCAGCCCGCGAGGCCCGTGTTACGCCAAAGCAGCACGAGATCGTTGCCATCACCGCCGTAGTACCAGGCGACGAAGTGATAGGAGTTCCCCCCGAAGCTGAGATCCACCGGCGCGCCGTTGGCGAGATTGTCGAAGGTGCCGTTGATGAAATCGAGCCCGGTGTTGTTGACCACCGTCAGGGTCGCGCCGGGCGTCGGTGCGTAGTTGAGGGTGAAGTCCACCGTCTGTCCGGTGGCCGTGTAGCCTGCCGTCGACAGGGGCACTTCCGCTCCGGTGGTGTAGCTGGCGGTGAGGGCGCTGGCGACGCGCACCGACAGCAACAAGGCCAGCAGGGCAACGCCGAGCGCGCGCGAGGCCAGGGAACGGGAAACGTGAGAAGTGGACATGGGAAAGGACGGATTGGCGAGTGCGAGAGGCCCCGAATCCGTCCAGAAGAAAAGGACAGGCGGTCAGGCTCCGATTTTCCAGGCCCCGTTTTTTTCCGGGTGTTTCAGTCAAAATGGTGTTTTCTTCCAAAATACTGACCCATCGGGGTGATCGACCCGCCGAGGGCCGCCGCCGCGGCGCTTTGCTTTTCCAAAAATGGCCGATTCCCTCCCCGACGCGAGTTTTCCCACCACCCACTGGACCTTGGTCCAGGCGGTTCAACACGGCACCGACGACGAGGCGGCGGCGGCGATGGAGACACTCTGCCGGGGCTACTGGTATCCCATCTACGCCTTCCTGCGCCGCAGCGGCCGGTCCGAGCACACGCCGAGGACCTGACCCAGGCGTTCTTCCAGCGCCTGATCACGGAAAAGGCCATCCACTCCGCCCAGGAGGGCGAGGGAAAGCTCCGCTCCTGGCTGCTCGGAGTCCTCAAGCACCTGCTCAGCGACCAGGCCCGCCACCACCGGGCCCAGAAACGGGGCGGCGGCGTGAGCCACATCGCTTTCGAGGCGATGGGGGCCGAGGACCGCTACCTCCACGAACCGGTCGACAATCACGATCCCGAGTGGCTTTTCACCCACGCTTGGGCCGAGGAACTCCTCGCCGGGGTCCGGGAAAAACTGCGCGCTGCCCACGCCGCCGCCGGACGCGCCGACACCTTCGACCTGCTGCTCCCCTTTCTCATGCTCGACGAAGAACCGCCCTCGCATCGCGAGATCGCCGGAAAGCTCGGCTCCAGCGAGATGGCCGCCCGGCTCCTGATCCACCGTCTCCGGGTGAAATTCCGCAGCCTGCTCCGGGAGGAGGTCGCCCGCACCGTGCTCAGGCCGGAGGAAGTTTCCGACGAGCTGGCCTGGTTGCGCGGCGTCCTGGAAAAAAAGCGTTGAAACATCGTCGCAGAAACCGGGCCTGGAAGTTCGCGGGCTGAATTCTCCCCTTTCCTCCACTCCCGATGCCCAACGCTTCTCGCGATCTTCCCGGTTCCCTCGAACCGCCGGCCCCGGGCGTGGAGAACTACCGGCTGGGACCGGAGATCGCCACCGGGGGCATGGGCAGCGTGCTGGAGGCGGAGGACGCGAAACTCGGGCGCTCCGTCGCCATCAAGGTGATGCTGCTGGAGGGCAACGCGGACGAGGTCATGCGCCGCCGTTTCATCCGCGAAGCCCAGGTGCTCGCCATGCTCGCCCATCCGAACATCGTGCCCATCCACGACCTCGTCTGGGAGGACGGCCTGCCGCTGTTCTACTCGATGAAGCTCCTCCGGGGCCGCACCCTCGCTGCCATTCTCAAGGATCTGCACGAGGAAGTTCCTGATGCCCTGCGCGACTATTCGCTGACTCATCTGCTGGACATTTTCCGCAAGGTCTGTGATGCCATCGCCTTCGCCCACAGCAAAGGTGTGCTGCATCGCGACCTGAAACCGGACAACGTCATGGTCGGGGATTACGGGGAAGTCATGGTGATGGACTGGGGCCTCGCGAGGTTGGAGGGCGCGGAAATCGGGAACCCGCCCGACAAGGAGATCCCCCTCGTAGAAGCCGACGACTTCACCTCCGGACTGACGAGACACGGCACCGTACTCGGCACGCCGCAGTACATGTCCCCGGAACAGGCCGCGGGAAATCCAGGTGAACTCGACGAGCGCTCTGACATTTATGCGCTCGGCGGCATTCTCTACGCCATCCTCACCCTGCGTCCCCCGGTGGAGGGAGCGACGCCGCAGGAGGTGCTCTCGAAAGTGACCGGTGGCGAAATCATCGCGCCCAGCGATCTGCGGACAACATTCCGTGGCAAGCGCCGACCTTTTGCCAAGGGCGAAGTCCTCGACGCCAGGCAGATCAAGCCGCTCCCGCACCTGCCGAGCGGTAGCGTGCCCCAGTCACTCTCATCCGTCGTGATGAAGGCTCTGCAGCTAGAAAAAGAACGGCGATACCGGAGCGTGACGGAGCTCGGTGATGAGATCGAAGCCTATCAAAGCGGGTTCGCCACCGGCGCGCAACAGGCCGGCACCTGGAGGCAGATTCAGCTGTTGCTGTTTCGGCACAAAGTCGTCACGGCATTGCTCTGCCTGATGCTAATTGGCACCATCGGTTTCGTTTGGAGGCTGGTAAAAACCCAGGATGCCATGGGGCGTGCGCTTGCGGTGGCGCAATACGCGGTCGCCGATCAGCAGGTCGACAATGGGTTCACCGGCCCGATGGTCGAGGCTCTGGAATCCATTCCGGAGCGCTACCGCGATTACCATTGGAACTACCTTTCCTCCCGGCGGGATTCCTCCCTCGGTCCTCTGCTCATTCCCGGCTTCTCCGAGGACGTTCAGGACATCGTCCCCCTCTCCCATCAGCCGGGCCAATTCGCCATCGCCAGTGGGGACGGCCGCGTCGGCATCGTGGATGTCGCTACAATGACTTTGCTCCGAGTCATCGAGACCGGTTCCCCGGGTGTCGTCCGCATCGCCGCCTCGGGCGATGGCCGGCGCCTGCTCACCCGCACCTACGACGCCCCAAAGGCCCGCCTCCACGACACCGTGACCGGGGAGGAGATCACCACCCTCGCGCTGCCTTTTCAGCGAAAACCGACCGGAAACGACCGGCACACCAGCGCGCAACTCGACGCCACCGGCAGCCTCGCCGCCATCGGCTACCGGGCCGCGAAAAAGCTCCACGTCATGGAGACCGCCACCGGCCGCCTCCTTTGGTCCTACGATTGCCAGCCGAGGTTTTTTCGCTTCTCCCTCGACGGCACCCGCCTCATCGTCGCCCGATCCGACCGGCTCCTGGTCGACATCCTCGACATCACCGATGGCACCGTGCTGCACTCCTATCCAGCGGACGTCCTGTCGATGGATCTTCCCCCCGACGGCATTCACGCAGTCGCCTTACTGCAAAGCGGGGAATGGGAGTTTTACCATTTGAAGGAGGGCACAAAATCTGGTCGGCGATTGTACAACGGCACGATCGGCCAGATCGCCTTCACCGCAGGTGGAAACGTCCTCGGCTTGCAGGGATTAAATCGGACAAGCACAAGCCAGCGTGCCGTCGCCTTACTCGACTATCGCCGGGGAGTTCAATTGGGAGTGTTCCATGGCTTCCAGTCCTACCCCGCCTATCTTCCGCTCAGACTTCATCCCACCTCGGGTCACCTCCTCACCATTCAATCCCCCCCTCAGCTCTGGCAATTCACCGACCAACCGCTCGCCCGGATCGTCCCCGGCGGAGACCTCGGCTGGTCCTGCGACTTCCTCACGGACTCCATCCTCCTCGCTCGAAAAGGAAGCTCCGTAACCTGTCGCGATGTCTCGGACCCTGCGGATATTCAGGAACTGGATACTCCGTTTTTTAAGGGCCATCAGATCACCGCTGCCCACCCTGACTCGGGGCTCTTCGCCAGCGCCTTTGGGCCGGAAATTTACCGCAACGACGGAGACTCCCTTCTGCTCAATCGACTTACCCGTGAAGGAGTCAAGAAGCAGTGGTCCCTCCCCGCGCTGGAAGAGGACAATATTGCCAGAGACCTGGTTTTTGATGCGGAAGGGAAACGTCTCCTCCGCATTTCCACCAACTCTAAGGCGACCGTGATCGACACGCGCGATGGAACCACCCTCGCCACCTTGGAACCAAAAATCGTACGGGCTGAGTTTGCTGGATCCAAGGGTCAGATCATCGCCTTGCCCCCCCTCGGCGCGGTGCAAGCGGCGTCTGGAACCATCATCTCCATCGATCCTGTGACGGGGAAAGTCACCCACTCGATTGAAGTAGCGCATCGTGGCAGTGCACTTGCCGTCTCACCGGATCGGCGCCTCATCGCCGTGTCCGGAGGCGACGGATCGGTGATCCTCCTCGAAGCCGACACACTGCGGGTGAAGCAGCGCTTCAGGGTTTCAGATCGCGCTGCTATTCTTGACATGGCCTTCCACCCGAGCCGCCCTGTCCTCGCCGTCGCCTCCGCGTTCGACCTCAACGTGAAACTCTGGTACTACCCCACCGAGACCCTGCAGCAGACCTTCCTCGGCTTCAAAGGCGCCCCCGTTTCCCTTTCCTTCTCGCCCTCCGGCCATCGCCTCGCCGTGGAAGGAAAAGAACGTAGCGTCCGCATCTTTGCCGTCGATGCGATGCCTGAGTGACCGAAGTGAACTCGCGCGCACTTCGCGGCCATGCCTATCAGATCGGCTTCACTGGATCCGACCTACTCCCGCGAAACAGAACCGGCGAAGTGAGAGGTTGACTGGTCGGTGGGTAGGCCAAGTCTGAACCCTGGGCCAGGTGGCACGAAGCTCGCCGGTGGTCGCCAGTGATTGTGTGGGATAAGGGGCTCTACCGGTAGGGGGCAGTTGTTCACGGGCAACGGTCCGGATATAATTGACAATTCCCTGGGCGTCTGGCGTGATTAACGTCTTTGCCATACCACGTTACCCTCGAAAAGAATTTTCCGGTGCCTGTTGCCATGTCATGGCCCGTGGCAACCAGTGGAATGGGATCTCCCTTTCCGATTCGGACCGTAACACCTTGTCGCGCAAGCTATAGCACTGCCTGTGTGCGCAAGGGGGCGTGTTGTGCCGAAGTTCATCCGCTGGCACATTGCCCCGGATACGCTGTAACTCATGCTCTGCCGAAACGGGGGCAACATTCTTGACATCGCCTTGGTAAGCTAAGCGTTCGTCTCTGTCTCCGGAATCGAAGTGCGCACCCGGTCTTCGGGCGAGACTTGCACGGGCGGGTTGCTCGCCGGGGTCGGCCTAGTCTATCCGGATAGCCTCGACCGCCGCCAGTCCCTCACCATCAGGATTGACCGTGGCGCTGGCGCTCATATCCACATGTGTATATGATAGGCTGGGCGGACTCGCTATCATAAGATTAGGGAACCTCGAAAAACCTCGGCGACCGAGCCGTCGATGAGGGAATCCGGAGAGAAACAGCGGCTGGCGCCGTATGAGGAAAAGACGGCCCAAGGGAGCCCGCGCCCTGACCGTCAGGGCTTTGTCTCTCTTCAGTCAGGGAGCCCGCTCCCTTCCTTCATCGCTTCGCGCCCTGTCGTCCATGGCTTGACTCGCGGCACACCGCGGTTTTCGAGGTCCTCCATTATTGAATAAGGATGGAATGAAAACCGCGAATCACTTTGGTCGGTCGCGAGGCGCGTTGAAGGATAGGGTTCGGGGGCGTTGCTACCAGCGGGAAGGGGAATGACCGGGTGCACCGCTCACTTGAAATAGCGCTTCAGCACGGCCTTCTCCGTGGGCATGAGGGACTCCTTCCACACCGTGTCGCCGCCCTGGCCCATGGAGCCAACCTCGCCCGCTTGTCGGGGGCCGACGGATTTTTCGTCGAGATCGTGTTCGGTCTGGCCCACGCCGAGGACATCGCCGGGCGCGGCTTTGGAGAGATCGGCATTCTCGACCCCCTCGATTTGGGAAGTGCCGAGATCGGTCTCGTTGTCTCCGAGAAACAGCGGGGCGGGGCCGGGGCCGCGGGTGATGTCGCCGCGACCGCCCTGCTGTCCCTGTTTCAGAAGAGCCATGAGCGCCTCGTCGCCCTCGCCGAGTTTGGGGAGGCCTTCGCCCTGTCCGTTGCCATTGCATTGCGCGCAGGCTTTGGCGCCTTTTTGCAAAGCCTCCCGCAAGGCGTCCATTTGCTCCGGTGTCAGCACGCTCATCTGGTTCTTCGCCAGTTGGGAGGGATCGATGCCCTGCAGCATCTTCATCAGTTCGGGATTCAGCGGCAGGCCGGAAAGGGCGAGGTTCTGCAGTGCCTGGTCGTATTCGGCGAGCAGTTTCTCCTTGGATTCCTCGCTGAGCTGGGAACCGTAATTCTGCAGGGCGTTCAGATCGCGCTCGGCGTTGGCGAGTTCCGCGCCGAGATTCTGGATCTGCTGGCGCAGGGTCTGACGCAGGGTGTCGGTGGCCTCGAGGCTGCTGTGACTGAACCACTCGTCCTCGGGTTGATTTCTCAGTTCCTCGATCTTTTCCTGGATCTCCTCGATGCCTTCCTCCTTGATCAGGTTATCCTCCTCCAGCAGTTCCATCCATTCCTCCATCTGCGCCCAGGCGAGCGGTTCGGAGGGGGGAGTCCTGGCGGCCGAGACGGTGGACACCGGGACGAACATGGCGGCGGCCACCGCCAGTGTCGCCACCAGCAGGGGACCGAAAACGCGTGTCCAGTTCCATTCCAGACCGGGATCGATCCGTTCGGGATCGGAGGGGACTCGCGGCCAGTGGCCGACGCCGCTCTCTGCGGTGGTGAGGGCGTTTTTCAGCTGTAACCGATCCTCGAGACGCACCAGACTCTCGCGTTCTCCCAGAAAATTCCGGCGCGCGAGCAGCCAGGCGGCGATAGCGGTGGCCGCCAGCAGAGCGGCGGTGGCGATGAGCAGCGGGGTGTGGCTGGCCTGGAGCAGGGCCCGGGAGCGCAGGATCAGGATGGCGGCGGCGGCGACCACACCGACTCCGATGAGCAGGGGGGAAAAGCGGTCGAGCCACCAGCCGAAGTTCACTTTCCGGGTGGCGCGTCTGGCCAGATTTTTCCAGGCGCGGGCGGCTTGATCCTGTTCGTTCATCGCGGGGAAAGGCTAACAGAAACCCGGAGAGCGGGCAAGCCCGTCCGGGAGCGATTACAAAATTGGGCCGGGATTCGCGATTGCGTCCCTCAGGGTAGAGAGTGCATCTTGGTCGCGAACGATCCCCTCATGCGCTGGCAGTGGAAAAACAGGAGGCTATCCGACGGATCCGCCTCGGAGAAAAAAGGCGGCGGCGGTTGCCTGATCCTTTTCGGCCTGGTGTTCGCCGGCATGGGTCTGCTGTTCTTCACTTTTCTGGCGCGCCAGTTCCTCGCGGAGGCGGAGACTTACCGCTGGATCGAGACGCCTTGCGAGATCACGCGCTGCGAGATCGAGGTGAAGGGCGAGCATGATGACAACCCCTTCCAACTCGTGGTGAGCTACCGATACCTCCACGAGGGGCGCCATCGGACTTCGGATCGCTACACGCTCCAGCCGGAGCGTTCCGACGACTACGAAAAGCTGGCGTTGATAAGGCGGGAACTGACTCGCGACGCCGAGTTGGTTTGTTATGTGAATCCCGGCGCTCCGGAGGAGGCGGTCATCGTCCGCAAGGCGCTTGCCACCGGTTTGTTCATGCTGTTCCCGCTCATTTTCGTCGCGGTCGGGGCAGGCATCGTCTGGGGTGGGATCGTGACGCTGAGAAGCCGGGGCGCGAAAGACGGCGCCACGGGGAAAAAGACGGCGATCTCCGCGGACGGCGCGTCGGGAAAAAAATCGGGCTGGATCGTGGGAGTGATTGTGGGAGCCGTGTTCTTCGTCATCGGTCTCGCGGTGGCCTGGCCCCTCGGCATCAACCCCATCAAGCGCATGCTCTCGTCGCGCGGCTGGGTGGAGACGCCGTGTGAGATCCTCTGGAGCCGGGTGCGGAGTCACGACAGTGACGACGGCACCACCTACAGTGTGGATATTTTCTATGAATACGAATTCGGCGGCGAGAGGCATCGGTCGAATCGTTATGCGGCCATGGGAGGCTCATCCTCGGGGCGAGCGGGCAAGATGGAGGTGGTGAGGCAATATCCCGTGGGCTCGCGGCAGGTGTGTTTTGTCAATCCCGACCTTCCCGAGCAGGCGATGTTGAAACCGGGGTTCTCGGCGTGGGCTTTCGCGGGATTGCTCCCGCTCGTGTTTTCCGGAGTGGGTCTGGCGGTCCTGCTCGCGTCCCTGAATTCTCGCCGGGGAAAAGGGACCGGTCACGTCGTCGAGCGGCCGATGACCGGAGCCGACGGGGAGGAGGGCTCCATCGTGCTGCGCCCCCACGCGGGGCGCTGGCTGAAGATGCTGGGAATGCTGGCGCTGGCCCTGTTCTGGAACGGCATCGTGTCCGTCTTCGTCGTTGAGATGGTCAAAGGTTGGCAGGCGGGGCGGGGCGACATTTTTCTGACGATCTTCATGATTCCGTTCCTGTTGGTGGGCTGCGCCATTCTCTGGGGCTTTTTCTACCAACTGCTGGCGATGGCGAATCCGCGGCCGGTGATCACTCTCGTGAACGGCGCGCCGCGGCTCGGCGATGAGCTGACCCTGACCTGGGAGCTGTCCGGTCGGGCGGCGCGGGTGGTCGCCTTCCGGATCTCCCTCTGGGGGGTGGAGTCGGCGACCTATCGGCGGGGCACGGACACCGTCACGGCGACCGAGGTCTTTTTTGACCGGGTCATCTTCGAGACCTCGTCGATCGACGAGATGCGTTCAGGCACGGCCACGGTGCGGATACCGGAGGATCTCATGTATTCCCTCAAGCTCGACAACAACGAGATCAAGTATGAGCTTCGGGTGAAGGGAGACATCCCGCTGTGGCCGGACATCGGCGACCACTTCGACCTGACCCTGTTGCCCCGGAGACCTAACCCTGTTTGATCCGATGGAATCCACCGACCACGCCGAGATCCGGACCGAGTTCGACAATCGCGCCTACGTGCCGGGCGAGATCATGCGGGGCGAGGTGTCGTGGCGGGTGAACGAGACGCCGAAATCGGTGGCCTTGAGACTTTTTTACCACACCGAGGGGCGGGGCACCCGGGATGTGGAGGTGGTGGAGACGCGGGAGTTCGACGCTCCGACTTCGGTGGAGCGGCGGGCGTTCGAGTTCGTGTTGCCTTCGGGGCCCTACTCGTTTTCCGGGAAACTGGTTTCCCTGATCTGGGCCTTGGAACTGGTGGTGGGTGAGGACGGCCCGGTGGAGAGCCTGACTTTTGTGCTGTCACCCACGGCGGAGGAGATCGATCTTCATCGACATGCCCACGCGGACATGCCGAAGTACAACACCATCGATCTCAATCGGAAAAAGAAGGCCGATTGACCCGGGTGGCGGGATCTTCATCCCGGTTCTCAGGCCATCACTTGGCCCCGGACGTCGGAGCGTCGGGCGCGGGAGGCGTTTTCTGGCGGTCGCGCATGACTCTCAGGGTGCGGGACAGTTCATTGCGTTGATTGCCGAGAGTGTCGAGTTTTTGCTCGAGGCTCACGATGCGGGCGCGGAGCGCGGCGATCTCTCTCCGGGGCTCGGAGTTCCGCAGCGAGTTGAGGTTTCGGGTCGCCTCGGCCAATTGCTGCTCCAGGCCGCCCCGGGTCTCGGCCCAGGCTAGGGCTTCCGCTTCGAACCGTTTTTTCAGCTCGGCAAAGGAGGCGCGGTGTGATGCGGCATCCCGCTCGGCCCCCGATTTGGCGGCGGCGAGATCCTCGGTCATGGCTTCCGCCCGGCGCGTCGCGGTGGCGAGGGCGGTTTCGGATTCCGCGAGGGATTTCCGGGCGGTATCGAGTTCGGTCTCACGCGTCGTGGCTTCGGCCTTGAGGCGATTGAGTTCGCCGTCGAGATCGACGCGCTCGCGTGTCATGCGGTCGAGATCGCGTTGCAGGGTGTCGCGGGTGTCGCGGGCCTCTTTGAGGGCGGATTGATACTCGGCTTCGACGGTGGCGGCGTCGATCTCCGCGGCGCGTTCGTTGTCGCGGGTGATGCGGTGGACAAAGGCGTAGAGGATGGCCGACGCGATGAGCCCGGCGACGACCAGGACTCCGGTGGTGCTGCGAAAGAAATCCCGGTGATTCAACATGGCGGGTGCGGGTGGGTGAGAGATCCGGAAGTGGCCCGTGGGACCACGGATTCTCAATCACTATCCCAAAAAATGCGCCGCGTGAAGGAGCAAACCCGCCGGAAACCCTCGCGATCACGGACTGGCGGGGCCGCTTGACGTCCGCCGAACCTTTCGTCGGAGGGTAGGGGGTCAGCTTTCGCCCTTGAGCAGGTAGGCGAAGGCCACCACACCGAGGAGCAGGAAGGCAATCGCGACAACTATTCCGATGAAAATGTTCATGGTGCGGGATTTATAGACCGCCATCGCCGTTTTGCCAGCGGGAAAATGTCGCCAGGCTGGGCGAATGGGAAAAATTCACTCGGATTTCTGACTGAAGAGCCATTCGTGGACGGCGGTGTCATTGAAGACCTGGCCGATGATGCCGTGGCCGCCGGTGGGAAATTCGGTGTATTTGAACTCTTCGGACCGCTTCATTTCTTCGGCGAGACTGCGGGAGCCATCGACGCTGACGGTGGCGTCGTCGGCGGCGTGGAACAGCCAGATCGGCTTGCGTTTGAAACTGCCGGCCTGGCTCGCCATCCCGAAGCCGGCCACAGGCACCCCGGCCGCGAAGAGCTTGGGCTCCTCGGCGATGAGGTGGAAGGTGCCGAAACCGCCCATGGAATAACCGATCACGTAGACTCGATTCTCGTCGATGGGCAGATTTTCCATGAGGGCTTCGACCAGAGCGATGGCCTTGTCGCCGGGTTCGTCGCTCCAGCCTCCACCGGTGGCGCCGTAGGGCTGGTAGCAGAGTGGGGCGACGATGATGCAGGGACGCTGCTCGAAGTTCGCCGGGCTGGCGAAAGTCTTCATCCAGCCGCCGACCTGTTTGCCGTTCTCGTTGTTGTCGCTCTTGCCATGCAGCGCGAGGACGAGGGGAATCTTCTTCGAGGCGTCGAGGTCCTTCGCCGCGTAGAGCGCGAAGGGGAGACCGTTGTGCTCGGAAAGCGCCCAGTCGCCGGTGACGAGTTCGGCGTAGGGACCCTCGACCGGCTTGGCCGGGCCGGCGGGCTTGGTCATCTGCTCCGCCACCCAGGCGCGGTCGGCCTCGGAGATCGAGGCCAGCGGCAGGGTGAAGGTCTGGCCGTCGGTGGCGCGTTTCACGGTGACGGCATCGGCGGTGGCCGAGACGAAATCGGCCTCCAGTTTTCGGCCGTCATTGGAAGTCCATTCGCGGGCCGCGAGGTGGGCTGAAGCCAATCCGAGAACGACAGAGATCAGGAGTCGGGAGCGTTTCATGGCGAATCAAGAATGCGATAGAAGTGGAGTCGACCACAAGTGCCGAAATGTCAGAACGTCAGGACGCGAAGCTGATCAGGGAGGGGAGCGCTGGATGCGATCCGTGGGCATTGGTGTCCCTCCGCCTCGCTTCGAGTTTGGGTTCCTCCCTCGCCGGAAGCTGAAATTCGGCAGGGCGCCCCTCCGTTCGGGGATCGATGAACTCGAGGGTGCAATCGACCTCGCACCAGTCGCGGATGAGCCCGGTAGATTCGTCCTTGTCGGTGGCCCGCAGGAGGCGAAAGGTCATGCGACTGCCCGGCTCGGAGAGAACGGCCAGTTCCTTGCGCTCCGGCAGCGAGGGATGATCCGGCGAGGTCGCGACCATTTTCGGGGGGAATTTCCCCTCGATGCGATGAAAAATCCTGTCGGTATTGGCGGCGATGAAATCGATCATGAAACGGCCCGGTTCGGTGGGGTGATCGGGTGGGTAGGCGAGCCAGCGCAGGATGATTCCCTCGGCGGAATCGATGGGAGTCTTCACGACGAGGGGCTCGCCGACCTGCTCCTCTTCCGAGTCGCGGTGGGAGTAGTCGACTCGGATTCCGAGCCGGGTCTCCCCAGGCATCGCGACCTGGCGTTCGCAGGTGAAGATCGCGCCTTTGGGAGGAGCGGGAAAGCCGGGGCTGTCGGCGGCGGGCGGGCGCGGGGAGGATGCCACCCGGGTTTCCTGCCGGGTCTGCTCGTGGGAGGTGGAATGCTTTTCCGGTTCGAATTCGGGCCGGAGTTCCGGCATGCCGGTCACCTGTTCTCCCGATTTCGATTCGAACACGTGGGTCGTGGTGATCTTCGGGCTGGCTCGAAGGGTAAACAACCGGATTCCGACAAGGCTCGCGCCGATGAGCAGAATGCCCACCAGCACGCAGACAAGGCAGCCAATCCCAGCGGCCCGGGCGCTTCGGGTTGCCAAGGAGATGATGCTGACGATCAGGCTCGCGAGGATGACGAGGCTCACCAGGATGAGGAACCACCAGACCACTCCTTCGCGATGACGGGAAGGGGAAGCGGAGTCTAGGGGCGCCTGAGTTTCCAGGATTCGATGTTGAGCTTCGGTCGCTTCCTGTTTTTGAAGCCGGATCGATTCCAGTCGATACTCCGCGGCGGTTATCTCGTTTTGGAGCCTGCGGGAAAGCTGCGATGCCTCGTTCGCTTTTTCCGGCTCCGTGCTGAGGATTTCAAGGTTGGCAGCTTCGCCCAAATCTCGGCGAAGGCGTTTCAATCTATCCGTCACTTCTTCCTCCTCGATCTTCAGCTTTGCGATCAGCCGTGTACGAGTTTCGATCTTAATGCGTTCCGCATGATGCGCTTGCTGTTTCGCAGCTTCCCTGGTGTGGTTTGCCCGGAGGGAGCCAAATATACTTACGGGCGCGACGATCATCGCCAATAGAAGTAGCGCGCTCCCGACGCTGGCGACCACGAATGTTCGCTTCTGGGAAGCCTTTCGGCGCAACCAGGTGAGAAAACTCAGCAGACTGGCGCCGCAGAAGACCAGGGCACCGATCCAGATCCCGAACGTAGCGACCACCGTTCCGACGGCGGGATGCCAGCTCGGTTCCCGGGGCAGCTGGAACAGGGTGTAGAGGCCAAGGAGCAGAAGGGAAATTCCCGGAATCGCCAGGCCGATGGCCAGCCAGAGGGCGCCGTTGCGTTGGTGGGAATGTTCGGAACTCTTTCTCGATGAAACCTTTTCCGGTTCACTGGGAGGCGGAGGAACATCGGTCAGGGGTGGGGGACTGGTGGACGCGATGGTCTCCACCTGGGTCCGCAGGTCGGTGGCCGATTGCCAGCGCAGTTCGGGAGAGTCGGCCAGGGCCTTGAGGACGATCTCGTCGAGCCGGACGTCGATCTTGACCGAAGCCGATGGAGGCTGAAGTCTCCCGTCCGGCGGCTCGCCGGTGAGCAACTCGTAGAACACGGCGCCGAGCGAGTAGATGTCGGCGCGATGATCGACCTGTTCGGGATGCTCGGCCTGCTCGGGCGCCATGTAGTTGGGGGTTCCAAGGGCGGCGCCGGCGGTGAGACCGTGATCGATCGGCGCTTCCCTGCCTTCCCTTTTCTCCTCGCCGGGTTCCTCCCGTTCGAGAATTCGCGCGATGCCGAAATCGGCGACCTTGACCCGGCCTTCCTTGTCGAGAAGCAGGTTCTCCGGTTTGATGTCGCGGTGCACGATGCCGCGGTCGTGCGCGTACTGGAGCGCCTCGCAGATGGGCGGCACGATGGCGAGGGCCTGCTCGGGGGTGAATCGCTCGGCTCGGATGGCCTGACGCAGGTTCACGCCATCGACGTATTCCATCAGCAGGTAGAAGAAACCGCCGGCTTGCCCGAAGTCGTGGACGGTGACGATGTTGGGATGACTCAACGCGGCCAACGCCTGGGCCTCGCGGGTGAAGCGCTCGGCGAATCCGGCTTCGTGCGTGCGATGGGGGGCGAGGAGCTTGAGGGCGACGAGTCGATTCAGCGAAGTCTGCCTCGCCTGGTAGACGACCCCCATGCCGCCGACGCCGACCAGTTCCACGATCTCCAGTTGCGGGAAGGCTGCCTGGACTTCCTCGACGGCGGGCGGTTCGGGGCGTGATGGAAATTCTTGATCCTCGGTGGGAGCCATGGCCTCGGCCATGAGGCATCGGGGGCAGTGGGCTCCATCCGGATGCGCGGTGGGAGTCTGGGAAACGTTTTCACTCATTACCTCTTTCCTGACCGGTGGGGAGAGATTGGTTGCGCAGAATCTTTCCTTTTCCGTCGGTGGGATTCTCGCTTCCCCCCAGGGCGGCAAATAGGGACGCCATCTCGGCATCGAGATCGCCCCGATCCGAAATCGTGCGTTCGATCTCCGCCTACACGGCTCGGCGAAAGCGCCGCCGCAGGCGGTGAATCAGGCTTTTCAGAGTGTTGGCGGGAACACCGAGCATTTCCGCCAGATCTGCCTGATCACCATGCTCGGCCTCGCCGGTCAACCACGGCGAGAGCAGATGGAATTGCTCGCCTTTTCCCTCGGATTCGCATTCCGATTCCAGGAGGGAGAGCGCCCGGTCGAGCAACGTCACCGCCCATTGGCGGTCAAACCAGGTGTCGGGAGGAAGGCTGTGTCCATCCGCCAGGTTTTTTCCCTCGCGCAGTTCCACACCCGTTTCGTTGAGGGAAAAGGAGGCCGCTTTGCCCCCGCGTTTCTCCGCCGCCATCCGGGCGCGTCGGTGGGAAAGGAAATGTTTCAGCGCTCCGAGCAGGTAGGAGCGAAAGCGCCCCCGGTCGCGTTCGAGCTGATCGAGTCGGTGACCTTCCAGCAAGTCGGCGAAGAAGTCGTGAGCGAGGTCTCGGGCCTCACCGTGGCGGTCCTCCCCCGAGCGGCGGAGGTAGGCAAGCACCGGTTCGTAGTAGTGTTCGCAGAGTTCGGCGAGGGCCTCGCGGGACTCGTTCGATTCACCCTTCGCGGAAAGCACCTGGGTCCAGCGGGTGGTGGCGAAGCGAGTGGGGGGCAAGGCACGTATCGGTTTCGATTCTGGTTTCTCGGGAGAACTCACGTCTTCCCGATACTGGCAGATTTCTTCGAAAAGGTTGCGTGAAAAATTGGTCCCTGAATCGGACGGACAAAACAGGAAGGGGATCGCTATCCAAACACCTCCGTCACCGCCTTGCCCCCGAACACCGTCGGCACCTCGTCGCGGCCATGATGGTTGTAGGTGAGCCGATTGGCGTCGAGGCCGAGGGCGTGGAGGATGGTGGCGTGGAAATCGTGGACGCTGACCGGTCGCTCGATGGCGACATAGCCGATGGGATCGGTCTGACCGATGATCTGTCCGCCTTTGGTTCCGCCCCCGGCGAACCAGACGGTGTATCCGGCGGGCGAGTGATCGCGGCCGTTGCCTTTCCCCTCCATCGTCGGCGTGCGGCCGAATTCCCCGGCCCAGACGACAAGCGTCGAATCGAAAAGTCCGCGCTGTTTCAGGTCGGTAAGAAGGGCGGCGATGGGCTGATCGGTCATCCCGAACTGTCGCTCGTGATTGCCCTTGATGTTGCCGTGGGCGTCCCAGCCGCCGACGCGGACCTGCACGAAGCGGACCCCGCGCTCGACCATGCGCCGGGCGAGCAGGCAGCCGCGGGCGCTGTTGCCGGTCAGCTTGCCGTCCAGGCCATACATTGATCGGGTCGCCTCGGATTCGCTGGCGAGATCGAACAATTCCGGCGCGGCGGTCTGGAGGCGGAAAGCCATCTCGTAGGAGCGAATGCGAGCTTCGATTTCCGGGTGTTCGCCGAGGGCGGAAAGGTGGCGACGATTGAACCAGTCGATGGCACCGAGTTGACGGCGGCGACGATCTTCCGTGAAGCCGACCGGCATGGCCACGTCGCGGATGCCTTTCTCCGGATTGACGACGGTGCCCTGAAACTGCGGCGGGAGAAAACCCGGTCCCCAGCCGGCCGCTTGCGGAAACTGCATGCCATCGTTGTGCAGGTTCATGGTGATGAAGGCGGGCAGGTTCTGGGTGTCGCTGCCGAGCCCGTAGATCGACCACGCGCCGATGCAGGGGCGATCACCCGCGCCAGTTCCGGTGAGGGCGACACATTCGCCGGGGCCATGCACCGGGTTGCGATGCTGCATCGAGCGCACGATGCAGAGATCGTCGACATGCTTCGCGGTGTGGGGCAGCAGCTCGGAAACGGGAGTGCCGCATTCTCCGTGATTCTGAAATTTCCACGGCGACGCCATCAGATTCTTGAGCCCGGCGCGCTTGATCTTTGGCACATGTTTCGCCAGCGATTCCGGTACATCCTTTCCTTCGAGCTTGGCCAGTTCCGGCTTGGGATCGAAGGTGTCGACCTGGCTGGGGCCGCCTGACATGAAGAGAAAGATCACGCTTTTCGCTGTGGGCGCGAAATGCGATCCGCCGGGGAGAAGGCTGCCGGTTTCTTCTGCGAGCAGGGTGCGCAAGCCCAGAGAACTGGCGCCGAGGCCGAGTCCGGTGGTGAGGATGTGGCGTCTGGAAGTGGAGAAAGTCACGGCAAGGGAAGATGAACCGCGGAGAACACAGAGGAACGCAGATTTTTCCTGGGAGAGAATTTCGGGAGGGGATCACTGGGAGCGCGGGCGTCTCGCCCGCTTCGGAGCCTTCGCGTGATTCGATGCGGCGAGACGCCCGCACTCCGGGTGGCGTGGTCGGGGAAAATTTTCACGGCAAGTAAACGAACTCGTTGGTGTTGAGAATCACGATGGCGGCGTCTTCGAGCGAGGACTCGCGGATCAGCGTGGCGAGTTGATCCAGCTCGTCGGATTCCGCTTTCCTTCCAAATACCAGTTCGATGAGGAATTCGCCTTGGGCGCGCTCGTCGAATTCATCGATTCTTTCGCTTAGCGCTTTCGCCATGGCTTGCATGAATTCGCTGTTCAGCATCCAGAGCGGCTGGAGCCCGGTGGTGGAGACCCTGCGTCGGGCACAACTGGTGATGGCGCCAGCCCCGTCGAAGAGCATCTGCTGGTGGGGAAGGTTGTCGCGTTTCTGCTGGAGGTAGAGACTACGACGGAGCGAAGTCTCGGATTGGGCGAGGGGAATGCTCGGCCCGCCGGATCGAGGATCGAGTTTCCCGGCCAGGGCGAGGACGGAATCGCGGATGGCCTCGGCCTCGAGCCGGCGCGGCTCCCAGCGCCAGAGCGCGGCATTGTCCGGATCCCGATCCACATTGGAGGCCGAGAACAGGCTGCTCTGGCGGAAGGTGTTTGATCGGAGGATGAGGCGATGAATGTGCTTGGTACTCCAGCCCGATGCGATCAGCTCACGGGCCAGCCAGTCGAGCAATTCCGGGTGTGTGGGTTCGGAACCCGCCACGCCGAAGTCGCCGGAGGTCGGAACCAGGCCGCGTCCGAAGTGCCCCTGCCAGATGCGATTCACCCAGACTCGGGCGGTGAGCGGATGCTCGGGATCGGTCAGCCAGTTCGCCAACGCGAGTCGGGGGCGTTCGCCGATCATCTCGTCGTTGGTGGGGCCGAAAATCTGAGGCCATTCCGGATCCGCCATCGGTCCGGGCGATTCGGTATCGCCGCGGTCGAGAAAGCGAACCCTCACCGTCTGCAGCGACTCCTTCTGAAACGGGAGCGGCCATCGCATGGCGTTGGGCGCCACATCGAGCCGGTGCGGGGACGTGACCGGCGAGTAGAATGCCCAGGATTTCGGGTAGGTATCCAGCGCTTTCTCGATCTCGGTGAACTTCGCCTTTTCGGCCCGCGTCATCCCGCCGGGAACGCTCTTGGGGATCACCAGCACCGGCTCGGGGACGCCGGAGGCGCGCCTGGCCTCGATCATCCGATCGCGAACCGATTCGAAGAGTCCCCAGCGCTGATCGATCAGTTTGCCGGCTTCGGCATTCTGTTCGAGAACGACATCGCCCGGCTGACCCTGCGCGAAAAAGGCCATCAGGTGGTAGTAATCCCACTGGGTCACGGGATCGAAAAAGTGATCGTGACACTGGGCGCATTCCATTGTCAGGCCGAGGAAGGCCTTGGAGGTGGTGTTGACGATATCGACGAGGATGTCGTTTCGCTGGATGTCCTTGTCCAGTTCGTTGCCGCTGTAGCGGGCGGCGGCGAGAAAGCCGGTGGCGACGATGTTGTCCGGTCGAAATGGCGAGATTTCGTCGCCGGCAATCTGTTCACGGAGAAAGGCGTCGTAGGGCTTGTCGTCGTTGAAGGCATCGATGACCCAGTCACGGTAGCGCCACGCGTGATCGCGATCCCGGTTGTGCTGATGCCCGTTACTTTCGGCCCAGCGGGCCACGTCGAGCCAGTGGCGGCCCCAGCGTTCCCCGTAAGCGGGCGATTCCAGCAGTGCCTCGGCATAGGCGTCGAAATCATCCGGTAAGGCGTCCGGATCGGGCGGCAGTCCGGTCATGACCAACGACATACGCCGCGCCAGAGTGGACGGATCGGCCGACGGGGCGGGGGAGAGGCCCAGTTCCTCATGTCGCCGCGCGACGAAGGCGTCGATGGGTGATCGCACCCAGTTGGAAATCCGCGCCGTCGGAATCACGGGACGCCCCATTGGTTGAAAAGCCCAGTGATCCGTGGTGATGGTGGTCGGCGGGGGCGGGATCTCGACGATCTCCGCGGGAGGTGGCGGAGCCTGGTAAGCCGGAGGCGGGGGGATCTCGGCGTCGGTCAGCGTCTCCTCCTCGGACTTCGGGAGCGGGATCACGGCCGGGGCCGGAGGCAGGGCCGGTGCGGGGGAAAGGATGGCGGCCCAATCGGTGGCGAGCGCGACGTCGCGAACGCGGATGCGGTCTTCGGCTTCCGTTTTTCCTCCGGTGGAAAAGCCGAGCCAGCCGACCGAGGAGACTTTTCCACGAGGAGTCGAGATCGTCGCCCCGGGCGAGTCGAGTTCGTCGGGCTGGGGATCGACCCAGAGAGCGAGTTGGTCGAAGGGTCGATCCGCGCCGGGTGTCGATTTCGAGAGCCGGCCCACCACCAGTGTTTCGCGGTCGCCGATCAGCGGCGCGCCGTAGGCTTCGAAACCGGGGCCGGAGGAGAAGCGCGCCATGAAGTGATTGGCCTCGCCGTTCTTCACATGGATGCCTAGATTGGGAATCCCGCCGCTGTGGGTGGAGCCGTCGCCACCCTGCGAGGAATCGAGCCAGAGGACGAAGAATTCGCCGTCGCCTTTCGGCGGCGAATCGATGGTGGCGGCGAGATAGGTGACGCGAAATCGCACGAAGAGCGTTTCCCCATCGAGGGGGGCAGCGAACTGAAGTCTCAGCGGATTCTGGCGCCGACCGCTGCCTCTGATTTCATAGACAGGCGCGTCCTTCTCACCGCCGAGAAGCAGCCGATCACCGGTCCCGGTGGGCGCGTCGTCCCTAGCCATGGCGGGCCATGCGATGGACAGGAGGAAAAGGCAGCCCCGGGATGGAAGGCGAATAGTCATCAGCGATCCCGGAGTATCGGGAATTTCGGGTCCGAGAGCAATCGTCCAATCACCGCGAAAGCGTTACGTGGAGTCATCCCGGCTGTCAGGAGTGGCGTCCATGATTCCACGAGCGCGCCATTGACGATGGGGATGCCAAAAAGGGAGAGTAAGGAAACGCCACGAGGCGACGTGTACTCGTCCAGAGGCTTTTTTTTTTGAACATTCTTCGCCCCCATGTTCCGCCGCATTCTTTTCCTTTTCCTCCTCGTCGGCACCGCGATCCCGGTCCGGGCCGCCGACGACACGATCTCCTTCCAGCGCGACGTCCGACCGATTCTCTCGGACAAGTGTTTCTCCTGCCACGGACCCGACGCCAACACCCGCGAGGCCGACCTCAGACTCGACACGCCGGAGGGCGCCCTTGCCGACCTTGGCGGTTACGCCGCCATCGTTCCCGGCGATCTCGAGAAGAGTGAGTTCGTCTATCGCATCACCACCGAGGACGATTCCGACCTGATGCCTCCGCGGAAATTCCACAAACCGCTCACTTATGCCGAGATCGAGATTCTGAAGAAATGGATCGCCGCGGGCGCGGAGTATGAGACCCACTGGTCCTACACCCAGCTCGACCGACCCGCCACGCCCGAGGTGAAGTCCGGCGGCGGATTCGTTCGCAACGACATCGACCGATTCATCGTAGCGGCTCAGGAGCGCCGGGATTTGAAACCCGCGGCCGAAGCTGATCGCGTCACGCTGGCCCGGCGCCTCCATCTCGATCTCACCGGTTTGCCACCGACCCCCGGTGAGGTTGACGCCTTTCTCGCCGACGACTCGGGCACCGCCTACGCCGACCTGGTGGATCGCTTGCTGAACTCGAAACATTTCGGCGAACGCATGGCCATCTTCTGGCTCGACCTGGTGCGCTACGCGGACACCATCGGCTATCACAGCGACAACCCGATGGAGGTGTCCGCCTACAGGGACTACGTCATCGAGGCGTTTAATGAGAATCTTTCCTATGATCGCTTCGTGACCGAGCAGTTGGCGGGCGACCTGTTGCCCGAGCCGACCCTGAGGCAGCGCGTCGCCTCCGGCTACAATCGTCTGCTTCAGACCACCGAGGAGGGCGGAGCGCAGGCCAAGGAATACATGACGATTCACGCCGCCGACCGGGTGCGAAACGTGTCCGAGGTCTTTCTCGGCTCCACCTTGGGTTGCGCCCAGTGTCACGATCACAAGTATGATCCCTTCACGATGCGGGATTTCTACTCCATGGCCGCCTTCTTCGCGGACGTGAAGGAAAAGCCCATCGGACGGCGCGAACCCAACCTGAAACTGCCCACCCCCGAGGAGGAGGCGGAGATGTCGGCGCTGCGTATAAACTTGGAGGAAAAAACCCTGCCTAAAATCCTGGCATCCGATCCGTCGCTAGCGGAGAAAGTCGCCCGGGCCCGGGAAAAATGGGAGGCGGAGATCGCCGCGGAACTCGCCGGAAAGGGCGACGACTGGCGGGTGGTGAAACCCGACACGGTCAAGTCGACCGGCAAACAGGATCTGAAACCGCAGCCCGATGGTTCGGTGCTCGCGGAGGGCCGCGCCAATCCCGACAAGGACACCTACGTCGTTACGCTCCCGGGATCCGGCAAGGTCACCGGAATCCGTCTCGAGGCGCTCACCCATGACAGCCTCGCGAACAAGAGTCTTTCCCGCGGCAACGGAAATTTCGTGCTGACCGATCTGGTGGTGAAAGCCGGTGGCAAGTCGGTCGCCATCGCGGAAGCCAGGGCTGACTACGAGCAGCCGGGGCATCCCGTGGCCAATGCCATCGACGCGGATCGCGCCACCGGTTGGGCAGGCAACGGTCACCAGGAGGCGAAGAACCGCACGGCGATGTTCCTCTTCGCCGAGCCGGTCGATCTCGGTGCGGCGGAAAAACTGGAGGTGACCCTCCGCCACGAGTCGCCCTACGGGAAACACGCCATCGGTCGCTTCCGCCTTTCGATCACCGAATCCGCCGCCCCGCCGCTCGCGGGCGGCCTCGATCTGCCGATCGAGGTGCAGGACGCCCTCCGCCTGACCGCGTCGGAGCGTGACCGGAAACAACACGATCTCATCGCCGCCCACTTCCACGGCATCGCCCCGGAGCTGGCGCCACAACGGAAGAATCTCGACGACTGGAGGAAACGTCTCGAGTCGATCGACAAGGGTGTGCGCACCATGCTCGTTTCCGAGTCGTTGACCGAGCCGCGCGTCACCCGCATTCTTCCCCGGGGCAACTGGCTCGACGAGAGCGGCGAGATCGTCGAGCCCGCCGTGCCCGACTTTCTCACCCACGCGTCGATCGAGGGACGCCGCCCGACCCGGCTCGATCTGGCGCACTGGATCATGAGTCCCGAGAACCCGCTGACGGCCCGGGCCTTCGTCAATCGGGCGTGGAAACTGTTCTTCGGCAGAGGCATTTCCCCCGACCTCGCCGACCTCGGCGGACAGGGGCAGCCGCCGACGCATCCCGAGCTGCTCGACTGGCTGGCGGTGGAGTTCCGGGACGGAGGCTGGAACGTGAAGGAACTCGTGCGAATGATGGTGATGTCGGGAGCCTACCGACAGACCTCGATTCCCGACGCCGGGGCGAAGGAAAAGGATCCCGCCAACACCTGGCTGACCCGGCAGCGTCGCTGGCGGCTCGAGGCCGAGCTGGTGCGCGATACCGCGCTCGATCTGGGCGGTCTTCTGGCGAAGGAGATCGGAGGTAAAAGCGTGAAGCCCTATCAGCCGGCCGGATACTGGCAGCACCTCAACTTTCCCAAGCGCGAATGGGAGGCCGACACCGGCTCGGGGCTCTATCGTCGCGGACTCTACACCTTCTGGTGCCGGACTTTTCCGCATCCGGCCATGATCGCCTTCGACGCGCCGAGCCGGGAGGAATGCACCGCCGAGCGTCCGCGCTCCAACACGCCCCAGCAGGCGCTCGTGCTGCTGAACGATCCCTCCTTCGTCGAGGCGTCCCGGGCTTTCGCCCAACAGATCGCGGCATTGCCCGCCGACGCCGGGGGTCGGATCGACTGGGCCTGGAAGCGCGCCACCGGTCGCGGAGCCACGGATGCGGAGACAGCCATCCTCGACGACCTGCTGAAAAAACAACAGGCCCGTTATGCCGCCGATCCCGATTCGGCCCGGGCATTCATCGCCACGGGCTCCTCCCCGATTCCGGAAAAAGCCGACCCGACCGAACTCGCCGCCTGGACCCAGGTCGCCCGCGCCATCCTCAACGCCTACGAGACCACCTCTCGCTATTGAGTTCTTCCCCGGCTCCTCGCGCCATGCCCCAAGTCCCACGCTTTCTTCCCATGAATCCCGCAGACCTTTCCCGCCGAACTTTCCTGAACCGCGCCACCGTTGGCATCGGCTCGCTGGCGCTGACACAGCAGCTCATGGCCGAGACGGCGGGCTCCGCGAAGGTCGCCTCCGGCGCCGGTTCGTGGACCGGAGCCATCCAGCCGCATTTCGCGCCGAAGGCGAAGCGGATCATCTTTCTCTGCATGGCGGGCGGTCCGTCGCACTTGGAGACCTTCGACTACAAGCCCAAACTCGCCGAGATGGACGGCAAGCCGATGCCGGCTTCGATGACTGAGGGGCAGCCGATCGCGCAGTTGCAGAACAAGGAGCTGAAATGCTTCGGTCCGCAGCACCCCTTCGAGCGCTACGGGAAGTCGGGTCAGATGATCACCGACCAGTTTCCGAACATCGGGAAGATCGCGGACGACATTGCCATCGTGCGTTCCATGACCACGATGCAGATCAATCACGATCCGGCCCACACCTTCATGAATTGCGGCACCCAGATCTCGGGTCGTCCCTGCATGGGTTCATGGATTCAGTACGGACTCGGGAGCGAGGCCGAGGACCTTCCCGGTTTCGTCGTTCTGACTTCCGTCGGTGGCGGTCAGTCACAACCCATCGCCACCCGCCAATGGCACAGCGGATTTCTGCCGAGTCGTTTCCAGGGGGTGCCCTTTCACTCCAAGGGCGATCCGGTCCTCTACGTCGGCAATCCGGCGGGCGTGAACCGGGACGATCAGCGCCGGGTGGTCGACGCGGTCAACGCACTCAATCGCACCCGCAACGAGCTGGTCGACGATCCGGAGATTTCGGCCAAGATCAGCCAGTACGAGATGGCCTTCAAGATGCAGGCCAGCGTGCCCGAATTGACCGACCTCTCCGGCGAGCCCCAACACATTCTCGACATGTACGGGGCGACGCCGGGCGACGGGTCCTTCGCCAGCAACTGCCTGCTGGCCCGACGACTCGCGGAGCGTGGCGTGCGCTTCATTCACCTCTATCATCGCGGCTGGGACCACCACGGCGGCGTCAAGGCGGGCATCACCACCGTGGCCAATCTCGTCGATCGCGGCACCTGGGCGCTGATCGAGGATCTCAAGCAGCGCGACATGCTCAAGGACACCCTGATCGTCTGGGGAGGCGAATTCGGCCGCACCCCGATGGCCCAGGGCACCGGGCGGGACCATCACATCAAGGGCTTCTCCATTTTCCTCGCCGGCGGTGGCGTCAAGGGCGGCATCAGCCACGGGGAGACCGACGAGCTGGGATACAACGCGGTAATCGACAAGGTGTCCGTGCACGACCTGCACGCCACCATGCTGCACCTGCTCGGCATCGATCACGAGCGATTCACCTACAAGTTCCAGGGACTGGACATGCGACTCACCGGCGTGGAGCCGACCCGAGTGGTGAAGGAAATTTTGATTTGAGGAAAAGGAGGGGCGACAATCCCGCCGCCCAAAAAGGCCTCGAAAGGGCGACAGGATTGTCGCCCCTCCTTTCCGCTTTCTTCCTTCGTTGGACAGCTTACGATGGTTGCGTGGCTATCATCGAACCCAAAACTTCCAGCATGGCGGTGTTCTGCGATTTTGAGAACGTCGCTCTCGGCGCGCAGGACGCGAAATACGACAAGTTCGACATCGGCAAGGTGCTCGAGCGACTTCTTGTCAAAGGCAACATCGTCGTCCGCAAGGCATACTGTGATTGGGGTCGTTACGGATCCTTCAAACGCAGCATGCACGAGGCGAACTTCGAGCTGATCGACATTCCCCACGTTCGCCAGTCGGGCAAGAACTCCGCCGACATCCGCATGGTGGTGGATGCCCTCGATCTCTGCTACACCAAGTCTCACGTCGATACTTTCGTGATTGTCAGTGGTGACTCCGATTTCTCACCGCTGGTCAGCAAGCTTCGCGAGAACGCCAAGATCGTCATCGGCGTCGGGGTGAAGAATTCGACCTCCGATCTCTTTCTCAAGAACTGCGACGAGTTCATTTTCTACGACGATCTCGTTCGGGAGAAGAAGCGCCCGCCCCGCAAGCGGCCCGCGACGAAGAAAGCGCCCGCTCGTGCCGAAACGACCGGCGACAGCGGCAGCCCCGACGAAGCCGTCGATCTCGTGGTCGAGACGATGGAACAACTCGTCGAGGAGCGCGGCGGGGATCAGGTCGTCTGGGCCTCGATGGTCAAGCAGGCGATCAAGCGCCGCCGTCCCGGATTCAAGGAGAGCTACCACGGTTTCCGCAGCTTCAACGCCATCCTCGAGGAGGCCGAGAAGCAGGGACACCTCAAGCTCATCCGTGGCGACAACGCCAGCCAAGTGGCGGTGGAGTTGGTGGAGTGAGGTAGGTGGGGCAGATTTGCAATCTGCCGTTTCAACCGTTCGGCAGGTTGGAAACCTGCCCCACTTTGACGACAGGTGAGGATTGCGGTCAAATCTCTGCTGGTGATGCTCTTTCCCCCTTCTTCATAGTGAAGAGAGCGTGCGGAAATATTACACCGCTGTAATGGGGTCGTAACGAAGCTGTCAGGAGATCGTGGTTGGATGTGGTGTAGCAACTCGACAGACACCATGAAATGCTCCCCACCACTCCGCTTGCTTGTCCTTCTGTCCGGCGCCGCCCTCGTCGCGGTCGTCCTCAACGCCGAATCTCAGGAGCCACCACCCCCGAAACAGCGCCCCGGAGAGCGAACCCAACGCGAGCCCAGAGGCAAGGGAGGGCCGCAGATCCAGAAACCGAAGATCACCGATACCTCGAAGGCCAACATCTACGCCGACAACTGGTTCCAGCTCTACATCAACGGCCATCTCGTGGCGGTGGATTCGATTTCCTTCATTCCGCACAATGTCGTGTCGGTGGACATCCTGCCCGAATACCCGATGACGATCGCGGTGATGGCCCGCGACAACGCCGACCCGGCGACGGGGCTCGAATACAACAACTCGCAGATCGGCGACGGTGGATTCATCCTGAAATTCAGCGATGGCACCGTGACGAATGCCTCGTGGAAGGCGAAGAGCTTTTTCCATGGACCTGTCGATGGCGACCTGAAGAATCCCAAGACGCGGCACGAGGCGATCCCGGAGAATTGGTTCGCGATCGACTTCGATGACGGCGCCTGGCCGAATGCGACCGAGCACACCGAGGAGGCGGTGGATCCGAAGGAACCCTTCTACCAACACGACTTCGAAGGGGCGAAGTGGATCTGGACCGGCAATCTGGCGCTCGACAACACCGTCCTCTTCCGGACCCGGATCGCGAGCCCGCCGAACGGATCGCCCTTGCCTCCGAAATGGCCCCGCGGTCACATCGACACGACCAACCCCTGACCCGACCAGAAAGATGAAATCCGATGAAAGAGGGTATGATCGCCGATCCAACAGGGTTCGATCGAAAACACGACGCCAGCCTTTGGCCTGGATCGCTTCAGTTGCGGGCTTTTTCGCCGTGCCTTTGCTGATTCCGCTCGCGGTCGCGGCGGTGGCACCGAAACTCGCGCCGTTTGCCGCGACATTCCCCGGTGAGCGCACCTTCGAGCGCCCGGTCGGCGCGGTGCCAGTGGCAGCGTCGGCATTCGCTCCGTTTCGCGAGTGGCTGGGCGTGTCCTGGGATGCGGATTACTTCTACATCGAGGGCAACGGGCTGCCGGATCACAACATGATGGTCGGCATCACCGCCTGGCAACAGCAGGTGCCACTGCCCCAGCCTTACGTCGGTGACAACGCCTGGCGCGTACCGCTGAAGCCCGTTCCCGCGGCCGTACCGGCCATGATCGAAGGGCGATTTCTCCGCGGAGCCATCGCCATCGCGGTGAACGGCATCCCGATTTTCAATCCTCAGAACAATCGCGGCGAGGTGTCGTATGAAATCGGCGAGTTGGACCAGTGGGGCGGCCACTGCGGGCGGGCGGACGACTATCATTACCACATCGCCCCGGTTCATCTGGAGTCGATCGTGGGGAAAGGCAAGCCGGTCGCCTACGCGCTGGACGGGTATCCGGTGCTCGGATTGACCGAGGCGGATGGATCGGCTCCAAAGAATCTCGATGAGTGCCACGGTCATGATCACGACGGTCTCGGATATCACTACCATGCGTCGGAGAAATATCCCTACGTCCTTGGCGGATTCCGCGGAGAGGTGGACGAAGCCGAGGGACAGGTCGATCCCCAGCCACGTGCCCAGGGAGTGCGCGAGGCGCTGCAGGCGCTCCGCGGGGCGAAGATCACGGGGTTCGCCGTAAAGGGGGATGGGGATTATGAATTGAACTATGTGGTGAACGGAGATCCCTGCGCGGTGCGCTACCACGTCGGTGAGGACGGTTCGGTGGCGTTTGAGTTCGACGAAGGCCGGGACGGGGTGAGGACGGAAACCTATGCGATGCGACGCCAGGGCGGTGGAGGTGGTCAACGTCCTCCCGCCGAGGGTCCCGGCGCCATGCGTCCTCCCGGTGGTGGTGGAGGCGGAGGCGGCGGTGGACCACGTCCGGACCCATTAATGGCTGCTCTAGACTCGAATTGCGACGGTTACCTCGACAAGGAGGAACTGGCGGAAGCGACGGAGAAGTTGAAGACGCTTGATCGAAACGGCGACGGGCAACTGGATCGCGATGAGGCCACAGGTCGTGGTCCGGGTGGCGGCGGCGGCGGCAATCGTGGTGGGGGAGGAAAGGAAATGCGTGGTCCAGAAGGGACCACGGCTCCGGCACCTGCCCCGCCCGTGGAGGGTGCGGGCCATGCGGTGGATGGATTTGTCCTGAGCAGTCCCAAGATCGGCGAAGACGGCCGATTGCCCGTCGAATTCACCGGCGATGGCGCCGGGGTTTCTCCTCCGCTGGTCTGGGAGGGGGCACCGGCCGGAACGAGGAGCTTCGCGTTGATCATGGATCATCTCGCGCCGGGCAATGAGATGAAGAGCTATTGGGTGATGTGGGACATCCCGGCCACGATGAACAGCCTGCCCCAGGAAGCGACTGAGGTGGGGCAGGTCGGGGTGGGATTCCGCGGAGAAGCCGGCTACGAACCGCCGCACTCGCAGGGGCCGGGCGACAAAACCTACGTGTTGCATCTTTACGCGCTCTCGGCCGAGCCGGAACCCGCAGGACCAGCCGAGCGCGTCACTCGCGAGGCCTTGCTGGAGGCGATGGAGGGCAAGATCCTTGGCCGGGCGGACCTGAGCGTGATCTATGCCCGACCTGAGGGAGCCGCGGGCTCCTCAGGCGGCCCCGGCCGGGGAAAGGAAAATCCGAGACCCTGATCGTGCAACTTTTCTGAAGGAATTGGGGTATTGGATGATACTGGGTGATTCTGGTTTCTGATCCCATGCGCATCCTCGTCGTCGAAGACCAGCCGCAAATCGCCGGCTTCATCCGCTCCGGGTTGGAGGAGGCCGGCTTTGTCGTGGTCACCTGCCGCACCGGCGAGGAAGGCTACGAGTTCGCCACGACCGAGTCGTTCGATGCGATGGTCCTCGATATCATGCTGCCGGGACGCGACGGGCTGAGTGTGCTCCGCAGTCTCCGCCAGCGCCATGTCACCTTGCCCATCGTGATCCTCACGGCGCGGAACGAACTGAACGAGCGGGTCGAGGGGCTCAATCTCGGAGCCGATGATTACCTGACGAAACCGTTTTTTGTCGAGGAACTCGTGGCCCGGCTCCAAGCCCTCTTGCGGCGGGCCTCGGGCGCGGCGTCGAACATCCTCCAGATCGGTGACCTCAGTCTCGATCTGATCACCCGCGAGGCGAAGCGGGGGGACCGGCTCATCGAATTGAGCCAGCGCGAGTTCGCACTGCTCGAATACCTGATGCGCTCGCCGGGGCGGGTCTTTTCCCGCTCCCAGATCTCGGAGCACGTCTGGAACACCCATTTCGACACGGGTACGAACATGGTCGATGTCGCGATGACGAGGTTGCGGAAGAAGATCGAGGCACCGGGCGAGAAGAAACTCATCGAAACGGTCCGCGGGGTCGGTTATCGCCTTCGTCAGTCCTGACAAACACGCCATGCATTCCTTCCGCTGGCGCATTGCTCTCAGTTCGGCCCTGATCTCGGGTCTGGTCCTCGTCGTCTCGGGAGCGGTGGCCTGGTGGTCGCTCAATGGATCGCGCCTCGCCGATCTGGACGTGGAAATGCGGCATTTCGGCTACCGGGTGACCTTGCGCTCGGGGAGGAACATCGATACGACCCGGCTCGAGGGTTCGCTGACCGATGTGTTCGGTGCGGAGAAGGCGGGGCAGCGGTCTCTCGTGCTGCTCGACTCACGCGGCGGTGAGTTGGTGCGTTCGTCAGGGTGGCCGGGGGGGCTCGATCCGGGCCGTTTCGCTCCGGGCACGGAGCCGCTTGATCCCCAGCCCCGCGACGAGGAGAGCCGAAGTCCTGGAGACCGCCCCGCGCCGCCGCCACGCGAGGTGCTGGAGCCGCGCTTTTACGAAGCCAGCGCAGGTGGGCGGGCCTACCGCATCGGTGTGTTCGCCAATCGCGAGACCATCCTCGTCCTCGCCGCCGACCTCGAGCAGGTGGCGGGCGACATGCGCCAATTGCGCCGGGCCTTTCTGGTGGCCCTGCCCGGTGCCTTGCTCATCGTGGCGCTCGGCGCAGCCTTCGTCGCGTGGCGGGCGCTGCGTCCCGTCGTGGCCTTGGGCGAGAACATGAGCCGCGTCTCGGCGCGTGCGCTCGACCAGCGGCTCGAGGTGCGGGGTGCGGACCGCGAGTTCGCCGCGATCATCGACAATTACAATGCGATGCTGGAACGTCTCGAACGCAGTTTCGCGCAGGCGACACGGTTCTCCGCCGATGCCTCGCACGAGTTGAAGACGCCGCTCGCGGTGATGCAGGCGACGCTCGAGCGGGCGATTCGCGACGGCGCTGACGACGAGCGGTCGCAGGAGGTCTTTTCCCAGATCCTCGAGCAGACCGGAAAGCAGCGAGCCATTCTCGAGAGCCTTCTCCTGCTTTCGCGGGCCGACGCGGGGCGTCTGGAAATCAGTGCCGAGACGCTGGATCTCAGCGCCCTTCTGGAAACCTGGGTCGAGGATGCCAGCCTCCTCGCCGAGGAGCGCGACATTACGGTGAAGGGCGAGATCGAGCCAGGTCTCCGGACCGAGGGAGATCCCGTCCTGCTTCAGCGGGTCGCCCACAATCTTTTTGCCAATGCGGTCCACTACAATCGCGATGGCGGCGAGATCGTCTGCGGCCTGCGGCGCGACGGCAGCATGATTGAATGGACCGTCGCCAACACCGGGGAACCCGTGCCCGAGTCGGAGCGCGAGCGGATCTTCGACCGTTTCTTCCGCGGAGCGTCGGCGAAAGACAGCACCACCGGCACCGGACTCGGTCTCAGCCTCGCCCGCGAGATCATGACCGCGCACGGCGGCGAGATCGGTTTTGGTCTGGATGCGGAGGGAAGGAATGCGGTGCGGGTGAGATTGAAGGCCGCAGCCGGGAAGATTTCAGGGATGTAATGCGGGCGAAACCCGCTCGAAAGGTTCGGGGAGTTCATTCGGTTGAGCCCATGAAAACGTTCCCCTTTTACCTGCCCTTTCTTTGCTTCGCCATGTCTGCCACCGCCGCCCCGGTGGAAAGGCCGAACATCGTCTTCCTCCTCTCCGACGACCAGGACTGGACCGGTCTTTCCGTCCAGATGCATCCGGACCTGCCGAATTCGAAGAGCGATTTCTACCGCACGCCGAACTTGGAAAAATTCGCGGCGCAAGGGATGCGCTTCAGCGCGGCTTACGCGCCGGCACCGGTTTGTTCTCCGACCCGGATCAGCCTGCAGACCGGCATGAGCCCCGCCAAACTCGGCTGGACGAAGGCCGCGCCAGCGGAGGAAGGGCACAAACTGATCGAGGGCGCGAACCGCAAGTCGATCCGCCATGAAGAAACCACCATCGGCGAGATGCTTCAGGGTGCCGGCTATGCCACGGCCCACTACGGGAAATGGCACCTCTCGGGCGGAGGACCCGAGGCGAACGGCTACGACGAGAGCGACGGTGACACGGGCAACCGCGACGCCGATGCGTTTGTCGATCCCAATCCGGTGGACATCTTCGGGATGACGGAGCGGGCCACGGCCTTCATGGAAAAGCAGAGCCGGGCCGGGAAACCATTTTTCGTGCAGATGTCCTACTACGCGCTGCATCTGCCGGAAAACGCGCTAAGGGCGACGCGCGCGTTTTACGAATCGCAGTCGCCCGGACGGATGCATGCCGACATCGATCGCGCGGCGATCACGACGGATCTCGACACCGGGGTGGGGCGTCTGCTGGAGTCGATCGATCGGCTCGGGCTCGCCAAGAACACCTATGTCATCTACCTGTCCGACAACGGCGCGGGCGGCGGCGGCAAGGGCGGAGTGCGTCCGCTCTCGGCCGGGAAGGGCGGCGTCTGGGAAGGCGGGATCCGCGTGCCTCTGATCGTGCGTGGACCGGGCATTGCGGCGGATTCGTGGTGTCATGAGCGGGTCGTCGGCTACGATTTTTTCCCCACCTTCTGCCGGTGGGCGGGAGTGAAGGAGCCGTTGCCCGAAGGGCTCGAAGGCGGCGATCTCACGCCGCTGCTGTTCGAGGGCGCGCGCGGTCCGGTGCAGCGCGCGCGGGAGGAACTGGTGTTCCACTTTCCGCATTACCAGGGCGACACGCCGCATTCGGCGATCCTGATGGGGGACCAGAAGCTGATCCATTTTTACGAGACGGGAGAATCAAGATTATTCGATCTGAAGAAGGATCTCGCCGAGTCCAATGACATCAGCGCGGCTCAACCCGAGATCGTGTCGGACCTGAAGCGGCGCCTCGAAAGTTATCTGGCGGAGGTCGGGGCGGCCATGCCCGAGACGAATCCGTATTTTGATCCGGCCAAGGAACCCGCAGGAAAGGGTGGTGGCAAAGGGGGGAAAGGCAAGGACCGCACCGTGATGGAGGAGGGACCCGCAGTCGAGGAAGAGCCCGCTCCTCCGATGACCGAGCCTGAGCGTCCCCGTGGCGGCGGCGGACAAGTTAGTGCCTTGTTTTTGGCCCTCGATCGGGACGGAGATCGCGAAGTCTCCTCCGATGAGATGGCGAATGCCACCGAGACCCTGCTGTCTCTGGATGCCAACCAATCCGGCCAGCTTGAGCCGGACGAAATCGTCGCTGCGGCACCACGCCGAGTGGAATCCGTCGCTCCCTCTGAAACGGTTTCCAAATCTGCGGCCGGGTGGATCGCGGAACATGCCGGCGATCTCGATCTCAACGGCGACGGCAGTGTGGGACGGACGGAATTGATGGATCAGGCCCGCACCGCCTTCGCCGCCTTCGATGCCGATGGCAACGGGGTGCTGAAGCCGGAGGAATATTCGGGACGCCAACCCAAGTCTCCCGTGGCCGCCTACCTCACCGGAAACGCGGAGTCGATCGATGCGGACGGAAACCGCTGGATCAGCGCGGGCGAGTTCGCCGCGGCTCTCACCAAGGAACTCGCGGCCGTTGATGGCAACCACGTGGGACCGGCGTCCCGCCGGTCTGCGGAGCCAGGGAATGACCGGCGGGACGCCAGTCCCACGTGGTCTGCGGAGGTAGGGAAAGACCGGCGGGACGCCGGTCCCACGTGGTCACCAGCCACGAAACCCAACGTCGTCCTCTTCCTCATCGACGACATGGGCTGGCGCGACGTCGGTTTTGCCGGCAATCCGGTCATCGACACACCGAACTGCGACCGTCTCGCCCGCGAAGGGACCGTTTTCACTCAGGCCTACGCCAGCGCCCCGAATTGCGCGCCGACCCGGGCCTGTCTCATGAGCGGTCAATACACCCCGCGTCACGGAGTCTACACCGTGGTCGACGACCGGCATCTACCCGGTTCGCCGCATCACAAGGTCCTTGCCACAGAGAGCAACGCCGAACTGTCCACCGAGTCCGTGACGATCGCGGAATCGCTCCGGGCGGGAGGTTATGCCACGGGAATGATGGGGATGTGGAATCTCGGGCGCGGGAACAATGGTCCTGTTACTCCCACCGGGCAGGGCTTCGATGTCTTCAAGGACCCGAAGACCCTCGGATTTGAAAAGGACGCCTACCAACGGGCCGATGGCGCCTATCTGACCGATGAGTTCACCACTGCAGGGATCGAGTGGATCGAGGCCAACCGCGACCGCCCCTTCTTCCTCTACATGGCCTACCACGCGGTCCACGCTCCCTACGACCCGAAACCGGAACTCGCGGAGAAGTATCGCAGGAAAGCCGCCGAGACAGGCGAGGACATCGACGTCGATTATGCGGCAACGGTCGAGGCTCTCGATCAGAATGTCGGACGATTCCTCGCCTACCTCGATGAGACAGGACTCGCGGAAAATACGATCGTGATCTTCACCTCCGACAACGGTGGCACTCGGCAATACACCGCGCCGCTGAATTCCGGGAAAGGATCACTCTATGAGGGCGGCATCCGGGTGCCCTTCGTCGCCCGCGGTCCGGGCATCCGCGCAGGAGCGTCGAGCGCCGAACCGATCTTGAGCATGGATCTGTATCCGACCTTGCTCGAGTTCGCCGGGCTTCCGTCTCCGTCGTCTCACCGGCTCGATGGAACCAGCCTCCGTTCGCTGCTTGCGGGCGAGACCACCTCTTTGGGACGAGAGCGCGTCTTCTGGCATTTCCCTTGTTATGTCGGAGGCGGGAGCCCGACCAGTGCGATGCGCCAAGGGAACTGGAAAGCGATCGAGTTTTTCGAAACCCAGACCGTCGAGATCTACGACCTATCCAAGGACCCGGGCGAAACCACGGACCTCAGCAAAAAGATGCCCGACCAAGCCCGCGAACTTACCGCCGCCTTGCATGCCTGGCAGGAGGAGACCGGTGCCCCGCGTCCGACCGCTCCGAACCCGAACTACGATCCGTCGGCGCAGCCCGATCGCGGCAAAGGCAGGGTAAAGGCGGAGGCCAAAAGAAGGGCGGCCCCATGACAGATCCGAAATAGCTTCAGGAGCCGGATCAAAAGGCCATGCCCAGCCCAAGCGGATTCTCCTTGCCCATTCGAAAGCGCAAGGTTGCCTGGGAACCCTCAGGTATCCGAAGACACCCTACGGATTCTCGCCAGTATTCTCCAACCTTGATCAGGCAACCTATCAGGGCCAAATCTGAAAGGAGTCGCAGCCTGAAGGGTGGAAAGGGGCAGCACGCTCCGTGCGTGTCGAATCAATTCCGCAATCCTCGGATCATGGTTACTCCCGATTTCACCCAAGAAGCAGGGACACCTCAAGCTCATCCGTGGCGACAACGCCAGCCAAGTGGCGGTGGAGTTGGTGGAGTGAGGTAGGTGGGGCAGATTTGCAATCTGCCGTTTCAACCGGTCGGCAGGTTGGAAACCTGCCCCACACGGTTCAACTCGCGTCCGACACGGACGACAAGTTGAAGTCGCTCACCACCAGCGCGGGCGCGTGTAAGGGCAGGTCGCTCTCGCTGCCGAGGACGCGGACCGGTTCTCCGCTCGCGACGATATTCCTCAGCACGTTCACCGGTGACTCGTTGAAGCGGAAATTCTTCACCGGACCGGCGATCTCGCCGCCCCGGATCGCGAAGGTGCCATCCCGGGTGAGTCCCGTGTAGAGCAGGGTCTGCGGCTGGACCATGCGCAGATACCACAGCCGAGTGATCAGGACGCCGTCTTCGACCTGACCGATGAGTTCCTCGCGCGAGAGGCCGTCGCCCGGCATGATCAGGTTCCCGGGTCCGGGTTGGGGCGGGATGCCGAGTTTTTGCGCCCAGTAGCGGCCGACGGAGAGATTCTTCAGGATGCCATTCTCGATCCATGGGGTTCTCTTCAGCGGCAGACCGTGGGAATGCGTTGCGCAGGGAGCCGGGGCGAATAGCGGATCGGATACGAGGTTCGCCATCGCTCCGAACAGTTCCCGGCCCACGGGATCTACGCCCTCGCCGACGAGACCGTTGAGGAAACTGCGTCCCTCATCGAAACCGCGCCGATCCAGGCTCCAGGCGAGCAAACCGAGAAGGTCGCGAACGGCCGCGGGCTCGAGCACCACGGTGGCGCGTCCGGGGGCGCGTTCCACGGGATTCCGCGAAGCGAGCGCCTTGGCGATGGCCCGTTCACCGACCGGCGCCAGATCGAGCGATCTGACATCGGTGACCTGGGTGCTGGCCCAGCCGGAGCCGCCGCCCTCCGGGGTGCGCGCGGTCACGGAGAAGCCGACCGAGGTTTCGCGCTGGAAAACGAAGAGCCCGCGGCTGTTGGCGAGCGCGCCGCTCCCCACCGATCTCTCGAGGTAGCCGGCGCTCTCGACTCCGGCGGCTCGGGCCTGTTCGATCACCGGACGGACATGCACGAGCGCCTCCGCCGGTGTCATCGCCGCTGTCGCTTCGGAAAAGGTGAGCGGCTCCGCGTAGTGCGCGGATTCAACAGGAGGGAGATGTTCGGGATCCTCGGGCGCCAGCTTCGCCATCGTCTGCACTTTCTCGACCGCCTCGCGCAGGGTGGTGTCGTCGGCCTGGTTGATCGAAATGCTCGCCGAGCGTTTTCCGTAGCTGACGGAAAGGCTGATGCGGAGCCGGTCGACCAGTCCGTTCGAGGTGATGTCGTTGTTGGCGGAGCGCAACTGGAGATCCTCCGAATCGCTGACCCACACCTCGGCGTCGTCGGCTTTCACGAGTCCGAGGATTTTTTCGCAGAGGGCTTCGGTTTGGGGGCGGTTCATGATGGGGAGTTGCTGGAGAGCGATGTCGCTCAGGGCACACGGTAGCACCATTGGATCGGGGAGTGGAAAACAGATTTTCGAACGCCGCAGGCTCTTGATTTCTCGTGCGGGGGCATGCCGACTGCCGATGGCGAGATGAGGGCTACGAGTGAGGAACTGATGGCTGGCCCATACCCAAGGGCTCAAAAATTATTTAGAATGGGAAAATTATAAAAAATAAATTTCAAAATTGGCATTCTACTTTAAGATCGCAAAATGCAGAAATCATGGTTATTCCTGACCGTATGGTGGGTGACGCTTTCGGGATCTCTCGCGCAAGCCCAGACGGGAGCGGGCGGACTCGATACCGCCGAGGCGATCGGCAAGTATCTCAACGGAGCCTTGCCATCGGAGACGCCACGTCCGGCGACGGGGAGCTATCGCCTGGTGAACGCCTTTCCCTCGCTGACTTTCATCGATCCAGTCCAGATGCTGCCGGTGCCCTTGTCGAATCGTCTGTTGGTGGTGGAAAAGGCGGGAAGATTGGTGGTGTTTGACAACGAGTCCACCGCGTCTTCGAAGACCGTACTCATCGATATCCGGAGCAAGGTGGAGTCGAGTCACGACTCTGGGATGATGGGGGCGGCATTTCACCCGGAGTTTGGCCAGGCGGGTTCACCCAATCGTTATTACCTCTACATCTTTTATCGATATACCCCGCAGAAATCGGAGACCAACAAAGCCTACATTCGTCTGTCGCGTTTCACCTGGAACCCGACGACGGCGACGATCTCGCAGGGGTCTGAGTTTGTCCTCATCAATCAGTATGACCGACACAACTGGCACAACGGCGGCGGGATATTCTTTGGTCTCGACGGCTATCTCTACGTGTCTGTTGGCGACGAGGGCGGCGCGAACGATCAATACAACGACGGTCAGCGTCGGGACCTGGGTCTGTTGGCGGGAGTGTTGAGAATCGATGTGGATCAGGACCTGTCACGGGGGCACGCCATTCGTCGGCAGCCGCGGAACCCCGCGACGCCTCCCGCGGGTTGGCCCGGCAGTTATTCCCAAGGCTACACTATTCCCAACGACAACCCATGGCCGAGTGCGAACGGCAGTCAGTTGGAGGAATTCTACGCCATTGGCTTGCGCAGTCCGCATCGCATGACGCAGGACCCGGTGACGGGTCGTATCTGGCTGGGGGACGTGGGGCAGGGCACCCGGGAAGAGGTCAGCAACGTGGTGAAAGGGGCGAATCTGCAGTGGCCATATCGTGAGGGCTCCGTGGCGGGACCGAAGGCGAAGCCGTCCCCGCTGCTGGGAGTGGATCAGCCGCCCCTCTACGATTACGGTCGGTCCACGGGCACTTGCGTGATCGGCGGCTATGTCTATCGCGGCTCCTTGCATCCGGAACTGCGGGGCAAGTATCTCTTTGGCGACCATGGCAGCAGTCGCATCTGGTCACTGGAGGAGCGGGCCGGCGGCGGGGTGCAGGTGAACACCCTGCTGACACTCTCACGCCATGGTCCGGGGCCGAAAAACGGGATGAGCGCGTTTGGCATCGATGCCGCCGGGGAGATCTACGTGATGAGCCTGGCGGGCACGGATCTCGATGGCGGTCTGATTTACCGGCTCGACAAATCCACCACCGGGGTGCCCGAGCCCCCCATGCTGCTCTCACAGACCACGGCCTTCACCGACCTCGACACCCTGACGCCCTCGCCCGGGGTCATGCCCTACGATGTGATCCAGCCGCTCTGGTCGGACGGGGCGGAGAAACGGCGCTGGATCGCGATTCCCAATGACGGTAACCCGAACACGGCGGCCGAGAAGATCGGCTGGTCGGAGACGGGGCACTGGAGTTTCCCGAGGGGAACGGTCATGATCAAGCATTTCGAGATTCCGGGCCGGCGCCTGGAGACGCGGTTCATGCTGCGGGGGGAAGACGACGAATGGTTCGGTTTCACCTACAAATGGCGGCCTGACGGTAGCGATGCCGACCTGTTGCCGGGCTCGGCGGTGGAGGAGACGTTCACCGTGGCGGGGCGGGAGTGGACCTGGCACTTTCCGGGGCGGAACGAGTGCTCCACCTGCCACACCGACGCGGCCAACCATGTGCTGGGGGTGAAGGCGAGGCATCTCAACAGCGTCATCACCTATCCCCGGACCGGTCGCGACGCCAATCAGCTGGTCACCTTGAACCGGCTCGGATTTTTCTCCCCCGCGATCAACGAGGCGAGCCTGCCGAATATCCTCACCGCCAATAATATCGCCGACTCTTCGGCCACCCTGGAGCGGCGGGCGCGGTCTTATCTGGATATCAACTGCTCCCAGTGTCACCAGCCCTCGGCGCCCACCCAGGCGGTGTTCGACGCCCGACTGGAGACGCCGCCATATTTCCAGAATCTCATCAATGTGGTACCCAACAACCCTCTCGGTGTCGTCGGCGCGCGCCTCGTGAAGCCGGGACAAGTGGATCTTTCCATTGCCCACAAGCGGGTGGGTTCCCTGACGGAGGGCGAGAAAATGCCGCCCCTGGCGAAAAATGTCGTTCACTCCGAGGGCCTGGCCCTGCTGGCGGAGTGGATCACGAGCCTGGACCCGGCTACGACTCCGACCGGACTGGTCGGTGGGACGGCGCCGGTCGATCACACACCGCCGACGCTGGCCTTGTCCATACGCGGCGGCGGACCGGTGGTGGGTGGTCCTTTCCTCGTGGATGTGGTGGCCAGTGAGCCGATCATCGGTCTCGCGACATCCGATTTCACCGTCAATGGCGGACGGGTGACGAGCGTGAGCGGCTCCGGTGCCGCCTGGACCGTGGCGGTGGCGCCCTCACGGCTGGGCGCGGGTTCCGTATCCCTCGCCTCCGACAGATTCACGGATGTGAACGGCAACGCCAACACCGCGCTTGCCTCCCCACTGGGCTGGGATCTGCGGGTGCCGGTCGATCCCGATGATCTGCTCACGGATGGCGAGTTCGAGAACGGCTTGGCCAACTGGGATCGTGGCGGCGAGGTGACGGTGTCGGACACCGCCCACGGTGGCGCCAAGGCGGCGCGGTTGGGGGCCTCATCGTTCGTGGTGCAGTCTTTCGCGATCACGGCGGGCCAAAACTTCCGCTACACGGGCCGCTATTTTACCCAGGGTACTCCGACCAGTCTCGAGGCGGGACTCAGTTTCTGGGGCGCGAATGGCCAGTGGGTGGCGGATCGTGTGGTGACACTTGAGCCGTCGTCGGCGGGATATTCCCCGTTTGAGCTGGAGTTCACCGTTCCGGCGGGGGCGACGTCCGTCTCGGTCTGGGTCCTGACCGGCACGGGTGGCGGCGCGACCGTGGACGGCTTGTCGCTCAAGGCCGGCGGCGACGGAGATCCGGTGGAAAATCTCCTGGGCAACGGCGACTTCGAGGCGGGCCTCGCGCAGTGGGACAGCGGCAACGACGTGACGGTGTCGACCAGCGCCAACGACGGGACCAAGGCCGCGCGACTGGGGGCATTGTCCTTCATCGTGCAAACCAAGGTGGCGGCGCCGGGGGAAAGTTTCACCCTGGACGGGGCTTACTTCACCAGTGGCAACTCGGAGCGTGTCGAAGTGGGCTTTTCCTTCTGGCGCGCGTCGGGTGAGTGGATCGAGGATCGAACCATCGTGTTGGGCAACACCACTAGCTACGCCGATTTTGTGGTCAACGCCACCGCGCCTGCGGGCAGCGTCAGCATGACGATCTGGGTCTGGTGCGGGGCGGGCGGGACCGTCACGGTGGACGGACTGCGACTGCTTCGGGGGGAGACGGACGGGCCGGACAATCTTCTCGCCAATGGCGACTTTGAAAGCGGGGACCTCGGTGGTTGGGATAGTGGCGGGAGCGCCAGCCTGACCAACGAGGCTCGGACCGGAGTCGCGGCCGGGCAACTGGGAGCCGATTCATTCCTGGTGCACAATCAGGCGGCCACGCCGGGTGAAAACTACACCCTGGGCGGGCACTACCTCACCACCGCCGGGAATGTCCACGAGGCGGGCTTCTCTTTCTGGGGACCGTCCGGGGAATGGCTGGGCGACAGCTATCAGGCGCTGGATTCCGCGGCGGCCTACACCGCGTTCGAGGTCGCGGGTGTCGTGCCCGTGGGAGCGACCTCGTTTTCCGCCTGGTTCTGGAGCGGGGCGGGCAGCGCGATGCGACTGGACGATCTCTCGCTGCTGCGGGACATCGAGGATCCGGGCATTACCCAGGACTCGGGCGCCGGAGATACGGTGGCGGTGGCACGCTCGGCCGGACTCGACACCGGTGAAGCGCAGATGCTCGCGTCGGAGCGAATTCGCGGCGCCTCGACGGGCTCCGGAGGCGGCGCGGGCAGCGGTTTGGTCTCGGCCTTTGGCGACGACTCCGCGACCCTGGTGGAGGATCTGGTCCCGGATCCCTCGACGGCGGGCGAATACGGTGGACTGGTCATGACCGAAGCAGAGGGGAACGCGGGCAATTTCCTCCTCTCCGGCGGGGCGAGCGGCTGGCAGGTGACCGCGTCCGGACGCTTTAGCGGTCGGATGCAGGTGAATGGCCGGAGCCTGGTGGTGCGCGGAGCTTTCGATGCGAACGGACGTTTCGAGACGACCTATCGCGACGGGCGGACGCTCAGCCTGGGCCTGATCTCGATTCAGGCACCCGGTCCCCGCCTGGCGATCTGGGGGGACTACATCGATGGCGATGGAGATTCCCATCGTCTGCGTCTTTCCCGGGCGATGGCTTATTCGAAAAGACAGCCTACCCCGAGATCGGGCGCGCATACCCTGCTGCTCCCGGGAGCGCGCGACACCGACGCCATGGGTCACGCGGTGGTACGGATCACCGACAGTGGACGCGTCTTCACCTTGGGACGCCTGGCGGAGGGGCAACGCCTCAGCCATGCCGGGCGGCTCCATGCCGGAGACGGGTGGACCATTCATCGTCTGCTGGGGCGTCGACCTGAAGTGGCGCAAATCGGAGGCGAACTGAGATTTCTGGAGCGATCGAGTCCCATGGCGGATTTCGGTGGGAGGTTGCGGCGGGTGATCGGAGAGTCGTGGGTCGATATCGATGCCATCGGTTCGAGGTATCGCTCTCCGGCTCGGGGAGTTCGCGCCCTCTCCGGCGTCGAGGCCACGGACGGGGCCGCCATCGCGGAACTCTCCGATGCCGACGAGGGGCGCACCGATTTCTGGCCCATCGAGTGGCTACCCAACCAGAGACTGGGCTCCACCGGCGCGCGGCGTCTCATCGGTCTGGTGAATCCCCGCACCGGTCTCCTGCGTGGTCGGGTGATCGACGCGCGAAACGGACATCAGGCGACGGTCGAGGGAGTCGTTTTTCCGAGGCAGGATCTGGTGGGCGGGGCCACTCGCGCCGCGGATGGCGGCGTGGGAGCGCTGATCATCCGGGCGGGTTCGTGGTGAGAGGATCAAATGACATCCCCGACAAAAATTCCATTTGTCTAAAGAGGTGATGTGGCTTTATTTCCGCCTCGCGTTTTGGAAAGGCTCATGTGGCGGAATTGGTAGACGCGCTAGATTCAGGTTCTAGTGGGGGCAACCCCGTGGAGGTTCGAGTCCTCTCGTGAGCACCATCTTTGGAGATCAGCCGGCATCGGAGGATGTCGGCTTTCTTGTTGACCGCGAGTATCGGAAACATGAGTGCGCCCGCCACCAGTGATCGCGACCAGGATCCCGCCTTCGTGCGGCGGGCCTTCGCCTCCATCGCTGATCGTTATGTGCTGACGAATCATGTGCTCAGCCTGGGCATCGACGTGCTCTGGCGGCGCCGGGTGGCGGCGATGGTGGCGGCGATGGCCCCGCGCCGGGTGCTGGATCTGGCCACGGGCAGCGGCGATCTCGCGGAGGCGGTGTCCCGGGCCTGCGGGCGGGACACGCGCGTCATCGGCGCGGATTTCTGTGCGCCCATGTTGCGCCACGCCCGCGGGCGAGGTCTCCGGGATCTGGTGGTGGCCGACGGCATGCGCCTGCCTTTTGACGACTCGAGTTTTGACGCCATCACCATCGGTTACGGTCTCCGCAACATGGAGTCCTGGCCGGGCGCCTTGCGGGAAATGCGCCGGGTGCTGAGACCGGATGGACTGCTGGTGATCCTGGATTTTTCCCTGCCCGCGTCGCCGCCACTCCGCGGGCCCTACCGCTTCTACCTGCACCGGGTGCTGCCGACGCTCGGGGGATGGCTGACGGGGAATCGCGAGGCCTACGCCTACCTTGGCGAGTCGATCGAGCGTTTTCCCTCGGGCCGGGTGATGACCGATCTGATGACCGCCAACGGATTCGAGTCGGCCGAGGCGATCCCTCTCTGGGGCGGGATCTCGTCCATTTACCGGGGCGGCTGAACGCGGGTGTTCAGCACCGGCGCGGCGAGGTCGCGTAGTGTTTCGTAGTCCACCTGGAAAATGTCGGGGCTGCTGTCGATGCGGCCGTAGTAGCTGTCCTTGCTCTCATCGAGAGCCTCCGTCGCCTTGGCGAAGCGCAGCTCATGTGTTACCTCTTTTTTCCCCCCCGTGGCGCGGTCCACAGTCTCGATGGTCACGAAGATAATCGCTCCCGGCGTCTCGAGAGCCTGGAATGCCTGGGGAGAGGGAGTCAGCCAACGGTTGGCGCTGAGCGAACCGAGGGTGTCGCGCAATTTTGCGGCGTGTTCCTGATTCACCCTGTTCGTGGCATCCACGCCACCGAGGGTGGCATCCCATTCATCCGTCCGCCATTCGTAGATCAGTTCCAGCTCCTCGCCGGCGCGCTGGCGGGTGATCTTTCTCAGGCTGATGGGGGTGAAGCTGAGGATGCGCAGATCCTTCCACTTCAGCGGATGGGTGGGGACCTTTTCACTGAAGCCGGGACTGATCTCGTAGACATGGGGTTCGCCGAGAAAATTCGCGAAGAGTTGATGCCCGCCGAGGCCGTTCTCTCCGATCTCGCGATAGCCGAGCTGGAGGGTCTTGCGGCTGATGCCGGGTAGTCCCGCGCCTCCCGCGGGAGCCCCGTCGGGAGCCAGGTCGGGCTGTCGCTCGTAGTGACTGAAGGCGATGCGCACCGCCGGCGAGGCCAGATTGAAAGCCGCCAGATCGGTATCGCTGTCGGCGGCGAAATCGATGACCTCCTCCTGGTTGATCGCTTCCAGCAGCTCCATGATCTGGCGGGTGTTGGCACGCTCTTCCACGCCGTTGCGTTCGGAAAACCAGGTCACTACGCTGCCGGAGCGGGCGGTTTTCAAAATCACGGGCGGATTGCCCCGGCTCTCGATGGCGATGCCGAACACGCTCAGGGGCGGGATGACGGCGAGGTGCGGATCGCGAAAAGCGTTGGGCGAGTCGGGCAGCAACTGGAGCAAGTCTGAACGGAGTTGGAACACGGCGGGCCGGTCCGAGACGCGGGCCTCGATCAGCGGCAGCGATTGGCCGGCGGCGGTTTCGTCCGCGCTTTCCATCTCCCGGGCCGGGTTCAGGAACACAGTCAGCAGATCCTCGATCCCGTGGCGTCGGAGTTGCAAAACGATGGCGCCATCGGGCACCGGATTCGGCGGTGGGCCGGGCAGATCGCCACTTTCGACCACCTTCTCCACCCGCATTGCCGCCAACGCGGCCAAAAGCCCGTCGACCCGTTCCAGATCGGCCCTGGCCTCCAACGGTTGCAGCAGCCGCCAGTCCGTCGTATCAGGGCCGACCTCGCGGGTCATCACAATGTCGCCGCGCGGGGTTTTTACCGTGATCTCCTCGATCTCCTCCGGCGGCGCCAGGAACAGGTGACGGTCGCGCAGGGTCCGCACGGGATCGTCGAGATACTTTCGCGGATTGCCATCGACCACGTAGATGTCCTGATGTTCCTCGCTGTCGGGGATGCGCGTGTATAGGGAGTTGGTTAGCGGCGCGGGATTCCCGATCAGCACCACTTGGGTGTCGCCATCGGGCTTCTTGCCGTCCCCATCGGGCGCGGGTTCAAGCTCCACCCGGATGACCTGATCGCCGGTCAACCCCAGGGCTTCGGGCGCGAGTTCCGGGCGGCTGCCGACCTCGTCCATCGGGATCTGGTCGAGCACCGTCAGGTGGGAAAGCAGGTCGAGCAGCGCCCCCATGGTCTCGGGGTCGGCCCGGTCGGCTACGGGAGACTCCAGAAACCAGAAACCGTCGCGCTGTGCCAGCACCGTCTCTCCGCCAGGACGCTTGATGACCATGCGACCGATTTTTTCCGGGGTCAGCCGCAGCAGGGCCTTGCCCCCGTCGAGGTTTTCCGAGGCGGAGTCCGGATGGGTCGCCTCGCGGTCGGACCACCAGATGACGACCCCGAGCACGAGGCTGGTGAGGAAAAGCGCTAGGGTGGTGAGCGGTCTCATCGGCGAAAAAAGGGGGGGGAGGAATCGGGTGGAAAGGGCGATCAGTGACGGCGCACGAACCAGACGAAGCCCGCCGCGAGCAGGGCCACGGTGGGGATGACGAGGATGATGAGATTCTGCAACAGGCTGAGTTTCGCGGGATCCACCGACAGCACGTAGGCGGTGGGCTTGCGGGGCGAGATGCCGATCAATTCCTCGCGGTCGAGAGTCCAGTTCAGCGCGGAGAGGACAAAGTCGGCGTTCACTTTGGCAGTGTTGCCGGCGGGATCGATCAGGTCGGGATTGCTCACCACCACCATTCGGGAGGCGGGCTGGCGAAGTTCGGGGTCCCCCGGCGAGCCGCGCACCACGGAGGCGGCGGTGTAAATGGGCCAGGCGTGGTCCTGACTCTCGCTGAAGGCCACATCGCCGCTCTGGTAGTCGGTTTCGCCCCAGAAATTCTGGGCGGTGATCATCAGGGGACGCGGGTGGATGTTGTCCATCCTGAGCAGGTCGCTCTCCATCTCCACCGCCAGCGAGCGGGTTTGGCCGGTGAGCTGGGTGGTCAGGCGGGCGAGGTTGGGCGCGACGCCGGGTTGCTCCAGCAGGCCCACGGTCACGTCGTAGATCTTGGTGGCGGCCAGACCGGGCACGGCGGTCACTGTCAGCACGCGGTCGTCGCGGGGACCCACGCCGTGGGTGCGGAGGAAGGTATGGAGGGCCTCGTCCTCGTTCTCCGGATCCAGCAGCACCACCAGCGCGCCGCGCTTCGCGTCACTGTCGTCGTCGTGCCAGAATCTCGCCAGCAGCTCGACCTCACGCTCGGTCAGGGGCTGGCTGTTGCCGGCGAGGATGACGGCGTCGGCGTCGGCGGGGATGGCCGGCGCGCCCTCCAGGGCCAGGGACTCCAGCCGCGCGTTCTGCGTCGCCACCAGCGTCGAGAGCTGCTCGGCGATGGTCTGCAGCTCCTCGCCGCGGCGCTTGCCGATGACGAGATAGATTTTCTTTTGCTGCTGCTCGGTGACCTCCAGCAGGGAGGAGGTGAGCACCTCCTCGCCCTTGAATTCCATGATGCGCCCCGTGGCGCGGTCCCGCGTCACCAACTCCTCCGCGCCGAGGATTTTTTTCCGGTCGCGGGAAAAGATCACCAGGGAATCGCGGGAAAACTCGATCCCGTGTTCGTCGCGCAACTGGGCCAGTCGCTGGCGGTTGCGGGAGAGGTCGAGCACTTCGGCGGTGACGCGGCCCTTGCTGTTGCGCTCGTACTCGGAGAGCAGACCCCGGGTGTCGTCGAACAGCTCCGAACCCCCGAGGAAAGCCATCACCAGCGTCACCTCCGAGTCCAGTTGACCGAGGAAATTGACGGTGGTGTCCGAGAGGGTGAACTTCCGGTTTTGCGTCAGATCCCAGCGGTGGTAGCGCTGGCAGCTCAGGTAGTTCGCCTGGATGAAGATCACCACGCCGAGCAGTATCTGCGCCAGCACGTGGCCGCCGATCTTGAAGCGCTCCAGCAGTCTGCCGGGTGATGGTGGCGCCTCGTAGGCGGGCTCGATCCGCGGAGGGGGCGTCGGTTCCGGCGCGGAGTCGGGGGCGGGTCCTTTCGGGTTGCCGGCTTTTCTGGGTTTGCCCTTGGCCATGTAAGAGGGTTGGGTCGGTGAGTCAACAGGGTTGGGTCGTCGCGCGGTCTCAGGCCCGCCATTTCCGATACTCGAGGACGTGGTGTGTCAGCGCCAGCAACAGGGCGGCCAGGGAGACGTAGTAGACGATGGGGCGGGTGTCGATGAGTCCGTCGGCGAAGGCGTGCATGTGCTCGATGGAGGAAAAATAGGTGAGCGTCGAGGTCCACATGGATCCCGGCGTGGTCAGGAACTGGTGCAGGAAACCGAGGAAATAGTGCAGCATGACTCCGACGAAGGTGATCATGGCGGCGATGAGCTGGTTCGATGTCACGGCCGAGGCGAAGACGCCGATGGCGATGTTGAACAAGCCGATGAGCAGCAGCACCAGGGCGCTGCCCCAGAAGGCGCCGGGGTGGAAGGCCGCCCCGGCCCCGGTCACCCGCTCGAACAGGGCGAAAAAGCCGAAGATGGGCAGCAGCAGGACCACGTAGAGGATCACGGTGGCGAAATACTTGGCCAGCACCACTTCGGCGGTGCGGACCGGCGCGGTGAAGAGCCCCTCCAGGGTGCCGAGTTTTTTCTCCTCCGCGAACAGGCGCATGGTAATGAGCGGAAAGAGGATGAAATACCCCATCCAGAACCAGCCGGAGTCGAAGAGGTTGTAGATCAGGCTGCGGGAACTGACCGTGGCCCGCATGGCCTGGACGAGACTGGTGAACAGCCAGCCGTTGAGAAACACGAACAGCGCCATCAGCACGAAGGCCAGGGGCGAGAGAAAGGAGGACCGCAGCTCCTTCCTGAGCAGGATGAAAAAGGCGCGCATGGAAACCGGGGGGAGGGTCAGGCTTTTTTCTCCGGGACGACTTCGGAGTGGTGGGGGTGGGTAAGGTCGACGAAGGCGTCCTCGAGCGAGGCCTGGCGACGGGACAACTCGCGCAGGGGCCATTTTTTTTCCACCGCCAGGGTGTGGATGTCTTCCCGCACATCGACGTTGGCATCGGTGCGGATCTCGATGCTGGCCCAGCCCTGGCGGGTGTCGCTGTGGGTGGCGGAGGCCACGCCCGGCAGGCGGGTCAGCTCGGCGATGACCGCGGCTGGCTCGGCCTGGACTTCCAGATTCACCGTTCCGGCCGCGCGCAGGCGACGCACCAGATTCTGGGGGGTATCGGAGGCTTTGATGACGCCGCGGTCGATGATGATGACGCGTCCGCAGGTCATCTCCACCTCATGCAGGATGTGGGTGGAGATGAGGATGGTGTGGCGCTCGCCGAGTTGCCTGATGAGCTCCCGCACCTGGCGGATCTGGTTGGGATCGAGACCGTTGGTCGGCTCGTCGAGGATGAGCAGGTCGGGTTTGTTGACCAGGGCGTCGGCCAGACCGACCCGCTGTCGATAGCCTTTGGAGAGAGTGCCGATGAGCTTGCGGCGCACATCGGTGAGCGCGCAGATGTCCATGGCCTCGCCCACCGCGCGTCGGCTTTCGCGCCATCCAAGGCCCTTGATCTGGGCGCGGAAACGGAGGTATTCGATCACCCGCATGTCGGTGTAGAGAGGCACGTTTTCCGGCATGTAGCCGACCTGGCGTCGCACCTGGATGGATTCCTTGAAAATGTCGTGTCCCGCCACCGTGGCGGTGCCCTCGGAGGCCGAGAGATAGCAGGTGAGGATGCGCAGGGTGGTGCTCTTGCCCGCGCCGTTGGGACCGAGGAAGCCGACGATCTCCCCGCGGCCGACATCGAAGGAGATCGAGTCCACGGCGGTCCGCCCGGCGTAGCGCTTGGTCAGTTGGGAGACATGGATCATGGTGGGAAAGAAGTGCCGCGGAGATAGGAGCTTACGAAGGTAGGGGGATTCGAGGCAATGGCAAATGCGTCGAGGGGGACGGGAGTCGCGTGCGGCAGAGGTCGCCACCACCGCGCGGCTTGGCGAAAAACGCGCAATTTCCGACTAGGTGTTTGCGTCCGGGACGTAACGCACGGAAGCTCTCCGTGCCTGATTCCACCGCTTTTTTCCCCCGTCCGAGTGACATGAGCTCCACCAATATCGCCTCGCGCGCCAACGCCGATCTACTGGATGAGAAATACCTTCAGTGGAAGCGGGATCCCCGTTCGGTCGAATCGACCTGGTCGGCGTTTTTCGAGGGCTTCGAACTGGGCCTGGCCCAGCCGCCCGATCCGTCGGGCTCTGTGGCGGGATCAGGCGCGGGCGGGCTGGATCTCGCCACCCGGGCCCGGGTGGTGACGGCGGTCTACACTTTCCGCTCCATCGGGCACACCGCCGCATGGCTCGATCCGCTCAACGACCCGCCCGAGGCGAATCGTCTCGCCTTGTCGGAGCTGGGTTTTCGCGAGGAGCATCTCGATGAGATCATCAGCACCCAGTTCTACGAAAACGGTCGCCAGATGCCGCTGCGTGACCTGATCGAGCGCATGCGGCGCATCTACTGCGACCGGCTCGGCATCGAGTACATGCACATCAACCACGACGGGATGCGCAACTGGATCCGGGAACGGGTGGAGGGCCGTATCGATCTGCCTCCGCCGTCGCCTGACAAAAAGCTGACCGCGCTGCGATGGCTGGAGGAGGCGGAGGAGTTCGAGCGTTTCCTTCACCGCAAGTATGTGGGGCAGAAACGTTTTTCCCTCGAGGGGGGGGAATCGCTCATGGTGGCGTTGAACAGCATCCTGGAGCGCTGCCCGGACACGGGTGTGAGAGAGATTTCCATGGGCATGGCCCACCGGGGTCGGCTCAATGTGCTGGCGAATTTTCTGCACAAGCCCCTCCGGGTGCTCTTCTACGAGTTCACGGACAACTACGTGCCCAATCTTGTGGCCGGTGACGGCGATGTGAAATACCACCTCGGTTTCGAGGCCAGCCGCGAGACCTCCTCCGGCGCGGAGGTGTCCATCCAACTGGCGGCCAATCCCAGCCATCTGGAGGCCGTGAACGGCGTGGTCGAGGGCAAGGTACGGGCCCGGCAGCGGGCGCTCGATCCGGAGAAACGCGACCAGGGCGTGGACCGCTCCCCGGTGCTGCCCATCCTCATCCACGGGGACGCCGCCTTCGCGGGGCAGGGGAGCGTGGCGGAGTTGCTGAATTTTTCCCAACTTACCGGATACCGAACCGGGGGGACCATCCACCTCGTGGTGAACAACCAGATCGGCTTCACCACCTCGCCCGCCGACGCGCGCTCCTCCGCCTACTGCACCGATGTGGCGAAGATGATCGAGGCCCCGGTGATCCATGTGAACGGCGACTCGCCCGTGGATGTGATGTTCGCCGCCGAGCTGGCGCTGGATTTCCGGCAGAAATTCAAGGCCGACATCATCATTGATATCGTCTGTTACCGGCGTCACGGGCACAACGAGGGCGACGAACCCGCCTTTACCCAGCCGAAGATGTATCGCGAGGTGCGCGCCCACGAATCGACCGCGACCCTGTTCAAGAAAGAGCTGGTTCGTAGCGGCGAGTTCACCCAGTCAGAGGTCGACGCCATCGAGGAAGCCTGTCAGGAGGCGCTCGACGCCGAGTTGCAGGAACTGGAGGATGCCCAGGCGCGAGGCGAGGGTCACCACATCGAGGGCGCCATCGGCGAACCGCAGCCGGAATATTCGCACGATCCCGTGTCGACGGGGATCGCACTCGACACCCTGCGCCGGATCGGGCTCAAGATGGTGGAGGTGCCGAAAAGCTTCCAACTGAACGAGAAGATCGAGAAACGTTTCCTCGATCAGCGGCGCAAGGCGGTGGAAAACGGCGGTCCTTACAACTGGGCCACGGCGGAGGCGCTCGCCTTCGGTTCCCTGCTCGTGGAGGGCAATCCCGTGCGCCTCTCCGGCCAGGATTGCCGACGCGGCACCTTCAGCCAGCGGCACGCCGTGCTCTACGACCGCGAGACGCGCGCCCGCTACAAGCCGCTGAACCATCTGGTGCCCAACCAGGAGGCCAAGCTCTGGATCTACAACAGCCTCCTCTCCGAGTTCGCCGTCCTCGCCTTCGAGTATGGCTATTCCCTGCAGGAGCCGGAGATGCTGGTGTTGTGGGAGGCGCAGTTCGGCGATTTCGCCAACGGCGCGCAGGTCATCATCGACCAGTTCATCTCCTCGGCCGAAAGCAAATGGCAGCGGGCCAGCCAGTTGGTGATGCTGCTGCCCCACGGCTATGAGGGGCAGGGACCCGAGCACAGCAGCGCGCGACTGGAGCGTTTCCTGCAACTCTGCGCCGAGCAGAACATGCAGGTCTGCAACCTCACCACCCCGGCGCAGTATTTCCACGCCCTCCGACGCCAGATGCGGCGCCCCTTCCGCAAGCCGCTCATCCTGATGACTCCGAAGAGC
>CAYTNL010000027.1:0-67326 GCA_964439145.1 uncultured Verrucomicrobiales bacterium
GATTTGTTAGGCCGCGAGGGTCGCCGAGACTGATTTGAATACTGCAAAAATCGGCCTCACCAGCGCGGCAGGAAGCGCAGGAAAGCACCTCCAAATCCGTCTTTTTGCGGCAAGTTTTCTACACCGATGCTTTCCCGTTCCCATACTCTACGTCAGTTGCGATGGCACCGGCACGCCCATGCGCCGTGAGGAACTGCGGGGGGTCAAAGGTAAAGGGGAGGACGGGACCGCACGCACCCGCGAGGCCAAGCTCGGCTGCGTCTTCACGCAGAGTGTCCGCGATGCCGACGGCGCTCCCTTGAGAGATCCAGACTCCACCAGCTACGTCGCCACTTACAAGGGCTGCCGGGAGATCGCCGTGATGTTCCATCAGGAAGCCCGCCGACGTGGTCTCGACCGGGCCGGGCAGGTCATCTTCATCGGAGACGGAGCGGCATGGGTTTGTGAGAACTGCCGCCTGACCTTTCCCGGGGCGGTCGAAATCCTCGACTTCTAACCATGCCAGCGAACACGTGGGCCGACTTGCCAAGGCCCTTTACGAGGAAGATCCCGCCGCGGCGGCTTCATGCCGAGAACGATGGTGTCACGACATGAAACAGACCAGTCCGGTGAATCTGTTGGCCGAGGCCCGTGACCTGCTCCAAACCCATGACGAATGTAGTGAGGACAGACGCGATGCGGTGGAAGCGGAAATCAACTACCTTGAAAGCCATGTCTCGCGAACCCTCTACGGAGAATATCGCGCCAATGGATGGTTTATTGGATCAGGCGTGATCGAAGCTGGATGCAAAACGGTGGTGGCTCGCCGTCTCAAGCAGTCGGGCATGTTCTGGAGCGAGACGGGAGCTGAAAACATCCTCGGACTCCGCTGCCTCGTGCTTGGACCGAACTTCGACGATGCGTGGAAGGAGCGCAGAAACCTTGTCGCCCGCCAGAAAGCCACGTCAAGACGATGGTCGAACGAACCTGAAAAGCGCGCCGCCTGACTTTTTTGTCCTGCACCCTACCGACCGCCGCGTTCCGCCGAATCTCAGCGCGGGCCCACATCCCACAGGCCGTCGGTGGACGAGCCGGAGGGGTCGTAGACGCCGCCGCCACTCTTGGCCACCGGGGGCATGACATTGTAGTCGATGGCGAGAGTGCCACCATCCAGGGCCTCAAGGGTGGGGATGGCAGCCGGGGTGTTGGGCATGTAGGGAAGCAACTTCGCCTCGGTCACCGAGGTGATGCTCAAGGTGGGATGGTCGGCGAGGTAGCTTTTCTGCGCGACGTAGACGGAGCGCAGCTCCAGAGCCGCCTCACGGGCGAGCTTCCAGTCTCCGATGCCGGAGGCGGAATAGACGATGATGGACGCCAGAGCCATCATCACGGCCAGAGTGGCGGTGAGCTCGATGATGGTCATGCCCGGTGGGCGGGCGCGCCGCCCGGTGGGCTTCTTGATCGGATGGTAGTTGGTTTTCATGATGGAGGAGGGATGGGTAGGAGAGGAGGCTTACTTCACACGATCAATCTCGATCATGGACTGCTCGCCTTTGTGGAAGATCTTGGTCTCCTCGGAGGTCGGCGCTTCGACGATCTCCTCGACCGGTTGCTCCTCGTCGAGCAGGTGGGCGAGCAGTTTTTGCGGCAGGCCGGACAGGCTGAGAATGAGCCCGGACAGGCCCATCATCACCCACACGCAACGGTAGGTGAAACTCTTGTGGGGATTGTTGAGGTAACGCGAATACCAGACCTTCCTATCCTCGACACGCGAGGTGTAGGTGATGTTGGCATCGCGCATGGATTGGAGCACTTCCTGAAGCACCCTCTCGGAGCAGGTGGACATCTTGTAGAGAAAGCGTCCTCCGCTTTCCTCGGGAGCCTCCTCTACCTCCAGGCCCGTGGGCAGTGAGGCGGGAAGGGTGTTGCAGTAGATGCGGGTGACGTAGATGAACTTCTTGCGAAGCCAGCGGTCCAGTGGTGTCTGTTGCATGGGATGGAGGGGGGGAAGGGATTCGACAGGCGGGCCTTGCGGGGCTCACATGGCGCTGTTCATCATCTTCGGCCCCATCAGGAAGATGGGCAGGAAGGCTCCGATGAAGACGATGGAAATCAGGATGGAGGCGAACACCAGCGAGATGAAATTCACCGCGGCGGTGAACTCGTTGACGAGCTGGTTCACGTCCTCCTCATACATGTTCACCAGCAGCTCCAGCTGGGCGTCGAGAGACGAGGAGCGTTCGCCGATGGAGATCATGTGGGCGACCTGGGCGTCGCAGGAGGTGAACTTTCTGACCGCCTCGGAGAATGGGAGGCCGGAACTCTGGTAGCGATGCCCGGCGTCGATCAGCTCCTGATACATCGGCGTCCCCTTCAGCGAAGTGGCGGCGATGGCGATGGATTTTGCAAGGGTGATGCCATTGGCGTGCAGCATGTTCAGCGTACCGAGAAAGAGCATCTGCCGCATGCCCATGATCAGTTGCCGCAGCAGTCGCCATTTGGACATCGCGAGAGTGACGACGAAATTCCTCACCTTCTCGACGAAGAGGAAGGTGCCGAGAGTGCTGAACATACCGATAACCACCACGGGCCAGATCTTTTTGACCACATGGCTGATCTTGAACAGCTGTTTCGAGAATGGATCCGGCTCCTGCTTCACATCCATCAGCAGGCCCTCCACCTCCGGCACGATCTTGAGCTGGGCGATGATGAACAGGCCGATGAGGGCGAAGATGATGATGCCGGGCAGGATGGTCGCCTTCCGCATCTTGGCCCGAAATTCCGCCTCTTTCTTCAACCGGTGGGAGATGGAGTCGAAGGCCTTGTGGATCTGGCCGGAATCGGTGCCGGCGCGCACGAGGCTGATGAATTTGTCATCGAACTTCTTGGTCTTGGCAAAGGCGACATAGGTGGGGGCACCGGCATCCACCTCCATCTTCACCTCGTTGAGGGTGCGACGCACCTCGGCGTTCGGATGGCCCTGGGCGTAGTATTTCAGCGCGTCGGAAGTGTTGATCTGCGCTTTCAACATCGAGGCCATGCCCCGGCAGAATTTGATCAGCTCCTTCTGGGAAAACTTGCTGGAGCGCTTCCGCTGCGCCATCAGGCCATCAGCCTTGGCCGCCTGGGGCCCCATCTTCGACGCGCGCGCCTGGAGCGCCGCCTGGGCGGCGCTCATCGGCTGACTGGAATCGTCGTGTTGCTGGGAGGTCTTGATCATTGTCCGTCGGGAGAGTTTGAAATTGGTCCGCGATCACTCACTCGGAACTCATGTCGATCACTTTGCGCAGAGCCTCGAAGTCGGTCTTCCCCTCGCCCACCAGTTTCAGTCCGCTGACTTTCAGGGACGGGAGTACTCCGAGCTTTCTGACTTCCAGCTCCAGCTCGTAGGGGCTGAGCGTTCCTTTGGAGAGGGCGTCCGACCATTCGGGAGTGATGGGAATGATCTCCAGTATCGCGGTCCGACCGCTGTAGCCGCGCCCGTGGCACTCGGGGCAGCCCTCGGTGCTTTTCACGAACACATCGCTATGCATCCACTCGGCCTCCAGATTGTATTTGCGGATGTCCCGCTCGCCGAGGCCGCTTTTCTTCACCTTGCAATATGGGCACAGCATCTTGACCAGACGCTGGGCGCACGCGGCCTTCAGGGTCTGGGCGATCTTCCACCGTTCGATACCCAACTGTTCAAATCGCTCGATGATCTGCGAGGCGCGCGGACAGTGAATGGTGGTCAGCACCTTGTGACCGGTGATGGCGGCCTCGATCGCCAACTCGGCGGAGTCGTAATCGCGCACCTCGCCCATGAGAATGATGTCCGGATCACTCCGCATGAAGCTGGTGATCATGGGCTTGAACTCGGCGCTGCTCTTGAGGTCGCAGTGGATGACGCCCTGAATCTCATCCTCCACCGGATTCTCCAGGGTGAGGATGTTATCCTCCGGACGGTTCAACTCGCGCAGGATCGCGTTGAGGGTGGTGGATTTTCCCGAACCGGTCGGTCCCGACATCACGATGATGCCGGCGGGAATCGCCATGACCTTTTCGATCTCGAAGAGCGTGCTCTCGTCAAACGCCAGGGAACCCATGCCGAGCTTTGCCTCGAAGTGGCTCTTGTCGAGGATACGCATGGTCACGTGGTAGCCCCGGTAGGTGCGGTGACGCTCGTAGCGAATGTCGATGCTGCGGCGGAGATAGGAGACCGTGAAACGTCCCGAGATACCCGGCCGCTTCGACCTTTCCTCCGGGGCGAGTCCCATCAAATTGAGCAGAAAAGCGTCGAGCCGGTCCCGAAGCTTCATCGGGATCTCGTGTTTCTCACCCATGTCCCCGTCGATCCGATAACTGTAGTGGACCCGCTCTTTTTCACACTTGATGTGGACATCCGAGGCGTGACCCTTGATCGCCTCGCTCATCATCAGGGCGACGAACTGCGTCAGGGGCTCGTCGTAGGTGGTGGTGATGTTGAAATCGGAAATGTCGTCATTGACCTCGTCGACCTCGATGGAATCCAGCTCCGACTTGGTCGGTCCGGAAGTCTTGGCGACGGATTCGATGACCTTGGATATCTCCGCCACGGGGGCCAGCACCTTGACGATCTCGAGATCGGGATATTTCTGCGCGCAGATGTCCTCCGCGATCGGATCCCAGGGATTCGCGATCGCGATGAACAACTGGTTCTCATCCCTCCGCAGGGGAACGAACATCCCTCGGTTCATCACCCCGGGATCATTCTGCTCCAGCAGCGGGCGCTCGACAAAATCACGAATCTTCAGGAACACCGGGATGGAGTTGAGATTCCCCATCGCCGAGAGGATGCGCGCGGCGGAGCATTTCCGGACCACGTCCTCCTTGGGCCGGTCCCGGAGCCCGGGATCGTACTCCGCCAGCTTGGCGACGATCGAGTTGGTGATCGTCTCGTTGAGGTCGATGCCGAGGTTCAGATTCATGAGCCAAAGTGTTTCTCACACAGCCAGGTCCACGCATTGGAAGTGGTCGTCATCAGAAAGACAAAGGGGCGAATGCCGTTGTCCTTTTCCAACTGTTTGCTGACCAGCAAGCCGGCGGCGGCGGCGGTGATTGGGTTGATGGAAACCACGGTGACAAAATCCTTTTCGTGCGACTGGATAATCGGGCACATCAGCGTGCTGCAGATCTCGAAGACCCGCGCGTGCCCCTGATAGAGTTCGATGGGCATCTCGGTGAGATGGGCGAAACCACAGTGGCTGATCTTTCCGTTCAGCGCCGTGGTCATCACCTTGGTCAGGTTGCGGATCTCCTTGATCGCCTTTTCGTCCTTGGACTCCAGCTTGATCCAGACGAGGAAGGCGATGATGTCGAGAATGCTGCTGCGATCCGGGAGATCGTTGATGTAGTAGCTGAATGACTGAAGGATGCTCTGGGCCTCGGACTCGGCCAGATAACCATTCCTCACCAGATGCTTCATCGTCACCTCGCCACACCGGTAGGCCTGGGCACGAAGCCGCTCCGCGTGCGAGGTCTCCGCCAGTCCCTGCTCGGCGCCTGCCATCGGCTCTCCGGCGTGACCCGTCCCGCTCGCGGGGGCCGAGTTTCGCTCGCTGGCGTCCAGAACGACTTCTCCGTAGATCGGCTCTCTCCCAGCGGTCGCGGTTGAGTATCCCGTATCATCAGAGCCCTGTCCTAGACCAATGAGTTGCCTTCGTGCCATGGGTTGCGGCTTTCTTTGAAAAATGGGGAGAATGTAAAAATCGGACCCGGTCGGCTCAGCGGTCGCGCTTCTTGAACAGCGTTCCGAACAAGCCTTTGCGGGGAGCGGGCGCGGCGACGACCGGCTCGGGCTCCACCATGGTCTGCCCCTGCCGCAGGCCCGGCTCTTCGCTCGCGTCCCAGGTGGGCAGATTCACCGGATGATCCGGATGCAGCGCGTTGGAGGGAGGCGTCGGCGGATACGCGTTCACCGCGTTACCGAGCGTCCAGCCGAGATTGGGCTCGTAGTTGTCTCCGGGGCTTTTCCGGTCGGGCCAGTGGTGATCGTTGGGCAGAACGTGGTTCTGATGGAGTTCCCGATTGACCAACTCGGTCTCATGCAGCCTCGCCGGCTCATAGAGTTTGGGCGTGACGACGAACACGAGACTGGTGTGTTCCTTGATCGTGTCGGTGGACTTGAACATGAAGTTCAGACCCGGGACATCGCCCAGGACCGGCACTTTCTTCGTCTCGTCGGATTCCTGCTCCTCATAGAAACCGCCGATGAGCAGCGAGAACCCGTTGGGCACCCGGGCGATGGTATCGACGGTGGATTCATTGACCCGCGGATAGAGATTGCCGGAGCGCCCCTCGATGAATTCCACGATCTGGGAGGACCGGGGACGCAGGGCCATCCGGATAGTGTCGTCGGGCAGGATGGTGGGCGTAACCGATACCGTGACCCCGATCTCGCGGGACATGGTCGGATCGTCCGAGGTGCTCGCGTCGTTCTGATCGATGACGTAGCGGACTTCCTCCGTGATGTTCTGCCCGGCGGTGGTCTCGCTGACCGTGGCGGTGATGATCGGGATACGGTCGATGATGGAGATGATCCCCGACTCGTTGTCCTCGGTGATGAGCGTGGGGCTCGACTCCTGTTGGGCCAGACCACCGGTGTTGAGCGCGCGGATCGTGGCCTGGAGCTGCAGCGGGCTGAGCACCAGTTGGGATTCCGTGGAATTGATCGTCTGAGTCGTGCTGTCGGAGTATTCGAAGTCGTTGGTCCCGGTGATGTTCCCGAAGGTCGTCTCCTGATCGCGGGTGTTGACGTTCGAAATCGTGAACGGGCTCGTGGCGCCCCCGGTGAAGGTCTTGGTGATCACCTGCTCCACCAGGTCCGAGTCCGGCAGATTGAACAGGGTATTGAGCGACTCCACACCCTGTATGGTCATGCCGTCTCCGAGTACCGACTCCCAGTCCACCCCGATTCGATTCCGGGCGCCGCTCTTGATGCGAAGGATGCGGGTTTCAATGGCGATCTGCTTTTTCGGTCTGTCCAACTCGGACAGGATCTCCTTGATGCTCTCGATCCGCTGCTCGTTGTCGATGAAAACCAGCGTGTTGGTCTTGGTCTCGAAATCCACCGTTCCAGAACCCGCCGTCATCAGGGGCTCGAGGATGCCGCGGATCTGCTCGATGTCCGACGGACGCAGATACTTGAGCTGGTAGTAGTAAGGCTTGGTCGGCAGTTGGGCGAGTTGGGCCTCGGTCATCGCATAGACCGTGTTGCCTTTCCGATGGATGGTGATGCCATACATCAGGCCGAGTTCCTCCATCTGTTGGAGGGGATCGCCGTCGCTGAGGTGACCGGTCACCACGAAGTTGGCGGCATCGAGGTCGGCGTTGTGGAAATACTGGTAGTGTCCCAGGCGCGCGAGGTATTGGAACACATCGTTCAAGCGGGCCGCGCGCAGCCAGAAGCCGTCATCCTCCTCGCCCATGGTGGGGCCTTCGGACTCCGCCGCTTCCTCGGCGCTCTCTCCCGATACGGCTTCGGTCACCCGATCCACGAGACGATCCGCGAAGCCCGTGGCGCCAGTGCCGGTCTCATAGTCCTCCACCGCCGAAGCGACTTCGGGCAATCCGGCGGTAACCGGCTCAACCGGGGAATCGTCCACCGGCTCCTCATCCATGACGCCCGCCAGCGGGAGCGGCGTCTCGCCTTCCTTCAACACTTCACCGGCCTGGGCGACTTCGACCTCGGATTCCGCGTCGCTCATCATCGCTTCCCCCGTCGCGACCTCTTCTTCGATCGCGCCATCGACGGAATCTTCCACCGCCGCCACGCGAATCTCGCTCACTTGATCGACCGGGGCCGTCACCGGCACATCCACCGTGTCAACCACCGCCCCGGTGGAGCCGTCGATCTCCATGATCACTTCGTCGAGGACTTCGGGCGTCTCCGCCAGTTCCACCACGCCGCCGGCCGCGAAACCTCCCTCGTTCTCCTGGGTCAACGTGGCTCCGAAATCGGGCTGGACTTCACTTTGAAACAGCACCACTCCGTCGAGAGAATCCCCGGGGATCAATGTCCAGGTAGACCCACCCGCCGCGGCGATCTCGGCGGGAGCCGACTCGGCGGCATTCGGACTGGTAGGATCCGGTGCCGGTTTCGTGGCCTGGAAGAAGGACACCGCCGAAGCAGTGAGAAGGGTGGCGATAGCTTGGATTTTCATGGGATGAGGGGGCCATTAAAGGGTAAATCGGATTTATTTACCAGCATTTTTTATAATTACCATAAAATCCAGTACGTTTCAAGTCCCTTGATTATTTTTTTTCCTTATTAATCGACTTTGACCACCCGCTCGGCCATGGGCACGATGGTCTGGGCCTGGCGTGCCTTGTCCTCCTCGGTAGCCTCGGGACGGCGCCGGGACATCCCCTCGGGCAGTTTGCCGTCGAATCCGATCGCCAGACTGGCGGACTCCCCGGTGTCGGTATCCTTCACCACCAGCTCGGTCTGCGCCACTTTCTCAATCGTGAGGTTAAAAGCCACGCCCTTGTAGTCGATCATTACGGCATCCCCCACCCCGAGATTCTGCGCGCCTACCATGATCTCCCCCTTCTGGGGAAAAATTCCGGTGACGTTGAGTTTCTGGAGCGCTTCCTGGAGCGTGGTGGCCGGGACATCGGAGACCTCGTCGTCCCCCGTCATGTCCGGGGTGATTTCCGGCAGGGCCTCCTCCGGGTCCATCGCCATGCCGAAGGGATCCTGCTTGCGCTCCTTCTCATCGAGTTTGGTCACCACTTTCTGGCTTTTGGACAGAAAGTTGAAGTTCTTGATCTTGTCTGCGAGCGCGTTGAGGCCCTCGATGCGTCGATCCTGCATATCAAGAGCCATTTGCAGCTCCTCCTCCTGTGCGGCGGCTCGCGGAGCTATCCAGATACCGCCAAGTGTCGCGAGGATCAGGACGGTGGCTACTACGGACGATTTCGTGTTCATGGTCAAAGGGCTTGGGTTCGGGGTTCTCGATGATTAGCGCTTCTCGGCGTCGTCGATGTCATGCCAGGCGAGATAGGTAGCGTCGAAGCGCAGTTTACCGCCACCGCTCTGGGTGCCTTGCACGGGACGAATGTCCAGATTCTCGAGGACGATCTGCGGCATCCGCATCTCCAGTTCGGCCAGGGCCACCTGCATGGGGCCGAAGCCTCCCTCGAAGGAGATCTTGAACCGTGAATGCGGATTCTCGGTCGAGGCCGCCAGCGGGCTGCGGGATGTCGGGCGGCTGAGCTCGGTCCGGATCAGTTGATCCTCGGTGAACTGCTCGCCGATCTCGTTGAGGTTCTGCGTCAGGCTTTGGACGAACTCCTTTTTCAACTGGGCGTCCCAGTATTCCATCTGGTCCATGCGTCCTTCCACCTTCAGTTCGCTCTCCACGGAGGCGAGCGCCTCGGAGGCCTGCTTGAAGTTCTCAAACAGTTCGTCTTTGGTCTCTTTTTTCATCGACATCTTCCCGCGGCCGGACAGGACCACTCCGAGAAGCGCCAAGGCCACGATGCCCGGCAGGATGATGCCGAACAGCATTATGGGTTGGGTGTGTTTGCTCATAGCGGATGGATAGCTTGAATGTTATTCGGGGGTGGCGGCCAGCACTGGCGGCTTCATGGTCAGCGCCAGGGGATCTTTTTCGGAAAACTCCTGGGTGATGGTGATCTCGAAGGAGTTGCGGAAATGCCGCGCCACCGAGGCGGGGAAGCGCTCGGTCGGCGTCATCTGGCTCTGACGCTGCTGCATCGAGACATCGAGAGTGCGCGTGTCGGTGTCCAACTTCAGCGACTCGGCGCCGAACTCGGCGGCCAGGTCTTCAAAGCGCTTCTTCAGGTAGATATTACTGCTCAGGCGGCCCAGGGCTTCCTGTCCTTCCGAACGCGCGAAGCCGTGGATCTTCCAGGTGCGACTGAAGGAGAGAGCCTTGCCCTCCGTCACCTCGCGGTCGCCCTCGGTGTTGTAGGTGCACTCCGTGACAATGAGTCCGGAATCCGGCTCGATCAGTTGGAGCAACACCTCCATCACCAGCCAGCCCTCGGACCGCCTCGCCATCACATTCTCCCAATAGTTCACCCGGTCGCGATCCTTGCGCATCTTTTCCAGGGTTACAGAGGCGGTCTGAGCGGCATCGCTCGATATCTTCCAGGCCTCCGTGGTCATCGCCTTGATATAGTCGAAACTCGTCCACACCACCGTGCCGACGAGTCCGACCAGCAGGAGCAATTTGGAGTAGCCGAAAAATCGCAACATTTTGAGATCTTTCTGTGTCGGGTAGACCTCGAGTTCCTCCCGGCTGCGACCGTAGAAATTCTGCCGCGCCCAGTCACGATCCAGTTCCGCAATGGTCCGGGAGTCGGCCATGGCGGCTCCCTCGCTCAGACGCGCCAGACGTTCGGGATCGCCCATGGCCATCTCGACTCGTCCGCCGACGATGTCGGAGAGTCCCTCGATCTCGCTCGGCGTCACCAGGCCGATGTTCATCGGCGGTCGACTCGCGAAAAAAGCCGACAGCTCCGTCACGAGACTTTCCTGATTCGTCCCGCTCATATTGGCGATTGTCACCAACGGGTCGGCCAGCCCGACGGAGGCCGCGGTGTTCACCAGGATTTCTCCCAGGCCAGACGGATATTCCTGCCCATGGCGATGCTGCAAGGCGCGGGCCAGGAGCAGTTCTCCGCCCTGATTGAACACGGCCAGCGCGCTGAAGCGTTGGTATTGAAACACGAAAATGTTCCCCTGCCGGCTCTGTTCGGACGCGTCCAGCAGCAGCGGCGCCAGGCGCAGCGCCTCCATGGGGGCGGATACCACACAGCCGATCACCGGCACATTGCGCGACTCGGAGTAGCGCTCCAGTTCAAAAAAGAGCGGCTGATAGCGGCGACTGATCTGCAGGGCCACCGCCCGGCGCTCGCCCTCGGTGATGCCCCAGTAGGGGAGTAGTCTCCAGGTGTTGCCCACCACATCGACCGAGGCATCGCCCAGCACCGTGGCCGGCTCCAGTTGGAGCAATTCCCGGGTCCCCTGGAAATCATCGTCCATCGAGAACTCCGGGGCGAGATCCGAAATCGCGAACTCGTCCGCCAAATGCAACACCACTCCGAGGGATTTCACCTTCCCCCCAAAATCCTTGCCCCGGACCAGTCGGCTCAGGGACTCGTGGAGGCTGCGCAGATCCTCCTCGTCAAAATGCGCGAAAATGGCGTCCAGTTGCGCCTGGTTCAATCCATCGTTCAATGCCCGGACGGCGTCCTTGTCCATGGGTTTGCGGGTCCCGGCGGAGACTCCGTTGTCTTTGGGCAGGATGGCCCTCGGACCCTCCATCCATTGGCCACTCTTGCGATCAAATACCGAGCTGACCACTTGCCGGCCATCCACCCAGATGTGCCATTGCCGGTCCAGTTCCATGGCCTGGTGATACCAATCGGCGTTGCTGGCACGGCTCGTGTGCTTGAGCACCTGCTTGGCCTGGCGATAGATCTGCCAGGAGTTCAATACGGATGGATGTCTTGGCTGAATCATGGGATCAAGGGGGCGGAATGTGGAATGGGGAGATTGGCGAAGGAACTTGGACAAAAAAAACCCGAGGAATCCTCGGGAGAGCGTGGCGGGCTGAGCGCCAGCCCTCTCCCCCGGAGGGGAGACCGCCTCCCGCCCACACGGGGCGGGAGACGGTTCTTTGAGTTTAACAGTGTTGACTTGCGGCGGTCACCCGACCGCAATCCAATCACCAACCAGCGATGCTGGCGGGCGCGTGACCACCGTCAGCGACGGCGGACAGCGAGCAGGTGAGGTAAGCGGTGCTCGCGGCCGGAACCGTGGTGCCGAACGTGTAGGTGCCGGCGGCCGGGCAAGCCGGGGTGGTTTCGATCATCTTGCCAGGGCCCGAAATGTCGGTCGAAGCAAGCGCTTGGCCGATGCTGAGTTCGTACAGGTTCTGGTAGGAACGAACCGCCTTCTGCACGGTGGCGATGTTCAGGATGCACTTGGCACGGTCGGAGCCCTTCTTGTAGGCGGCGACACCGATGAAGAGCACGCTGATGAGGCCGAGAAGCACGGCGATCACGAGGGTAACTTCGATCAGGGTCAGACCCGCTTGTCCTTTTTTGTTCAATTTCAGTTTCATGGCTTTTTCAGTTGTTGTTTTTGTTGTTGTATTGGAGCGGGATTTCTCCTCCCGCGTCTTGGTTTCAGGCGGCCCCATGTTGAGGAATGAACAGACGGGAGTCTGCGTCGTCCTCGTTCATGCGGTTCATCTGAAAAGCTTCGAAATCGATTCGGCCCTGGCGCATCAGGTTCTCCAGGTTGGAGTCCCAGGCCACGTTGCCGCTGTGGCGGATGGCATCCTCCAGCGACTTGGCCGCGCCATCGTAGGAGGCGATGGCCGAGCGCACCGAGGAGTCGGCGTTCTGCAAAAACTCGTAGTTGAGCACCCGACCGTTCTTGGTCGGGATCAGCCCCTGGGAGAGGATGAAGCACATGATCTCCGCCAGCCGTCCCAGCAGCGCCTTGTGCTGCTCGTGGGGGAACATCTCCAGGATACGGCTGAGGGTCTTCACCGCGCCGTTGGTGTGCAGGGTCGAGATGACGAAGTGACCGGTCTGCGCGGCTTCGATCGCCGTGTCCATGGTCTCCCGATCCCGAATTTCCCCGATCAGAATCATGTGCGGCGCTTTGCGCAAGGCGTCCTTGAGTCCCTGGCGATAGCTTTTCACATGCTTGCCGACCTCCTGCTGGGTCACGAAACCCGGCGCCGGGACGCGATGTCCACCATCCTGGGGATCGGCCATGTCATGCGGGTAGCGATACTCGATCGGATCCTCCACCGTCACGATGTGCTTCGGATAGCTGCGGCGGAGCCAATCGATCAGCGCCGCGAGAGTCGTCGATTTACCGGAACCGGTCTGCCCGGTGACGAGGGCGAATCCCTGCCGACGTTTCACAAAATTCTTCATCGCCCGGGTCGTGTCCTGGGAGAGACCGAGGACCTCCAACTCCGCGATGTCATCGCTGAGGATACGCGCGGTGACCCCGATCCCCGAGGCGCTGAGGTGGACCTGCACACGCATCCGGCCGCTGATCTCCCCATTGCCGAGAGGAAACCCCTCGCAGGAAAAGTCCACCACCTTGAACTCCGAAAGCCGCTCCTGGAGAGGCATCTGCTCTTGCAGCTTGGCCTCCACGCTTTTCGCCGCGTCATCTTCCTGACGGGAGTAGAGCAGCTCGGCCACGTTCATCACCACCTGGTTGGGCAGCTCTCCCAGAGTATAGATGATCTGGAGCCCCTGCTTGGTGTGCACGTAGACCATCCGATTGCTGCGAATCTGGATGTCGGAGATCGAGTTCCCACCCGCCTGGGCGAAGACCTCGTTCAAAACCTGTTGTCCGTATGCAAACTCGCTCATCTTCTCTGATTCGATGTGGAAAACCTAAACCGTATTGGCAATCTTGTAAATATGAAAATTATAATTTACACAAAAAAAATAATGGCTTCCCGTTAATTCAGTTTCTTTGATGCTTTGAAGTCCTTAACTGACAGGCTTTTCAGCGCCTCTGGCATGCCTGATGGCATCCGTTGAGCGGGTCATTACTCGTCAGTCAGACCACCGGGTCACTGGGCCTCCGCATCCTCGTTCGAGTTTTCGCCCAGGCGCACCGTGGCACCCTCCCCGGCAGCGGGATTCGCGTTCGGGGCAGTCCCCCGCCCTTCCACAGCCCTGGCCAGCAAGGTGTCGAACTGATCCAAGGCCATGCGAGAGAAACGCTCGCGCTCCCTCATCGACTCGCGACGCTGCTCGGAGATCAATTCCCAACGTCCCTCGGATTTGGCCAATTCCCTCGCCAACTCGTAGCGGTGAAGGCAATAGACCATCTGCTGTTTGAACTCCTCCAACAAAGCCACCGGCAACGGCTCTTCACGCTCCCCGTATTCCTGCTGATCGAGGAAGAAGAGATTCAGCGTCGCCATGCAGGCTGTAAGCCAGGGCTGGGGATCGATCTCCTCTTTCATCGCTTCGGACACCGTCATCCGGGAGATGAGCCGGGCATGATCCTTCGCCACCGGCGTGGCGCGCAGTTCATGAATCGTCAGGAACAGGAAGTAGCCGTTGTAGACTCCGAAATCCGTCGGATCCATCTTGTAGGCGCGCAGCAGCATGTTCTCGATGTCCGCCGCGACCGCTTTCTGATGCGCCTCGGAGACCGCAAAAGGACTCGTCCTATCGTAGGCCGCGGCGCGGAGATCGCGCAGCCATTCTTTCGACGTCGCCAGCCAACCCGCGTCGGCGTCATTGACCGCGGCGATCTCGTGATCGTGATCGTGGTGCGCGTGATCATGGCCGGACTCCTCCGAATCCGCCAACTGGTGGAAAGCGTGAATCGCCGGGACATCCTCTGCCGAGACCAACTCGCCATTCTTGATCGAACTCAGGAGCGTGTCGGCGCACTCCTGGCAATGCAGTTCCGCGGGTTCGATGCCGGCCTTCATCAGTGACTGACGAGCCTCCGCATCCAGGTGCACCGGAACGGGCGGCTCCAGCGAGGCGGCGATGGAATTCTCCGATTCGTGGTGGTCGTGATCATGGTCATGGTCATGATCGTGGCCCTCTTGCCCGTGGACATGACCGATGGGGTTCACCTGCTCGATGCCGAGGTGCCAGACCACGTCCACCGTGTCCTGCGAGAGGCGGGCCAGCGTCTTGCCGTAGCCACTCTGCTGAATCGCGAATGGATTGCGGTGGTGGCGCAGCCCCTCTTCGCGGGACTTCAGGTTCACCAGACCGAAACCGGCCAAGAGCAGACCCAGACCAAAGAATGTGAGAGGAATGGAAGCTTTCATTACTTTTTCTCCCGGAAAAGGACACAGGCAAAACCGGTCAGCACACAGCCGAGGCCGGCCAGATAGATGGTGCTGTTCACGAAACTGACGGAATCCAGCGCTCCCAATTTGAACACGAGGCGATTCGTCAGATCCGCCAGGTGATAGTGGGGCGAGATCACATAGAGCAGATCCAGCATCGGCTGCCCGCTCTGGGAGAGGAAGAAATCCAGATAACCGACGCCAAACAGACCGTAGAGCGCCACCACCCCGGTGATGACATAGGCCGCCGTGGCGTTGAGCCGGGTGCCAAGGGCGATCGCCAGCAGGGAGAGCGGCGACACCACCAGCATGAACAGCCAGGCGTATTGGAAATTCGTCGCCACCCACATCTTGGCCTCCTCGGGATCGCCCGGCATCGCGAACAGCAGGCTGATCGCCACCACGCCGGCGACAAATCCCAGGAAAGGCGTCAGGCAGCTCGCCCAGATCTGCAGCAGTTGGGAAAGGCGCCCCGTGCCGAGGGTTTTCAGATATTCCAGCACCCCTCGAGAGGCCCAACGATCCCCGAAGGAGGCCGCTTGGAAAAACAACCACCCCAGCGCCAGCAGCCAGAGCATGCCCCAGGCCGTCTGGGCGCGGGCGGGCTCCAGGAGCTGCGGTTTCTCCTCCCAGGGGGTGACCAGGGGCAGCACGATGGGAAGCACGAGGAAGAGCACCGCGAAGATGATGAAGGTCTTCCGCGTGATGATCGTCGTCAGTGTCAGTTTGTATAGGTTCATCGGAACGGTTCGTTTGATGGGTTAGGAAAATGGTTCGTTCTGGCCGGGTCTGACTCAACAGGGTAGGGTCCCGGACCTGACAGGGTCAGTTCAGGGACTTGCGGGTCTCGAACCAATCGAGCGCTCCCTCGACCTCGAGTTGGCGGATCTCCCCGTCGTTGATGACCACCGCGCTCTCCGCGCGGAGTGTGGGTTCGTCGGGATGCACGCACACCAGGCGCACAACCTGTTCGCTGTTCTCCCGCCACATGGCGTCGACCTCGTCTCGGACATGGAAATCGAGCCCCGAGAAGGGTTCGTCCAGCAGCAGCACCTGACCGGGCGAGGCGCAGGCCTGGGTCTCGGCCAGGATGAGGGTCACCTTCTGGCGATTGCCCTTGGAGAGTTTCCCATACTGCTTGTTCACATCCAGCTCGAGGCGCTCGGCGAAACCCATCGCCTTGTCACGCAGACCGTTGGTGAAAAAAGCTTTGAAAATCTGCTTCGAGGTCAGCTCGGGATCGAAGCGCAGCTCCTCGTCGATGTATTGGACTCTTCCCGTGACGCCGAACTCTCCGTCCACCACCGGAATGAGACCGGCGAGGGTTTTCAGGAGCGTCGTCTTGCCGCGCCCGTTTCGGGCCAGGAGCAGGTGACGGCCCGCGTCGAGGGCGATTTCGTTTTCCGCGACCGCGAGACGCAGATCATGTGGCTGACCACTCAGTCGCTTCTTGGGATAGCCGATGGTGAGGCCTTTTTGGATCGAGATGCTTGGATTCATGGCTGCGAAACAAATTTTTTAGTTTTGCTGCGCATAACATAAGGAATCCTAAAATTATTTCAACAAGAATTTCTATAATTTTTATAAATTATGAAATTTAGGAGACGCTGAGCATTCTCCCCCACTCTCAGTTGTGGATTTCCTCGATGGTCACCAGCCAGTTCATGAGATGGATGGGGGGCAGCTCCGCCGGGCTGCGGATGAGCCTCAGGTCGGCCTCAATGCGATCAGCCGCCACCGTGTCGTCGCTTCCGCTCCGCAGGTCCAGCGGCCGAAAGGCGGTGGTGGTGCTGGTGTTCAGGCTGTTGAGCTGACCGCTGAATTCCACCGGATGGCTGAACATGGGCGTCTCGCCAAAACGCTTCTCCGGGGCGAACAGGGACACCGGCGGGAAATACTCGGCCGTGGCATCCAGTCCCGATCCTGCGGGGGGAGACATCGACACGGTGTTGAGGGATTCCCCGATGTACATGCGCAGATTCGTCACCACGGAGAATCCATTGGTGTAGGCCGTCATGTCAGCCGCTCCGCGGATGGACACAGCGGGATCGGTGGCCACACTGGGGATGCTCGGCGGGACCACGGTGGCCTGGTTGTTCTGGGGAAAGATGTAGAGGGAGTTGTTCACCGTGAGATCGGCCGCGTTCGACTGGGCGGCGAGAAAGGCGGGCAGGCGATCCAGATGGACGAGGAGGGCGTTGCGTCCCACGGGCAGGAGCGTGGTCTGGAAGGGGAAAGCGTCGCCGCCGGTCTCGGTTTCCGTGGGCCAGTTGGTCCCGCGGGTGAAGGTCAGGGTGGTGTTAGCGCCGTTGGTCCGTCGGTAGCGAAAACGGATCTGGGTGGGCATCTGGTTGGCCACCGAGTCCATGGCATAGATCTGCACCCACATGACGGCCTGTTCGGCGCCGCGGCTGTAGTCGTTCCAACCGGTCGGTGAAATCCGGGAGGCCGTGGTTCCATCTCCTTGTCGCAGCAGGAAATCCGTCCCCTGATTCAGTGGAATAAAGGCCACCCGCCCCACGTCGCCGGCCACGGAAGCATCATGAAAATCGGCGCCGGTCTGCGCCTCGCGCGCCTCCCGCACCCCGAGGGCGTTGAAGTTGTTTGCCAGATTGCGTCCGGCGACCGAGGTGCTGTCGGAAAAGGTGATGCCACCGCGGGCGGAGAAAAGCCCGTCATTCAGCGCCACGGTGCCCTCGGTCTGGAGTTCGTTGGCGAACACCCCGCCGCTGAGGGTGGCCTGGTTCCACGCCGTGCCATCCTCGTGCCGTCCCACGCTCATGAATCCCGCCGCCGACATCGGCAATTGGGAAGGGACCTCGTAGATGGAGTAGATGTAATGTTTCTTGATCGGCGCCGCCCCCCCTTGGCCCTGATTGGCCCCGCCGAAGGTGAGGGAGAATGCCCACCAGTTGCGCTTCGCGACAAAGGGTTCCCCCGGCCTGGCGTAACCAAATCGGATGTTGGGATAGGTGTAGAGATTGTAGAGGGGATGATCGTCGGGAGAGAGCAGCAAGCCCTTGGTCCAGGCGGCGGAGTGGGTTTTCCCGAAGGAAATGATGGGATGGGTCCGCTCGCTCTCGTAGATGCTGTTGTTGCTGTAGAGAGGAGCCGGGAGCTTGTCCCCAATGGCGGCATTCAGCAGCAGGGCCGATTCGCGGGTGTTCCCCGGATTCACCATGCCCCCTCCCCCGGCGATGGCCGGCGCCACCAGGTCCGAGACGGCGGTGAGTTGGTTGTCGCCGGTGTTGGCGGAGATCAGGCCGGTGACGCCGAAGTCATCGATAATGTTCGCGTCGATGGCGGTCTCGGCGTTGGCGAGTTGGATCGCCTCCTCGAAGGCGCTCTCCCAGGAATGGCTATCGGGGCTGATCGCCGAGTTGCTCTGCATCGCCCCGATGGCCTTGTTGGGCACGGTGTAGAGCAGCGCCTTGAGCATGGCCTCCTCCTTCTGTCCGTAGTCGATCTTGATCTGGGCCTTGGTCTGCCCTTCCAGAGAGCGGATCTGGGATCGGTAGGTGAAAGTCAGCCCCGCGATCATCACGAAGGCGATGGTGATGACGAGAGCCGTGGAGACCACGCCCCGATTGCTGGCGTTGCGGTAAGTCTTCATTCTGGATTTCCCACGTAAGTGATCTGCTCATTCTCCGGACCGGTCACCTCGACCAGCAGCACGCCGGAATTGTTGGAAAACGCGACCTGGGTGGGCTGCGACGAGATGGTCCAGTCCGCGGAGGCCGGCCATCCGGTGGTGCCCCGGTTGTAATAGTTGAGTTGGGCCACGCCGGACACCGTCTCGAACACGATGGCCGCCTGACGGAAAGTGCCGTCGGGATTTCGAAACCTGAGCCAGAGCGCGGAGCCCCCACTGGTCACCGCCCCGGTGCCCGCCATCGCCGACGCCTTGGTGGTGTAGATGCGGTAGGAGTCGGCTTCCTGAACGATACGGCTGAGCAGCACGTTGATCGCCGGCGCCTCGTCCCGCAGGAAATTGAAACGGCCCAGTATCCGCAGGAAAGAGGCGTGTTGCTGCATCATGACGACCGCCGCGCCCGCCACACCCATGGCCAGAGCCATCGCCAGAGTCATCTCGATGAGGGAAAAGCCGAAGGTCCCCCTCCTGTGCGCGCGGGGTTTCGTTATCATCGCACTCGCAGGGTGGTCCGGGATTTCACATAACTACGGGAGCCGATCTCGTAGATGAGATAGGACTGAAGCTTCCACGCCTCCAACCCGGCGGGATTGGTGGCCGTCGTGCCGGTGCCCCCCGCCGTGATGAGGTTGTTGGTATCCGGCTGACGGGTGCGATTCAGGGTGGCGGTGATGGGAATCCCTCCCGGCAGACGACCCACGGTGACTGTGGTGGTCGACATGGTCGGGTAGACTGGCCACGGCGACGCCGCGGCGGTGACATCATCGAAAGGCATCCGGTTGCCCAGAGCGGTCTCCTGGGTCATGAAGGCGTCCGTCACCGATTGCACCACGGTCCATTGCTGGGTCGCCGTCACCGAGCGGGAAGCCTTGAACATCAGCATCGCCACCACCATCAGGACACCATATCCGATGGCGGCTTCAATGATGAATGACGCCCGCCGCTGTTGGCGCCGCGGCCGTCGCGTCTGAAAGTGAACGCGCATGATGTGTTTCGTGGGAGGAGTGATGCGGTCCGCCGGGACTGACCCTATCCGGTCCGCACAATGGCAAATATGATCGAAATCCCAATCGATAACAAGATTTATTTGTAATTTTCATATTTTTCATAATGCCGCAATCATGCCCCCTCCCCCAAATGCCTCGCCTTGCCGGTTTCCGAAACGCTACCCTGGTCACATGAAAATCACTTTGACTCGCCACCTCGCTCTGGCCGCCGGCCTTACCCTGACGCTCACCTCTCTCTCTCTCCGAGCCCAGGAATCCGGGAAACCCGTGGAAATCGACGCGGCCGCCTACCCCACCCTGCAAGAGGCACTCGACGCCCTGCCCGACGCGGGAGGAATCGTACGTCTGCCCGCCGGCACTTTTGAAATCACCCAACCCCTGGTGGTTGCCACCCCCGAGACGCGTCTCGAGGGTGCCGGAGCCTCGACCCACATCAAGAATCTCAACGAAGCCGGCGAGCCGGCCCTCATTCTGAGACCAGCGACCCTGTCGGAGGATCCCAAGGCGCGTCTCTGGCGGGTGCAACTGGGCAACTTCCGGATCTCGGGAAATGAAAAGAGCGGACACGGCGTCCTCGCGGAGGGCATCAACGAAATATTCCTCCACGGCCTTTCCGTGGATCATCACGGCGGCCACGGCATCGCCCTGATCGATTGCTACGAGGATCCCCGCGTTTCCGACTCCATCATCACCTACAACAAAGACGCCGGCCTGTTCATCGACGCCGGGCACGACATCGTCGTCAACGCCAACCATTTCGAGGAAAACGGCGACGCCCTCCGCTGTGTCGACGCCTTCAACCTCTGCATGAACGGAAACAATCTCGACGATCATCTCGGCAACGGTGTCGTCATCGAGAACACCTACGGCTCGGTCATCTCCGGCAACATGATCGAGGAGTGCAACGGCACCGCCATCATTCTCGACCGCGACTGCTATGGCATCACCATCAGCGCCAACGTCATCGCCCACGACATGAAGGGCGGGATCGATCTCCGGGACGCGCACGGCTGCGCGGTATCCGCCAACACCTTCACCCTCGTCCACGAGTTCTCCGTGCGCGTCGGCCCGGACAGTGGCCGCATCACCATCACCGGCAACGCCTTTTCCAACAGCCACATCGGCGAGGGACTCGAAAAACGAAAACTCGAGCACGAAAATCCCCTCCAGATCGACATGGCGACCGGCGTCGTCATCGAGGGCTCCAGCCACAACAACATCTCCGGGAACACCTTTACCGGCCTCTCCGGCGCGGCCGTCACCGCCAGCGGAGACTCCCGCGCCAATCTCGTCACCGGAAATCTCGTCACCGACTGGCGACGGCACCAACCGGAGTTGAAGGAAGCGTTTTCCTTGCCGAAAGAGGGGGGCAATCTGGTCAGCAATAATCTGACAGACTGAGTCCACCCCGCAGTCGGGGAATAATTCCCTCGTAAGCAAATCACGATTTCTGAAAATAATTCTTGTTGTTTTTTATAAATTTCATAAATTACGACAAGTTTCAGAATGCGGTCTCCGGTCTTCTTGGATGCTTGCTCTGATTCCAGAGGGGGAAATTGAAACACTCCCCCTCGCCCGGGCGCCACCGACTCCCCATCGGCAACGCCCGGCAACCGACCACCCCGAAACACAAACGAATCATGAGTAAGAACCACATCGCCGTTCTGGCGGCCTGCCTTGCAGCCTTGGGATTGATCCTTCCAATCTCCATTCTGGGCAACAGCACCACCGATCCCCACATTCCCACGGGATCGCTCACGGCGTACCCCACCCAGGTGCAGACTGGCACCAACCCGCAACTGATCTGGTCCATCGGCTATCCGGAAAATGTTGGCAATGTGGTGACCATCACACCGCCGGGAACCATCACGCCGAATCGTGATCTTTGCATGGATGTCCGCGTCATCGGCGCCTCGGTGAAACGAGTCTGGACGAATCAATATGGTCAGGTCATCAACTGGGAATGGGTCAATACCGAGTGTCAGATGAAATATGGCGGCAACTCATATCAACGCATTTTCTACGGTAAGCAGACCGATGTGAATCCCGATATGGTCGTCCACTCCCAAGTGGTCACTCCCGACAACTCTATCAATTTTGGTGGACGCTACGTCCAGTCCAACGGCAGTTGGTCCACTTGGTACAGCTCCACCAACAGCGCGAACAACGTCATCGCGCTGAAAAACGGCGACAATCCCCCAGATGTGCAGGCTCTATACGGACAACAAACCGTGGAGGACTTTCTGCGACCCTATATCGACTCCAACGGCAACATCAAGATCGGGCCTAAGGATGTCATTTACCTGATCGAACTGACCCACACAAATCAGAGCCACGGTGGTTTCGACCTCCAGGATTTGGTATTGCTCGTCACTTTCAAGAATACCCATGGCAACGGCACATGCTCAAACAATGGGCACGGAAACAACGTCGATGGCGTGGATTCATCAAATCCGGGAGGTGGCTCCGGCGGACCCAATGGGGCCGACGATCCTTCTGGAAGTATTGACGATGAAATAAGGTGATTCGCCTCACCAGTGTTTTTCCGCCATTGGTCGGCGCACAACTCGTTCCTCCAAATTCACCATGAAACCCAAACTCCATCATCTCCTCTCCGCCACCCTGGTCTTGCAGGCCCTGGCTGTGGTTGGAATTCTCCAAGCCAACAACGCCGCCACTGATCCCCACATTCCCACGGGATCGCTGACCGCGTTTCCACAGCAGGTGCAGACTGGCACCAATCCCCAATTGACTTGGGCGATTACCTACCCGGAGACGGTGGAGGACGTGGTCGACATCACCCCACCAGGCACCATCACCCCGGTACGTCCACTTTGCATGGACGTTCGAGTCGTCGGGGCCTCCGTAAAGCGTGTCTGGCTCAACCAGTATGGCCAAATCACCAATTGGGAATGGGTCAACACCGAGTGTCAGATGAAGTATGGAAACGGGTCTTATCAAAGAATCTTCTATGGCAAACAGAGCGGTGTGAATCCCGAACTGGTGGTTCATTCACAAATAGTCAACCCGGGGAACGCCATCAATTTCGGCGGACGCTACGTAAACTCCAACGGCAGTTGGTCCACTTGGTACAGTTCCACCAACTCCAACCACAATGTCATCGCGCTCAAAGACGGCGACAATCCCCCCGACGTATCGGCCCTCTATGGCCAGCAAACGGTGGAGGACTTCCTTCGCCCCTATATCGACGCGTCCGGCAACATCGACATTGGCCCCAAGGACGTAATCTACCTGATTGAACTGACCCATACCAATCAGAACGACGGGGGCTTCGATCTTCAGGATTTGGTATTGCTGGTCACATTCAACAACACCACTGGAAGCAGCTGTAACAACGGTAATGGCAGCGGCAATAGCAGTGGCAACAACGGCAACAACGGCAACAACGGCAACGGAAGTTCCAACAATGGCCATGGCAACAACGCTGATGGCGTGGACTCGTCCAATCCCGGCCAAGGCAATGGAGGGCCCACCGGGGCGAACAACTCTGGCAACGATCCCTCGGGTGGTGTCGATGACGAAAACGGTAACAACGGCAACGGCAACGGCAACGGCAACGGCAACGGCAATTGGAATGATGATGACGACGACGACGACGATGATTGATCCAATCCTCGGCCAGCCACACACCGCCCAAGAACCTGTCCTCCCATGAGCACTATCAGCCCATACCCACCGCTCCCCTCCCGCCTGCTCGTGCTCACCCTCGCGGTGGGCGCGATCACCGGGGCCGTCATGCTCCCCTCTCCCTCGGACGGCGCCCCGAACGCCAAACGAAAGGAGATGCGAGACGTGGTCACCCATCGGGAGCTGAGCGCCCGTCGCCAGGCTGACAAGACCGCGGACCCCATCGCCTCCTCCTTCGAGCCGGCGGAGGCCTCCGATCCCGCCAAGGTGAACCCGCCTCAGGACATCGTGAGCACCTCCGATTTCCTCTCATCCGGCGGCAGCGTGACCCTCATCCCCAAGCGCGCGCTGCTCCATGTGCCTGATCGCCTGAAGGATCGCACCCAGATCCGCGACAACATGCAGATCGTCACCTGGTCGAATTTTCACACCCGCAACCGGTCCTGGATCACCACCGTGGAAGTGAGCCGTCTCCAGGCCGAGGGCAACAGCCCGATTGATGAGAAGAAGATGGAGCAGCTCAAAAAGACCGGCGACATCCTCATCGCCACCATGGGCGGCGCCCCCATCTCCGTGCTGCCCCTGAAGGTGCCGGAAGATAACGCCGGAGAGGAAGAGGGAGCCGACGAAAGCGACGAATCATCCACTTCCGAGATTGTGAAATGACCCCATAAACACAAACGCCATCAAATCTCCCCTCCCGACTCTCCTCCTCACCCTGTCGCTCACCCTTTCCGGCCAGATACTCGCCCAGGGACAGAGCCCCTTCACCAATTTCATCCGCCAGATCCAGTATCCCAGCAACGTCGTCAGGGATATCAATGTCGATCCCGGCGGCCAGCAGGAATCCCCCCTCTCCATCGAGCCCGGCGGCGCCCGGTTCGAGCTCTGGACCGTGCGGAACAACCCGCTCACCAGCTACCTGCTCGACACCCAGTATGTCGGCGCCTACATCCCCACCGCCCAGGTCACCATCTGGTCGGAGGATCCCTACGCCGTGATTCCCCGCACCCGCGCCGACCGTCCCTACTGGGCGTCGATCGTCGTCTCCGGCTTGCTCAGCGAAGAGGAGGCGCCCCCCGCCGCGAAGCAGGTACACATCACTCTCCACTCCCAGGGCTATGGCGAAGACGGCAACGGAGACAACATCGACCGCACCCAGGCGGATCTCAGGACCCAAGGCCACATCTACGGCAATGGCACCTACAGCCTCTACTTTCCCTGGCGCTATCTTCCCAGCACCGACAGCACCAAGGCGCGGGGCGAGGAGCGGCTTTCGGCTTATTCGATCGAGGACTATCAGGCTCCCGTCGATGTTCTGGCCACCAAGTACATCCAGATCTGGCCCGTGGCCGACGCCACCATCACCGGCATCGCGCAGAACGCGCTCTACAAATCCAAGCTGCCGAATGTGAACATCAATCTCAACGACCTCTACCCCGACACCCGCGTCTACGCCCAGGTCTATCAGGGCGACGCCCAACTGGGCACCGAGGGCACCATCGTTCCCGGCTCGGCCCTCATCATCAACCACGCCGTGCCCCAGGATCGTATCCTCACCCTGACCGATTGGGACGAATCTTTTCCCGACGACGGACGCTGGACTCTGGAGGTCATCACCGTGACCCCCTTCGGCACCGAGCGGCTCGCGCATGTGACCTTCGAGTTGGATCGCACCATCGAGTTCAACGGATCGGTGACCACGGTGGAGTGATCCCTTTCCGCGGGATAGCGGCACCCGGCGAAATCTTCGCTTCCCTTTCCCGGGGATATGCCTAGGGTCCGGGCACCATCATGTCCCGCTATCCCGACGAAAACATCCTGGTCGTGTCCCGAGCCCTGTTCGATGAACTGGGCGCCTTCGAGGGACTCTGTCTGGAGCCGGAGCGCTATCTCCCCGCCCTGCTCGATCCCGCCAACAACTACTTCCTCGCCCGCGACGACGCCGAGGAGGATCCCGGTCACAAGCAGATCATCCCCTACGCCATCTTCCGCCACGGCGACCGCTACCTGCATTACGTCCGCGGCGGCGGCTCCGGGGAAAAGCGTCTCGCGGCGAAAGGCTCCATCGGCATTGGCGGGCACATCAATCAGGACGACTTCGACGCCCAGGCCCACCTCGACAAGGACACCTACACCATCGGTGTCGAGCGCGAGATCGACGAGGAGCTCAACATTGTCGGCGGTCACCGCCAGCGCGTCGTCGCACTCATCAACGACGACTCCAATCCCGTCGGCCAGGTCCATCTCGGCGTGGTGCATCTCTTCGATTTGGAGACCGATCAGGTGAGCGCCAACGAGGACAACATCACCGAGCTGTCCTTTCTCACCATCGAGGAGCTGCGCGACCGTCACGACCGGCTCGAGACCTGGTCCCAGCACTGCCTCGACGGGCTGGGTCGTATCCTTTGATTCACCGGCAGACCTGACAGGGTTGAGTCCTCGACCCAACAGGGTTGGGTGACATCGCTCACAGGTTTCCCAGGCCATGTCGCCATTGCGGACGCCAGGTCACCCCCCGGACCGCGACTCCACGAAATCCACGGGCTGGAAGCCCGTGCCACGGAATCACTCCGCCGCCGCCACCGCCGCCTTCATTTTTTCCAGCCCGATCTTCGCGCATTCCAGCGCGTCCATGGCCCAGTAGGCCTTGTTGAACAGCTCCAGCGAGAGGACGGGCGCGGCGCCCACCGCCCTGAAGTTTCTCAGAATCTCGGTCAGCGGCGCGATGCCGTCGCCGGGGAATACGCGATGCTCGTCCTTGATCGTCTCGCGCGGCGGATCGGCCGGGTAGTCGTTCATGTGGTAGGTCTGCAAGGCGTGGGGCCCCATCAGCAGTAGGGAATCGAAGGAACTCCCGCCCTTGTAAGTGTGATAGACATCGCCCAGGAAGCAGGCGTCGGGATGACCGGAGGCGATGGCGACGTAAAGGGCTTTCTCCACGGTGCCGATGGTGGGATTGCCTCCCCACATCTCCACTTGGGGCGTCACCCCCATCTCGACGCCCAATTCAAGCAGTTGACGATAGCGGGCGGCGGCGTCATCGAGGCTCACCACCTCGTCCTTGCCCACTCCCGCCGGCGGGGCGGCGATGCGGGTGCCTCCCAGTTGGGCGATCATGTCCATGTCGCGCTTCGCTTCCTCGAGTCCGGCCGCGCGCTTGTCGGGATCGTTCACGATCCAGGGGGCGAATCCGATGGCGCTGGTCACTTTGAGCCCGTGATCATCGATACGTTTCCGCAGATCCTTCAGCGATCCGCCTTTGGCGACATACTCGTTGAGCTTGCGAAACCACGGTTCGATGGCCTCGTAGCCGGCCTTTCCCGCGATCTCGATCTCGGCGGCGGCGTCCAGTTCCTGGCCGCGGATGGTCGACATGTTCAACCCCAACAGGAAGCGCCCGCCCGTCGAGCCGGTCTCGGCGACCGCCGTCGACTTCCCCAGGGCCAGTCCCGCGGCGGCGATGCCGGCGAGCGACAGAAGTTCCCGGCGCGGCATGGCGCCACCGGTGTGCGGGAGAGATTCGTGGTCTTTGGCTGGCTGCATCCGCCTTTTCTGACACGGAAAAGGATGCGGATCAAGTCTGACCGGAAACCGTGATCGTGGCCACCTCCGCCTATCGGGAAACCGTCTCCACCAGCCATTCCAGCGCCTTGGCCGCCGCCATGAAGAAAAGGCCCAATCCGGCGGTGACCAGCCCGCCGATCCCGAACAGCAGGCGGTTGCCTCTGCCGGTGAAAAAGCCCCGCACCGTCTCCGATCCGATACTCCCGTAGAGCCCCGGCCACCACCGGCCGACCGAGTAGATCACCATCTTCAACAGACCGAGGCCCAGGAAGGCGACGCCACCCCACCACACCAGCGTCACCGAGGCGTGCTGCATGGCGAGCGGGTCTGCTGCTCCCGTCTCCGACATCATTCCGCCCCCCGCAATGCCTCCAGGTTCCGCCGATAGACGGCCGCGTCGGTCACACTCGCTTCCACCTCCAGCGGTCGACCCACGAGGATGCCGGCGTGGTACTTGAACGCGTTCAGATATCCCGACACGGACTTGTCGATCACCACCTTGCGGTGATTCGTCGAGGCGTGCATCAGCCGCGTCACTCCGTCATCGGTCCTTACCGCCAGCCCCACATGGGAGCAGAATCCGCCGTGCTGATTCGTGACGATGCCGATGACATCGCCGTCGCGCAGATCCTTCTCCATCGCCGCCACCCGATCCTTGGGCACGTAGTAGACGGGCAGCGCGGCCACATAGTCCTCCCACGTTTTCATCGGCGCGCGCAGCTCGGGATTCTCCCTCAGATAGCGGTAGCTTTTCCAGAGCACGGTCATTTCCTGAATCTTGCGCCCTTGCACCCGTCGCACTCCGGGAAAACCGCGAGTCAGATCATCGATGGCTCCCCGGGCGTCGTTTTCAAAATACCACTCGGCCAGATAGTGGATGCGCTCCAGATAATCCCCCCCGCACCTTCCGGCGCGGTAGCGGGTGAACTGGATCTGGTCCAGCAGGTGATCCGGCGTGTATCCACCCGGCTGATCGATGGCGATCATCCTCGCCAGGCCCAGGCTGATCTCGAAGAAGGTCCAGCAGTCGAGCCCCTCCAGATTGGCGGAGGGCGATTCGATGTGGTCGTCGATTTCCAGGGTGAAACTCCGGTAGGGCACGTGGTGAAATTCCCGGGCAAACTTCACCACCCGCTCACCGATGGGCAGCGCGCGCCAGTTTTCCTCCAGCGCCTTGGCCACCACGGCGTCGAATTTTGATCGCCCGACAAATGTCTTCTCCAGGGGGAGCGGACGCGCGGAGGGCCGCGGGATGGCCAACTTGTCCTGCCCGGACACGTTCAGCGTGGAGAGCGACAGCCACAGAATCAGCAGTGCGGGAGACAATGGGACCGGGGAAACGCGCATCGTCCCACTATATCCCGCCAACCGACCGCTGGCACCCGGGAAATCGACTCCCGCTGGCGCCTCCCGCCGCTCCATGCCAGATTCCCCCCCTCAAGAATTCATCCCGCCATCGCTCCCCGTGAATTTCGCCGCTTCCACCATCCGCGTCCTTTTTGCCCTCATCTGGCTCTGGGCGGGTGTGGCCAAACTCCTCGACCCCACGGCCTTCTCCCTGGCCATACGCAACTTCGACCTCGTCCCGGATCCCTGGGTCGCCGCCCTGGCCCTGTGGCTGCCTCCGCTGGAATGCGTCGCCGCGCTCGCCGTCATCCTGCGTCGCGGAACCGCCGGCGGGCTGGCCATTCTCTGGAGCGCCCTGCTGGTTTTCACCCTTGCCATCATCATCTCGTGGGCCCGCGGACTCGATATCACCTGCGGCTGCTTCGGCGGCGGCGACAGCGCCGTGAACTACCCGCTGAAGCTCGCGCAGAACTTCGCCCTCCTCGCCGTGGGAGGCTGGCTCTGGTGGATGGAAGCGGGAAAGCCGTCGGCGGAAAGCGGGGAAACGCCCGCTCACCGATAGCGCAGGATGCCCTCGGCGATCTCCTCCGCCAACACCTGGCGAAACCAGCTCGACGCGCATCGCTGGCATTCCCAGCGGTTCGAGATGAAACCGCACTCCACCAGCACCGCCGTGCCCTTGGTCTCCTTCAGCACCTTCAGCCGCGACGGTTTCACTCCCCGGTTCCGTGTCTTGATGCGATTGCCCAGCTCATTCTGGATCGCGACCGCCAGCGCCCGCCCGTCCTCGCTGCCGGGGTAGTAGAAAGTCTCGATCCCCTTGATGCTGCGGTCCACGTGGGCGTTGAAATGCACGCTCACGAAGATCGTCCTTGGCGTCTTGTTCGCCACCGCCGCGCGATCCACCAGCTCCACGTAGGTGTCCGTCGTGCGGGTCAGCTCCGCGGGCACCCCCTTGGCCTCCAGCACTTTCTCGAGGCGTTTCGCCAGGTCGAGGGTGAGGGTCTTTTCCGCCACCCCATACCATTTCGAGCCGTTGTCACGCCCCCCGTGACCGGGATCGATCACCACCCGGTCGAATTTCTGCGCCCAGACCGCCTGGGTTCCCAACCAGCCCGCCACCAGCATCACCAGCCATCCGGTGTACCTGCCGCCGCGCGTGATTGTGACCATGGTAGTGAAAAAAATTGAGGCGAAACACCGATGTCCGGAGCGGGATCGGGCTGATCATACGGAAAATATTAGCTTTTACGAAATAAATTTCTGCCCTAAATAACAAGATCGTCACGCTCCCGCGAGCGCGACGCATCTCGGGAAAAGCGGTCTTTTGGCCTGATGATGGGCTTGCGCTTTTCCCGAAAACACCCCATCACAAGCGTTTCCCTTTTTCTCACCCCATTAGATCGCCCATGACTACGCTCCTTTACCTCATCCCCGTGTTCGGCCTGTTGGCCCTCGCCTTCACCTTCTGGCGCTCAGCCTGGGTGGGCAGGCAGGATCCGGGGACCGAAAAGATGGTACGCATCGCCAACAGCATCGCGGTCGGCGCCATGGCCTTCCTCAAAGCGGAGTACAAGGTCCTCGCCATCTTCGTCACCTGCGTGGGGGTGCTGCTGGCTTTCGGGGGCATGACCAATGAGAATTCCCATCCGTTGGTGGCGCTGTCCTTCGTCATCGGCGCGCTCTGCTCCGCCGCCGCTGGCTACATCGGCATGCGAGTGGCCACCAAGGCCAACGTGCGCACCACCAACGCCGCCCGCACCAGTCTCGGTGAGGGGTTGAAGATCGCCTTCACCGGCGGGTCCGTCATGGGCATGGGCGTAGTCGGCCTGGGAGTGCTCGGACTCGGCTCCCTGTTCGCCATCTTCGGGAGTACCATCGGCACCGACGAAAAATCCATCGGCACGGTCATGACCATCATCACCGGCTTCTCCTTCGGCGCCTCCTCCATCGCCCTCTTCGCCCGCGTCGGCGGCGGCATCTACACCAAGGCGGCCGATGTCGGAGCCGACCTCGTCGGCAAAGTCGAAGCCGGCATCCCCGAGGACCACCCGCTCAACCCCGCCACCATCGCGGACAACGTCGGCGACAACGTCGGCGATGTCGCCGGCATGGGAGCCGATCTCTTTGAATCCTACGTCGGCTCCATCATCGGCACCATGGTGCTGGGTTCCGTATTCATGGCGCTGCCGGAGTTCTCGGATCTCCCCCTCGGCGGCGTGCTTCTCCCCCTCCTCCTCGCCGGTCTCGGAATCGTCGCCTCCATCATCGGTACCTTCCTCGTCCGCGTGAAGGAGGGAGGCAGCCCCCACCGCGCCCTCAACACCGGGGAGATCACCGCCGGCATCATCCTGCTGATCGGGACCTTCATTCTCGTCGGCCAGGTCCTCCCGGAAAAATGGGCCATGGGTGGTGAGGAATACACCTCCATGGGAGTCTTCGGCGCCATCGCGCTCGGACTGCTCTCCGGTATCGCCATCGGCTACATCACCGAACACTACACCGGCACCGGCACCAAGCCCGTCATCGGCATCGTCCGCCAGTCCGTGACCGGTTCCGCCACCAACATCATCGCCGGCCTCGGCGTCGGGATGTTGTCCACCGCGCTGCCCATCCTCGTCCTGGCCTTCGCTATCCTCGCCTCCTACGAGCTCGCGGGACTCTACGGCATCGCCATCGCCGCAGTCGGCATGCTTTCCAACACCGGCATCCAGCTCGCCGTCGACGCCTACGGCCCCATCTCCGACAACGCCGGCGGCATCGCCGAGATGGCCGAGTTGCCCCCGGAAGTCCGCCAGCGCACCGACAAGCTCGACGCCGTCGGCAACACCACCGCCGCCATCGGCAAAGGCTTCGCCATCGGCTCCGCCGCCCTCACCGCCCTCGCCCTATTCGCCGCATTCAAGACCACCTGGGAGCAGACCCACGGCGCCACTCTCAGCATCGAGGTCACCGATCCCAAGGTCGTAGCCGCCCTCTTCGTCGGCGGCATGCTGCCCTTCCTCTTCTCCGCCCTATCCATGGAGGCCGTCGGCCGGGCCGCCATGGCCATGATCGAGGAAGTGCGCCGCCAGTTCCGCGACATCCCCGGACTGAAAGCCGGCCTCGAGGCCATGAACCGCAACGAGGGCAAATCCCACGACGAGTGGTCCGTCGATGACCGGAAGATCTTCGACAACGCCCTCGAGGAAGCCGAATACGACACCTGCGTCGCCATCTCCACCAAGGCCGCCATCCGCGAAATGATCAAACCGGGCATTCTCGCCGTGGCCGCCCCCGTCATCGTCGGCTTCGGCGGAAACCTCTTCGGAGAGGGCGCCGGCGCCCAGATGCTCGGCGGACTGCTCGCCGGCGTCACCGTCACCGGCGTGCTCCTGGCCCTGTTCCAGTCCAACGCCGGCGGCGCCTGGGACAACGCCAAGAAAATGATCGAGGAAGGCTACGAGGTGAACGGCGTCAAACTCGGCAAAGGTTCCGAGGCCCACAAAGCCGCCGTCGTCGGCGACACCGTCGGCGATCCCTTCAAGGACACCTCCGGGCCCTCCCTCAACATCCTGCTCAAACTCATGAGCGTCGTCGCGCTCGTGATCGCTTCGCTGATCTGAGAATCCCGCGCCGGAGATACTCTCGACACGCCCCGCCCCGGATCACCGGGACGGGGCGTCTTCATTTTCATTCCCAACCAGCAGGGTAGAGTCCACGACCCAACCCTCTTGGGTCGCGCCACTCCGGGGGAGATGCTACCTTGTCCTCTCCCCGCCCGATCCGCCGCCCATGCCCGCCCGCTTTCGTCTCCTCGCCCCGCTCTTCTTCCTCATCACGACGGTGGCGGCCCCCGCTCCCGCCCAGCAGGAGGCCCCGGCCCGCCCCCGTTCCGCCGGAGTAGCCAGCGCCATCCAGACGCGATTGAATGCGGAGAAAAGCCCCCTCCGCGACTGGTATGCCGCCCGACGGCACGAGCCCGCCTGGGACGGCGTCAGCCTCGCCGCCCTCGCGCGTTTCATCGCCAATCTGGATCGCCACGGCCTGCGGCCCGAGCTTTTCCACCTCTCCCGCTGGCAGCAAACCTGGCAGGGCATCCCGCCCACCGATGCCGACGCCGCGGAAGTCGATATCGCCACCACCCACCTCGCCCTCTACGCCATCCAGAGCCTCGCCTACGGCTACGTCGATCCCGCCAGCGTGCATGAAAAGTGGGACGCCATCCCGCGATCCGTCTCTCCCTCCGCCCTTCTCGACGAAGCCTTGAAACAAGGCCCCGGCGATTTCGCCCGCTGGCTGGAAGCGGCCGCCGCGCCACCCGATACCCGCTACCGCGACCTCGTCACCACCCTGGCGCGCTACCGCGAGATCGCCTCCCTCGGGGGATGGAAGCCCCTCCCCACCCCGCCCCGCAACCTCGGCCCCGGCGATCCCTACTCCGACGTCGCCCTGCTCCGCGCCCGCCTCCGGGCTGAGGGCGATCTGCCCGCCAACGCCGCCAAGATCCGCTCCAAGGTCATCGATCCCGAAACCGCCGAGGCCCTCAAATCCTTCCAGTTCCGCCACGGCATCGCCCCCGACGCCGTGCTCGGTCCCGCCACCATGATGGAGCTGAACCATCCCGTCAGCCACCGTGTCGACACCCTCGTCATCAATCTCGACCGCCTCCGCTGGATGCCCCGCGCCTACGACCAGGCCGAGCACCTCGAAGTCAACATCGCGGAGACCGCCCTGCGTCTCTTTGTCGGGGGGAAATCTGTCGACACCGTGCCCGTCATCGTCGGCGTCAAAGGCAAACACCAGACGCCCGTGTTTCACGGCACCATGAAATACCTCATCTTCCGCCCCTACTGGAACGTGCCTCTCAGCATCGCCCGCTCGGAAGTGGTGCCCGCCGCGCTCGATGATCCCGGCTACGCCGCCCGTGAACGCTACGAGATCGTCCCCCACTTCGGCGCCAGCACCAGCGAAGTGCTGGCTGTGACACGGGAAAACCTGGAGAAAGTCGCCGCCGGCAAACTCAACATCCGCCAGGGAACGGGTCCCGGAAACGCTCTCGGCCTGGTGAAATTCATCTTCCCCAACGACAACTCCGTCTACCTCCACGACACCCCCAACCACAGTCTGTTCAACGCCACTGATCGCGACTTCAGCCACGGCTGCGTCCGCGTCTCCGAGCCCGCCCTCCTCGCCTCCTTCGTGCTCCGGGCCAACGGCGATTGGGACATCCGGAAAATCCAGGCCGCCATGGACGACGCCAACCGCCCCGACCACAAGGTGAACCTGACCCAGCCCATTCCCGTCTACCTCATGTATTGGACCAGCACCATCATGGACGACGGCCGGGTGCGATTCGACCAGGACATCTACGGCCACGATGGCGAGATGTTCTCCAAATTCGGCCTCGGCGGCCAGGCGGTGGCGTCACCGGTTCAGTGAACCTCGTCAGGCCCGATGTCCACCGCCGCGCCGTGGACGCGTGGCTCACCATCAAGGTCCGGCAAGCCTTCGGGAAATTTCACCGTCGCGTCCCCGGCGTCGATCAGGGGCGAATCCTGCCCCAGGTGCAGCCCGTCCTCCCCGAGGCGGGGGTCAACAGGGTGTGATGCGCGACCCAACCCTGTTGCGTCCCGGAAACCGGCGAATCCCGCGTGGGTCCTTCCTTCCCAGACAAATTCGGCACTTCCGATCCCGCCCCCGGCGACGAACCAGGCGTTATGGTTGAAATCATTGGGCTGCCCGCGGTTCTCACTGTAGAGCAGCGGTTTTTTTCCACCTCTCCGGCCGATGACGATATTGTTGAGAAAGACATTGTCACTGGCCCACTGCACCCAGATCTCGGCCTCGGCCTTGGCGTGGCCGGTGTTGTCGCGGAACAGATTGTTGAGGAAACGACAGCCGGTCACCCGTCCGCGCTGTTTCTCGTAGCCGCCGAATACCAGCCCGGCCTTGTCATTGCCGGTGATGACATTGCCGATCACGGAAACATTGGTGACGAGGACGCCGGGATTCTCCGCGCCCACCTCGATCCCGAGATCGCACTCGCTCACGCGATTGCCGTCGATGAGGATGTCGCGCCCGCCGTCGACGTAGATGCCGGGACCGTAGCCGCCGCCGTAGGGGGCGCGCACCCGCTCGACCCGGTTGCCGCGGCAGACGCCGTTGCGGGCCACTTTTTCCGTCCGCGCCGCCCCCTCGACGATGCCGTCCTCCCCGCCGATGAAATCGATGCCCACCCCGCGGATGTCATGGACGTGATTGTTGGAAACCACGAAGTCGGTGACATTGCCATTGAGGACCAGCGCCTCGCTCGGCGCAGTGTCGCAGTCGTGGATCTCGTTGCCGTCGATGATCACATGGGATACGGGAGTGTCGGGATCGGTACCGTAGATGGTGATGCCCATGGCGTTTTTGCCATGCATGGCGTGGATGTGATTGTTCCGGAACTCGAGGTGTGAGCCACTGCCCTCGAAGCGTATCCCGGAACCGTCGCTGGTGTTGAGATCGCGAATCTCGAAACCGATGAGTCGTATCCAGCTCTTGTCCTCGATGTAGATGACATTGTCCTCCTCCGCTAGGCCCTGGGCGGTGATGACCGCGCCCGGCTCGGCCTGAAAGGTGACATGGCCGGCCTCGGCGTTGCCCTCGACCTCGACGAATAGCTGCTCGTTGTAAATGCCGGGATGGATGATGGCGGTGTCGCCCGCCTCCAGGTCGTCGAAGGCTTTCTGAATTGTCCGCCAGGGAAACTCGCGCGTCCCGAGAGCGTCGTCACTCCCGTGGGGAGCCACGTGATAGGTCGTGCCGGCCATCGCGGGGATGCCGGCGAACGCCCAAAGCGAAAGCCCGATTACACCGGACTGAAGGAAATGGCGGAGGCGAAAGCAGTTCATAGGATCAGAAGATTCACGCGTTTTCGCTAAAATCACCATAAATTTTATGAAAAAAATTCAAATATGACAATTTTCGCTTGATTGATTCGCGAAAATTATTTATCGGTTTCGAGTTATAAAAACCATAACTTCTTGGTTTTTTAAAACTTTCAAGGAACCCGAAACAATCCTTCCGACTTCCCGCATCCCATGAGTCCTTCCCGCATTCTCGTCACCGGCGCCGCCGGATTTGTTGGCAGTCACACCGTGGATCTCCTTTTGGCGCGTGGTTGCCAGGTGCTGGGGGTCGATGATCTGAGCACGGGGCGGCGGGCGAATCTGCGGGAGGCTCTGGAGAGCGACCGCTTCCGCCTGATGCGCGCCGACATCACCGGCATGGGGGTGCTCGACGACCTCTGCGCGAGTTTCAAACCGGACGCCATCATTCACCTCGCCGGCCTGGTCAGCGTGGTGCGTGCCCAGGAAGAGCCGACTTTGAACTATCGGCTGAATCTCCATTCCACCCACCTGGTGGCGGAGGCGGCGCGGGTCCATGGGGTGCGGCGTGTGGTCTTCGCCTCTTCGGCGGCGGTTTACGGCGATCATCCGGATCTGCCGCTGTCGGAATCGCTCCTCACGCGTCCCATCAGCCTCTACGGCATGGCCAAACGAGCATCGGAGGAACTCTTGATGGGCTACAGCGCGTCTTTCGGGCTGGAGACGGTCTGTCTCCGGTATTTCAATATCTTCGGCCCCCGCCAGGATCCCCGTTCGCCCTACTCGGGCGTCATCTCCATCTTCGCCCAACGTTTCGCCGAGGAGCAGCCGGTGACGATCTTCGGGGATGGTGGACAGACTCGAGACTTCATCTCCGTCCATGACATCGCCCGGGCCAATGTGATCGCCGCGACGCGTCCGGAGGTGGAGCCGACGGTCTGCAATGTCTGCACCGGAGAGCCCCGGCGCTTGCTGGCGGTGCTGGATGTGTTCCGCGCCGCCTATCCGTTGTCCGACGAGCCGCGCTTCGAGGCCGCTCGTCCCGGCGAGATCCGTCACTCGGCCGGACTTCCCGACCGTGCCGCCAAATGCCTCGGTTTCCGGGCGGAACGCCACTTCGAGACCGCTCTGGCGGAGTTCGTGGAAACGACCCGCCCCCGCCCCGCCATCGCGGCCGCGCTCTGAGGATAGCCCGCATTTTTTCTCACCCGCTCCCGAGACGATCATGCCCGGAAAACCTGCCCAGAAATCCTCGCTCGCGCCCCTGCTGGCGACCGCGATGACACTGCTCTCTTCGCTCGCCCTCGCCGAGCGGGCCGACTCGCTCTATGTCGATTACTCGGTCCGGCCCGACGCGACCCAACTGCTGGCCCACGACCTCTCCATCCTGTCGCCGAACGCGGAGGCAGATCTCGAGGCGGGCCGGAAACTCGGCAATCGCCACCTCGCCTACCTGAGCCTCGTCGAGATCGCCGAGGACGCCGCCTATCGTCAGGCCGCGGCCGACGCCGGCATCGCGACCCTGGCGACCAACGCCGCGTGGCGCAGCGATGTCCTCGATGTGTCCCAACCGGCGTGGCAAAATTTCGTGATCGAGCGCCTGGCGCGTCCGGCGCTGGATCGTGGCTTCGACGGGCTCTTCCTCGACACCGCCGACAGTGTGCGCCTGCTGGCGGAGGCGCATCCCGAGCGCGCGGAGGAGTTCCGCTCCGGTCTCATCGCGGTGATCCGCGCCCTGCGGCGGGAATTTCCCGGGAAGTCCCTCGTCATCAATCGCGGCTTCGATCTGCTCAAAGAACTCGGCCCCGATGTCATTGACGGGGTGCTGGTGGAATCCGTCTTCCGCGGCTTCGACCCGGAGACGCGGGAATACGCGCCCACCGCGCCGGAGCACACCCGCATTCTCACCGGTCAGATCCGCGAGGCGCGCGGGGTCGGCTACCCGGTGTATGTGATCGATTACGTGAAACCGGGCGACACCGAAGAGGTGACGGAGACCGAGCGCCAGATCCGTGATCTGGGCGCGGTACCATTTCTGACCACCCCCGAACTCGACGGGACCCTGAGCGCGGGCGGACTGGTGGCGCGGCGCCTGCTGGTGCTCTTCGGACACGATCCCGCGGAGGCCGAACGCCACCGCATCTGGCCCGCCGACACCACCACCCACGCCATCCTCCAGATGCCGCTGGAGTATCACGGCTACGAGGTGGATTACCACGATGTCGGCCAGGGCCTTCCCGAGACGGGCGCCGGACGCGAGTATGCCGGGATCATTCTGGACGAGGAGTTGGAAATGCCCTTCGCCGAAGAGCATGCCTACGCGGACTGGTTGCTGGCGAGGATGGATGAGGGGAAAAAAGTGCTCTTTCTGGGCTCCTACGGCTTCTCCGATCATCACGAGCGCACCCGCGTCTTCCGCCGACTGGGTCTGCGGGCCAACGACGAGACGCCCACACCGGCGGGAGAGCCGAAAATCGTCGAGATCGACGACGCCATCATGAACTTCGAGTCGAAGGTCGTCGCCACCCGCCGGGATTTCGAGAACATCGCCGCCCCCGTCGGCGCCCGCGTGCTGCTCGGCTTGGAGGCGCGGGTGCATGCGAACGGGACCGAGACGGCCCGCTACGACACCACCTACCTCGCGAGCTGGGGCGGCGCCCTGCTGTCCCCCTTCGTGGTGTTCGAGGCGTCCGAGGAGACCGTGCTGCAGTTCGCCGATCCCTTCGCTTTTCTCTCCGCCATCTGGCCGGCGGGAGATTTCCCGGCCCCCGATCCCACGACCCGCGACGGGCTGCGCGTGTTCTACACCCACATCGACGGCGACGGGTTTTCCTCCCTCTCGGCGGTGGAGCCTGGCCGCACCTGTGGCGAGGTGTTGACCGATGGGCTTCTCGCCGACCTGCCCTGGCCGGTCACGGTATCGGTGGTGGAGTCGGAAATCCGCGGCCACATGCTGTCGCAGACGCGGGGGGAAAGCGAGCGCCTCACGCCCATCGCCCGGCGCCTGCTAGCCCTGCCGCACGTCGAGCCGGCTTCCCATTCCTACTCCCATCCCTACCTGTGGCAGGAGCACGATGTGGAGTTCGAGGGGCTCTACGACTCCGTCAACGTGCCCCTGAAGTTGACCGCCAAGTATCCGAAGATCGATCTGCGTCGCGAGACGCTCGGCTCACTGGCTTACGTCACCGAGCAGCTGGCCCCGGCCGGCAAACCGGCGGAGCTGCTGCTCTGGTCGGGAAACTGCCGCCCCTCGCCAGAGGCCCTGCGTCTGCTGCGCGAGGCGGGCTTTGAGAACATGAATGGTGGCAACACCATCCTCAGCCGTCGATTTCCCGGATTGTTCGGCATCGCTCCCCGCACAATCACCTGGGATGGCGAGTTGCAGATCTACGCGGCCAATCAGAACGAGTTCCTCTACACCGACGGGTGGAACGGCCCGACCTGGGGCGGATTCTCCCAGGTGATAGAGACCTTCGAGATGACCGAGTCGCCGCGTCGGCTCAAGCCGGTCAATGTCTACTACCACTTCTACAGCGCCGAGCGACCCGACGCCTTCGCCGCGCTGAGGGAAATCTACGACTGGTGCCGCACCCAGGATCTGCACGGAATGACGGCGCTGGAATTCGCCCGCGTCACCCGCGATTCCCGGGACACCCGACTGGTGAAAACCGCCCCCCGCCGCTGGGTGGCGCTGAACGAGGGTCGGCTGAGGACTTTCCGTCTCCCCGCCGGCGCCGGAGTCCCCGATCTCGCCGCCTCCGAGGGAGTGACCGGCTGGCGCCGCGAACGTGGCGTGATCTATGTCCACACCAATGGCGAGCCCCGCGTCGTCATCGAAACCACCGATGAAGAATCCCGCCACGCCCGCCTGGTGACGGCTTCCGCCGAGGTTCGGGTGGAAGAGCTGACCCCGTCTTCGCTGAAACTGCGCACCCTTTCCCGTCCCGCCACCCTGGAGATCGCCGGCTTTGAGCCCGGCACCACCATCGAGGTCGGCGGCCTGGAAAACACCGAAACCCACGAAACCGACGCCGAAGGAAGGCTGCGCCTCGAGGCCCCCGCCTCCACCAGCCTGACTCTGCGCCCCATCTCCCGATGAAACGGACCCACCACGCTCCCGCCAGCTTTCATCCCGCCTCGCGCTACCCGTCCCGCCACCGGGGCGGAGGACTCCTGTCCATGCGCTGGCTGTTCGCCCTCCTCATCCTGGCTCTCGGCCTCGCCGGGGTGCTGATCCCGCGCCAATCGGAACTGGTGAAGCGTCTCATGGAGGACGGCCGCCACGACCGCGCGCTCGCCATCGTGGGCGAAGGGATGATCGCCGGAGTCGATCCCGTCACCGGTGAGCCGGTGGCGCTTGAGGCTTCCCCCGCCAGCCTCGTCCGGGTCTTGCTCGACTCCATCGACCACGATTTCGACGAGGCCAGCAGGGTGCGGATCGACGCCCTCGTCCGCATGACCGAAGATCCCGCCGGGGTGCTGGAAGTCCTCAACGAGCGCCGACGGGTCATTCCCGGCCCATTCATGAGCCAGTTGCTCGACCACCTCGCGACCCGGGCTGTCCAGACGGGCGACCCCGCGCTCGCCGTCTCCATCTACCGCCAGCTTGAGGAAATCACCCCCCTGTCACTGGAGCAGACCCGCGCGCTGGTGGCCGCGTCCCGATATGCCGGAGATCCCCGCGGCGCGCTCGACGCCATCTCCCGTCATCTGCATCACGCGCGGTTGCCGTTCACCCAATTGCCCGAAGAGCTGAGAAATCTCACCATTTCCCTCCATCGCGAGCTCAACGAGGGCGGCGAGGCCTTCGATCTCCTGTCCGAGGAGTTCAAGGCCACGCTCGATCCCGCTCAACGCGAGTCGCTCGTCGAGCTGATCACCACCGTGGCGGCCCAGTCCGAGCGTCTCGCCGACAGTCTGCCCATTCTCGAGGAATACCTGGCCGGCACCGCCGCCGGGGGGCTCGACTGGCGGGCATTGGTCGACCGCGCGAACGCGGCGGACGTCGATCACGAATTCAAGAAATTCGCCCCCATGCTGGCCCGGCATCTGGAGTGGAACAACCGCACCTCGGAGGCTTTCGACCTTTACCGCAAACTCGCCGTGCTGGGAGAGATCGAGGCTCTCGACCGCTGCGTCACCATCTATCCCTGGGTGGATCGGCAGGAGGATCTCACCGAACTGCTCTCGGTGGTCGTGCCCGTGGCCCAGCGGGAGCGTTACACCCTTCTGCTCGGACGGCTCCAGGCCGAGCGCGGCCATTTCGCCGCCGCCGAGGCCATCTACCGCGAGGAACTCGCCGGCAAACACGCCGAGGATCCCGGTGTATGGTTCGAGTTCGGCGCCATCCTCGACGCCCAGGAGCGCTTCGACGAATGTCTCACCGCCTACCGCACCGCTCTGGAGCTGGACGACCAACGCCATGAGGTGCGGGTAAAACTCGCGCGCCTCCACGTGACCCTGGGGAACTACCCCGCCGCCCTGCTCGCCTACCGGAAACTGCCCGCCGAGGCTCATGATCGCAAGACGCGCGAGGATTACTCCATGATCGCGAAATCGCTCGACGCCGCCCGCGATTTCATCCACGCCGTGCAGTTGAAAATCGACACCGAACCCGAGGTGGAAGCCGGCACCTATCTCGACATGGCCGACGCCTGGGAGAGTCTGGCCGAGTTCGAGTCCGTGGTAAAGACGCTCCGCGACGGCATGAGCCGCCACCCGGACAGCGCCACTCTGCGGCTGACGCTGTCGGATTTTCTCGCCAAGCAGGGACGCCACACCGACGCCTTCGAGCTGCTCGCCGCGCACAGCAGACCCGCCGACAAACGCTTCGCCTCGCGACTGCTCTCGCTCGGCTACGAGACGGGACGCTATGAGGAAACTCTCCGGCTCGTGACGGCCGGGGAGCTTCGCTGGTCGCCATCGGAGCGCTATGATTTGGCTTCGCTCTACGAGGAAACCGGCGACACCACCACCGCCCTCGCCCACTATCGCGAAGCCGAGGGGGGGGAGGCCAGCGCGGCCCGCCTGGAGGCGGAGATGGCTTTCGCCCGCGGCGACATCGACGGCGCCCTGAAAAGACACCGCCGCTTTCTCGATCTGTTGACCGAACCCGACTACGAGGCCTGGACATTCTACGGCGATCTCCAGCGCGCCGCCGGACATACCGGCGAGGCCGAGGAGGCCTACCGCACCGCGTTGGAACAGCTCAAGCTCCAGATTTCCTCCCAACCGCCCGCCGTCACCGCGCCGCCGGTGGCGACGGTCCCGTGATCCGGCGCGATCTACTTGCCCGCCACTTTGAGGCGGATATTCCGATACTCCGCCACCGTCCCCTTGCCGTGATCCTGAAGGGCGATGAGACCGGCTCTCGCGGAATGTTTCGCGTCCTCATCGGTCACTTCGGCGAACTTCTCGCCGTTGACGCGCTGAACCAGGCGCCCGCCGCGGGCGATGATCTCCAGTTCATTCCACTCGCCATCGCGACAGAGCGCCTGGATCTCCGCCGGTTCCGCGAAGGTCTCGACCCTGGCCTCTTCCCCACTCTTGTCGATCAGCACCCTCTGGCCCGCGGTGGCGAGATGACTGCGATATTTTTCCGGCGCCAGCGAGTGATGCCAGAGCCCCATCTTGCTCGCTTCGGCGATCTCGACCTGGTATCCCCGAACCTGATAGGGAGGCTCGCCCTCCAACTCGCGGCTTCGAACCTGCACGCCGGAGTTGCCGCTGGTGAAGCGAAACTCCAGCCGCAGGTCGAAGTCCGCCGGCTCTCCCCCGCGCCAGATGAGCCAGTTTTTTCCCACCGACTCCTGTCCCACGCAGCGGATGGCTCCGTCGCGCGCCTCCCACGCGCCGGGTAATCCCTCCCAGCCGGTGAGATCCCGGCCGTTGAAGAGGGCTTTGAAACCAGGCTCGTCCTCCGGCTCGGGCACCGATGCCAGCGCCCCGGCCAGCAAGGCCCTGGCCTCGGCCTGTTCCGGCGTGAGATCGCCTCCCATCGGTTGCTTCCGCTCTTCGGGATCCTCGCGCAGATCAAAGAAGCGACCGTCTCCATGCAGCTTGAAATCGCGGGTCTTTACGAAGCGTTTCCCCTTGGTCTCGGCGTAGGCCCATTGCCTCCGCGACGGCTCGTCGGCGATGAGCCTGCCCGCGAAACTGTGCCCATCCAGGGACACTCCCTCGGGCAAGGCGGCCCCGGAAATCTCGGCGAAAGTGGGCAGATAGTCCGACAGGTCCACGAGATCGTCCACCACCCGCCCCGGCTCGATGACTCCGGGCCAATTGGCGATCAGCGGCACCCGCGTGCCCCAGTCGGTAAAAGTCCCCTTCCCTCCCCGGATCTGTCGTCCCTCGTATTCGGAATACACCGGATCACGCACCAGCTTGCCATCCGGAGCCACCGTGATGTAGCTGGCGGCGGCGGTGCCGTTGTCGGTGGTGAAAATGACGAGCGTGTTGTCCCGTATCCCCAGGTCGTCGAGCGCCCGCGTCATGCGCCCCACCATCTCATCCATCGAGGCGACCATCTCGGCGTAGGACATCCATTTCCCGTCCCGATAAAAGGGCACCGGTTCGTCGAGATCGTCGGTGACATCGTGACAGAGCGCCATGGAATAGAGCGCGAAAAAGGGCCGATTCTCATCGCGTGAATTCTTCATGAAATCGATGAGAAACTCGGTGTAGAGATCGGGCCCGTATTTCCCGGCGGTGTCCCGCCTGACCGCGCCGTCCTCATAGATCATCGGGTCATGATAGCGGGGCCCCTCGTGCCAGCCGAACACCGAGAACCGGTCGAATCCCAACTCGTTGGGATGATCCGGGTTCTTTTTCATGAGCGCCAACTGCCACTTGCCCGCCACCGCCGTGGCGTAGCCGGCCCGCTTCAGGGTGGCGGCCAGGGAGCGGTCCGCCGCCTCCCCGGGAAAACTTCCCCACGCCGGAGAACCCAGCCGGGCCGGATACTGCCCGGTCAACAGGCAGATCCTCGAAGGATGGCAGACCGGCATCGCGTAAGCGTGAGTGAAGCGCATCCCGCCGGTGGCGAGGGCGTCGATGGCGGGAGTGCGGTAGCTCGCGCCCCCGTAGCACTCGATCACTTCCCGACCGACATCGTCGGCGAACAGCATGAGAATGTTCGGACGGTCCGGTTTCGCCGACGTGATCGACGTGAGAGCGAATCCGGCGAGCCAGAAAAACCATTTCTTCATGCCCTGGCATACCCGAGAAATCCCCCCGACGTCAACCCATCCCGACAGCTTACAAACCGGGAAACGGCGGCATTGCGCGCGGGATGCGCGGTTGCGCGCCAGTGAGTTCTCCGCTTCCCTGTGGTTTTCGCTCCCGTCACCGATGCCCCGACACCCCGCCCCTTGCCCATCCGTGCGCGCCGCCCTGCTGCCCGGACTCGTGCTGGCCGCGCTACTTTCCGGATGCGAGAAAGCCCCGGACAACGAGGCCGCCGCGCCGGCTTCGGCGCCTCCCGCCAAAGTCAAGACCACCCGCGTGGATACCCGCCTGTTCACCGATCAAGTCGAGGCTCTCGGCACCGTCAGGGCGCGGGAGGCGATCGACCTTTCCGCCAATGTCACCGACCGCGTCGCCGAGGTGGCCTTCGAGGACGGGGATCGGGTCGAAAAAGGCGACCTTCTCATCCGCCTGGAGGATGCCGAGGAGAACGCCATGCTGGAGGGTGCCAAGGCCGGATTGGCCGAGCAGGAGCGGGAAATCAAGCGCCTCGAAAGCCTCGTCGCCGAGGGCGCCGTCTCCGAAGTGCGGCTCGAGGAATACCGCACCCGGCGCGATGTGGCGCGCCAACGGGTGGAGGAAGCCCAGGCGCAGATCGCGGATCGCCGCATCATCGCCCCCTTCGACGGTGTGCTCGGCTTTCGGCGCGTCAGCGTCGGCGCGCTGGTGACGCCGGGAGACCTCATCGCCACACTCGACATTCTCGATCCGGTGAAACTGGACTTCACCGTGCCCGAAACGTTTCTTAACGATCTCAAGCCCGGGCAGGAGATCACCGCCATCACCGAGGCCTATCCCGGCGAATCCTTCACCGGCGAGGTGACCCGCATCGACACCCGCGTGAACCTCGTCACCCGCTCCATCACCGTCCGCGCCGAGATACCCAATCCGGATCATCGCCTCCGCCCCGGCATGCTGATGACGACCACTCTCAGGAAAAACCCGCGGGAGTCGCTGTCCATCCCGGAGCGCTCCCTGGTCTCGGTGCAGGCGAATCACTTCGCCTACGTCGTCGAGGGCACCAACGCGCGACGCGCCACGGTGACCATCGGTCGGCGGGTGCCGGGTTACGTCGAGATCATCGAGGGACTGGAGGCCGGAGAGACCGTGGTCACCGACGGGCTGCTCGGCCTGACCGACGGGGCCGTCGTGGAGGTCATTGGCGAATTCGAATCCCCCGCCGAGCCCTACTCGCCGTCCGGCGTTTCGCACTGAGCCACCTCCACGCATGTTTCTCTCCGACACCTCCATCCGGCGCCCCGTCGTCGCCACGGTGCTCAATCTCCTGCTCGTCACCTTCGGCCTGGTGGCGCTGACCAAACTGCAGGTCCGGGAATTTCCCGACGTGGATCCCCCCATCGTGACCATCGAGACCAGCTACACCGGCGCCTCGGCCTCGGTGGTGGAACGCCGCATCACCCAACTGATCGAGGACCAGATCAGCATCGTGGAGGCCATCAAATCCATCGAGTCCAACAGCGAGGACGGCCGCTCGCTCGTCACCGTGGAGTTCGACATCGACCGCGACATCGACAGCGCCGCCAACGACCTCCGCGAGGCCATCTCCGGTCTGCTCGACGAACTCCCGGACGAGGCGGATCCTCCCGAGATCACCAAGCAGGACTCGGCCACCGAGGTCATGCTATGGCTTAGCCTGACCAGCGAGCACATGACCCCCGTGGAGCTGGCCGACTACGCGGAGCGCTATATCGTGGACAGTTTTTCCGTTCTCCCCGGCGTCGCCCGCATCCGCATCTCCGGGGCGTCGAGCTACGCCATGCGCGTCTGGGTGGATCGCACCTCGCTCGCCGCCCGCAATCTCACCGTGGCCGATGTCGAGGACGCTCTGCGGAGGCAGAATGTCGAGTTGCCCGCCGGCACCATCCAGTCGCTGGATCAGCAATTCACCGTGAGAATTCGGCGCGAATTTCTCACCGAGGAAGATTTCCGGAATCTCGTCATCTACCGTGGTGACGACGGCTTTCTCGTTCGCCTCGGCGAGGTCGCGCGCGTAGAACTCGGCGCCGAGGAAAGCAGACGCCTCTTCCGGGGCAACGGAGTCCCCCGCGTCGGACTCGGCATCATCAAACAGAGCCAGGCCAACACCCTCGACGTCTCCCGCGCCGCCAAAGCGGAGATGGACCGCATCCGGGACAGCCTCCCCGACGGCATGGACCTCCAGCCCAGCTACGACACCTCGGTGTTCATCGAGGAATCCCTCAAGCAAGTCGCCTCCACCCTCTTCATCGCCGTCATCCTTGTCGTCGCCGTCATCTATCTGTTCCTCGGCAACGTGCGCGCCACCCTCATCCCCGCCGTCACCGTCCCCGTCTCCCTCATCAGCACCTTCATCGTGCTCAACGCCCTCGGGTTCTCGGTGAACCTCCTCACCCTCCTGGCCCTCATCCTCGCCATCGGCCTCGTGGTCGATGACGCCATCGTGGTGCTGGAGAATGTCTACCACCGCATCGAGGAGGGGGAAAATCCTCTCGCCGCCGCCTTTCTCGGCACCCGTCAGGTCGCCTTCGCCGTCATCGCCACCACTCTTGTGCTCGTGGCCGTATTCGTCCCCATCTCCTTCCTCGAGGGCGATCTCGGCAAACTCTTCACCGAATTCGCCATCACCCTCGCGGTGGCCGTCTCCTTCTCCAGCTTCGTCGCGCTTACTCTCTCGCCCATGATCGCCTCCAAGGTGCTGCGCTCCGCCGGCCGCGGCAACTGGCTCACCCGTTTCGTCAACTGGGTCTTCCGCCGCTTCGAGGCCGTCTACCGCGCCGTCCTCGGCGTCCTGCTCCGGGCGCCCGCGCTCGTCATCCTCATCGTCGGCGGCTTCTGCTTCGCCAGCTACCACCTCTATCTCGCTCTTCCCAGGGAGTTCACCCCGAAAGAGGATCGCGGCGTCTTTTTCGTTGTCACTTCCGCCCCCGAGGGCACCACCTACGGCTCGGTCAGCGAGACCATGGACAAGGTGGAGGAGCGACTCATGTATCTCCATGACAACGGGGAAGCCGCCTGGGTGCTGGTCAGGGCGCCCCGCGCCCTCGGCGACATCACCTCCGACTTCAACGAGGGCATCACCATCGTCGTCCTCAGCGATTGGTCGGTGCGCCGCTCCGGCTGGGAAATCATGGACGAGGTGCGGGGACGGCTCTCAGACATCCCGGAGGTGAAGAATTTCCTCGTCATGCGCCAGGGACTCACCCGCGGCCTGCAGAAGCCGGTCCAGTTCGTCCTCGGCGGGCCCACCTACGAGGAGCTTGCCGGGTGGCGCGACGCCCTGCTCGCCGAGATGGCGAAAAACCCCCGACTCATCGGTGTCGACTACGACTACAAGGAGACCAAGCCCCAACTGCGGGTCAACATCAACCAGAACCGGGCCGGCGACCTCGGTGTCTCCATCCAGAATATCGGCCAGGCACTGGAGAGCCTGCTCGGGTCCCGCGCCGTCACCACCTTCATCCAACAGGGCGAGGAATACGACGTCATCGTCGAGTCCGACTACGACCGGAAACGCACCGCCACCGACCTCACCAACATCTACGTGCGCTCCGAGCGCACCCGCGAACTCATCCCCCTGGCCAACCTCGTCACTCTCGAGGAGATCGCCGACTCGGGCACTCTCAACCGCTACAATCGCATCCGCGCCATCACCATCGAGGCCAGCCTCGCCGAAGGCTACCGGCTCAGCGAGGCACTCGCCTTTCTCGACGAGGCCGCCGAGCGCGTCATTCCGGATCAGGCCGTCATCAGCTACAAGGGCGAATCCCTCGATTTCAAGGAATCCGGCAGCTCCGCCGTCTTCGTCTTCCTTCTCGCCCTCCTGGTGGTCTTTCTCGTCCTCGCCGCCCAGTTCGAGAGCTTCATCCATCCCCTGACCATCATGCTCACCGTGCCGGTCGCGGTCGCCGGCGGCATGCTCGGTCTCTGGCTCACCGGGCAGGCCCAGAACATCTACACCCAGATCGGCACCATCATGCTCATCGGTCTCGCCGCCAAGAACGGCATCCTCATCGTGGAGTTCATCAACCAGCTCCGCGACGAGGGACGGGACTTCGACCAGGCGGTGCTCGACGGGTCCGTCCGCCGCCTTCGCCCCATCGTTATGACCGGTCTGACCACCGTGATGGGCTCCGTGCCCCTCATCATCACCTCGGGAGCCGGCTCCGAGACCCGCATCGTCATCGGCACCGTCATCCTCTTCGGCGTCGCCGTCGCCGGACTCTTCACCCTCGTGGTCGTCCCCCTCGCCTACCAGCTCATCGCCCGCCACACGTCCGGCCCAGACCTCCAGCGCAAGCGGCTCGAGGCGGCCCTCGCCGAGGCCGGGAAAAATCCATGACGCCGCTTGACCCGGACCCGATTCCCGGCTTGATCTTGGCCACACACGAAATGTCGGACATTCTACCACAGGCGATTCGCCGGACGGCGGTCATCGTCCTCGCCCCGCTCGCTCTCCTGCCCGCGGGCTGCCTCCTCGGGCCCGATTACAGCCGCCCGAGCGTGGCCGCGCAATTGCCCGACTCCTTTTCCGCGCCCGATGGATGGAAGCTCGCCGACCCCCGCGACACCGCACCGACCGGCGACTGGTGGAAACGCTTCGGCGACCCGGGACTCGACCGGCTCATCGAGAAAGCCCACGCGGGAAACCAGGACCTGATCGCCGCCTTTCACCGCGTCGAGCAGGCCCGCGCCATCTCCTCCGGCGCCCGCGCCGCGTGGTTTCCGAGCCTCGATTTCACCCCCTCGGCTTATCGTAACCGGCGCTCCGGCACCATCAGCAACAGCGCGCCCAACCTCACCGGAATCACCACCACCAATCTATCCCTGCCCCTGGTGCTGAGCTACGAGGTCGACTTCTGGGGCGAACTCCGCCGCGCCATCGAAGCCGCCGAGGCCGAAACGCTCGCGGCCGACGCCACCCTGCGCCAACTGCGCCTCTCCCTCCAGTCCGAGATCGCCTCCCAATACTTCAGCCTCCGCGCCATCGACGCCGAGATCGCCACCTACGAGGAAGCCGTCGCCCTCCGCGAAAAGGCGCTCGATCTCAACCGCAAACGCTTCGACGCCGGCGATACCGACGAAGTCGACGTCTCCCGCGCCGAAACGGAACTCGCCGCCACCCAGGGCGAACTCATCGGCCTGCACCAGAGCCGCGACGAGGTCGAGCATGCCCTCGCCGTCCTCACCGGCGAGCCGCCGAGTCATTTTCAACTTCCCCCCCATCCCCTCGCCGGTCAGCCGCCCAGGGGGAAAATATCCCCACCGAGCGATCTCCTCGAACGCCGCCCCGACGTCGCCGCCGCCGAGCGTCTCATGATCGCGGAAAACGCCCGCATCGGCATCGCCGAGGCCGCCTTCTACCCCTCCGTGCGCCTCGGAGCCACCGCCGGACTCGAGAGCGGCGGCACCGCGCGACTGCTCGACTACGCCAGTCGCACCTGGGGCCTCGGCCCCGAAATTTCCCTGCCCGCCCTCGACGCCGGACGCAACCGGGCCGAGCTGAAACGGTCAGAATCCCGCTACGACGAGACCGTGGCCAACTACCGCCAGACCGTGCTGCGAGCCGTGGAGGAGGTCGAGAACGCCCTCTCCGCCATCCGCCGTCTCGACGAGCGTATCGCCGCCCAGCAACGCACCGTCGCCGCCGCCTCCCGCACCGTGGAACTTTCCGAACGCCGCCACGACGCCGGCGTGGTCGCCTATTTCGAAGTCGTCGACGCCCAGCGCACCGAACTCGAGGCCCGCCGTCTCGCCGTCCGTTTCGAAGCCGCCCGCCACCTCGCCACCATCGCCCTGGTCAAGGCCCTGGGCGGCGACTGGGATTGAACCCTCTTGGGTCCGCGACCCTACCCTGTATGGTCGGCGAGACTGTCGCGAAAAGTCTCCGCCGCGAACCAGATCGCCACCAGCGTCACCCCGGCCGTCAACACCAGGTAGAGTGATACCGACCACGACTCCTGACCCGACCACTCCAGCAAAGCCGTCGCCGCCAGCGGCGCCAGACCGCCGGCGAAAGGCGACGCCAACTGGTAGCCGATCGACGCCCCGCTGTAGCGCACCCGGGTGCCGAACAACTCGGAAAAAAACGCCGCCTGCGGGCCATACATCGCCGCGTGGCCGATCAGTCCCAGCACGATCGCCAACCAGACCAGCGCCGTGGTTCCCGTCTCGATCATCCAGAAAAAAGGAAACGCGAACAACGCGATGAAGACGGCCCCGCCCAGATACACGGGGCGACGCCCGATCTTGTCCGAGAGTATGCCAAAGCCGGGAATCGCGAAAATCTGCACCGCCGCCGCGATCCACACGCCCGCGAGCACCGTCTGCTTCGCCAGACCGAGACTGTCGACCGCGTAGGACAGCACGAAGACGCTGAAGATGTAGAAACAGGCGTTCTCCGCGAAGCGCGCCCCCATCGCCAGCAACACATTCTTGGGATGTTTGCGAAATACCTCCACGATGGGCAGCTTGCTGACGCCCTCCGACGCCTTCGCCTTCGCGAACAGCGGACTCTCCAGGATGCGCAGGCGGATGAACATGCCGATCGCCAGCAGGAGCCCCCCGAGCAGAAACGGGATCCGCCATCCCCAGGCCAGGAAAGCCTCCTCCGGCATCCGCGACACCAGGGCGAAAGTGCCCACCGACAGCAGCAGTCCCACCGGCACCCCCATCTGCACGCAACTGCCGTAGAAACCGCGCCGTCCCTCATGCCCATGCTCCACCGCCATGAGCACCGCGCCGCCCCACTCTCCTCCGACGCCGAATCCCTGCACGATCCGCAGGAACACCAGGAGAACCGGCGCCGCCACCCCGATGGTCGCGTGGGTGGGCAGCATCCCGATCAAGAGGGTCGCCATGCCCATCATCATCAGCGTCGTCACCAGCATCGCTTTCCGCCCGATCCGGTCCCCGTAATGGCCAAACACGATTCCGCCCAGCGGCCGCGCGAAAAACCCGATGGCGAAGGACCCATAGGCCGCCATCCTCCCGATAAATTCCGAGTCGGAGGGAAAAAACAACTCGCCGAACACCAGCGCCGCCGCCGTGCCGTAGAGAAAGAAATCATACCACTCGATGGTGGTGCCCACGAAGCTGGCCAGCACCACGCGCCTCACCGAGGCCCGGTCAGTCGGGGGATTATCCGGGGGATTGTTCATGTGATTCGTCAGTCTCCGCCAAATATCGACGCCCGCATCGTCCGGACCTCGCCGATGATAGGGCGGAATCCCATCACGTCGATCACGTGTTTCCGGAGATCGATCCCGGGCGCGATCTCCACCAGGCGCGGTCCCCCGTCGACCAACTCGAACACCGCCCGCTCGGTCACGAACAACACGGGTCTACCTGATCGCCTCGCCAACTCACCGCTGAAAGAGATCTGATCCACCGCCTCCACGAATTTCCTCACCCGTCCCTCGCGCTCGATCACGAGGCGTCCCGACTCGATCCGCGTCTCCAATCCCCCGGAGGTCATCGTGCCGCAAAATACCAGCCGCTTCGCGTTCTGCGAGATGTTCACGAATCCCCCCACTCCGGCGAGCCGGTTGCCGAACCGCGAGACATTCACATTGCCCGCCGTGTCGATCTGCGCCGCGCCGAGGGCGGCGAAATCCAGGCCACCGCCATCGTAGAAGTCGAACTGGGCCGGTTGATCGATGATGGCCCGCGGATGCACCGAGGCCCCGAAACTCAGTCCCCCCGCCGGCATGCCGCCGATGGGACCGCTCTCCAGCGTCAGGGTCACGGAGTCCAGCAGCCCCCGCTCGGCGGCGATCCGCGCGATCCCCTCGGGCATGCCGATGCCGAGGTTGGCGATGTCCCCCGCGCCCAACTCGTCGCAGGCCCGCTCGGCGATGATCCGGCGCGGACCGGGTGGCAAAGGCGATGCCCCGGCCCGCCCGTTGGCTGCCGCGCTGACATAAGCGGGATTCCACCCTTCGGCGAATGTCTGCTCGTGCCCGGAGGCATCCGCCAGCACGATGCGATCCACCAGCATGCCGGGCACCCTCACCGATTGCGGCGGTGCCGGCTCGTCGGCGAGTCGTTTCACCTGCGCGATCACGATCCCGCCGGAGTTCCGCACCGCCTGGGCGATGGGCAGCACCTCGCCGAAGATCGTCTCCTCCTCCATCGTCAGGTTGCCCCACGGATCCGCGCTCGTCGCCCGGATCAGCCCCACGGTCAGCGGCAGGGATCGGTAGAAAAGCCAGGTCTTCCCGGCCAGCTCGACCCGCTCGACCAGTTCCTCGGTGGTGCGCTCGTTGAGCCGACCGCCACCGTGGCGGGGATCGATGAAAGTGCCGAGCCCCACATGCGTCACACAGCCCGGACGCCCCGCCGCGATGTCGCGGATGAGATGACAGATCACCCCCTGGGGAAAATTGTAGGCCTCGATCTCGTTGTCCACCGCCAGACGCCCGAGCTTGGGCGCCAGCGCCCAGTGCCCGCCGATGACCCGCCGTATCATCCCGGCGTGGGCGAGATGGTTGAGTCCGCGCGATTGCCCGTCCCCCTGGCCCGCCGCGTAAACCAGCGTCAAGCCCGACGGCGCCCCCTCCCCGAGAAACCTGCGCTCCAGCGCCGCCGTCAACGCCTCTGGATGGGCCGCGCCCACGAAACCGCCGCACACCACCGTGTCCCCGTGCCGGATCTCCGCCACCGCCTCCGCGGCGGTGCGCAACTTGCTGTCCCGTGCGTCACTCATCCGAACCATCCGCCGTTGACATGCAGGGTCTGCCCCGTGATGTAAGCCGCCAGCGGCCCGCACAGGAACAGGACGGCGCCCGCGATATCGGCGGGTTCGCCGAAGCGGTTCAGGGGTATCTGAGCCAGCATCGCCGCCCGCGACTCCTCGGGGATTGATTTTCCCATCTCCGTCAGCACCACGCCCGGGGCTACCGCGTTCACCGTAATCCCGTGCCTCGCCAGTTCCTTGCTCAACACCTTGGTGAGCCCCACCACGCCGGCCTTCGCCGCCGAGTAGTTCGCCTGGCCGAAAAAGCCGACAAATCCCGAGATGGAGGCCATGTTGACGATGCGGCCGCCATCCGCCAGCCGCTCCGCCGCCTCGCGGCAGACGTGATAGACGCCGCTCAGATTGGTCTCGATCACCGCCGCCCACTCGGCTTCCTCCATCTTGCGGATGGAACGATCCCGGAGGATGGCCGCGTTGTTGACCACGATGTCGATAGTGCCGAACCGCTCCTCCGCCGAGTCGAACAGGCGTCTCACCGAGTCGGGATCACGCACATCGCCCTCCGCCGCGAACGCCCGCGGACCGATCTCCCCGGCGGTGGCCTCGGCCTCCCGCCGATTGAGATCCTCCGCGTCACGGAAATAGCTGATCACCACCGAGGCGCCGGCCTCGTGCAGCATCCGCGCGGTCTCACGCCCCAGACCGCGCCCGCCCCCGGTCACCACGGCGGTTTTTCCTGAAAGATCGATGGGTATCACGGGCGCGACTATACCGAGGCCCCCATGCCCGTGCCAAACCGGAAGTTTGCCAGATCAACGCCAGCCAGAGTCCCGCAGTCAGCTATCCACAGGCATCACCCGGCAGTGTGAGAAACTGGAGCCACTGGTCGGATTTGAACCGACGACCCACGCATTACGAATGCGTTGCTCTACCCCTGAGCTACAGTGGCGCGGGAAAGGAAACGGCGTGATTTTAGCCGCTGAAGCCGGGATGTCAACGCGACGCGGGTTTTCTCCACCGACACACTCGCCCGCCTCACCGGTAGCCATAGACCACCGCCCACTCGGCGGGCGGCTCGGCGACGGACTCCACCGCCACCCGGATGTAATACACCCCGGTGGACTTGGGAGAAATCCTCGCGGCGGCCACGTTGCGATCCTGCCAGGCTTCGCTCTCGTCGAGCTTTCCCTCGCTATCGTAGATGTGGATGCTCACCTTGGACTCGGGCTGCGATACCCCGAGCCAGAACCAGTAGTCATTCCGCTTGAACAACTGATGCTGGATGATCTTGGTCTCGCCGGCTTTCAACTCCCCGTTCCACCAGGCCTCGCGCAGGACGAAGGGGTTCTCCTTGAGTTCCAACTGCGGGATGGCGGCCTCGATGGCGAAGGACTTGCCCTCGTGGACAAAGCCGTAGACCACGCCGCAAAGGAGGAGGCCGCCGGCGATGACCAGGCCGATGAGGCGCGCGCGTAGTTTCCGTGAAGGGTCAGTTGGCATAAACGGCGTCGGTGAGATCGGTGCTGAGCTGGCTGATGGCCTCGACGGCGGGACGGGACACAGCGCCTTCCCCATTGACCCGCATCAGGGGCTGGAGCTCGGTGAGGGTGCGGGACACTTTGGCGAACAAATCACCCGGCTTGTCACTGGCGGGCAGCCTCTCATAACGAAGGGCGATCTGGGTGAGGAGATCGGGTTGATGCAGGAGTTCGGACGCGTCGACGGTGTAGTTGTCCGCCACCAACGCGGATAGCGCGCGGGTGCCGCCCAGCCAGCCACCGATGCTGACCAGATCGGCCAAGGCGTCGTCGTCCAGCTCTTTCATGGTGCTGATCACGGTCTGTCGCGCCCGATCCAGTTCGCGACGCACCGCGCTCCAGTCATCCTTGTCGGCGCCGTCGATGATGGCCTGGGCGTGGCCCTCCACCTCCGACCGCACGGCGAGCGCCCCGGCGAGCAGCAGCACTTCGCGCCCCACCCGTTTCACCTCATCCCGATCCTCGGCCTGCACGGCGATGAATCCGTCGGAGATCACGAGCCCGAAAAGCAGCGCGGTGCGCGAGCGTCTCCCGTCCAGTTTCACTGCGTGCTTCGTGAGATGTCGTCCCCAGTTCTGATCGCCCAATTTGTCGAGCGAGGCGAAGATCTCCTGGGGAATGGGGATGATGACGTCCTCCACCACCTGCACTTTCAGCGCGTTCAGATCGATGCTGGCGGGAGCTTCCTCGGCACGGAGAGGAGACGCGATCAACAATGCCGCGGTCAGGAGACCGGACAGCGGTCGGGTGAGCGGGGAGAGGTATCCTTGGGTCGGGGTCATGGTCATAGTTTACTCGCTGAAACGCGATTTTCGAAAACTCTTTCGGTGGAAGTCGCGCTCTCACCCGTGGGCGTTCGCGGTGATGATCTCCTTGATCGCGTCGTCGTGCCCATACACGGTGATGATGTCCCCGGTGGCGATGAGATCCTCCGGCCCGGGCGCGCCGATGAACTCGCCTCCGGGCCGATTGATGCCCAGCACGATGATCCCACGATCCGCGGGTCGCGATTCCTTGAGCCGGTGATTCGCCAACAGACAACTTTCCAGCACCTCCACCTCGGAGATGCAGTAGCCGGCCTCCACCCGCAGCAGCAGATCATAGTCCAGGGCCCGCACCACGCCGGCGCGCCGGAGGGTGAAGCGGATGCCCCAGTCGAGCAGGCGCTTTACGAACGATAGATTCACCAATCCCAAGAACAGAGCCAGCCCGCCGACGATCCAAGCCGCCGTCGCCAGCATCGCGCCCATGCTGTCGATCTGGACAAAGGTCACTACCACCGTGGCCAGCACCGAGGTCAAGCCCACGTTACCCGCCAGGATCAGGTCCCGGATGATGCGACGGCGGACGGGGTGATCCACCACCAGCTCCGCCTCCCGCGTCGTGAAGCCCACGCCGAAAAACGCGGAGTAACTCTGGAAACTGGCCGTGTCCCAGCTCAATCCCGTCATCATGAGCGCAGTGGTGCCCACCCGCACGATGACGAGTGATACCGAGACAATGACCAGCAGGGTGATGAGGGCTCCCATGACTTGAAGCTTAACGCACCACGCCGAGAAATGCTTGCCCCGGCTTGGAAAAATACGCGCCGGATTTGCGACGCGTGCCGCTATCGCCGGCCCGCGGTGGCCGCCACCGCCAGCGTAACCACAGAGCTGATCGGCATGAGAACGGCGGCCAGGAGCGGACTCATCCATCCCGCCAGCGCCACGGTCACTGCCGCCAGATTGTAGGCCACCGCCACCCCGACGATACGCGCGGCGGTGAGTCGGCGTCGACGGGCGGTGTCAATGAGCCGACGAATGGCGCTCAAGCCCTGCCCGAGAAAATAGAAATCGCTCTGTCTCTCCAGGACCCCGCTGCCGATGGCGGGCGTGCCCCGGCAGGCTGCCGCCTCGAACGCGAGACTGTCGTTGGCGCCGTCGCCCACGTAGAGCGAGCGCTCGGGCGAATGCGCCATCAGCCAGTCGGCTTTGTCCCGAGGACTGGCCCCGCCGATCACCAGCTCGGGCTCCAGGCCCAGTCGGGCGCCGATCCGCCCCACCCGCTCGGGCGCGTCCCCACTGAGGATCGCGAGCCGGTAGCCCCGATCGCGCAACCGCTCCACCTCGGACACGGCATCGTCGCGCAATGCCTCCTCGAAATGAAACGTCGCCAACGTCTCCGTGTCGCGTGCAAAGACGGCGCCCGCTCCCGGATCGCCCGGCGCCCGCCATCCCGGTTTGCCAAAACTCCAGACCACACCGCTCTCCCCGTCTCTCCAACTGACTCCGCTCGCCACGGTTTCCTCGATGTCGTCCCCGACATGATCGCCACGCTCGCGACCTGCCAGGGCCTCTCGTATCGTCCGCCCCACCGGATGCCGGCTCTCGCGCACCAACCCGGCTAGCACTCCCCGAGCCTCGGAATCGAGCCCGTCCAGCACCCCGGGATTCACCAGACGCGGCGCCTCGCGCGTCAGGGTTCCGGTTTTGTCGAACACGATCTGCCGCACCCGCGCCAGCCGCGGCCAGAGCCCGCCGTTCTGGACGAACAGGCCCGCACGTCGGAGACGCGCCACCACCAGATCATCCATCAGAGGCAAGGCCACCCCCAGGGCACAGGGACACGACACGACCAACACTGAAATCAGCACCTGCAACGCCCGCGGCCATCCGCCTCCCAACGCCAGCCACCCGGCACCGCCGAAGGCCGCGACCACCAGCACTACCACCAGATACACCCGGAGTACCCGGCCAAAATCCCGCCCGCCATCGGATGCCAACCCGCTCGATTCCCGTCCCGCGCGCTCGCTGACCTCCAGCAACCGGGTCAGCAGTGAATCCGCGAAAGCCTCCCTCGCCGTCACCATCACCGCCGCGCGTCCAACGTTCACCGCGCCCGCCGGTATCTCCGCCCCCGGAGCCAACGCCCGCGGCTCGGGCTCCCCGTTGATCCACTCCAGGCTGAACTCCGCCGCCCCGGGCCCGTCAAGCAACGCCGACACCGGCAGGGTGTCCCCTGACTTTACCCGAAACCGCTGTCCCGGCTCCAGCGTCGCCACCGCTACCGACTCCTCGACACCGTCCGCGCCCAGTCGCTCGACTTCGCGCCGACGATCCGTGTCGGACAACAACGCAGCGCGATTCCTCTCCACCGCCGCCTGTTGCAGCCAGCGTCCGCCCAGCATGAGGAAGGCGAAAGTCGCCACGAAATCAAAATACATCAGCGACTCGATCCCCCCCAGCCAGCCCACCAGCGATCCAAAATATGCCGCGATCAACCCGATCGAGATCGGCAGGTCCATGTGCAGCGCCCCCACCGTCAGCGCCCGCCAGGCGCGGCGAAAGAAATAGCCGCCCCCGACGAGGAACGCGAGACTGGCGGAGGCCAGCGTGATCAGTTGAAACAGGCGGGAGAGAAAGAACTCCTCCCCCATCCCCAGATAGCGCGGCACGGTGAAGGCCATGGTGTTGAGGGCCAGACCGCCAACCAAGCCGACACGTGTCAGCAGCGCCCGGCTCTCCGACCGCGCCGCCCTCGCCCCGGCGTCGTCCGTGGCCGGCCCGACGGCATAACCGAACTGTTGCAACTCTTCGGCGAACGCCACCGCGTCGAACCTTCCCGGCTCCCACCAGATACGCATCTGTCCCACCTGCACGTCCACCACCACCCGCAGCCCGCCCGGGTGACGTCGGAAGACCCGCTCGATCAGCCACACACAGGCGGCGCAGGAGATACCCTGCAGATCCAGTGTCAACCGGGCCGGATCCTCGCACTGGGCGCAGACGTCCTCCGCCGCCCGCGCCTGATCCGCCAACCAGTCGTAGTCGCGTTTTTGAAATGCCAGCGACTTCACCGGCTGGAGCGTTTCCCCGCCGCGCAGATCGTAGAACTGATCCAGCCCCTCCTCGTTGATCAATCCATGGACGAACTGGCAACCCGCGCAGCAGAAGCCCGTGTCCGCCGCCGCGTCGGCGGGCAGAGGGTAATCGGTGCCACAGTGGCGGCAACTGGCTTCAGTGAGAGTGGCCACGGCTGACAAGACACCAATCCTCCCCCGGTCACAAGCCCGCGACACCGCAACCGCATCCCGCCGGCCCGTCGATGAACGGCAGACCACCACGGAAACGCCAGGCCAGCACCAGAGCGGCGGTCAGGGCCACCCCGCGCTGCGCGAAACGGATGGTTCTCGGCGAGAGTTTCCGCTGCCACCAGGCCGCGCCACTCTGCATCAGCCAGAGCAGCGGCACCGTGCCGATGCCGAAGACCAGCATCAGCTCCGCCCCCTTCACTGGCGAGCCGCTCAACAGCCCCAGCCCGATCATGGCCCACAGCGGTCCGCAGGGCAGCAGCGGGGTCAGCAACCCCACGGCCACGCCTTTCCGGGTCCCGGACAAACGGGCAAAACGGCGGCGCAAGGGATAGACCAGTCGCGACACCCCCGGCACCGCCGGCAGGTATCGCTCCAGCCCCAGCCCGATGAAAACCAGAAACAGAATCAGAAACCATGGCAGCACATTGCCGCCTCCCGTGATCTTCGACACCGGCAACCACCCGACAGCTCCGGCCGCCACCCCCAGCAACAGGTAGGCGACCAGTCGCCCGGAGTGGTACCCCGCGATCTGGGAAACCTGCTGGGGCCCTCCCGCGATGCCCAGCCCGCAGGTGAGCAGCCCGCACATCCCCGCGCAATGGGCGCTGGTGACGAGGCCGGCGATCAGAGCTCCCCAGAGGCTGGCGGCTTCATTCATGGCTCACGGAGTGCTCCGGCAGCGGAATTTTTTCCGGCTGATTGTTCAGGGCGATGGTGAAAAGCGCCGTCCACGCGCCGAACAGCACGAGGAAGGCCACACACACCCAGATCCAGGGACGCTCGCGAAAAAAGGCTCTCATGGTGACGATGGGTTGGTTGACTGGCAGACTGGAAAGAGAAGCGAACAGGGTTGGGTCCGAGACTCGACAGGGTATGATCGGGGAGGTGTCACGGGGCGGGTCGCTTTTCCGTCTCACCCAGCATCTCCTTGATGGCGTAGCGGCTGGGACCGATGAAGGCGATCTCGCTCTCGACGGTGTAGTCCCCCGGTTGGACGGAGATCACCACCGTGAGCTGGAATTTTCCGGTGTACTTGTCCACCGGGACAATGACGAAGAAGGGTCGGGTCACCTCGCTCTGCGGGTCGATGGTCACCGGCTCCTCCACCCCCACGAGTCTCACCCCATCGGGCGCGTCGGGTGCGGAGACGGTGAAGGTAGTCGGCTGATTCAGCTTCGTCACCATGCGCAGTTCGAACTGGTTTCTCACCCCGTCCTCGGTGACGTAGTAGGGCTGCCCCACCAGGCGTGTTACCTCGGCGTCGGCGCTGTGAAGTCCGCGGAGGAACAGGGTCAGGACCGTGAGTCCGAGGACGAGAAATCCGGTATAGAGAATGATGCGGGGCCGGATGATCCGGGTGGCTTTTCCGGCGAGACCGTTGAGTGAATCGTAGCGGACGAGTCCCTTCGGCCGATCGAGCTTGGCCATGATATCGTCGCAGGCGTCGACGCAGGCCGCGCAGCCGATGCACTCCAGTTGGAGACCGTTGCGGATGTCGATGCCGGTGGGGCAGACCTGCACGCAGCGGGAGCAGTTGATGCAGTCACCGTTGTTGGGATCGCTGGCCTTGCCGCGGGGTTCGCCGCGGGTGGCGTCGTAGCCGATGACCATGGTATTGTCATCGGTGAGGGCGGACTGAATACGGCCGTAGGGACAGAGGATAATGCAGAACTGCTCGCGGAACCAGGCGAAGGACCCGTAGAGGGCGAAGGTGAGGAAGGTCACGATCCCGAAAGCCTTGGCGTGGGCCAGGGGTGATTCCCGCATGTATTCGTAGAGCCCGGGGATGGATACGAAGTAGGAGAGAAACACGTGGGCGATGAGAGCCGAGACCAGAAAGTAGAGCGAGTGTTTCACCACGCGCCTGGTGATCTTCTCCCCGGTCCAGGGCGCGGCATCGAGCCGGCGGCGCGCGGTGGCGTCGCCGTCTATCCAGCGCTCGATGCGTCGATAGATATGCTCCAGGAACACGGTGTAGGGGCAGGTCCACCCACACCAGAGCCGCCCGGCGATGGCGGTGATGTAGAACAGGCCAAAACCCAGGCCGGTGAGCATGAAGAACGCGAGCCAGAGATCCTCGGTGACGAAGGTGAGGCCAAGGAGATGGAAGCGGCGCTCGGCGAGATCAAAAAACACCGCCGGATGGCCGTTGATCGGTATCCATGGCAGGAGCACATAGATGGCGAGCAGCACGGCGCCGACCACGCGGCGCCAGTGGGTGAAACGTCCGCGCACATCGGCGGGATGGAGGAAATAGCGGGAGCCGTCCTCGTTGATGGTGGTGACGGAGTCGAGATTCGGCTTCCGATTCGAAGGCTTGGTGGCCATGGTGAGACGATGGGTTGGGGTGGGCGAAAAGTGGCCGCCGGGGGTTCATCGATCCGGCCCCACCCCTGACGCCGAATCGAACAGATTGGGTAGATTTTCCCTACTGGGCCGGCGGTGCGCTGGGCGGCACCTGGGTCCATTCGGCGCCCTCCTCGTGATGGCTCATGACGAAGGCGGCGACTTTGGCGATGTCGGCGGGACTCAACTGGGTATTCCAGGGGACCATGCCGCTGAGGAGGTTCGGCGATCCGTTGGAGATGATGTTGAAGACATCCATGGGATTCCCACCATACATCCAACCTTTGTCGTTGAGCGGCTGACCGGCGAGTTTGTTGCCGTTGGGATCCAGGGCGCCGAGGTCGGCACCGTGACAGACGGCGCATTTCCCGGCGAAGATTTGGGCGCCGTCGGCCACCCGCGCCGGATCGCGGCTCATCTCCCAGAGGCTCTTGTCGTCGAGGGTGGCGAGCAGTTCCTGGAGTTGGGCGTCGCGCCTCTCGTCGATGACGGCGATCTTCGCGTCGATGGTCTCCTCATCGCTCTGAAACCAGCCGAGCTGGTAATACAGGAACCAGTAGACCACGAACCACACGATGGTGATGTAGAGGGTGAACAGCCACCAGTTGGGCAGTTTCTGGTCGTACTCCTCGATCCCGTCGTAAACGTGATCCCGAAGCACCACGCCGGGCATGTCGGTGGGTCTGCTGTTGGATGGGTGGTCGGACATTTCAGTGAGTGCGGTTGGCGTTGTCTTGAGTGGTTTCCAGCGGGAGATTGGCGAGCTGCTCGGCCCGATCCCGATTCATGAGCAGGGCACGGATGATGGCGATAAAAAAGATGCCGGCGGTCACGGTGAAGGAGATGACGGGCACCAGATTCTGCCAGTCCTCGAGGATGATGCGCTTGAACATGGGTCGAATGGATTTGGTGGGCTGTCTCAGGGATTCACCGTCGCGGTGACGGGCTGGGCCTCGACGGAGCGCCCCTCATCCCCGCGGGTGTATTTGCGGAACTCGTCGGGCAACCCGGGTTTCACCGGATTGATGGTGGGATCGATGGGCTTGGGATCGACCGGATCGAATTTGCCGATCTTCTGCAGGTAGGCGATGAGGGCGACGATCTTGCGCTGCTCGAGCAGTTGTTGGGCCTCCTCCTCGGACTCGGCTTCCTCGCCGTTCTCCCGCAACACCACCACCTTTTCCTTGACCAGTCCGAGGGCGATCTCCTGGGCCTGCTTCTTGGCCTGGTCGATGATCTCGTCATCGCTCATCGGCGGATAGGGCACGCCGACGATCCGTTGCACGGAGATCTTTTTCGGCAGGGACGCGATGTCGGTCTTCGTCTCGTAGAGCACAGGGTAGGCCGGCATGCGGGAGCCTTTGTTGGTGCGGGGATCAAGCATGTGGATGTAGTGCCAACTGTCGGAGCGCTTGCCTCCCTCGCGGGCGAGATCGGGTCCGGTGCGCTTTGATCCCCACTGGAACGGGTGATCGTAAATCGACTCACCCAGGCGGGAGTAGTCGCCGTAACGCATCACATCCGGCACCAGCATGCGCACCATCTGGGAGTGGCAGTTGTAGCAGCCTTCACTCACGTAGATGTCCCGTCCCGCCAGCTCCAGCGGCGTGTAGAGCGCCTGACGCCGGTCCTCGACGCTGTTGGCGGTGTTGATGGTCGCGGTGGGCACGATCTGGATGGCGCCACCGATGACCACCGCCACCAGCACCAGCACGGTGAAGGGCAGGTAATTCTCCGCCAGACGATCATACCAGTCCGACCAGGTCTTGCTGCTCTGTTTGAACGCCCGCACCGCCAGCACCACGAGCACGCCGCAGGCCAGCAACGCCGCGATGTCGGCAAAGGGCGGCAGGAAGAACCAGAGAATGCCAAAGACCAGGCCCCAGGCGGTGTAGGCGATGGGATCGTTCCGGAAGACCTCGCCCCAGCGCATCATGTCTTTTTTCTCCCGCTCGATGATGGCGATCTCGCGGGTCTCGTTGGCGAAGGAGCCGGACTTCGCTGTTTTCCAGATATTATAAGCCAGCAGGAACATGCCGACGAGGTAGAGCGTGCCGCCGATGGCGCGGAACAGCATGAAGGGCGCGATCTTGTCGACCGTGGTGATGAACTCGTACTTCAGCGCGGTGCCCGACTCGTCCGGCGTGTTGAGCATCAGCTGCTGCATGATGCCGGAGAACCACATGGCGGCGACGTAGATGAGGATGCCGACGGTGCCGATCCAGAAGTGGAAATTGGCCAGATTGACGGAGTGGAGCTTGGTCCGCCACAGGCGAGGCGCCAGCCAGTAGAACATCCCGGCGGCCATGAAGCCGTTCCATCCCAGCGCGCCGCTGTGGACGTGCCCGATGGTCCAATCGGTGTTGTGGGAAAGGGCGTTGACAGCGCGGATGGAGAGCAGCGGCCCCTCGAAAGTCGACATGCCGTAAAAGGTGACGCCGGCGACGAAGAACTTGATCACCGGATCGGTGCGCAACTTGTCCCAGGCCCCGCGCAGCGTGAGCAGACCGTTGAGCATCCCGCCCCAGGAAGGCGCCCACAGCATCAGGCTGAAAAACATGCCGCTGAGCTGGAGCCACTTCGGCAACGAGGTGTTCAGCAGGTGGTGCGGCCCGGCCCAGATGTAGAGGAAGACCAGCGACCAGAAGTGGACGATCGAGAGACGGTAAGAATAGACCGGACGACCCGCCGCTTTCGGCAGGTAGTAATACATGATGCCGAGGATGGGCGTGGTCAGGAAGAAGGCCACCGCGTTGTGCCCGTACCACCACTGCACAAGCGCGTTCTGCACCCCGCCAAAGACCGAATAACTGTGGGTGAGACTGGTCGGCACCGAGAGGTGGTTCACGATGTAGAGCATCGCGATGGTGATGATGGTCGCGATGTAGAACCACAGCGCCACATAGAGGGACGGCTCGTTGCGTTTGTGGAGCGTCCAGAAAAAGTTGATCGCGAACACCACCCAGATCAGGGCCACCGCGATGTTGATCGGCCAGATCAGTTCCGCGTACTCCTGGCCGCGGGTGAGGCCGGCCGGGAGCGTGATCGCCGCCGACACGATGATCATCTGCCAGCCCCAGAAATGGATCTTGCTCAGCAGATCCGACGCCGTCCGGCATTTGCAAAGCCGCTGCGTCGAATAGTAGATGCCGGCGAACATCATGTTGCCGACGAAGGCGAAGATGACCGCGTTGGTGTGCAGCGGACGGAGGCGACCGAAGGTGAGAAAGCTGATTCCCTCGGTCTGGAACGCCCCGAAGGTGATCCATTCCAGAAACTTCCCGTTCATCTGCCAGAAGTTCAGTTGGAAGGCGATCAGGGCGCCCACGGTCATCCCGATGATGCCCCAGAAGATCGAGGCGATCATGAAGGCCTTCGGCGTGCGATCATCGAACTCGATCATCTCCGTGTGACGTCGGGCGGATTCAGTAGCGGCGGTTTCCATCGTTTTGTGGCTATATGTCTATCTGTAAATACGCAATCAAGGCAGGCGGGGAAACCCCGCGCGGGTTTCGCCCGGGATTTCTTCCCGGGCGACCACCATCGGCTTTTCCCGCCGCGGCAGTTCCCGGCTCTCGTCGCCGTCATCCAGGGGCATCAGCACCTCCCGCTCCATCCCGCCAAACTCCCGTAGCTGGCGGTCGCGCAGAAACAACGCGAGAAACAGCACCGCGAACGCGACGCTGAACAAAGTGGTGAGTAAAATGACCTCCATGAATTCCAAGCGGCTGAAGACTCGAAAAGTGGCCTCCCCGCGGAAGCCAACCGTCACGACTCTATGCGTCCACGACAAATGTGCCTCGCATGCCTTGTCGCAGTATGCGCGGTTCTTGCCCGAGAGGGATAACGCCGCTAACATCGCGACCGATACCCCATGACCTGACAGGGTTGAATCACCGACCCAACCCTCTTTGATTTCCACTCCCCGATGGTTTTCTCTCTCCCGATGAACGCACACTCGCTCGCCCGTCTCCCGCTCCTCGCGGCGGCCGCCGCCTTCCTAATCGCCTGCGGGAAATCCCCCGAGGTCGGGGAGGAGATCATCCGCTCTCCCGACACCCCGCCCGCCCCCGCGGTCGAGAAAGTGACCCTGCCTCCCAGCGGCCAGGTCACCACATCGGTCGGCGCGACATCCTCCCCGGAGACACGGCAGCTCTCGCCCGAGGAACAGGCCAAGGTGCTGGACTTGATGATGAATCGTCTCGCCGAGCGCCAGTCGCAGGGCCTCGGCGGCGGGCGGGTGAAAGTCAACGCGGCTTGGGAGTATGATGGTTACAGCCACCTCGCGCCCAATCCCGCCTCCGAAATCCCCGCACGCATGGTGGCCATAGATCTCACCGTCGAGGGCCACACGGCGGACTTCGATCCCGACGACATCGAGATTGTCGATGGTGTCACCTACATCAGCTACGCCAGCGACCCGCACCTCACTTTCATCAAGGGTCCCGGAGAAATCATCACCGCGCCCGCGGACATCCCCGTCGCCCCGCGACCCACCCGCATGCTGCTGATCTACGCCTTCCCCAAAGCGAGCCAGAAGTTCACCCTCTACTATTGGGGCGAGAAACTGCTGACCCAGCCCCGGGAATTCGAGGCCTCGGGCTGGGGGCTGCCCTTTCCCAAGTGATCCCCGATCACGCGGTTGCCGGGGACGGCGGCAATGCTAGGATGTCGCCCACCGCCTTTGCCCACGATGAAATCCCCCGCCTTTCTCCCCCCACTGATCCTCCTCGCGACCACCCTGAGCGCTACCGCGGACTGGCCCCAATGGCGGGGCCCGACCCGGAACGGCATCGCCTCGCCCGGGGCGAAGCTGCCCGCGCAATTGTCCGAGGAGAACGCGCCGAAAAAACTCTGGGAGAGCGAGACCATCCCCAGCGATCACGACGGCGGACACGGCAGCGTGGCGGTGGCCGACGGACGCGTCTACGTCTCCGTGGTCTGGCATCGCGATGAGCCCACCGAGACCCGGCGCATCGACGGACGCGTGCTCGGCGATCTCGGCTACCGGGGCACCGGCAATCTCGATCCCGCCGTGGTGGCCAGGATGGAAGAGGAGCGGGAAAACCTCAGCCGCCGCCTGCGGGGCGCCGCGCTCGATGAATGGGCGGAGAACTGGGTGAAGGAAAACATGGACGAGAAGACCCAACTGAGCCTCGGTAGTTGGGCGATCGGGCGTTTCAAACAAGGCAAGTCGGCCATCCCGCTCACGGTTTTTGAAAAACTGCGCGAGGTGGGCAATCGCGAGTTCGCCAACCAGGCCGAGATGGAAGCCTGGGTCAACGAGCAGGGCTTCACCCCGGAGCTGACCAAGCGCATCATCGACGCCGTGCCCGCCACGAAGAAGGTCGCGGACGATGTGGTGCTCTGCGTCAACGCCGACACCGGGGAGACGGTCTGGAAATTCTCCACCCCGGGCTCGCCCAGCGGCCGCGGTTCGTCCAGCACCCCCGCCGTCGACGCGGGCAAGGTCTACGCCGCCCTGAGCGATCACCTCTACGCCATCGACGCCAAGAGTGGCGAGGAGATCTGGCGCAAGCCGCTGTTGAAAAAGGGACCCGCCTCCTCTCCCCTGGTCCTCGACGGGCGCGTCTACCTGCAACAGAACGCGCTCACCGCCCACGACGCGGCCACGGGTGAGCCGCTGTGGGAAAACAAGGACGCCAATGGCTCCAATCCCTCGCCGGCGGTCTGGCGCGAGGGGGACAACACGGTGATCCTCTGCAACGGCTCGAAGACTTTCGTGGGCGTTGACGCCGCCACCGGGAACACGCTCTGGACCACGGACGGAGGGGGCGACAGCACTCCCACGGTGTCGGGAGACATCGCGGTCATTGCCAGCAATCAGGATGGGAAGAACCTCATAGCCTACCGACTCAAGCCCGCCGGCAGCGGTCCGGAGCAGCTGTGGTCGCGGGATTTCGTGGCCCGGCGCTACGGCAGTTCGCCCATCATCGAGGGCGGACGCGTGTTCCACCTCGGCAGCGACCGGCACCTGTGCGTGGATCTCGCCTCCGGGGAGACGATCTGGGAGCGACCGTCCTCCTCCAGCATCTCCTCCCCCCTGCTGGCGGATGGAAAACTGTGCGTCTATGAGAATCGCGGCGGCTTCGTCGCCATGCTCGACGCCAAGGCGGCGGAATACACGCCGATGGGCCGGGCGAAGATCGGAGCCCTCTACTGCGCCTCCCCCGCCTTGGTGGGCAATCGACTCTATCTCCGCACTCCCGGCAGCGTGGTGGCTTTCGAGTTTCAATGAGATCCGGTCCCGGGTGGGCCGGGACCGCAAGTCATGGCACGTCGCGAGATTGGTGAATTTTTCTTCTTCCCAAAGGGATCACCATTTCCGATAGGATCGGGGCATGGAATGGTACTACGCCCACGACGGGGAACGCCGCGGCCCGATCTCGGAATCCGCACTCCGGGACTTGCGACGCACGGGAGTGATCGATGCCGAGGCGCTGGTGTGGCGGGAGGGCTTAGATGACTGGCTCCCCTACCGGGAGGCGCTGCCCCCGCCATCGACGTCTTCATTTTTCGCCCCCTCCCCCAACGACCAGTCACCCCCCGGCGAGCCGCTGGCGGTGTGCGCGTGGTCGGGGCGCACCCGGCCCGAGGCCGAGATGCTGCGCTATGGCGAGCACTGGGTCTCACCCGAGCACAAGGATCAATTCATCCAAGGTCTGCGGGAGGGCGCCGTCCCGGCGACGGCGCGGGCGGAGGACTGGGTCACCGATCTGCGTCTGCTGACCATCATCGCCCAGACGGCAAAAATCTGGTGGGCCAACCTGCCGGGCATCGTCTTGATCACCTCGCTGATCTGGTTGCCGGCCAATCTGATCGTCGAGTATTTCAGCTATCAGCAGCCGATCGAATCCGAGGATCTCGGGGATATCTTCCAAGATATCAAGGGCTCGATCAAGATCGATCAGGCGATCGAGTTCTGGATCGGGTCCATCGCCACCGGCGCCGTGTTGTGGGTGGCGAGCCAGACCTGGTTGGGAGAGCCCAAGCCGGGCATCGGGGAGGTTTTCGGCGGCGGATTTCGCAACTGGGGGCGAATGCTCGTGACCCGGTTCCTCTTCGGTCTGCTGCTTGTGTTGTTGCTCGTGCCCGGGGTCGTGGCGATCGCCAGCGGCGTGACTTTTCTGATCGTCATCGGGGTCGCCTACCTGCTCATCGCCGGTCTCGTCTACTACGTGCGTCACGCCTTCGCCGAGTGCGCGGCCGTGGCCCATGAGGCGGGCGGCACGGAGGCCCTCGGGATGAGCCGACACCTCACCAAGGGGCATTTCTGGCGGATCATGGGCTATCAGATCGTCCTTTTCGGATTTTTTACCGGCATCGCCTTTCTCAGCGGCATCGTCATGGCCATCCCGGCGTTGGACAACTTCGTCGTCAGCGGGCTCCATTCCACCGTGCTCGATCTGGTCTACACCTTTCTGGTGGTGGAAATGATGGTCTTTTACCGGCATCTAGCAGCCTGTCGGACTTGAGTCCATTATTTCGCCGATTTGTCGGCGTTTCG
>CAYTNL010000028.1:0-31988 GCA_964439145.1 uncultured Verrucomicrobiales bacterium
TTCAAATCGTTAATAATTAGCGTGTTGCGATTTTAAGGTTTACGCGAATGGACTCAACCCTGTTGAATCGAGCCGCGGGCGGGCGTAGTTTCGCCGCTCCATGATTCCCTCCGGTCCCGCCCGCACCCGATTCCGTCCCTGCATCGATCTGCATGAGGGGCGGGTGAAGCAGATCGTGGGCGGGACGCTCGACTCGGACACCGAGGCCCTGCGGACCAATTTTGTCTCCGATCTGCCGCCGGCGTGGTTCGCGGAGCGTTTCGCCGCCGACGGCTTGCGCGGCGGACACGTCATCAAGCTGGGGCCGGGAAATGACGAGGCCGCCCGCGAGGCGCTCGCCGCCTATCCGGACGGGCTGCAGGTGGGCGGTGGCATCACCGACGAGAACGCCGCCGAGTGGCTCGAGGCCGGCGCCACGCATGTCATCGCGACTTCCTTCCTCTTCGACGCCGGGGGGCGCTTCCGGGAGGAGAGGCTGGGGCGGCTGGTGCGCGCGGCGGGCTGGATGCAACTGGTCATCGATCTGAGCTGTCGGCGGGTGGAGGGCGGCGGCTGGGTGGTGGCGATGAACCGCTGGCGGACGTTGACGGATCTGACGCTGGATCACTCGACGCTGGACGCGTTGGCGGATTCCTGCGCGGAATTCCTCATTCACGCGGCGGATGTCGAGGGCCGGTGCGAGGGGATCGACGAGGAGCTGGTGGCCATGCTCGGCGGCTGGGGCAGGAAACCGGTGACTTACGCCGGTGGGGCGCGATCCCTGGCGGATCTGGAGCGGGTGGAGTCGCTCAGCGGTGGCAAGGTGGATCTCACCATCGGCAGCGCGCTGGACCTTTTCGGCGGCTCGCTTGTGAAGTATGCCGACTGCGTCGAGTTTAACCGCCGCCCGGGCGCACATGCGGCGCCGTAAGTTTTTGAGAAACGCCGCCGTTCCGGTGACGCTTTTCTCCCGAATCCTGGCTTGTCTCACTTTTTTCATGAAAACCCCGCCTCCCCTCCATCGCCTCGTCCTCGTCCTCGCCATCGTCTCGCTGGTCGCGGGCGCGAACTTTGCCACCGCCGCGCCGGAGCCGGTGCCGCTGGCGCACGAGACGAGCGATATCCCCGTGGATGGCGCCGTGACCTGGGGCGTGCTCGACAACGGGCTGCGCTACGCCATCCTGCCGAATCCCGAGCCGCCGGATCGCGTGAGCCTGCGCCTGTTCGTGGACGCGGGCTCGTTGATGGAGACCGACGAGCAGCAGGGCCTGGCGCATTTCCTGGAGCACATGGCTTTCAACGGGACCACGAATTTCCCGGCCGGGGAGATGGTGGAGTATTTTCAGCGCCTCGGGATGGCTTTCGGATCGCACACCAACGCGCACACCTCGTTCAACGAGACGGTCTACAAACTCGAGCTGCCCAGCGCCGAGGAGGCGCTGCTGGACGAGGGCTTTCAACTGCTGCGCGACTACGCCGACGGCATGAAGCTGGGCGAGGAGGAGATCGAGAAAGAGCGCGGCGTCATCCTGAGTGAGAAACGCAGCCGCGATTCGGTGGGCTGGCGCACGATGGTGGAGCAGTTGAAATTCATCCTCGATGGCAATCTGGCCGCCAACCGCCTGCCCATCGGAATCGAGGAAGTCATCGAAAAGGCGCCCCGGGAGCAGTTCGTCGATTTTTACAAAAAATGGTACACGCCCGACCGCATGGTGGTGATCGCCGTGGGCCAGGTCGAGACGGCCCGGATCGAGGCCTTGGTGAAAAAGCATTTCGCCTCGCTGACCGCTCCCGAGGAGAAGCGGCCCTGGCCGGATCTCGCCCATGTGAACTCGCGCGGGCTGGCGGTCCATTTTCATCCCGAGCCCGAGGCCGGGGATGTCTCGGTATCCATCGACACCATCGCGCCGCGTCTGAACCCCGCCGACACGCTGGCCAACCGGGCGCGCAAGCTTCGCGTCGACCTCGCCAACCAGATGCTGGGACGGCGCATCAGCAAACTGGCGAAGCGGGAGGACTCGCCCATCATCAGTGGCTCCGCCTACACCTACAACCTCTACGATCTGAACTTCGCCGAGTACGCCGGTATCGAGATGAGCTGTCAGCCACAGCATTGGAAGACGGCGCTGGAGTTGGCCGAGCAGGAGTTGCGTCGCGCGCTCGAGCACGGCTTCACCGAGGCGGAACTGACCGAGGCCAAGGCCAACGTGGAGAACCGCGCCGAACTGGCCGCCAAATCCATGGCCACGCGGAAGTCCCGCGATCTGGCCGACCTGCTGGCGGCGCGCATCGGCGAGCGGAATGTATTCACCAGCCCGGCCGATGACCTGCCGCGGATCCAGTCGGAGTTGGAAAAGGTGACCGCCGACCAATGCCGCGATCTGCTGCGCGAAGTCTGGGACGGGAAAAACGAGAAACTCCTGCTGGTGGCCGGCAATGTGGAGATCGAGGAACCGAAGGAAACCATACTGGCTGCTTATCAGGAAAGTCAGGCGGTCGCCGTGGCTCCCCCCGCCGAGGAGGACGGGGGCGCCTTCGCCTATGCCGAGCTGCCCGCGCCCGGTGAGCTGGCGGAGCGCGAGGAGATCGAGGACCTGTCCATCACCCAGGCGCGCTTCGCCAACGGGGTGCGGGTAAACCTGAAGCCTACCGATTTCGAGGACGACACCATCTATGTCAAAGCCCGCTTCGGCGGCGGCACGCTGGAGCATCCCATGGACAAGCCGGGCCTCGGCTTTTTTGCCGGCAATGTCTTCACCGAGGGCGGGCTGGAGGCGCATGACATCGACAGCATCCGCCGCCTGTTCGCCGGAAAGGCGACCGGGGTGAGTTTCAGCGTCGATGACGACGCCTTTTCCCTGAGCGGCAAGACCACGCCGGAAGATCTGCGGGATCAGTTGCTGCTGATGCGGGCCTATTTCACGAATCCGGGTTATCGACCCGAGGCCTCGGGCCAACTGCTGCGGGCGTTGGATCACCTGTATCAGCAGATCGAGACCACGCCGGAAGGGGTGATGCAGAATGAGGTGGACCGTTTCATCCACGGGGGCGACGCGCGATTCGGCTACCCGGCCAAGGAGGCGCTGGCCGCGCTGACCATGGAGGATGTGAAAGGCTGGCTCTCCGGCCCGCTGGCGTCGGGCTACCTGGAGATCACGGTGGTGGGCGACATCGATCCCGACGCCGTGATGGATGAACTGGCGGCGACCTTCGGCAATCTCCCCGAGCGCGCGTCGGAGAAACCGGCCTTCACCGAGGCGCGGCAGGTGCAGTTCCCCCGGAGCGCCGAGGCGCGGACCTTCGCGTTCAAGACCAGCATTCCCAAGGCCATGTCCCTGGTCTACTGGCCGACGACGGATATTTTCGACATCGAGCGCACCCGTCGCATCGGGATGCTGGGATCCATCCTCGATGACCGGCTCCGGCTGAAGATTCGCGAAGAGTTGGGCGATGCCTACAGCCCCTTCGCCCACAATCTGCCGAGCGACGCCTTCGAGCATTTCGGTTATCTGTTCGCCGCCGTCACCGTCGATCCCGGGCAGGCGGAAAAGGTGGCCGCGGTGATCAAGGAGATTGGCGCCGAGTTGGCCAAGGGCGACACCATCACCGAGGATGAGTTGGAGCGCGCCAAGAAGCCGCAGATCACCCAGATCGAGGAGTTTCGCCGCACCAACCGTTATTGGCTCGGCAGTGTGCTGGAGAGTAGCCAGGAGTATCCGCAGCGTATCGACTGGGCGCGGACCTTTGTGTCGGACTACGAATCGATCACGCTCGATGAGATCAAGTCCCTGGCGCGGGAGTTTCTGGGCGAGTATGGCGGTCTCAGCGTGATCGTGAAACCCGAGGCGGGCGCGGAAGCCGCCGGAAAGTGATCCCGCCGGGAGCGGAAAGTCTTAAGATACTAAAAAAGGCCGGAGAGGATTTCTCCCCGGCCTTTTTTGCTTTGCTTTGATGAATTGCTAATCTTTATCAGATTAGTAGGAGTAGCTGGAAGGAGTGCGAATCGGTTCCACATTGTCCGGGTTGTTCTTTCCAGGGGAACGAACCGGATCTTTGACGGATACATTTCCGCCGCCTCCGCCACTGGTGGTGCGGTAGACCGTGCGAGTCGGGTAAACGCTGGTGCAGCTCACCCCGAGAGCAGCGATGGAAACGAGGGCCAGAATCGTGACTGATTTTTTCATGTGCTTAATTTTTATGGGTTACTGATTTTATCTTGGATTGGTTGGCGACAGGATGGGATTCTCTTTCAGTGACGCACAACCCAACTCCCCTCAGAGGAGTGATATTCTGTGCGGTCTGGATAGACTTTCGTATGAGCGCATCCCGTGGCGGAAAGCATGGCGATCACCAACAGGAGCGCTGCGGCAGTCATTTTCATAGAAAGTTCTTCCCGATTACTGCTGGGGTTCAGCCCCTTGGTTGGGGTTCACAACAGCATCACCGCCACCACCACTAGGGACGTTGTTGTCAATCTTCTCGGTAGCCACCACATTACCCCGGCGTCCGACGAACGCGGACCAAGAGGGGAGGCCGTAGCTCATGTCGGTGCGAGCCATGAAGATGTAGGCGTAGACTTCCCCGGTGTACTGAGCCCGAAACTGGACGAGCGCATCCGAGAGCGGGCGGCGATCATCGAGGATCAGGGTGCCGAGGTCGCTGTAAACGTAAACATCGACGTCGCGAGCGGCAGCATCCCCTGCGGCAATCACGAGGTAGTCGAGGCCTCTGACGACGGGGATGGTCACCTTGTACATTTGCCCGCGACCCAGCAGCCCGCTGTTGACTGGCATGACGTAAAATCCGCGATCTCGAAACTTGGCCGCAACCTGATAGGCCCGCTCTTCAGCGTGTTCCGGACTCGCGGAGGCCGGGTTTGGGAGGGTGAATGCGGCAATTGCTGCCGCGCCAATGAACCAACTCGATTTTCTGCTCATGTTTATTTTTTCTTGTTTGCATGGGCTGCGGGCGGACCAAAGTGGTCGGTCTCCCCCCTAACGCCCATCGATAGAGACTTCTATGGAGAAATGATGCAAACAATGCAACCAAAAAAGTGGGAAACTTTTCCGATGGTGCTTTGGTCTCCTGATCCAAACTGCCGGAGCCGGTAGCAGGGTACGTGCCAAGGCCACCTTATTGGAAGGCGGGGGTCTTATGAGATTTCTCTTGTCGTAGGTGGATGCATCACTTTAACTGTTCTGAGTTCAGACGGAAAATTTTAGCTCCATGAGAAAGACCATTTACATGACTTTGGGATTAGCCGTCCTCCATCTTTCATCTTGTCTCCAAGATGATCCGAAAGTGCTGGAGCAACTTGAGGCGACGAAAAGAGAGTTGGAGCTAGTAAAGGAGGAGCATCGGCTGGCAAGCGCCGGAAAAGCGGGGGCGGTAGACGAGGCTGAACTGGCCAGGCTGAGGTCTATGGAAAAGGAGAATGCCCAATTGACGTCAGAGGTGGCGTCATTGCGGCAGGAATTAGATGGGCTGAAAGAGTCGGGTTTTCAGGCGCTCACGCAAGACGAGCTCATGGCCAACCTGATGGTGGCGGTTGCTCCCTACAAGGCGGCGATTGACGGTTTTTTTGAAGTAGAAGAGGCCTCACTGAGGGAGCTGCATATACCTGACTTTTCAGAATTCCCCTACCGCTGCGTCGTCCACCTGAAGTTGCTGGATGCTAACGGAGCAAAGAAGCAACTGGATGTGCATGCCAAGGCTGATCCTCAGGGAAAGTGGCACTTGCCGTCCATGGAGGAGTTGCAGAGTCAGGTGACAGCGAGGGAGAATCCAGTCATCGTGCAGAGGCAGGGGCAGCCTGATGTTAGTCAGCGTCAGAACGATTACAATTCGGAGCGTCAGATTTCCGGGGCCAATGCGGCGACGAGCAGATTTGTCGACACTCAAGAGGATGGGGCAGAGAGTCGGCTTCCGCCAGGCTGGGAGCAGAACATTGGAGGGGCCGGGGCTATTGGCCCCGGACCACAGTCGTACCCAGGCGGAGGCGCTCGTTCTGAAGAAGGGGGGAGAGGGCCGACTGTCCAGCCGGCCCTGCCCGGGGAAGTTGCTGGTGAGGTCCGTATTCCTTGGTAAAGTGAAGAATTGCTCACGTAACCGTATTCTTTCAAATCATTCGGACTGGATGATCGAGCGAACAAACGGCGGGCCTGGACTACGGTGCTAAGCAATGGAGGGGAAGTTGATTTTCAAGTCTCCGGGCGGAGAGTACTCGCTGGGTAAGCAGCGCAGGACTGAGGTCGGAGGTAGTGATCCACACAATCCCATTCTGGGAGAGTTGCCGTCAGGCATGCCGCTGCACGCGGTCATAGACTGGGACTGGACTCAGTCGAATTGGGTTATCACGAGGCAACCGTCTTCGGACTGGTCTATTTTCATGGGGGGCGGCGAGTTGTCGGAATCGGTGGGGGTGCCGCTGATTCATCTGGGGATGGTCACGATCGGGGAGAGGGAGATGCGTTTTGAGCGTCTTCTCGCCTCTCCCGAGATCGATGGAGAGCCGGTCGATGAGATTGAAGTGGGTGGATTCAAAGCTCTGGTTTTCGGCCGAGGTGAGGTAAAAGGGGATCCCGAGCCCGGTGTGAAAAGGGTTTGCCTTGATCCAGAGGACTTGGGGATTTCCAGTCGCCACGCCGTGATCGAGATGGGGGAGGACGGTTTTGCGATTCGCGACGAGAGCAAGTTCGGCACCTTCCTTAATGGCAGGCCATTTAGCAGGGAAAATCTTGTCTATGGCGACCGCTTCCGCATCGATGACTACGTTTTCGAATTTCTGGTCACGAAGATCCGTCGCGTCGATCATGATCTGGGCGGCAGAATTCAGGCCAGGGAATTGCGCAAGCTCGTGCCCAATCGGAAAAAGGATGCCGCGCGTGGCGAGACTCTGGCCATCTTGGATCGTGTCAACCTCGACATCAAGCCTGGTGAATTCGTCGGTATTCTCGGCGGCAGTGGCCAGGGCAAGTCAACGCTGATGAACGCCTTGTGCGGGATCAATCCGGCGACCCACGGCAAGGTGTGGATCAACGGGGTTGAGATTTCCAACCGAACGGCAATGATCGCCGCCGGTATCGGGTATGTGCCCCAAGATGATATTGTTCACCGCGAGTTGACGGTCGATGAAGCCGTGAAAAGGAGCGCGATGCTCCGGCTGAACCTGCCTTCGGAGTCCATCGATTCGTTGATCGGCCGTGTGCTGGAAAACCTTTCCTTGACCGAGCACCGCGACAAGAGGGTGAGCAATCTTTCGGGAGGTCAGAGAAAGCGGGTCAGTATCGCCACCGAGTTGCTCTCGCGTCCTTCGGTGTTGTTTCTCGACGAGCCAACCTCCGGGCTCGACCCCGCGATGGAGTCGGAGCTGATGGGATGGTTGCAGAATTTGTCGGATACCGGGACGACGGTCGTCTGTACTACGCACGTCCTGGAGAATGCGCACCTTTTCGACCGCCTGCTGGTGGTGCAGGGAGGGAGGGTTGTCTTTGCCGGAGATCACATGGAGATGCGGCAGTTCTTCCTCTCGCACGGGCGGACCGGCATGGGTACCTCGGCGGATGGATCGATGATGTCCCAGAGCATGGGGAGAAAAAAACTGGCCAGCCTGGTGAAGGTCTACGAAACCCTGGCCCGATCAGAACGATCCGCGGAGGAATGGGAAGAAAGGTTTCTAAATTCCCCCATAGCGGACCCGGTGGAACCCGAGATCCAGGAGAAGCCTCCGGAAAAGCGAAGAGATCGCAGTCGCAAAGTGGGGCCGGTTGCCACCCTGTGGCATCTGATCGTCAGGCAGTGGCTGGTTCTCAAGGCAGACCCGCTCAATGTGCTCTTCCTGATGGCGCAGGCGGTCCTGATCGGCCTCATGATCGGTTGGGTGGCGGAAAGCGTGGTGATGAAAGGATTCCTCGCGGTGGTGGCGACTCTCTGGTTCGGTTGCAGCAATGGTGCGCAGCAGATCGTGGGGGAGTTGCCGATCTTTCGGCGGGAGAGAGTGTGTGGGCAGGGGCTCAACGCTTATGTACTCAGTAAATTCCTGTTTTTGACGACTCTCACGGCTCTGCAAGCAGTTGTCCTCTTGATTGTGATTCAGGGTACTGCTCACCTTGTTTATGATCATTCTCTGGATGAGGGAATGGATGTCCGTCTGGAGGAAGAGTTGGTGCGTCGCCTTTTTCCGGTTCCGGGAAATCCGACCGCCTCCATCGAACCAGTGCTGTTGGATGCGGCGAGTGGGACCGTACCCACCGTTACCCTGGTCGATGGCCAACCGGGACTTTTCGAGGTTCCCGGGCAGGAGGAATGGCTTTACACGGTGCTGAATCCGGAGACGGATTGGAAACCCGGAGCGACCGTGTATTTGCCCACCGGGCAGGAAGTGCGGCTACCTGCGGGATCGCTTCCCCCGTACCCGAGCGATGGATTCGAGGCCGTCGATGTCAAGCCGGGGATGGCGGAGTCTCCTTTTGCCCCCGGTGTCTGGGCGACGCTGGGACGACAGTCGAAGGATCGATGGGAACCCGGGCAAGGGCTTACCTGTCCCTCCACCGACCAGGTGTTTCGACTTCCCGATGGCTTGCCATCCTGGCCAACCGAGTCCCTGCGCTATCGAGTGATGTTTTCCTTTCTCCGCTTCTTTCTTCTGGAAGACGCCTTTCTGGACGCCGGCAAATCGGCTGATCGCCCCGACGTGACAGACATGGAATTGAAATGGCTGTTTGCCTTTACGATCGGTCTGCGCTTGGCCACTTTGTTACTCACTGCCTGTGTGGGGGTCGCGATCGGATTGATGATCTCGTCCCTGGTCCAGAACGGCACCCAAGCCGTGATGTGGGTTCCCCTCGTCCTCATTCCCCAGATTCTGTTCGGGGGGTTTGTGGTGACGGTTCCGGAAATGACCGAGTCGGTCAGAACGGTCAGTCGCATCATCCCGAGCTATGCCGCGCAGAGAGCCATGGACGTGTCTCACATTTTCTCTCGGATCGTTCCCAAGGTCACCAATGAAACGAAGATGCCGGTTTTCTCGGAGGGAATCCAGGAGGAGATCACCTGGGTGGAGGGTGACAACGAAATCATCGAGCGTTATGACCAGGAGGTGGAGGAAAATGTTTCCTGGCAGAATCTTCTTGTCCTTCCCGACGAGGTCGGACGACGGCGAATCGAGGAAAGGAAGTATTTCCTTGGCGTTACCCGGGACGGATATCTCGAAGAACTCAACGTGAATTCGGGCGTCGATTCTTCTACCTATCGGGATCTGAAACCGATGACCGACAGGGAAAGCACCGTCGATGAGAGAAGTGACGTTCGCCCCGGTTACGTGCATCAGAGTCGTTTCGAATACTACGGGGAAGCGCAGATCGCCTTTGCCACTCTGGGGTTGTGGTTGTTGGGGTGTTACGGGGTGATTCTGGGAGGGCTGCTATCCAAGCAAACGGGGAAATGAACACGACGTACGATTTCCATTCCCAAGCCGTACTGGCTCGGTTTCCCCGCCCCTGGTTTGGAGCGATGTTGGGAACGGTAGCCACTCTTTGCGGCCTGTTTTTCGTGCCCCTGTTTCGGATTCCTTTCCTAGGAGAGGTCGACTATTACGGCTTGTATGGTTGCGGCCCGCTGCAAGCCTGGAGCAGCGGCGGCCTATTGCTGGCGGGGCTGCTTCTCTGGCCGCTGCGACAGTGGTGGCTGGCGATCATCTGCGGGCTTGCCGGTTCTATCGTCGTCCTTCGCTCCTTGGCCGGATTCCTGCTCTGGCTGAGAGGCCGGCTGGAAGAGATGGCCTTGATGGGGCCGATTCCGGGAGCTGGTTCTTCCGAGGTCTATTGGGGCGCGTGGGTATTGGGCGTCGGCTCCACCCTCGGATTTCTTTCTTGGGTGCTGCTCGGTCTCTGGAGAGTGTGGTCAGCCAAGCGGGATCGGAACCAATCCTCAGCAAGCATTCCAGACGAGAGGGAGATTCCCGGCTAGGAGTCGTCGTAGAGAATTCGCTTTTTTACCTTTTCTTGTTTTCTTACCACTTGTTGTTTGCCTGGAACTCAATCACACTTGCACACCTGAAATGAAAACGCTCAGTAGCCTCCTCGTCCCAACCGCGATTCTCCTGTTCTCTTTTGACTTGTCAGCCCAGGACGCCGGCAAAGCGACTCCTACCGGGCTTCCCAGCGGTGGAAAGATCGACCCGGTCGCAGGTATGAAGTTAACCGACACGCCGGTGTCCGTCGTGGACAAGCTGATTGTGCTGGAACAGGACCTGGAGAAAAAGGGAATCAACATCGACTGGAACCAAGTCTACAACCGCTATCACATGGATTTCGATCCGAACTCCATCAATGGCAAGGCTAGGATGTGCGCGATGCTGGGCTTCAAAATCGCCGACGGGACTGTCGCCCTCAAAGCGCAGAACGCGGAAAAACTGCTGGAGTGTGCCGACGTGATCGAAACCCTCGCCAAGCGATTGGATATTCCAGAGGCCAGCCTGCACCGGGGCTTCAACATCCGGGACGCGGTCAAACGGGGGGAATGGATGGATGCCTTTATGCAGTTGCACATGTATCGCCAGGATATTATGCGAACCCTAGAAGAGATGGACGGCAATGATCGTAGCAAGGCGGTGGTGATTGTGGCCGGAGGCTGGTATCAGGCGTCCCGCATCGTGATGGGAACCTTGCGAGAGAACTATGACCCGGTCATGACCAACTACCTCCGAGCGCCGAATTTTGTCATGCTGATGAAAAGCGAACTCGCCAATCTCAAGTCGGGGGAATTGCGCCAGTCTCAGCAGGTGCAGAGGATACTTGGTGAGATTGACCAGGTGTACAAAGCGGTCAATCTTCACAAGAACCATCTCATTCCCGAGGGGCAGCTCACTCGCGAGAAGCTGGACGATCTTTACGACATCGCCAATCGTTTCGTGATCTACAACCTGACAGCGGGTGACTGAGTCCTCCCGGCTTGGCCGTATCTGGGCAAGCAGTGAACCGTGTTTTCCAAACAACCCCGAGTCTTGGCCATGAAGCTATCTCAATCGTTGACCACCCTAAGGGGTTCTCTCTGGGTGCTTCCTCTTGCCATCCTTTGCCTCCCGGCTTGCGGGGAGAATGCCTTGGAGCTGACTTCGGAAAAGGAACAGGCGCCACCGAGCGAATCTGTGGATATAGGAAGCGCGGCCCGACCAGATGGTACGGAAGAACCGGTGGGGCAGGTCGGAATCGGCGGACAGGACCGGGGGAATGTGTTGGACGACATGCTCGCGGAGGTGGAAGATCTGAGGTCTGAATTGCGGGCGGCCCAGGAGGGAAAGGATGAAGCCGGTAGCCGGAATGAGATTGAGACGCACTTGGAACGCCTTGGTCGCTTGCTGGCATCCTGGCAGAAGCCCGCGATGACCAAATCACCGGAAGTGAACGATAAAGTCGCGGTGATGCGGACGGAGAAAATGGTTCCCGATCTGGCCAAGCCGACCGAGAAGGTAGCGGTGGAGCGGCTATCCAAGTCGACTGAAGACGAAACAAAAGGCATGAACACCGCCAAAGGCGCTTCCGAAGAGGCGGCGGCAGCCGATGACGTATCACTTCCGGAACAGCCTCCCTCCGATAAGCCCACCGATTTGAAGTCGCCTCCCGAAGGATTCGCGGATAAACGGGAATTTGATGAGCCGCTTCTGGGTATCCGGATGATCTGGAGCGGCAGCACGGGATATTGGCTTAGTGACGGCCCGGCACGGATGCTGAACTGGAAAGACATTCGCCAGGTGAAGACCTTCTGTCGGCAATTGAATCTGGGTACCGAAGGTAAGGATTTCCCCAAGGGCTGGGAATTTCAGGCAACCTCTTCAGGGTATCTCCGAGTGGTGCCCCAATCGGTACCGTGGGAAGACATCGCTTCCGCGTTGCCTGAGCTGGCTAAGACAGCCCAGCCGCCGCTGGAACCAAAGACACCCGGGGAGAATGAGATGAATAAGGCGCGGCAGGACGTGGACAATAATCAAGAGCAGGGGGAGACACCGGCTCTGGATGTCGCCGAGAAAACGGCGAGAACGGTACCCCTGGACTCTGGTGCCAAGAAGGAAATCGTGCTGGCAAACGCCGCTACGGAATCGGCTGAGACCCTGCCGGGCGGCGATGCTGCCGCAAAGCAAGAAGCTTCCCCGCAAGACTCGGCCCCGCGATACGAGGGAGGAGTCAATCTTCCCGTTGGGCAGGTGCTGCGCGCGGGACCCAGTACGGATCGGTGGGTTTTTCGATTCGACGAAGGGGTCGGCGAATGGCGTACCTCAGACTATCCCCTTGCCTCAAGTCCGCATCAAAAGGTGACGCTCTGGGCCGAGACCGCCTTGGGCCAGGGATTGATCAAGAGAGGGTGGACCTTTGTTCGGATCGACGGTGGCAACATCGCGGTGCAGAAAGGCAGCTTTGCGCCGTTTCAACCAGGTGTTCCGGCGGCAGGAGCCGCCTCTCCCGAGTCTGCGCCTTCGCAGGTGAGCCAGCCACAGCGATCCTTTCCCGGGACAGGAGACTCGACTCCCGACCGTTTCATTGACGGGCGGAAGCCCGCGCCGAAGCCTGCTGCCAAGGACCGCACTGCTCCGAGGAGTTCGGGTTTGATCAAACAGCTGTTAGGGAGGTAGACGCTATGAATCGTTCTCCGCACCGCCGATTTTTTCCCGGTTGGCCGCAAAACGGTAAGGATCAAAAAAGGTGGAAGCGTGGGTTTTCGCCCCGGGGATCAGTGTCTCAATGTCCTCTGCCGCAGTTTTCCGGAACAATCATGTCTTTTCGCCGATACTTCCTGCATGAGGCCGCAAATCATGGATCGCGTTTACGGTGATTACTCAATCTTGGCCGACCCCGGAAATCCCGCCGAACCATGGGTCCTTGGGGAGGGAACCTTTGGTGTTACCTATCGCGCCAAGCACCGGGTGTTGCGGGAAGAAGTGGCGCTCAAGGTGCTGCGTGCCGATTTTCTCGACGAAAGGGGATTTCGACGGTTTGCGAATGAGGCGAGAGCATTAAGGGATTTGAATCACGCTCACATTGCCGCGTTCGACTACGTGGGTAGTGCCGGGGGGCAGCTCTATTGCGCGATGGAATTCTGCGACGGCGGAGATCTCCAGGAACTTGCCTCCAAGAAGGAAGGGCTTTCGGTTCTCCAGATCCTGGAAATCGGGATGCAGGTCTCATCCGCCCTGAACGAAGCTCACGGAAAGCACTACGTTCATCGGGATATCAAGCCCTCGAACCTAATGCTCAAGCTGGCGGGCAAGAGCAATCCGCTGATCAAGGTGATCGATTTTGGTCTAGCGGGAAATCAGCAGCGGGAAGAAGACCCCTCCCTCGGTTCGGAGGGACACACCACGGAGGGATTCAAAGGGACACGATTGTTCGCCAGCCCCGAGCAGATCGACGGACGGCGGGGCGATGCACGGAGCGATCTCTATTCGCTGGGTATTGCACTCTGGTTCCTGGCCTTGGGAAGGAAGCCGGAGGAGTTGGACTTCGAAACCCAGGCGGAACTTAATCAGGCGCATCTTTCCCAGATCGAGTTCGAAATGCGAGATCTCCCCGAGGTGCTTTGGGAAGTCATTCGCCCTCTGGTGAGAAAAAGGCCGGAAGATCGACCACAATCGGCGAAGGAGGTGAAGGACTCATTTAGGCGCCTACGTCAGAGGTTGGTTATGGAAAATCCGGAATTGCTGGGCGAAGGAATAAGGGCATTGGTTGCCGAGCCGAAAACCACCATCAAGCTGGAAAAGGATACGCGCTCTTTCCCGAAGGTCTATTCGGAGATCCGGGAGATGCTCTGGGAGGCTTCCATCGGCTTGGTCTATCAGGCGGTGAGAGAGCCGGACAAGAGCGAAGTGGGCATCGTGATCGTTGGCAAGTATCAGAGTCGGGACAAGGCCACCAAGGAGATAGGGAGGGAGCGATTCGAGTTTTTGACCCAGGCGGTCGAAGAACACCTTAGCTTGGTCAACTCTGGCGAGTATCCGGAGGCCCTGATCCCACCGCGCGAACTGAGGTGGTTCGCTGAGGGCGAAGTCATCATCGAGTGTGAACCTGTGGTCGGACTCACCTTACATGAATGCCTGCGTCGCCAGGGCAAGGTGGGATTCGAGACCTTGCTTCCGTTTGCGGCCCGGTTGGCGGAAGCCATGGACTACCTGGAGCAACGCAAAATGCCCGGACTTGCCATTTATGAGAACCAGATTCTGGCTCAGTCCCGCAGCGGCAGGCCAGTCTCGAGCCTCTTTCGTCGCGAGGAGAATTCCGCCGATTGGCAGGATTGCGTGCCACGACTGCTTCCCCTGAGATTTCCCGACGAAGACGAACGTGGGGAAGGGCAGGAGACGATGACACCTTCCATGATGGGAACGATCATTGGGGGGAGCGAAAAGAATGCCGACAAGGGGCCGGTCGAGGCATTGGCGGCCAAAATCTATCGGTGGGTGGGCGGCAGACCGATCGCCCAAGCAGCCTGGATCACTCCGGACGGCTACTCCAGCATCCCGGGTTTGGGAGCCGAGGCGAACCAGTTGCTTCGCGTGGTGATTTCGGGCCAGACGGGAAAGTCCCATCTCAGCTGCCTTGGCTTGTTGGAAGAATTGTGCGAGGCCGAAGGCATCCATTTTAAGGACTCGCTGAATCCGCTTTCTGTCGAGGAGGAGCCTGCGAGCAGCACGCCGCCACCTCTACCCTTGGTTTCCTCTAAAGATTTGGACAAACGGGAAGCACGCCGCCCCCCAGCAAAGAACTCGGCGAGGCCTAGTCGGGGGAACAGGCGGCAACGCCAAAAGAGAAAGTCGAGCGGTCCCGTAGTTGCATGGACCATGGTGGCCTTATTGCTGGCGTGCCTGGTGCTGGGAGCGCTCTGGGTCTTTAGTGACGCCGGGTTCAGGAAACGCTTTATCGCGAAAGGGCAGGATTCACCGCCTCCGCAAGAGGGTATTCTCCAGAGGGAGGCTTGGATTGATCAGGAGGGCACCGAAGATCAAGCAAGGGACGAAGAGAAAAAGGACGGGGAGGTGACTGTGAGTTCGTATCATGGCCGGGCCGAGGGAAAGTCCACGAATGCACCAGCAGCGGATCGAGATGTTAAGGAAGTGGTCGCCCAAGCCGATAGTGCAGAGCCGGGCATCGATCCTGATAAAGTGGAAGAGGAGGTGGCTTCCGGACTCGCGGTCATGGAGGATGAGAATTCCGATGTCTCCACGAAAATGGAGTTAGGAAAAGGATCGGGGGTCGATCCTTCCGCCCTGTCGCCGGATCAGCGTTACGAAAGTTTCGGTATCCGTTGGGAAACGGGGCGGAGCGGGCAGGCCGGGGGGGGGTGGATTTTCCACTTCAAGGACGGAGAATGGAAGTCAGCGGATGCCATGGCGGATATTTCCTCCGCGGCGACCCGGTTTGCTCAGTGCGAAATGTGGACGATCACCGACAGGGAAATAGGAAAGCTGAATCCTGCCTGGGCCTATCATCCCACCGGTTCAAAGGGCGTCGCTATTCGTAAAGGCAATCCCGAGACGGTATCCTACCAGCCGCCTTCCGTGAATGTGTCGGGGAATCCCTACATCATTGGTATCGACTTTCGCGTTGGTACGCCACTTCATCAGCGGAACGAGGGTAAGACCTTCTTCGGGAAAGTAAACGGGAACACGGTGATTTCAGACAGTGAAACTCGTCAGATCGCTGGATTGAAACTGGGAGCTAATCGGCATTTTCGTGAAGGAGATCACCTGATTGTGCAATTACCCAACGGTTGGAAGTTGACTTTTGTTAATTACTATAAATACAATCAGAATTAGAGCAGCTTCAGTAATTGTCATCGGACTTCGGTAGAAGGCGGATGAGACATTGGCAGAGGTGACATTGACGTCATCCGAGAATTGAGGAGACTAAGCGCACCACTGATGATTGTTGTTATATGAAGGACCGATTCGTTGGCGATTTCGAAATTCTGGAAGACTCGCGTCAGCCGTCCGGTCTGTGGAAGCTTGGGGAGGGGACCTTTGGGATCACCTATCAGGCGAGAAGTCGGGTGATCAAGGGCGACTTGGTTGCACTCAAGGTTCTGAAGTTCAAGAAGGACGACAAGCGTTTCGAGAGTTTCTGCCGTGAAGCGGATACCCTTCGACGTCTGGAGCACCCCAACATCGCTCGATTTCGGCACGTGGGAATTTATGAGGACTTTCCCTACTGCGCTATGGAGTTGTGCGAAGGTGGGAGTTTGCAGGCGCTGGTCAACGAAGTGGGGGCATTGCCCGTCCCGTTGATTCTGTTGATTGGCAGGCAACTCGCCGCAGCCTTGGATCATGCGCACAACAGGGTAGGGAACGCGGCGATCGTTCATCGGGATATCAAGCCTGACAACGCGATGATCGGTCGATGGGGTGAGAGTGGCAAGCAAGTCATCAAGTTGATCGATTTCGGATTGGCGAAGGCTTTCAACCGCTCAGAGGAAGGCGCTTCCACCATGGCCAGTATGGATGGCTTCAAGGGTTCCTATTTGTTCGCCAGTCCCGAGCAATTGAAGGAGAGGGGGATCGAACCTCGCTCCGATCTCTACTCGCTGGGCATGACGCTCTGGTATCTGGCGGAAGGTGATCGGCCTCCGCCATTCAAGGATCTCAGCGAGGCGGAAATTCAGTCGCTCCACCTGAGTTCGGAGAAATTCGACCTCTCTATGGTCGACGATTGGTTGCGACAGCCTCTGGAGCGGTTGCTTGCGAAGAACATAGAGGAACGCTTTCTCGATGCATCGGAGGTGGAAGCGGAGTTTGCAAACTTGATCGAGGCATGGGAGGGCGCGCAGGAGGAACACCTGGATCTGGAGATGTTGATCTCCGGTGTCAAGTCAGGTGCGAGTTCGGGTGGCTCGCCAGCCTTCTCCCTCGGGCCCGAGTCGGATTCGTTGGAGCAGGTGTTCGACATCGAACACAAAGAGACCTGGGAGAGCTCTATCGGACCAGTCTACGCCGCAAGAGCCAAGAGGGAGGGTGATCGAAAAGTCTCCCTGGTGTTGGTGAATCTCGAGAGTTTCCCGGACGGAAGTTCAGCCGACAGGGCCAGGCAATCTCTTTCCCGTCTGGTCGAGAAACTCACCAGCCTGTCGCATTCCGACCGGTTTCCCGGTTCGATCATCGTGCCCAAGAGCATTCGCTGGTTTGAATCCGGGGAACTGGTGGTGGAGTTGGATTACTTTGACGACGCGAAGGCAATCTCCATCCTGGAGTTCAACCGGGCCACGAAAAGGGTCGAATTCAGAGATCTGTTGAATCTGGGCCTCGCCTCGGATCTCGCCGAAGCGCTGGACTATTTTACCCAGGCAGGGTTGCCAACCCCCGGGTTGAACTTGGACCAGATGTTCCTGGTTGATCGAAACAAACCCGATTCATCGATCAAGAGATTCTTGAACAGTCCGGTTTCCGGCTGGCCCCCGATGAAACTGGAGCTCAATCCGCTGCGGTTCGATTCCGATGCGGAGCGGTCCCTCGGTCTCGCCAGCAATGGCGCCGGTTCCACTGGAACGAACGGTATGGGAACCGTGGCGGGACGATCCAGCGGGGATGGGAATGCGGGGGGCAATCCGGTGGCCAGTTTTGCGGCCCTTCTCTATCGCCTGATCAGTGGAATGCCTGTGGCCGGGGCTGCCTTCAATACACCCGGTGGCTACTCGAACATCCGTGGTGTTACGCCGGAGGGGAATCAGGTTCTTCAGACTGCGATCGCCAATCCGCAGCTCTTCAAGAACGGTTGTTGCGAGGTGCTTCGCGAGTTTTGCGATGCGGAGGTGGAAGAGCTGCCCCTCAGGATCGAAGAGATTCTACAGTTCGGGATCGAAGTTCCGGAAGTGGAGAGCCAAGCCTCCACCCCAAAGACGACAACCGCCAATCGTCCGCCTCCGCCTCCGGTATCTCCCCGTGTTTCCTCCGGACCCAGATCATCGACGACCGGGACCACACCGCCTCCCGCGACTGTGGAAACCGCACCCCCGCCCAAGACCATTCCCACCGATCCTTCCTGGGAACAGGCCAGCAAGGCTTGGGTCGAGGACGGTGCCGGCAAGGCGGTGAGTCCCTACACGGGAGATTTGATCACGGTTCCGCCCACTGGATGGAGGCCTCGGGGGCATGTTCTCTGCGAGCAAAGTGACCGGTATTTCCTACTCCCGGACGAGGTGGAACCGCTCGTGGCACGGGTCTCCCGTCCCCTTCGATTCATCACTCCCTACCTTGTCGATCAGACGCATCCTCAGTATCGGCAGGAAATCTCCGACGAGAGACTCTGGATCGAGGGGGGCGTGGTAAGGTGCCAGGCGACGGGGCTGGAGGTGCGCCTGCCGGACCACCTTCCCCCGCTCGAGGCCATCGTCGATCCCAAGCGGCCCGGAGAGGCGCGGGCTCCCCAACAACCCAGTCGAGCTTGCAACGTCCCACCCGACGACTGGGTGGGAGGGAACGAGGTCGATCTGAACGGAATCCGGGCGGTTCTTCCCAAGGTTCTACCTGATCCCATTGTGGTGGCACTGGAGGATCTCGATGCCGAGAACGCCACCGTAAAGACTCCCTTCGCGGACGAACTTTTCCAAGTGCCCATCGACCATTGGGTCGGAGGAGCGTTTTTCCGGTGCGAGGTAACGGGGTGTTTCTACCGATTCCCCTCCGAGATTCCCCATCGTGTCGCGCGGATCATCGACGGACGGATGGGCCTGGTGGAAGATCCGTTCACGGGACAGGAGAGATCGATTCCCGGCAAGGATTGGGAGCCGGGCAAGGTGCTCAAGAGCCTCTCTGAATCGGGGGGGCACTTCCAGTTGCCGGAGTCCAACCTTCCAGATCTCGAAGCGGAGCCCGTGACCGGAAAGCCCGGTTTCTTCCTCGATCCCTACGGTCGGGAAGAGCGTATGCCGATACCGGTGGACAGCTGGGAGGCGGGGGCACGAGTGGCCACCGAAGGAGGAAGGTTCTTTGTGCTTCCCGAGCACCTTCCCGAACTGCCGGAGGCGAAACCCGTGGAAAGCGGATCGGCTCGCGCCTCGGGATCGGCCTTCGTGCGTCCGCCCTACAAGGGTAGCGAACCTTTCGAGGTCGAGGAAGAGGACTGGATCCCCTCGAAAATCTTCCGGGAGCCGGCGACGAATTGCCTCTTCCGACTTCCGACAGATCTGCCGCCTCTCGTCAAGCCCATCGAGTTGGTGGCCGAAAAGCCCGGGTTCGAGGGGGAGGTGGTCGACCCCTGGAGTGGCAAGAAGGTGGCGGTATCGGGACCCCGGTGGAATCCCGGCGAGGTGGTTGCCTCCCCCGAACCGGGGAGGGCTTTCCAACTGCCGAAATCCCTGCCTCCGCTCGCCGGGCAGGCGCTGGCGAGTGGCCATGTGAAGTCGCCCTACGCGCCGGACAAATCGCCGTTTGAGGTGAAACCTTCCGAATGGCGTGAGGGCAACGAGGTGGTTTGCCCCCATACGAGCAAGAAACTGGTGCTGCGTTCCCTGCCCCTATTGCTGGGAGCTCTCTCCCTGGAACGGCCCGGAGAAGTGACTTCACCCCACGCGCCGGAGAAGCCGATACTCCTCAAGCCCTCTCAGTGGGAGCCGGAAGCGGAAATCGAGCCGCCGGACGGAGGTCCTCATTTCAGACTTCCCGGCAAACTTCTCAAGCTTCCGGAAGGAAGCTTCGAGGCTCCCCACTTCGACACCGTTCGCTCTCCCTACTCCAGGAAACACGAGAAAATCACGATCACCGACTGGAAAAAAGGCCCCGGCGGGGTGGTCGCCTGCAAGTCCAGCGGCTTGCTCTTTCGCCTGCCCGGGAACCTGCCTCCGCAACCTGAGGAGGGCAAGATACTCCCCCGGCAGGTTTCCTTTTACGGGGCCGCCCTCAGTCCCGAGGGCGAAGAAGTCCTGGAAATTGCGGGAGCGAACTGGATTCGGGGAGGCGTGGTAGAAACCCCCTCGAAAAAATTCTTCCGCCTTCCCGACGAGGAACTGCCGGAATTGATCGCCCGTCCACTTCCGGAATCGGAGCAGGGATGCGTGGGCAAGGTGTATTCTCCTTTCGCGCCTGAAAAGGTCCAGGAAGTCTCGGGAGAAGACTGGCTTCCCGGCAAGCGCATCGCGTGCGAGTTTTCCGCCGACCGGGTATTCCGGCTTCCGGAGAGGAAGGATCTGCCTTTGCTGGAGGCCAGGGTCGATGCCGATGCGCCGGGCATCGCGACCTGTCCCTATTCCGGTGCAGAGCTTTTCCCCGATGCCTCCCACTGGCGAAAGGGGGCCGAAATTGATTCCGGGCGCAAGGGGTGGCCATGCCGATTGCCGACGACGCTGCCGGACCTGGAGACGGCCTCAGCGGATGCGGCGAAATTCGACCTGCCCGCTCAAAAGGGTTGGGTAGTGTCTCCCTATGCGCCGAAGAAGGATCCGATCGAGGTCCCCTTCTCCCTGTGGACCGTCCGGAGTCCGGTGCGGTGTACCCACACCGGAAAACTGTTTCGACTCCCCTCGAAGCTGCCCTCCTGGGTCAAGGTGGCGGAAGTGGACAGGAAGGAGTGCGGATTCAAAGGATCGGTCCTCAGTCCTTGGGAGCAAGGGCATCGGATCGAGGTCGAGGGGAGCGACTGGACGCCCGGGAAGCAACTGTCCTGCGACAAATCAGGAAGGGCTTTTGCTCTGCCTCTCGACGCCGATGCGCTGCCACCATTGATGTGCCGGATTCTCGACGGAGCCAAGGGACGAGTACAGTCGCCTTATGTGGCCGGACCGGAAGGCCGTTTCGAGGCGAATCCCGACGAATGGAATGAGGGCGGGAAGATCGTATGCCCGGTGAGTAAACGTATTTCCCTGCTCCCGCATCAACTTCCTCCACTCGCCGTCGAACTCCTCCCCAACGAACCCGGAATCGTTCTCAGTCCCTTCGGAAAGCGTGAACGTATTCTCGTGCCCGCGGACAAGTGGAAGCCCGGTGCCGAACTCATAGTCGAGGGCCGTAAGGTGTGCCTTCCCGACGGAAAGCTTCCCGAGCCGAAGCTGGCCATCATCAGGGAGGAGAAACCCGGCGAGGGGGTGTCCGCTCTGGAGGTGAAGTCGCCCTACCAGGGTAAAGTGGTGGTGCCCGTTGATCGCCGCGATTGGAGGGGCGGCGCCCTGCTGCGTTGCCCGAAGACCGGGTGTCTCTTCGCCCTCCCGCCGGAGGGCAAGTTGCCGACCGTGGCGCAGCCGGGCGGACTGATCGAGGGACATCCGGGCCGTATTGTCAGTCCCTATTCAGGGGAACCAGTCGACGTTCCTGGACCCGACTGGGAAGCTGGGGGAATGGTGGCCTGTCCGGGCACTCCGGGATTCTACATTCGACTGCCCGAAGAGCTTCCCCCCATGGAGGCGAAGCCGGGGGACGAACCCGGGAAGGTCCGTACTCCCTACGCGAAGGGCGAACCCGCGGTGGAGATCGCCGCCGATGATTGGAAGGAGGGAAACGTGGTCCCCTGCCCGGCCACTGGTCGTCCGCTGCGTCTGCCGTCTGCCTTGCCGCTGCTCGAGGGCGAGGTCGACAAGGCCCGGCCCGGACTGGTGCGGTCTCCCTTTTCCGAGGACGACGAGCCCATCGCGGTCGAAGCGGCGAACTGGCGCCCGCGGGAAACCGTGAAGGGCCCGAAGAGCGGTCGTTCCTTCCGACTCCCGGACGAGGCGAACCTCCCGCGACCCCTCCCCGCCCGGAAGATCGATCCCGTCGGCGCGAAGGTGACCAGCCCCTACGGAAAACATGGAGTGTTCCGGTTCGCCGAATGGAAGCCCGGGGCGGTGGCGGCCTGTCCGGAAACGAAGGCGCTCATCGCGCTGCCGTCGGGCAAGGCGCTTCCGGAGGCGGTGGGCGAACTCCCCGGTGATCTGGACGGCGCGAAAACGATCACCGGTCACTCGGGACGCGTCTGTTCGCCTTTTTCCGGGGAGGAGATCGAGGTGTCGGGACCGGACTGGGAGCGCGGCGGCGAAGTCGCCTGTCCGCGGACGAAGCGGAAATTTCGCCTGCCCTCCGATCTGCCTGCCCTCGAGGTGGTCATCGACGAGTCGCGGCCGGGTTGGGTGCGCAGTCCCTACGCGCCCCGCAAGGCCATTCATGTCGAGATGCGCGACTGGGTTCCCGGTGGTTCGCTGACCTGCCCGCGCACCAGGCGGGTGATGGTCCTGCCGGGCAAGGATCGCCTGCCGGCCCGGGACGAGCAGGCCGAGCTGGGCGCGGCGCGACTTCGCCAGCGGAACCTGCGTCGCATGGCCATCGCCGCCGGCGTGGCGCTGCTGGCCGGCGGTGTGGGCCTCACCCACGAGAAGTGGATGCCGGATTTCGGGGGGGGCGGGAAGCCGGAAGAGGGCGGAGAGCCGGACAAAGTTGCGGTGAATGAGGGCGATCAGGATAACGTTGGGGAAGGTTCGGGTGGGCCTGAAGGAACATCTGCGGACATCGACTCTGATGACGGACAGGCTGGAGAGAAGAAAGACGAAGGCATGGAGGTGGTCGAAGCGACCCACGAAACCGGCGGACGGGGAAGCGACTCCGGCAATCAAGACCGGGATGGAAGTGATCCCAGGGAATCAGAGAAGAAGGCTGAGCAACCAAGTCCCAAAGAGCTATTGGTCTTGGCCGCGACGAAACAAGACCCGGAAGAAAGGGTGGCGTTGATCGAGCTGGCGCGCGCTGGTTTTCAGGAAGCGGGAGATGCGAACAAGCTCCGTGATACCAAGATCAGCCTGGCGGAGATATACGAGAGCCTCGAGCGCTGGGAGAAGGCCGAAGAACTGTATCAGGAACTGGCCAAAAGTGACCCGGAGTTCTTCCTGTCCTTGGCTGATATGCGAAAGTCGAAGGGCGATCCGTTAGGAGCGCTGCAGGCCTATCGACAATATGCGGACGCGAGGACTTATGATAAGAGCGTGGTATCCAAGCTGAGTGAAGCTGGTGCGGTAGCGGTGCTGCGGGAACGGGGGGAAAAAGTGTTGAACGACGACTATCGGTTGGCGCGAGAGAGCTTCGAAGCGGCGATCGCGGTGGTCGAAAAGGGCAGGGGCTTGGGCGTCCTTTCCGCCAACGTGGAGTTGCGGGAATTGGAAAAAAAGGTGGCAGAAACCTACCTGGAGGAGGGAGACCGGCTCGCGGAAAAAGGGAGTTGGGAAGCCGCCAGGAGTGTCTATGCCCGAGTGGAAACCATCGATCCCTCCGCCGCGGGATGGCGAATGGGCATTGCGGAGGAAAAACGCATGGAGGCCTCTGATCTAGAGATCAATCCGTTGAACATGGGGACACTGGGGCGGCAGTTTGAACCTTCGTGGCAGGAGCGCGATCGATTTGCCGACAACGACCGCGCGGTGGACGCCATGGTTTCCTATGGTCGATTGTTGAACAACACCCAGAATCCCGGCTACGACGAATCGAAGGCTCTGCAGATCTACGAGTGGGCGGCGAAACAGGGGAACGGTCACGCCGCCTACCTTCTCGGTCGGCATTATCACGCGCGCGAGATCTACGACAACGCGGTCTCTTGGTATGATAAAGCCCAGTCTCTAGGCCACCAGGATCCCAGTCTAAGCCCCCTGTTGAACAAGGCGCGCAATCGCGAGGGGGGCGGCAAGAGTCTATGATTAGCCTGTTCGAATCGAAATCATGAACGAAAAATGGGAAGAGAACCAATCGAGTGCCGAAGGCGGTCCGGAGTCCCACCCTGAGACGAGGTCTCCGAATCGTCCGGAACCGACGTCGGCGCGGAATTGGGAGCCGCCCCTTCCCGAGGAACTGGATGGAAAGCTGCCGGGATACCGGATCACCGGAGTTCTCGGGCGAGGGGGAATGGGCGCGGTCTATCGCGCGACCCAGACCAGCCTGTACCGGACCGTGGCCATCAAGATTCTCATTCCCGGCCTCGGAAAGGACCCCCATTTCGAGGCTCGGTTTCAGCGGGAGGCCCGATCCATGGCCCGGCTCAATCATCCCAACATCGTCCAGGTTCATGATTTCGGTCACGCCGAGGGTGATCTGCGCTTCCTCGTCATGGAGTACGTGGAGGGCATCGATCTGCGCCGGCACCTCCAGAGGGGGGGGCTGGATCTCGACGAGGTCTGCCGAATCGTTTGCGAGATCTGTGATGCCCTCCAGTACGCCCATGGGCGTGGGCTGGTGCACCGCGACCTGAAGCCGGCCAATATCTTCGTCACCGACGAGGGGCGGATCAAGATCGGGGACTTCGGGTTGGCGAAACTCGGGGAGGATGCCCTGGACGCCTCCGGGGGTTCCGGCGCCGATCTCACGCTCAGCGGGATGTCCATGGGCACGCCCCACTACATGGCGCCCGAACAGCAGGACGAATTGAAACGGGCCGACCGGCGTTCGGACATCTTCAGTCTCGGTGTCATCTTCTACGAACTGCTCACCGGCGTCCTTCCCCGAGGCGCCCTCAAGCCTCCCTCCTCCTACCGGAAGGGGCTGGGCCGCCGCATGGACGGCATTGTCTTTCGCGCCATCGATCCGGATCCGGAGCACCGGCCCCAGACCGCCACCGACCTGAAATCGGAGGTGCAATCCGCCCTCTCGGATCAGGAGGACGAGCGGGAAAAACTGGCGGCGCCTCCGGATCCATCGCCTTCCCACCGCGAGAGAGCCGTAGAGGAGACGAAGCCAGTGAACACTCCGCCCGAGTGCCTCGTCGATGCCGACCGACCGGGACTGGTCCGGACCCAGCCGGATCGTCCACCGATTCGCGTGGCCCCGATGGATTGGCTTCCCGGACTCGTGTTTTCCTGTCCCTACACCGGTGAACACGTTCGCCTTCCCGATCAGATCCCGCTGTTGGAAGGGGACATACGATGGGAAAGACCCGGGGAGGTTTTTTCCCCGTTCAGCGGGAGCTGCATGACCGTGCCGCCCAAGAATTGGCGGCCGCATGCGATGCTAAGATGCCCGGAGACGGATCGCGATTTCCGACTTCCTGAAAGGCTCCCCCCGTTGGAAGGGCAACTTGGATCGATGCCCGGGTGTGTTTTGTCACCGTACGCCAGTGGTTACGGTGAATTCGCGGTGGATCCAAGGAGTTGGGAACCTGGAGGCATCATCAGATGCCCGGAAACCGGTCTCGAGTTCCGGCTTCCGGATGCGCTCCCCCCGTTGGAGGGCCGACTTGAACCGGAATCCGGGCGGGTTTTTTCCCCGTACGCTAGGGAAAGCACCGCAGTGATGGTGTTTCCTAAGGATTGGCGGCCTGGAGCCATCATCAAATGCCCAGAAACGGGTCGCGATTTTCGGCTCCCGGAAAGTCTCCCCCGGTTGCCGGAGGGGCAGCTTGGACCGGGACCGGGGCAAGTTCTCTCACCATACGGTAAACGGATCGCGGTGCCGGTGCCACCTGAGCAATGGCGGCCTGAGTCCATTGTGATGTGCCCGCAGACCGGACTCCTGTTTCGTCTGCCCCGGTCGCTTCCGCCGTTGCCGAAGAATGCTGGGAACTGGGAAGAAGGAGCGGAAACGAGTGGCGCGGTAGGAGAGGCCCGACCCTCATCGGATGCGACCGTGCGATCAGGTAGCGGGAAGGTTGGGCGAGGGAAGCTGGGGGCAAGAAAGAATCGGCCTCAATTGATTGCCGGGGGAGTCCTTCTCCTGTTGTTGGGAAGCATCGCATGGTGGGGCATCAACCGGGAGCCTGAGGAAGAGGCCCCATCGGAGCAGCCCGCAGAGCCGGTCGAAGTAGTGGAACGGGAGACTTCACCGGCCCCGTTGAAGCCAACCGCACCGCCGATCGAGTCGGAGGTAAATACCGAGCAACGTAGTTCCGATGAACTCTTGGTGGCAGCCGCGGCGAAACAGGACCTGGTACAACGAGCGATCCTGATAGAGCAGGAACTTGAGAAACTGGAAACGGCAGGAGATAGGGACGGTCTCTGGAGGGCGGAAGCCGGCCTGGCTGAGATCTACGAAAAGCTTGAGCTTTGGGAGAAGGCGGAATCCTTGTATGAGAAACTTGCTGATAGCTACTCGGTGGCTTTCCTTTCTCTAGGGCGGGTCCGAAATTTGAAGGGGGACTCTGCAGGAGCGCTGGAAGCGTACCGTGAATATGCCAACTCAACGGATTTTGATGAGGACGTTATTTCGGAGCTGATGGAAGCTGGAGCGGTGGCGGTGCTGAGGGAGCGGGGAGAGGAAGTATTGAGGAACGACTATCGTCTGGCGCGAGGGAGCTTCGAGGCAGCGATCACCTCATTGCGAGAAGGCAATGGCTTGGGAGTCCTTTCCGACAACGTGGAGTTGCGGGAATTGGAAAAGAAGGTGGCGGAAACCTACCTGGTGGAAGGAGACCGGCTCGCGGAGAACGGGAATTGGGAAGCCGCCAAGAGTCTTTATGCCCGAGTGGAAACCATCGATCCCTCCGCCGCGGGATGGCGAATGGGCATTATGGAGGAGAAACGCATGGCGGCCTCTGATCTAGAGATCAATCCGTTGAACATGGGGACACTGGGGCGGCAGTATGAAAGTTCGTGGCAGGAGCGTGACCGATTTGCTGGCAATGTCCGCGCGGTGGACGCCTTGGTTTCCTATGGTCGATTGTTGAACAACAACCAGAATCCCGGCTACGACGAATCAAAGGCGCTGCAGATCTACGAGTGGGCGGCGGGGCAGGGAAACGGGCATGCCGCGTATCTGTTGGGGCGTCACCATCACGTATACCAGAACTACGACAACGCTGTCTCTTGGTATGAAAAAGCCCAGTCGCTGGGGCATCAGGATCCCAGTCTCAGCCCCTTGTTGAACAAAGCGCGCGATCACGAAGGGGGCGGCAAGAGTCTTTGATCGTAGCCAGCCTGACAAGTGGAAGGCTCGTGATGACGGGGAGTGGCGTGGAGGGAGTCGAGTGCCATGCGGGCATTCAATGGAGTGTCCATGGAGATGAGGGGTTGACATCGCGGCGTTTCGTTCCGTAAAAGGTTACTTCGGACCTCGTCTTCGAAGTATTCCATCCCAGAGAAGAACTCCAACATACTTGCACCCCATGGCTACCGGTTTCTTACTCCGCTCGTGCGCAAGGCTTGGCTGGCTGTGCTGTCTGCTCGGCCTGAGTCTCGCCCTCGTCGAAGCCGGTCCCATCTTCGATCCGGGTCCGGACGGGCCGGTGCGGGGAAACACCGATCCGACTTCCCTGAACTCCGATTCGGCGCCGCGCCCGCCCGTTCGGGGAGGAGCGATTGAGGGCGTCGCTCCCTCTCCCGCCCGGGACCCGTCTCGGGTCGAATGGCCGGAAGGAGCGCCGGGCTTGCCCGGCGTCAGCTTCGGTTCCTCTTCAGTCATTCAGGCGGAAGCCTATCGGGCGGGGCGAGCGCCGGCGGAACGCGAAGCGGTCTTCCGGACATTGAAATCGAAAGCGGCCAAATTTGGCGAAGGGAAAGGAGGGGAAGCGCCCGAGGAAGTTATTGCACCAGCGGTGGCGCTCCGATCCATCTGGGAGCAGTTGGGCACCGAGGGATTGACGGTGGTGCCCGTGGGCGCCGACCGTGTGGCTGCCGGGGGCGCATTGCGCATCCCGTTTGAAGTGAGACCCGGTGAAGTGGCTTGCCTGGTGGTCGGCACCCGGCCCGCGGGCCAGATTCTGGACTTTTACTTCGCCGAGCCTCAGAGTGGCTTGTTGTTGGGACGGGCCATGATGCCCAGCGGTCAGACTGGCGTGCTTCGCTTTACTCCCTCCAGTGTCGTCGATCTCGAATTGGTGGTTTACGGGAATGAGGCGGACGCCGGCGAAGTTGACCTGGAAATTTTCCTGGGCTGGGCCAAGGCGGTAAAAGAATCGGAAGCCAATCCAGCGGATTAAGGTTCAGGGCACCGATGAAGCTTGTCAGTTTGAGTCTGGTATCTCAGAGTGGCCATAGCGGAGACCCCTCTCCGTCGTCAAGTGCCAGCCACGCATTCCGCGTGTTCGGTGCAACGTCTCGTTAGAAATATCAGGTTTACCGAATTTCCGCGATCAATAAAAAATTCTCGGAAGCTTAACAATCAGGCGCAACCAGCGGCTGTTTTTTTTCCTGTGAAAGTTGTTGACTGTGACGCCGCTTTCGCTAAACCAAGTGAGAAACTTTTCACGAAACTCGGTCACCGGTGAGAAAATCGCTATGAAAAATCGCAAATTCCCCACGCTCTTTTGTTTTATCAGCCTGATCGTAGGGGGCGTCAGCGCGCATTCCCAGACTTTGACTGAAGCCGTCAGGGCTGGTGTCAGTGATTCGCCGGTAGTGCGGGAAGCTATGGAGCGGATTCAAATTTCCATGGCCGAAGTGGACATCGCCAAGTCGGCGCTGATGCCGAAAGTATCCATGCAGGCTTCCGGTGGTGCTGCCTACCGTGATCGAAGTCTCGATGGTGAGCAGACGGGCAATGGCGATACGCTCTTCAGTAGGAGTGGGCTTCTTACGATCGAACAGTTGTTGTTCGATTGGGGAATGACCAAGCATCAAATCAGGTCGGCGGAAATGCGTCAACAGTTCACCGACCTGCTTTCCGAGTCAGTTCGGCTCGAGCAAGGGATGGAGATCACGGGAACCTTTTTGGAGTTGCTCAAGTCTCGGCGTCAGTTGCAGGTTCTGGACAGCCAGCTCGCCTATCTGGACAGTATGTTGGAGAAGGCGGGTAATCGAGAAGGCTTGGATGGCAAGACTCAGTCCGCCATCATCAAAGGTCGAGTGGCCACAGTCAAGGGGCAGCGGGTGCAGCTGGGAGGGCGAGTCAAGTCTTTGGAGGAGCGCTTTCGCATCCTGACCACGCTCGACCCGGGCGCTCTTGCCATGCCGAGTGTGCCCTCGTCACTGGGTGCCTACAACTCCCCCGAAAAGAATCCCCGCTATCAGGCGGCCAGGGTTGCCATCGACACGGCGGAGACGAATGTGGCCGCGTTGGAGCGTGATTTGAAGCCGAAGCTTTTTCTCAACATGTCGGGAGGGCTCGGGCAGGATGTGTTGGGGATCACGGGGCCGGACAACAGTTATGCGGCCTTGGCGGTGGTCCGATGGGATTTGTTTGAGGGAGGCAAGAAGCGCGCGGCGATCCAGAAGGCGCGCTCGGAAGCGAATCGCGACCGCGCGGCTCAAGACAGCGTGGATCGTAATTTCCGCGACGCTTATGCTGTCGCCAAGGAGACCGCCCAAGCCAACTGGGAGCGTCTCGCGGAACTCAGTCAGTCGGTGGTGGAGTTGGAGGGCGTTCTGGGGGAATTGGAGGCGGAGGCAGATTCTGGCACGCCGGAGGGTAAGCGCGTCAGTCTTGTGAATTTGGTGCAGACCCGTTCTGAAATTGCCCGGAACGAGTTGGAAGCTGTCGATGCCGAGATCTCGGCGGCGATTGCTTCCTTCCAGGCCTTGGAGGCCGCGGGGGTGCTTTTGGAGTATTTGAACGTGGAATAAACAATCCAGGGGCAGCGCGTACGACTTGCATTGGGAGGGGTCCGCATCTGTCCGACAGATGTTGGACCCTTTTTGTGTAAAAATTAACATTTGAGAACCATCAGGAGAAAAGACCATGAACGCCATTACCATTCAGACCACCGGTGGCGGAAAGCCGATCGAGTTTTCGCTGACAGGAAACACTCAATTCGCGGAGCAGGAGATTCGCACCATGCGATCAGTGGAGTTTTCCGGGAAGTTCGAGGAGTCGGTCGAGGGTCAGGATCTGGTGGTGACTTTTGCGGATGGAACGACGGTTCGATTCGTCGGCTACCAGAATCTGCCGGAAGCGGATCGCCCGAATTTGGAAGCGGCGGATGAGGCCTCGGCGCCGGGAGATGCTCCGGCTCCGGGAGCGAGTGGGGCGGCCGTTGTCCAGTTGGTCTGGAGGGAGTCGGGAGAGACCCGGGAGTTGGTGATTCGCGGCGAGGAACGCCTCACCAAGGAGCAGGTGATGGCGCTGCAGACCATTCGTCGGAACGACAACGAAACGATCGAGTATGAGGATGAGGATGGAAACTTGATCCTCGATTTCGGAGAAGGGAACCGCCTTGTTCTGGAGGACTGGGACGAGATTCCCGAGAACTTGCGACCGGACTTCGAAGACCTCGACACGCTCTCCGAGCTTGGTGAAGCGCCTTTTGACGCCGATCTGGAACTCATTTCCGATGTGGATCTCGATGTGGAGGAAATCAATGAACTCGGAATCACCGAATTGAGTGTTGATGAGGAGGAGCCGGATGCGCTGAGTTTCGTTGGCTTGGTGGCGGCGGACATTGTCCCCGCTGGGCCTGATGCGGTAGGCGATGATGAGGCGCCGAATGTGCCCCAGGATCTTTTCGAGGAGCCATTTAATACCCCAGGGGTCAACGATAGACCTATCATGGATCTGAACGGTTCCTTTAAACCGTCGAAAAGTCCCGAATTGTCGCATCGACCGGATCATGAAGGGGGGCTTGTGGAAGGGCAGGTGTCCACTTTTCTGGGGGCCGAACCTATTGGTGCGTCTTTACTGCGGGCGGCTCAGGCCGTTCCGAATGAGAACCAAGGAAACAAGACTCAGGTCGTAGATGTCTCTGATGCGGAGAATAGTCTTCTCCCTTTTGCCAGGGTGGCAATGCTGGTCAGCGATCCTTTTGGACCTCTTGATCCGGACGATGACTTCTTAGATATAGGTCGCGGAGGGTTCGATGAAGGTGATTTGCCAGATACCCTGGTACGTAAAGAGCCAATTGTGGGCGCGGAGTATTTGGCGTCGGAGAGTGGAAATCTTACCAATCCAGATGCTACGCTGGGTTCTCCCACCTACGATGCGGCGTTTGCTGCTGAATTGATGGGCAACAACGGGCGGCTGAGGTTGATGCCGACTCAGAGCTGGGGAGCTCCGGCTGCTGGAGGCATCACTGACGAGCATTCCCCTTACGAATTCAGGATGACGTCGCCCAGCGGGAATGCCATCACCGTCAAATTCCACGTGCGCGAGGATCCTGATACGTTTCAGTATCTCTTTGTAAAGGTGGGGACGGAGGTTGACGGACGGACGGGTGTTTTTCGCGAAGGAGGGTTTTCGGGTTTCGAACTCGAAGCGATCCTTCGGGATCTGCGATTTGTCATCGATGCGGAGAATAACTTGGCTTCCGATTTTTCGCAGCAAGATCCTAGCATGGAGAGGTTCTTGGTGCTGCAAGTTAGGGATGATGGGGCCGGGGAAGATCCTTTGAATCCGAAATGGAGCTTGCCGGTATTTTTCAAAGTCAGTATTCAAGACCGGCCGGACATTTTTTCCGGCGCGGATCACGCGGCGCCGACCACCCGAGCCGCAAGCGAGGTCGTTTCTCCGGTTTCGTCGGGAACCTATGACTTGGATGGAGTTCTGACCATTATCGACCAGAATGCGGATAATGAGGTGCATCTCGACTTTATCGATTCCAGCGTGGTTTGGTCGGGTGGAGATTTGACAGTAGTAGCTCCGACGATTGGTGTAGATATTCCGCAGCTTCGCGAAGGGTATTTCAAGGTCGCCGGGAGTTCGCCGGACTTCACTCTGATGGGGGTGGTTGCGGCAGGTGATACCATGGGAACAGTGAATTGGGAATTCGATGTGTCCCACGACGACCTTGAGTTTTTGGCGCAGGGCGAGACTCTTGAATTCACTTACAATCTCGAGGTGACTGACACATCGAGCGGTCAATACCAAGATCGACATTCGGTGATCATCACGATCACCGGGACCAACGATGCTCCGGTGATTACGGATGGTCCCGACACGGCATCGCTCATCGAGACGAATTCCGGGCTTACGGTATCGGGAGATCTGACGATAAGCGATGTGGATCTAACCGATACAGTCACTGCGTCTCGGACCTTAATGGTGACTGGCACGAGTGATCGGAGTGATCCTGCGGCGCCAAGTGACGCGGCATTGTTGGCGATGTTGACGCTGACGCCAACCACGGTCCTAGACGTCACGGAGAACACCGACACGGTAGCCTGGAGTTTCGACAGCGGTGCGGAGGCGTTCGACTATCTGGCCACGGGCGAGACGCTGATCTTGACCTACACGG
>CAYTNL010000028.1:32088-64554 GCA_964439145.1 uncultured Verrucomicrobiales bacterium
GCGGAGGCGTTCGACTATCTGGCCACGGGCGAGACGCTGATCTTGACCTACACGGTAACGGTAACCGACAGCCAGAGCGCGACGGACACCGAGACGGTGACGATCACGATCACCGGGACCAACGACGCGCCGGAGATCACGGACGGGCCGGACACGGCGGATCTGGCGGAAACCGACGCGGGCTTGACGGCCTCCGGGACGCTGACGGTGAGTGACGTGGACACGACCGACACGGTGGCCGCGAGCCGGACACTGGTGGTGAGCGGGACCAGTGACCGGAGCGATCCGGCGGCGCCTTCCGACGCGGCGCTGCTGGGGATGTTCACGCTGAATCCTACGGCGATTCTGGACAACACGGAGAACAGCGACACGCTGAACTGGGACTTCAACAGTGGCGCGGAGGCGTTCGACTATCTGGCCACGGGCGAGACGCTGATCTTGACCTACACGGTAACGGTAACCGACAGCCAGAGCGCGACGGACACCGAGACGGTGACGATCACGATCACCGGGACCAACGACGCGCCGGTAAACACCATTCCTGGTGACCAGAGCGTGGGAGAGTCTCCGGCAACTCTCGCCATTGGAGGCATCAGCGTCAACGACGTGGACGGCAACCTGTCGAGCACCCAGCTTTCGGTAAACAACGGGACGGTGTCAGTGCTCTTGGCGGGAGCCGCATCGATCAGTGCCGGCGCGAATGGCACTTCCGATCTGACCATCAGCGGGACGCAGGCCGATATCAATGCGACATTGGCCACATTGAGTTATGAGGGAAATGTCGGCTTCAGCGGGGTCGACACCTTGACCGTGACGTCCACCGACAGCGATGCCGGGAGCGACGTCGATACCATCGACATCGTGGTCAATGATGCGCCGGTGAACACGGTACCGGCGGCGCAAAGTGTAGCCGAAGACACACCGCTAGCAATCGGTGGAATCAGTGTCACCGACCCGAACGGAAATCTCGCCAGTACACAGCTCTCAGTGAACCACGGGACTCTCACCGTGGTCTTGGCGGGAGCCGCCACCATCAGCGCCGGCGCCAACGGTAGCTCTGATCTCACAATCGCCGGGACTGAGGCCGATATCAACGCCACTCTCGCAAGCTTGAGCTACCAAGGGAATTTGAACTTTCATGGAAGCGATGAGCTGACGGTGACCTCGATGGACAATGTTGGCGTGCTTCCTGGCAGCGACATTGACACCGTCGGCATCACCGTGACTCCGGTAAATGACATTCCCGAATTGACCGTCTTTGCATCTACGGTGGATACCACTTTGCAGAACACACAGGTGGAAGTCTCTTTCTCCGATCTGACCGCGCAGGGCGATGAGGCGGACGTTGATGGAACCGTGGATGGTTTCGTGGTCCAGTCTGTCACTTCCGGAACTTTGCTGCTGGGGGCCACTGCGGGAACAGCCACTCCTTTCATAGCGGGGGTCAACGATACGATCACGGCAGGCACCAATGCCTACTGGACTCCTGGTGTAGGAGATTCCGGGGCCGCGTTGAACGCTTTCACCGTCGTCGCTTTGGATAATGACGGAGCCGAGTCGGCAGCGCCAGTTCAGGTTACGGTTCAAGTCACCGTGCCTCCCGTGGTGATCGACTTGGATGGCGATGGGCTGGAGTTTCTGGGCCTCTCGGATTCCACGATTCATTTCGATATCGACGGCGACGGCCAAGCCGAACAAACCGCTTGGGCTTCCGGTGATGACGGTGTTCTCGCCTACGACTTCAACAAGGACGGAAAAATCACCGAACGCAGTGAGGTGGTTTTCACTGATCATGCGGAAGGTGCATCCACCGACTTGGAAGCACTGCGACTAGCCTTCGATACCGATGGCGACGGCAAACTCACTTCCGGGGATGAGGAATGGTCACTGTTCGGCGTCTGGCAGGACGCGAACGAGGACGGATTTTCCGACGAGGGTGAGTTCCTTTCACTCGACGCGATGGGTATCACCAGCATTGATCTGCAAAGCGACGGGATCAGCTCCCTCCCCACGGACGGTGTCTACCTGCACGGGCAGAGCCGCGTGGACTTCGCCGATGGTTCCTCCGGAATTGCTGGTGACGTAAGCTTCAGCTACGCGGAGTTGCCTGATGCGGGCGAGATTTTCGAAGAAGAGGATGGTGCCCTCGCCCAATTACTCGTGGAAATGGATGAAATGGAGGCGGCATCCGCCGATGGTGGGGATACCATGTCTGCTGGAGGAGGCGGATCGGCCCCGGTCTCTTCCGGGGCGATCAGTGACGAAAGCGCCGAAACAGTCTTGGCTGCGGGCGATGAGTCATCCGGGGGTGAGGTGGCGCCTGTGGTGGCCATCGAACCCGCCGACGTGGCCCCCGTTGCGGTCGACGCGACCCAACCTACAGACGCTCCCCCCGCTCTGGTGGCGTAAGAGTTTGTCCTGCTGGCGTTCGAATCCATTCCGCAGTGATTCATTTCGCCATTTTGCCCACGAAACCGGGACCCACAAAAGGGAGGAAGAGAAAATGTTCGATGGGACTTGTCTCGGATCTTACGAGAACGGCGCTGTCTAGTAGTGGGCGCTATTCATTCGCCAATGCGAGTGATTCTGGAACATGGGTGAAAGGGGAGAGTTGGGAAGGCTGGACGGACGCGCGAGAAGAGCGATCCAGCGTACGAATGGCGAATGGTCGCCCGAACCGGAATACCAAACCCGGACGTGCCACGACACGCGGGTTTGACATATCCACTTAAACTCATGTCAGAGTCAGCGGACCATCCCGTTACTGCCGCCCGCGAGCGGCACGTGATCGACACCGCCCTGCCACCGGTGGTGGATGCGGTGATCCGATGGCATGTCGGGGGAGATATCCCCATCGAGACCCTCGCGGCACTGCGACAGATCGATCTCACTGAACTGGTGCCGCTCAATCTCGCGGCCGCGTTTCAGGCTGCGGGCTTGCATCCGCGGGTCGTGCGCCGCAATCGGTTCCTGCGCCTCGTCGGTCGCGCGCTTTCCCCGCGGAAGCGACGGAGCGTTAGGGAGGCTTTGACCCCCTTGCTGGTATTTGCCCAAGATGGTGGCGTGGTCGCTTTGTTGCCCTCGATAACCCGTTCCGGACAGTGGGACGTGGCCGATGCGACCGGCGAGATTCGGCCCATTTCGTCTCTCAAGGCCCTTCGTCTGCGTCTGAAACAAGGACATGTCCGGGTGATGATGATTTATCCCGAGATGGAGCCGGATCAATCGGGAACCCGCGAGGGAAAAAAAGGCGATGGCGGCTTCAGCGACGAGAAGAGACACTGGTTCGGGGACGCAATTTGGCAAGGGAGAGGGCAGATTCTTCAGGTGTTGCCAGCGTCCATTCTCATCAACGGATTCGCGATCGCGATGCCGTTGTTCATCATGGCCGTCTACGACCGGGTCGTTCCCAATCATGCGGTGGAGACGCTCTGGGTCCTGGCGACCGGAGTCGCCATCGTCTTTGCGTTCGAATTTCTGATCCGGCTGCTGAGAGGAGCGTTTGTCGATGCGGCTGGCAAGACCATCGATGGTGTTCTGTCCGAGCGGGTTTTCGGGCATACCTTGGCGTTAGACCTCAGAGCGAGGCCGTCCTCGGCGGGAAGTTTTTCCAGCCAAGCACGGGCCTATGAGACGGTAAGGGAGTTTCTCTCGTCGGCTACTATCGTGGGTCTCGTTGATCTCCCATTCGCCCTGATGATGTTCGGACTGATTTTCTGGCTGGCGGGTCCGGTCGGTTGGGTGCCGGTGGTGGCGAGCACTGCGGCGATTTCGGCGATACTTTTGACACAGCCATTCCTGCGTCGCTTGTCCAGCCAGAGTTATCAGCGCATGATCAACCGTCACGCCTTGTTTTCGGAGACCGCCAATGGTCTGGAGAGCATCAAGGCGGCAAACGCGGCGGCGTCGCTTCGCTCACGAATGCGCCAAGCGGTAGAGGAGAGTGCGAAGACCGATCTCCGTTCGAAGCAGTTTACCCATTTCGGAACCTCATTCACCGCGTTGTGCATTCACATGACCACCGTGGGTGTGATCATCGCCTCTGTCTATCAGGTGGCGGCGGGCCAGATGTCGATGGGGGCTATGATCGCGGTGGTCATGATTGTGGGAAGAGGCATGGCGCCTCTCAATCAAGTCTCCAACCTGCTGCTGCGGTTGCAGGCGACGATATCTGCTTTGCGGGGTCTGAATAGGATCATGAAACTCCCGCGGGAGGATGATGGTGTTCTCCTGCGACGTCGTATTCGCCATCCCGAATTCACCCTTTCGGAAGTCGGTTTTTCCTATCCTGATCAGCCAGTACCCTCGCTCCAGGATATCAATCTTTCTCTGCGGGCGGGTGAGCGCATCGGGCTGATTGGCAAGGCGGGTTCCGGGAAAACCACGCTGCTGCGTCTACTGGCACGTCACTGCACGCCAACCTCGGGTCTATTGCTGATTGACGGAGTGGACGCCTCCCAGTTGTCGCCCGATGACGTCAGACGTCCTCTCGGTTACCTTCCTCAAGATGGAACGTTGTTTCATGGGACGGTGAGAGACAATATCCTCCTCGCCCAGGCTGCGGACAGTGTGGCCCGAATCCGGGGTAACGATGAACGCCTCATTTCTGCCGCCGACCGGGCGGGGGTACTTGAATGGACAAATCGTCATCCCTTCGGGATGAATCTCCCCGTGGGGGAGCGAGGTGTCCTATTGTCGGGAGGACAGCGGCAGGCCGTTCTCTTGGCACGATGTCTGATAAGTGATCCCGATGTTCTCCTGCTTGATGAACCCACCGCGAGTATGGACTTGTCAGCGGAAAAGCGATTTGTGGAAACCATCAGAGCTTGGTTGGAGGCGGATTCGAAGCGTACTTTGGTGCTGTCCACCCATAAACTCAGTCTGTTGAAACTGGTGGACCGGGTGATTCTTCTGGATCAGGGGAGGGTGAAAGTAGATGGGACTCGGGAGAGAGTCATTGAACTCTTGAAAGGGAATCGGAAATCGACTTCTAAAGATGCCTTGCGGAGGGAGGCAGCCGAAGGGGATGAGGCTGGGGCGACAGAAGAAGAGGGAGGCGGAAAGGAATTTGCGCAGCGAAGCGGTGAATCGATAGAACCGACCAACAAGACCGAGCCTTTGGAGGTATCTCCCAACGTATTGGAGTCGTCCGGAACAATTGGAGCCATTAATGATGATTCTGTTTTGCCTGAATTGAAGAAGAAAACGGGCAGGGCAGGGCGCCGTCGACCGAAATCATGAAGACTACTGACAGTGCTTCCGATTCCGCTAAATTAGTGGCCGAGCAGTTGAAAATATTGGAGAGCCTTACCCGGTATTCCGCGAGCGGGGGGGATAATACTATAGAAACCGAGAGAAAAACGCACCGCGCAAAGAGCTTCTTGAGTGCGTCCATGATCTGGCTGGTGATCGGAGCACTCACGGTCTTGGGGTTATGGGCGCGGCAAGCTGAACTCGATGCTGTGGTGCGTGGAGTGGGCCAAGTGATACCTGATACCTCCACGCAGATCATCCAGAGCCTGGAGGGAGGAATAGTGGCGGAAATGGCAGTCGGAGAAGGTGAGCGCATCGAGAAAGGTCAATTGCTGGTCCGTATTCACGACATGCAGTTTTCCGCGATGTATCGCGAGAATCTTGGGCGAAGGGATATTCTTGCAGCTAGGGTGGCCCGCCTGAAGGCCGAGGCGAAGGGGGATGCGCAGCCGGAGTTTTCGGATCAACTGATTAGGGAGCGTCCTGATCTGGTCGCGGCTGAACGGGAAAGGTTCGAGATTCGCCTCCAACGGCACGAAGCCCAGGTTGCCGAGATTCAAAGCAGGCTGGCGACTGCGAGACAGAAATATGAAGCAGTGAGGCCGGCCATCGAAAGCGGCGCGATTTCCGAAACTGAACGTATAGAGGTCGAGGGCAACATCGATCAATTGGAAAAACAGTTGGTGGTTTTGGAAACAGGGTTTCGCGGTGAGGCTTCGGATCTTCTGGAGCAGGATGAGGCTGTTCTGGCAGGTTTGGAGGAATCCTTGCCGGCAGACGCGGATCGACTGAAGCGGACGGAGATTCGCTCTCCCGTGGCCGGAATCGTGAATGCGATCTTCATCAAGACCGAAGGACGGGTAGTGAAAAGTGGCGATCCGATCATGGAGATCGTTCCGGAGGATGGGAGCCTACTGATCGAGGCGAAGCTGAAACCCGCCGACATTGCATTCCTTCATGAAGGGCTACCGACCAAGGTGCGGTTTACCGCCTACGATTACGCTGCCTACGGTGGCTTGGAAGGAAAAATCGAAACCATTGGGGCTGATACCGTGGCTGGACCCGAGGGTGAAGAGTTTTATCCAATAAAAGTCAGGACTGAGCGGAACTCGCTGGGTAATGATACCAAGACTGGTGAGAGACTGGATCTGGTGCCGGGCATGGTGGCTGAGGTGGACATCATTACCGGGAAGCGCACAGTGATTGACTACCTATTGAAACCGATTAACAGGGCTCGTCAGCGGGCGCTTCGCGAGAAGTAGGCGACCGTAGACCGTAGATTGCCGATCCGATCCGGGGGGGCGCTGATTTGGGGTTGCCCCACTCAGGCGGTCTTAGAATGTCGGGTTCTGATTGAGATCGGGCGGATCAGCGAACTGTTGCCGCTTGGTGGCGCCGGGGGTACTAGAGCCATGCTGAGAAGGTTTTGATTGATCGTTCGATTGCGAGCCCGACCCCGAAGTGGTGGGGGCGGAAAGAGCAAAGAACTGGGTGAGTCGAAGGGTGGCCCCATCAGCGAACTGTAGGATTAGATCGTATCCATCGTTCTGTTCGATCACCTCATCACTGACGCCTACGATTTGCATAATATTGGCGACTTCTTTATCGGTGAGAACCGCATCACCAACCACGCTGATGCGTTCGAGCTTTTCTGGGTGATTCCGCCAAATAATCTCGAGAAAATTTGAGGTCACTCGGGTGCGGGGAGCAGGAGTGGGGGGAGGCTGGATCGGATTCTTGTCGGGGCCATTGGCAGGTTGCGGAGATCGGGCAGGATCCCCACTTTCGCGCCTTTGACCATTGTTGGAATTGTCATTTGTTCCTGGTTCACTCGCGCGAGAATCGGGACGGGGAGGTGTGGCTTCGATTCTGCTGTCACGAGATTGATTGCCCTGAGGGTTGGCGGGCTGTTCATCGGGCCATTGAATCCGCCTTTCCGAGGCTACTTCGCCCTGCTCTTCTATGGGAGGGCGGACGGCATTCACCGCTCCGTTACCCGGTGAGCCGGGTCCGGCAAAAGGGGCCTTCTCTTGAGCCCATGCAGAGGGGATAGCGAGCAACGCCATGGAAAGTGCTGCCGCGACCGGAAAAGGAAGAATTTTGAGGGTGCTATTCATCGTGAGTTCGATACTACGCGATCAGGCAAAAAAATTCAATCAGGGCTACCTGCGGTCCCGGCTCGAAGCCTCACGGAGTCGCCCGTAACTTCACAAGTAATCCAGACTTCGTCTCCGTTACTGTCTGCGGAGGTAGGCAACCGTTTCGTCGAAAGATGCGGGGCGCAGATCGTTACTTGGAATGAATCCTTCTCCACCATCGGCTAGCCTGATCTTAGACCAATTGACTCCATCAGAGAGCTTTTCTACAACTTGGGCGAATGAGAGTTTAGTGCCTGGTTTCCCGTTGGGTGAAATCAATTGAAGGCCGTCGTAATTACTCACGGCGACGAATATTCGGGTGGAGAGAACTTCCTGATCACCCGGGTCGAAAGAGTCGAGGCTGGACAAGTCGGCATCAGGGGAAGTGCCCCCATTTATCGCGAAAGGAACCGAAATCGAGGGTATGGGAGCGGAGGTATTGCTGCTATCGCCGCTGCCTTGGGAAGCAATCGTGGTCATTTCCTCCGTTGATTCATCACGCGAACTGAAAAGCTTCTTGAGGAATCCAGCTTCGGAACCTGAAGACTCACGGTCCGCTACGTCCCGTTCCATGGAAGGCAATTCGAGCTGCGGGCTGGCGCCATTGATCGCTGCGGATGATTCCAAGGGGGCGACTGGCCCAATCGGCAGTATCGTGAAGCCTTCTTCATCTGCGGGTGGAGGCTCCTCCGTTTTTACGGGCATGGGTTCGGTCACGATAACCATGGGCGATTCGGCTTTGTCTTTCTCAGCATCAGACTTCGCGTTGTTACCGATCAATCTCTGGAAAAAATTCTGTTTGGGCTTCGGAATGGCATCCGCGTCAGAAAATTCCTGCTCGGTAGATGGCGCGGAATCCGGGGATTCTCCGGTAGCAGCCATTCCCGGCGGGGAGGTGGTAGCCGGGGAACTGATAGCCTTGACGATGGGGAGATCATGGCTGGCTTCACTGCGGGTTAGCTCAGCCGGGGCGACCGCATCGGGGGCTTCTGATACTGCGGGCTGGGGCGCGGGAGGCATCTCCGTAGGCCCCATTTCCTTCTGTCCACCTCCGAACCCACCAAAAAATTTCTTCAGCATTCCTCCATCACTGTTGTTGCTGGACGAATCATCTGTGGTGGTCCGGGAAGTGTCACTTGATTCGTTGGGAGTCCCAGTCTCCCGCGGAGCTGCGGGTTCGACTCTTGCCATGGGTGTCGGTTGCTTCATAGAGCGGGAGGCGGGAGTCTCTTCCACGTTTTGGGGCTGGGACAAAATCGGGGTGGAAGGCATTTGCCCTGAAGGATTGCCGAATCGAGCGAAGGCTGCTTCCGGAGTAAGTAGCCGATGAACCTCCTCGCTGAACTGTCGATTGGATCCGCCGTCCATATCCGATGGGGTGGGGGGCGGGTCCGACGAGGAGGCCGCTACAGCGGCCTCTGGGGACCTGGGAATCACTTCAGCTGTCTCTGATGCGGCAGACTCGTCAGTTTTCACCCGCTTGCCCTTGAGTTTGAAACGAGAAAGCAGTCCTTCTTTAGGTTTAGCTTGGGATGATTCAGCCTCTGCGGGAGATGCTAGGGCAACTGGGGATCCTTCTTCCGATTCATCCGAGCCTTCTTCCATCGCGGGGAGGGCGGGCGAAGTCGATGTTGAATCTGGAGCCGACGCCGTATCATCTTGGCTGACTGGGCGACTGACCCTGATCTGGCTGAAAGGGGCGCGTCTCAGCTCGTTCAGTTTGTCGTAGCCGCCGGACGAGCCGCTTCCGTCCTGAGCAATGGTGGGAAATTTCCAGAAAATCACCAACAGGCTCAGTAACAATACCCGCGAATTTGATTGTGTCGTGATCATGTTTCGGAGCCTAACATCTCAGAAATGATGCAAGCTTGCAAGAATTCTCTCAATTCGGAGTCGGTTGAAGTCTTTAGGTCGCTGTTCAAAGCGCCGGTTTGAAAGGCCGCGTTTCTCGTGTAATTTCCGGCTCGGTAAACGAACTGGTTTATCTCGGAGGGGTGGCAGAGTGGTCTATCGCGGCAGTCTTGAAAACTGCTGAACCGCAAGGTTCCGTGGGTTCGAATCCCACCCCCTCCGCCACTCTCTTTTTGGTTCCTGCGCGCCATCAACACGCCCCCTCCGTCATCGCGTGGGGGAATTGTCAGGTTTTTTCGGAGGCGACCGTTTCTGGAATGGGGGCGCGATTTTCTGTTCGGAAACTCCCGCCCCTGTGATTGACTGATTTGCGAAAATGATGACTGGATTCACACGCTTGGCCCCGATGGCTTGCCTGGTCTATTGGCTGATCGCCAAGCCCGTCGGTTTGCTCGCGGCGGAGGGATTCGTGGCGCCGCTGGTTCCGTTTTTCGAGCGGTATTGCCTCGAATGTCATGATGATCTCACGGCCAAGGGCGGCCTGGACCTCGATGCGCTCGGCACCGACCTGAGCGATCCGGCCGCGTTCGAGAAATGGGTGCGCGTCTTTGATCAGGTCGACCAAGGCATCATGCCCCCGGCGGATGAGGAGCGTCCGGCGGGCGCGGCGCGGGATGCCTTTCTCCAATCTCTCGGTGGCGAACTGTCCAGAGCCCACCAAGTCGTGAAAGGGACGGTGCTGCGGCGACTCAACCGGCGGGAGTATGAGAACACGATGAACGATCTGTTCGGAACCCGGCTCGATCTGGTGAATCGACTCCCCCCGGATGGTCTCACCCACGGCTTCGACAACGTGGGGGAAACGCTGAATCTCTCCATGGTCCAGATGGAGCGATACCTCGAGGCGGCCGGGGCGGTGCTCGACGCCGCGATCGAGAATCGGCTCGAAGCCCCCGAATCGGCCGTGATCTCCGCGAACTACCTGGAATCCAGGGACAGCGAAAAGTTTCTCGGCAAAACCTGGGGCCAACTCGGTGACGGGGCGGTCGTGTTCTACCAGAAGACGGGCTATCCCGACGGGAGCCTCCGCGAGGCCAGTGTCAGGATGGCGGGGAGCTACCGGGTCCGGGTGACCGGCTACGCGCATCAATCGGAGGCGCCGCTGACTTTTTCCGTGTCGGCGAAAACCTATCAGCGCGGGGCGGAACAGCCGACGCTCGGCTATTTTTCCTTCGCGCCCGGCGATCCGCAGACGGTGGAGTTTGAAGCGTGGATCGATGCCGGTTATCGCCTGGCCATACAGCCTGAGACGCTGTATCCGGATGGGAAAAAGTTCCGCGACACCGGGGCCGACCGTTGGGATGGTCCGGGACTCGCCATTCAGCGGGTGGAAATCGAGGGCCCCTTGGTGGAGGAGTTTCCCTCTCGAGGGCACCGGCTGATCTTCGAGGGGCTGGATCGGCGCGAGATCACGCCGGCGAATCCGGCGGACCGTCAGAAGGCGCGCTACACACCGCGATTCGAGATCGTGTCGGAGGACCCGGTCGCCGATGCCAAGGGGGTGTTCCGCCGGGTGGCCGGGGCGGCTTTTCGGCGGCCGGTGGCGGATGAAGTGTTGGGGCCCTATCTGGAGCTGTTTGCGAATGAGATGGCGGGGGGTGCCGATTTCGAGGAAGCGTTGAAGACCGGGATTATCGCGATCTTCTGCTCGCCCGATTTCCTCTACTTGAGAGAGGCGCCCGGCCCGCTCGACGATGAGGCCATCGCCGCGCGGCTCTCGTATTTCCTGACCCGCACCAGTCCGGATCGCGAGTTGCTCGCGGCGGCGGAATCCGGAGAACTCTCCGCGGACGCGGCACAACTGACGCGTCAGGCTGAGCGTTTGATGGCGGGGGCGCATCTGGACCGTTTCGTGGCGGATTTCACCGATTCCTGGCTGGACCTTCGCAACATCGAGTTCACGGCTCCCGACGCGGAGCTTTTTCCCGAGTTCGATCTCTACCTTCAGGACTCCATGATCGATGAGACCCGCGCCTATTTCCGCGAGTTGTTAGAGGGCAATCTGTCCGTCGCTCATCTGGTGAAATCGGATTTCGCGATGCTCAACGAGCGGCTCGCGGAGCATTATGGCATCGAGGGCGTGAGCGGTCCCGAGCTGCGCCGCGTGACCTTGCCTGCCGACAGTGTGCGCGGGGGCTTTCTCAGCCAGGGCGGCATCCTCAAGGTGTCGGCCAACGGCACCAACACGTCTCCCGTGCTGCGTGGCGTGTGGGTGCTGGAGCGGATACTGGGCGTGGTCCCGCCTCCGCCTCCCCCCGCCGTGCCGGGGCTGGAGCCGGATATCCGCGGGGCCTCCACTCTCCGGCAACTGCTCGACAAACATCGCGAAATGGAAAGTTGCCAGGGCTGCCACCGACTGATCGATCCACCGGGCTTCGCCTTGGAGAGCTTCGATCCCATTGGTGGCTGGCGGGAACACTATCGCTCCATCGGTGGGGACGGTCCCAAGGCCGAAGTGGTGGTGAAAGGGCGGGATGCCCGCTACCGGATCGGGCAGCCGGTCGATGCCTCGGGCGCTTCGCTGGATTACGGCGCCTTCGACGGCTATCGGCAGTTTCGCGATCAACTCGCCGCCGACGAGGTCCGCCTGGCCCGGACTTTGATCAAAAAGCTGCTGATTTTCGCGACCGGTCGGGAGATGGGCTTTTCCGACCGGGCGGAAATCGATTCTCTCGCCGAGCGAGCCGTCGCCGAGGGGAGAGGGGTGCGCGATCTCGTGCGCACCGTCGTCCAGAGTGAGATTTTCCGTCACAAGTGACCCGTTCATTCGTCTCCCAACGCATTCCACGTCATGAAATCCATCCACATCGCCTCCCGGATCGTTCTGGATCGCCGCCGTTTCCTCCGTGGACTCGGGGTCGGAATTTCCCTGCCGCTGCTCGACGCCATGCGTCCGGCATTCGCCGCGTCGGGATCTGTCGCCGGACCCCCGAGGCGGTTTGTCGCCATGTGCGCCGGACTCGGCTTTCACGCGCCATTCCTGATTCCCCAGAAAACCGGTCGGGACTACGAGCTGACGCCCTATCTCGATCTGCTCAAGGAGCATCGGGACGATTTCACCATCCTCTCCGGCCTTTCGCATCCGGAGCAGAACGGCAACAACGGGCACGCCTCCGAGTTGACCTGGTTGACATCGGCCAAGCGCCCCGGGTTGGCGGGATTCAAGAACACGATCTCGATCGACCAGGTGATCGCCAACCAGATCGGCCTGGAGACCCGCTACCCCTACCTCGCGTTGTCCAACAGCAACGACTCGCTCTCCTGGACAGACAGCGGGGTGGAGATACCGGGTGAGTCGTCGCCCGCCCGCATGTTCGGGCAACTCTTCATCGAGGGCACCGCGGAGGAAAAGGCGCGGCAAGCGCGCGATCTGAAGCGCGGGAAAAGCATTCTCGACACCGTGCTCGGCGAGGCCCGGCGGTTGCGCGGGGAGCTTGGGCACCAGGACCGGGAAAAACTCGATGAATACCTCACCTCGGTGCGCGATCTGGAGTCGCGGCTGCAAGTTTCCGAGGGCTGGGTGGAGCATCCCAAGCCCAAAGTCGATACCGCTCCCTTGCGTGATATCCAGGACAAATTCGACGCCATCGGCAAGCAGCGCCTCATGTATGACCTCATCGTCCTGGCACTGCAGACCGACTCCACCCGCACCATCACCTATCGCATCGGCGGGATGAACGCGGTGCCAACGATCCAGGGGGTGACCCAGGATTGGCACAACCTGTCCCACCACGGTCGGGATGAGAAGAAGATCGAGGAGCTCAAGATCATCGAGGCCGAGGAGTTTCGGGCGCTCAATGATTTCCTCGCCCGCCTCAAGTCGCGGACCGAGGAGGGCGGCAATCTGTTGGACCAAACCATGGTGTTGTACGGCTCCAATCTCGGCAATGCCAGCAGTCACAGTTGGAAAAATCTCCCCCTGCTGCTCGCTGGCGGGGGATTCCGCCACGGACAGCACCTCGGCCACGATCCCGACAACAACGCCGAGTTCGCCAATCTGTTTGTCCAACTGGCGCGTCAGATGGGCGTCGAGATCGATACCTTCGGCAGCAGCGCCAAACCCGGCATCACCGGCCTGGAGCCGGCTTGATTCGTCAGTCTTTCTTCAGGGATTCCGCCAGGATCGGCGCGATGACCTCCGCCCACATGGCGTAGCCCTCGGCGCTGAGGTGAAGTCCGTCTTTTTTGAAAAGGGAGGCGCGGGGTGGCTGGCCGGGCTCGACGTCCGCGAGCATCGGGGCGGCGATGTCGGCGAAGTGGACATCTACCCGGCTGGCGCACCAGGCGGAGATGAGGGAGTTGGCACGGCTCATGGTTGGCCACAGATTCCAGCGCTTGATGCTCGGTTTGATGGCGATGTAAATGACCGGCGTGCCGGGGAGTCGCTCGGCCGCCAGCCCGGCGAGCTTCCGGAAATCAGCCTCCACCTCCTCGGCGGTCATGTCCTTGGCGATGTCGTTGTCGCCGGCGTACACGACGATGGCTCCGGGGCGATGGGGTGTGATGAGCCGGTCGAAATAGTGGATGGAATCCGCCAGGGTCGAACCCCCGAATCCGCGATTCAGGGTGGGCAGATCCGGAAAGTTTTCGGTGAGAGTCCACATGCGGATGCTGGAACTGCCGACAAAGATCACCGGGTTTTTCGGCGGCGGAGTCTCCCGGTCGGCGGCCTCGAAGGCGGCGATGTCTTTTTCCCACCGTTGCGGCCCCGTGACGGTGGGTGTCGGGTCCTGGGCGCGGACGGAGTGACTAACGACGGAGATGGCAAGAACGAGGGCGATGCGGAACGGTGAAACCATGGAGGGATCGATATTTCAGATCGGGAAAAAAAGCCAGTCCCGCCTCAGCGTTATCGCGTCCTGGTCTTCGGCTTCCGATTCCGCTCCGCGGCGGCCATCGCCGAGCGAGCCCAGAGTAGCATCCGGTCCGCGCCATCCAGAGCCCTCTCGGGACATTGGCAGTAGGACATCACGGCGACCTTGCCGTTTTTCCCCTCGTAGCGGAAAGGCGGCAGATTCAGGGCGTCGAAATCGGGACGGTTCACTTCGTCCACTTTCAGAAAAAAGATCCCATCCGCCACGAGGCCGAACATCAACCCGTCGTGAAAGATCCCGTGCCCGCCAAACATGCGCCGGGCGACGACTTCTCCGGCGGGAGCGAGCAACTCCAGCAGATGAGTGACGAAATCGGATTCGGAAGCGGTCGCCATGTCCGTTCGGTCAGGTGCCCAGCGGCACCTCGTGATATTCCAGGGCCCACTCGCGCATGAAGCGCAGTCGATTGGGTAGGATGCGGTAAATGATCAGCTCCGGGTTGTCGGGCGTGCCGAGATAGCGCCGCAGCAGGGGATTGGCCTCCCAGATTTCCCCAAGCAGGGCGTCGTCCTCCAGGATCTTGGCGACTCCGGTGACGCGGATCTGGTCGTGGCTCGGGGCGAGATAACAAAGCTCCACCCGGGGATTCGCGGAGATTTCGCCCGTCTTGTGGTAGCCGCGGAGATTTGCCACGTAGATCACAAAGGTGTCCTCATCCACCCGCACCGGAGACACCGGACGCAGCCGTGGTTGATCGCCGTCGAGCGAGGCGAGCATGGGAAATTTCGCCTCGCGAATGACGGCGCGGCACAGCTCCGGCAGCGCGGCCGGATCGATGGGGGCGGGCTGGGGAGCTTGGGACATGGCGCATAGGATAGATCGAAAGCCGGGGCGGAAAAACAAAAAGCGTGGCGAGTCTCCGCGAAGTCAGACAGCCTCATCGGTCTCGTGCCGCCACACGATTTTCTGATGATGATCGTCGATCACCCCCATGACGCCGTCCTCCAGCCATCCCAGGAAACGGCCCATGGTGTCGAGGCAGAGATTGAACCGCTCACCCCGCGATTCGATTCTCAGTGCCCGGTCCACGGTATGACCGACGACCTGGGAAAACTCCGGCAGCACTTCCATCTCCCACCAGCGCAGCCACACGATGCCGCGCTCGCCCATCACCGGATGCGCCAGCGAGGCTTCCGCGTCCCGCATCGCCTCGGCGCAGGTGTCGGTCACCAGTTCCGGAGACAGCCCCTTCACCGGATGGGCGAAGACATCCTCCGCGATGCCGGCGTGGGAAAAGGCGATGCCGTCAAGGAAGGTCACCAGACGAAGGCGCGCCCAATCCTCGTCTCCGAGGATGGACGAGATGGCCGCGTGTTTCTGCGGGGTGAACCCCGAGCCGATCCAGCAGATTTGGGGATTGAAAGGGAAACGATACCAGAGATCGTGATTGCCCCAGAGATGCAGGCGCTCCGGACGCGTCAGCGAGTCCTTCAGCCAGCGCGCCGTGTCCGCCGCCACCTCGGGCGAGTCCCCGAAACTATCAAAGTAATCACCCAGAAAGATCACCCGGTCCGCGGGATAACGCGCGACCTGTTCCTCCGCCTCGGCGGTGTGGTTGTGTACGTCGGGAACGATCAGGGTTTTCATCGAAAATGATAGGTCGGGAATGACTCTCCGGGAGCGCGATGATCCCTCATCGCCCCGATCAACCGGAGCGAACGGCGATGTTCGCGCTCCGCAACATAAACGAAAATCACCGAAGATCAGCGGTTCCTTCCCCCCGCATACCACGCCTCCCGGATCTCCACCAACGCGGCTTCCAACCTCTCGCGATCAGGCTCCTCCGGCAGGTCCGACGCCGCGAACAAAGCCTCGATCCGCTCGATCTTCTCCTCGGCTCTCGCGATCAGTTCCCCATACTCGAACTCGCCCCGTCGAATCCGCATCAACTCCCCCGAGTTCGGACGGCGCACCGTGATCCGTCCGTCGCGCGCGATTTCTTCCGCCATGTCGAGGAGGCGAAAGGTGTGCATCAGGTTCTTGGAATCGTAGTTCTTCCCGTGGGCCACGTTGGTCGCGTAGCGGGCCTCGTTCCGGTTCGCGAGCCACTCGTGGTATTCGCGATACTCGCGGCAGTATTTCTTGTAGCCGTCCTTGTTGAAGTTCATCCACCCGACCGGTTCCTCGCCCTTGGGTATACTGCTCAGGTTCAGTTCGGTCGACTCCTCCGAGCGAATGATGCCGCGATAGCCGAGTGCGCGACTCGCGTCGTGATAGATCCCGAAGACGTCGCGCATGTGGGGAATCTTCACCAGCCCGCAATCGAATTGTCGCAGACCCCGGGCCGCCAGCCAGTCATTCAGTGGCACCGAGCCCTGACCCTCGACCACGTGACAGAATTCCAGCACCGATTTCCTCGGGCCATCCATGGGATTGACGATCTTCTTGTTCAGTCCGCGCGCCTTGCGCACCTGGGTGATCGCGTAGCCGGCGAAGGTGTCGCGGCATTTTCGGGAAAGCACCCACTCCGGGCGGATACTGTCCATCAGTGGATGGCGGAAACGCACACAGTCCTCCGGGGCGTAGAGCATCTCCAGGATATTGGGATTGTTCTTGGTGAGAAGATCGATGAAGCGTCCGATCTCGTAGAAAGTTTCGTCGTTCGTCTCGTCACTGACCTGCTCCACTGAGCCAAGCCCGTAGAGCAGCCGCTTGGGTAGTATGAAAACACCGCGCAGGTCCGTGTCCGACTCGGGTGTGTCGGTGCCGTAGGCGCGGCTGCCGGTCACGCACTCGAAAAGGAGACATTCCGGGGCGCGGGCATCATGGAGGGTCAAGTTCTTCATCAGAGGGCGGGTAATCATACGAGCATCGATGGATACGGAAACACACGGATTTTTCCGCGCATACCCGGGTCCGCGAACAATCGCGTCCATCCGTGGTTGATCGACGGGCCAGCGGGGGCGAAGCGTGTGACACGATGGAAAACACCCCGGATGCGCCCTCTTTCGAGATTGTGGGCATTGGCATGTCGACGATCGATCTGCTCAAAGTCGTCGAAGAGTTCCCCGAAGGCGAAGGCGTCACCGAAATCATCCAGAGCCGACTGCAGGGCGGCGGTCCCGTTCCGACCGCTCTGGTGACGGCTTCGAAACTCGGAGCCCGGACCGCCATCATTGATCGCGTCGGAGACGACTGGCGCGGCGAGCTTCTGGTCCATGAATACCGCGCCGCCGGAGTCGACATCCGCCACCTCGAGCTTGAGCCCGGCCGCGAGACCGCCTTCGCCGCCGTCCTGGTGCGCCAACGCGACGGTGCCCGTCATGTGGTCTTCTCGCCGGGTGACTTCACTCCGCTCTCCATCGATGAGATGCCCATCGAGACCATCCGCCGGGCGAAAATTCTCCACCTCAATGGTCGCCATTGGCCCGCCTGCGTGGATGCCTCTCTCGCCATTCGCGGCGCGGGTGGGCTGGTATCCTTCGACGGGGGCGCGGGTCGGTATCACGAGCGTCTGAGGGAAATCCTGCCACTGGTGGACATCCACATCAGCGCCCGCGACTTCGCCGAACATCTGGTCGATTCCGCGGACACCGGCGAACAGCTCGCCGCCATGATCGGGTATGGAGCCAAGATCGCGGCGGTCACCGATGGGGAGAACGGGAGTTGGTTCGCCACCGACGCGGGCGAGGTCTTTCATCAACCGGCCTTCCCCGTGGAAAAAGTCGTCGATACCACCGGTTGCGGCGATGTCTTTCACGGTGCCTTCCTTTTCGCCCACCTGCGCGGCTGGTCGGTCAAGGAAGCCGCCACCTTCGCCAGCGCCGCCGCCGCCCTCAACGCCACCGGGCTCGGTGGCCGAGGGCATTTGGCGACGCTGGAGGAGATTCGGGAGTTGATCGTCCAGGCTTGAAAATTCCGGCAAAGAGCTTGGCGGACGCCTCGGCGAGACGTCCCTACCGGAGCATTCCAAGAGGGAAGATAGGAGGGGACGGCTGGCCCAGCCGTCCGAACCGTTGCGGTTGTGGTGTTCGTTCCAAGGATTGAAGAAGAGGCCAATTCGTTTCGTTGATTTACGATTTCTTCACCGCGCCCAGCAATTCCTCGGGCACGCCGATGATGAGCTGGTTGCCGTAACCGGCGGTGCCCGCCTGTTTCAGGGTTTCCAGGTACTGTAGGCGGAAGAGTTCGGGATTGTTCTCGAAGACGCGGGCCGCGTTGGCCAGAGTGCGCAGGGCGGCGGCGTCGCCACGGGCGCGTTCCTGCTTGGCTTGGGATTCCTTGCGGGCGTGAAGCACGCCGGCGTAGGCGGCCTTGAGATCGCCACCCAACATCAGGTCGCGGAGATCGACCGTTTCCACCGCCATGCCGTATTCGTTGAGCGCGGTGTCGCGAACCAGTTCGAGCAGGTCGCGGCCGAAGCGCGCCTTCTGTTCGATGATGGCGTCCAGTTCCAGCCCCCCGATCACCTGGCGCAGGGCCAGTTGGATGCGGGAGTAGAGAGCCTGGTTGGGATCCTGAGTCGCTTCGTGGTATTTGCGTGCGTCGGCGATCTTCCACTGGGCGACGGCGCTCAATTTGAGGGTGGCGCTGTCGGCGGTGATGACTTCCTGGCTCGCGACCACCAGTTCGGTGAGGCGCGTGTCGTAGACGAAGACGGTGTGGCCTCGACCCCAGAGGCGGTGCTTGCCGGCAGCGAGCGTTTCCACGAAACGCCCGTGCCGGAAATGCAGCGCCGTCTGGTAGTCCCAGACCGTGACCGTCTCGACGGATTCATTGATCAGCCGGAAAGCGGCGCCCGCCGCCGTGACGGCGATCACGAGGATGATGATGGCGGTGATGATTTCAATCATGATATTTGGTTGGTTAGGTGAATCGGAAAAGGCGAGATAGCGATTTTGGCCCAGGGTGTTCGTTCTTTCCTCACTGTGAGCGCGGGGGTCTCTCCCTCCCCCGAATATGGCTGACACAACAGGGTAGGATCGACGACCCAACCCTGTTGGGTGGGGGAATAATATCGGGAACCGCCTCGCCGCCCGCCGCCGCCGCGGGGTGGGAGGACGCGATGTCACCCTGGGTTACCAGAACTTCGGGGAGGGATCGGTCTCGCGGGACTCTTTGACGGTTGTCGCGCGGGGCGACAGGCGGGCGGGGAGGCGGTGAGGGATGTGGCCGGATTCGAACCGGCAACCAACTGATTTCGAATCAGCTGCTCTACCATTGAGCTACTTGTTATCCGACCGATGGGCGGGATCTCTCCGGGAAACCCTTCGAGACCGCGCGGACGAAAGCTTCACATCAGAAACGGCTCCCAATCCGGAATCTCGTGCACGTTTTTCAGCAGCACGGTCACGGGCACCTCGCGGGGTTCGCGGGGTTTGGCGAGCAGCTTCAGGCCGGCTTCATCGGGGGTGCGGTTGGCTTTGCGACTGTTGACATCGCGCGCGGCCAGAACGCAGTTTTCCCAACTGGTGGCGCCTCCGCGGGAGCGGGGGACGACGTGGTCGATGTTTCCCTCGCCGGGTTTGAGTTCCCTCCCGGTGTATTGGCAGCGTCCGCCGTCGCGAGCCCACAGGTTGCGGGCGTTGAACTTGGGACGCTTCATCGGGACCTTGGAAAAGCGGGACAGGACCACCACGGTGGGCACGCGGATGGCACCATGGGCGGTACCGATGCTGAAGTCATGCTCGCGCACCGGCAGCTTTTTCCAATCCTCCCAGCGGGTGGGGACCATCCAATCATTGCCCTGAATGTCGAGGGCGGTGGCGACATCGGTCGCCATCTGGCAAAAAATATCGGCGGGTGTCTTGATGTTGATCGCCTGCCAGTTGCGGTTGAGAACCAGAACGATGTTTTTGTGCAGGATGCTCATCGGATTGGAGAGTTAGACGTTTTTTGGATTTTTCGTAAAGTAACGAATTCGAAAGAATGAGGAAAGGGGGCGGACTTTGCCCCCCTGGACGCATCCGCCCGCTCCCGACGGGAAGCGGCAGCGACTCAGAACTCGATGCGCTCGATTTCGCGGATCAGTGCGGACTTGTCCGACCCGAGGAAACGCAGGGTCTCCATCGTTTTGTCGCTGAATCCGGCGAGAGCGTGGACCTCCGGTTCGGGGAACTGGAGACTGCCGTAGCTGGTGAGATCAAAGCTGAAGACGCGCGGGCGTTTGCCCGTTTTCGCGACGAAGCGCCGGAAGCTTTCGGCCTCACTGCCGCGTGAAAGCGGAAGAGGAATGAAATTGGCATCCCAGCCGGGACTCGAACCCGGGCTCCCTGATAGAAAGTCAGGTGTGCTGGCCACTACACTACAAGGACGTGATGGAAGAAAATTGGCGCCCGGGCACGGATTCGCACCGTGATCTCCTGGTTCAGAGCCAGGTATCCTGACTGTTGGACGACCCGGGATTTTTGGAGTCATGAGTCGGTAGTGAAGAGTGGGCTCCTCACTGGAAAGTATTCCTCCGGTCGGTATCGCACCGACATGGTCTCCTTTACGAGAGGAGTGCCTTGCTGACTTCGGCCACGGAGGAGTGTGGAGATTGCTCCCCACGGCGGGACTCGCGCCCGCAAGCTTCCGGGTCTGAGCCGGACGCCTCCGCATTGGGCTACGTGGGGATTATCGGAGCGCGACCATCTCTGGTCGCATGCTACAAAAAATGGCGGAGCCACGAGGACTTGCACCTCATGCCGTCCGATGGGGACGGCACCGATCGCTTAGCAGGCGACGCCGGCGCGCTTGTCCGGTTGATGACTCCAATAGATGATGGGAAAAGTTGGTGCGACATCCCGGTACCGCCCCGGGGTATCGGGCTTGGCACGCCCGCGTCTTGCTTTTGGACCAATGTCGCGAAGGGGAGAATTGGTGGGGGCTGGGGGTAATGCTCCCCCGCCTCCTCTTTGTAAGAGAGGTGTTCTGCTTTTAAACTAAGCCCCATTGTGAATTGGGATTTTGGAGTTTCGACTGATGAGTTCCCCGAGAAGAAGGGCCTCCCAGTGCGGTTCAAAATGGTGCGTCGCGCCGGTAATGCTACGGCCATTTCGGTTTGGAAAACCGACCTCTTGCTTCTCGACCAACGACGCCAGTCGTAAACTGGATGTCCCTGTGGGTTACGCTCCCACCACACTTCGCTTTGCGGGCGAGCCGGTTCACTAGCTCCGGTCAGGGACGGTTACCTGAAATGGGTTGGCCGACGGGATTCGCACCCGCTCCGCGACGGTCACAGCGTCGAATGCTGACTCTTACACCACGGCCAACGTCTTTCTTGAAGACGAGAAATTGGTTCCACCGGCGGGCCACGATCCCGCACCGACAGGGTAAAAGCCTGTTATGCTGCCCGCTTACACCACGGAGGAATGTTCTTGGTTCGATGTTGATAATGGCGGTCCCGACCGGTGCTGCCCCGGCTGTCTCCGCGCTGACAACGCGGCGAGTCTGCTGTTTCTCTTCAGGACCTGGAAACGTTGGGAGAGATTGGTGTTCCCGCCGGGATTTGCACCCAGGCCGACGCCTTCGCACAGCGCCATGCTTCTGCTACACCACGGGAACGGAAAATGGCGGCCGCCCCCGGAACTGCACCGGGCTCTCGTCCGCTTCAGGGACGCGCTAATCTGTCTCAGCTATACGGCCAGGGGAGGAAATGGTCCCACCGGCGGGACTTGCACCCGCAACCTCACGATTATCGGTCGAGCGCTCTGCTGTTGAGCTACGGTAGGGAGAATGGAAGGAATAAATGGCTCGCCCGCTTGGATTCGCACCAAGACCTCGCGGATTAACAATCCGGTGGGCTACTGTTACCCCACGGGCAATCGGGAAAAATGGTAGGCGCTGGTGGAATCGCACCAATCGTCGTCTTCCGGCGGATTTTGTGACAGCGTCTTTTTGTGGTGGGAAGGTGCGAAAGTGAAACGTGAAAGGATTCCCGCCCTCGAAGGCCGTCGTTAGTGGACATCCTTGCTACCCCGCACCCAATCCCCGGGAAATTGGTGGCAAGCCCCGGTAACGCTCCAGGTCTCCAGGGTTATGAGCCCCGGGTCGAGACTTCTCGGCTTGCGATTTGGTCAGAATGGAATTGGTAACTCCCTGCTGGAAATAATGGTGGAGCTGCCGGGTATCGCTCCCGGTCTTCCCGCATGCAAGGCGGGCGTGCGATCTTTTGACACTTCAGCCCCGGGTATTCCGGAGAAAAATGGCACGCCGCGAAGGAATAGAACCCTCTGAGCGCCGGGGTTGGAGCCCGGCCGCGATACCCACTCGCCGACGGCGTGCGTGCGATCCTGAGAATTTCAGGATGGTTGAATGACTGACCACTCCGAGAGGGTTGCCGTTACGGCCGGGTCGACCAGACCGCCATGGGCCGGGATCCTGCCAACCGCCCGGGTGCCGCAGGAGACTAGTCCTGTAGATGGTTTCGTTTTGAGTCGCTTTCGGCGAGCGTTGGAGAGACTCCGGTTGGGGAAGCGGCCGGCCGGGTGAGCGGCGCTTCTGGATGTTTCCGGGGCGATCAATCGTGAGCCGATCAGGTTGCCTTCTCGTTGTGGAAAATAGAATAAAGAACGAACACCGTTGCCTCGTTCTCTGACGAGACAGCCGCAGGTTTTCACGACGGACGTTTCGGTGTTTGGCAGGCACACCTCCCGGGGGGAAGCCTCTCTTGGATTGTGAAGGAAAGGATTGTTCTGATTCATTCCGTGAGAGAGTTTATCTATATACCGAAATCGATGGGCACGAGGGTAAGGTGGGCAAAAGTATAGTATTGCCTCTCTTGACCTTGACCGAATCGCTGCTACGTTTTTGGCGTTGCGAGCAGTCAGTCGATTCGTTTCGATCTGGTTGTTCTCTCACAGGCCCGCTACCGGTGACCGCCGGTAGCGGGTTCTTTTTTGGGGAAATCTGGTTTCAGTTCAGGCGCGATCAGTTCGCGCGTTCAGGTGGTTTGCGTTGGAATGGATCGATTCTGGAAGATCCGGACAAGAAAAAACCCCGCCTCCTCTCGGAGGGCGGGGTCCACGCAAGTCGCTGTCACGACTACACTTACGTGGACCCAGCCCTCCCTTCTTCATTGCCGACAAGGCTATCCAAATGGTTCACCGAACTCAGGGGCCGGATAAAGAGACACGGACGGGCCATGCCGATCACCTCGGAGGGCATCGACAAATGCCAGCGTGTCGCGGCTTTGGGTTGGGTGAATCTGGTGATGGATGAAAACATCGGTGAGGATTTTTTGATGAGAGTTCGACCTATAGCGGGATATATTGTCGAAGTCAAGTAATTGTTTCGATCTTGTCGAGAAATATCTACTAGGCATTTTCCACCGGCTGATGTTTATGGATTGGTGTTGGCCGCTCATCGCAGGATGGCTCCCGCGTATCCCGCCACCCGATTGCGAACTCCGGTAACTCGGGCGCTGGGGTCGTGTCGGGTGATCACGACTTCGAAGGGTGCCCCCCCCGCGGCGCCAGTGCGAGGAGCACGACGCGCGCGGGGCGCAGGCTGCACATGAATATGTCTTCCATCAGGCAGATGTCGTGGAGTCTATGGGGATCTGCCTCGCGAACCAAGTCGGCAATGGCGACTTCGGCGCGGCGACGGCCGATCTCAAGGATGAGGCCATGGGGCGCGGCTGAATGTGTCGCGAGGGAGGCGGGTATCTGGGCCGTGCCGGTCTCGCGGCAGAGGAAGGCGTACACGAGAGCCATGCGAGGACTTGTATGCTCTTTTGCGAGAGAGTGGAGGGAGCGGTCTCTGGCTGTGGGAGAGGAGAGGGAAATGGTTCGCCCTCGAAGACGCTGAACTCGTTGTCGCCGTCGATCCAGGCATCGGCGGTGACGGCGATGCTGCGGCAGCCGTTGGCCTTGGTGGCGGCGACGATTTCCTCAAGGCTGGCCTCCTCGGAGAGGATCTCGATCTCGAGCGATTTCTCACCAGTTCTGGCAGAACTTGCAGTCGAGGTTGCACCCGGCGGTGCCGAAGGAGAGGACCGGCGTCCCCGGCAGGAAATGGTTGAGCGGCTTCTTCTCGATGGGATCGATGCAGAAGCCGGTGCTCTTCCCGTAGGTGGTCAAAACGATCTGATCGCCCTCGTTCTTGCGCACGAAGCAGAAGCCGCGCTGCCCTTCGCCGATGCGGCATTCGCCCGGTCAGAGCGTGCAGACGACGCGATCCCCTTCCCGGTGTCGCCATGTCGTGGCCGGGAATCCCGTCGCTGCTGCCGTGGCTGCTTCGGTCATGCTCACACCTCAGCATCGCACGAATCGCGCTTCGCCCTCAATGGCGAATCCTGCCATGAAAGGTGAAAAAAAATTACTTAAGATTAGTGAACTATCTATTTATCAAAACAAATAATCATAGCTTATATTTTTTTCATAAACGGTTACGAAAGTGCTTGCAAAAGGTATTAAAAAGGTATTAACAAGTAACCATGCCAACGGGGAGGCCAGCGAAAAAGGGTGAAACCGAGCTGTTGAAGGCTTCGGTGAGCCCGTTGTTGAAAAGGGGAATCGAGCATCTGGTCGAGTTCGTCAGCCCTCACCACACGTGGAACACCTTGGCGGTTCAGTGGCTGGAAGAGCGGCTCATGATTGAGCTTAATGTGAAGACCGCGCTGGAGTTGAAGGCCAAGGTCGAGGCGCTGGATGAGACGGAAGCCGCCATTCCGTTCGAGGCGCTCAAGCATTTCAACAGCAAGGCGGTGGCCGCCATCATGGCGGAACTTTCGGATCAATCGGAAGAACAGAACGAGATCGGCCGGATCCCGCTGGCGATCGTTCGGAGGCACGTGGAACCGGACACTCTCGCCGAGGCGCTCGCCAAGCACTCGGCCTCTCTCCAAACCCACTCAACCGAACACACCCATGACAGTCCTTGAAATGATCGTCGAAGCCGTGAGCGCCCGTGGAGTCCACCAAGGATTCCTTGGCGCCCTTTTCGCCGTCGTCTCCGTTCCATTCCTCAGGAACACGCCGATTGCGAAGCAGATCCTCGCCACCCGCCGCACCAAGGATCGCCTGGGACTCGCCGCCCTTTACCTGGCCTCCGGGACCCTGGCCGGCTACATCTGCGGACAGGTGGTCTCGCAGTTGCCCGATCATACGCTTTTCCTGCCGGGAATTTCGTTCATGTATCTCGCGAAGTTCGTCGGCCCCTTCAACGATGGAGTCGGATCGGGTTTCGAGTGAGGCGGACGGGCGTTCCGCGGCGGGATTTCAGAATCCGACAGGGTTGAGTTGCGGAGCAAACCCTGTTAAGTGGTGCGGTTTGCCGCCCCGCTTTCCCGCCGCATGACCTCCGCCCAGCTCAAGAAACTCGAAGACGACCTCTGGGAAGCCGCCGACCAGTTGCGGGCGAACTCGAAGCTGACTTCGACGGAATACTACATGCCCGTCCTGGGGGTCATCTTCCTGCGGCACGCGACGAACCGGTTCAACGCGGCCCACGAGGAAATTCAGCGGACGGTCACGCATCGCGAACCGGTCCTGGCGGATTATGTGAAACGCCGTGCCCTGTTCCTGCCGGAGGAGGCCCGCTACGATTGGATCGCGAGTCGGCCGGACGGAACGGACCGGGGGAAACTCCTCAACGCGGCGATGACGGCGATCGAGGAATCCTTCGAGCCGCTGGCGAACGTCCTGCCAAAGGACTACGGCATCTTCGACAGCGATCTGCTGGAGGAACTGCTCAGCATCTTCAATCGCGACTCGCTCCGCGCGGCCAGCGGCGATGTCTTCGGGCGAATCTATGAGTATTTCCTCATGAAGTTCGCCATGCAGGGCGCCCAGGACGCCGGCGAATTCTTCACTCCGCCGTCCATCGTCCAGCTCATCGTCAACGTGATCGAGCCGGATCACGGCAAGGTGCTGGACCCGGCCTGCGGATCGGGCGGAATGTTCGTCCAGAGCAGCCATTTCATCGAGCAGGAGGGCAAGGACACCGCCGCCAGCGTCAGCTTTTTCGGGCAGGAGAAAACGGCGGCCACCATTCGTCTCGCCAAGATGAACCTGGCGGTCCACGGACTGGAGGGTGAGATCCTGGAGGCAAACACCTTCTACGAGGACCAGCACGACCTGCGTGGCGGCGCGGATTTCGTGATGGCCAATCCCCCGTTCAATGTCGACATGGTCGATGCCGAGCGGATCGAGGGCGACCCACGCCTACCCTTCGGTTTGCCGGGGGTGAACAAGAAGAAACACGTCAGCAACGGGAACTATCTCTGGGCCTCGTATTTCTACAGCTACCTCAACGATACCGGCCGGGCCGGGTTCGTGATGTCCTCCCAGGCCTCCAGCGCGGGTCGGGGCGAGGCGGAGGTGCGACGTCGGATCGTCGAGACGGGGCACGTCGATGTCATGATCGCGATCCGGGGCGGCTTTTTCTATACCCGCCAGGTGCCCTGCGAGTTGTGGTTCTACGACAAGGGGAAACCGGAGGAGCGCGCCGACACCGTCCTGATGCTCGACGCGCGCAATGTGCATCGGAAAATGTCGCGAACCGTCTATGAGTTCGCGCCGGAACAACTGGACAACCTGACGGCCATCGTCTGGCTGTATCGTGGCGAAACGGAGCGCTTCGACGCGCTGACAAAAAGCTACGCCGACCGCTGCCGGGAACGCCGACGCGAACTGGCGGTCGCGGCCGACACCGCGCGGGACGCGCTGGCGCTGATCGAGGTGGAGACAATGCGACTCTACGAATCAGAACACCCGTATTTCGATCCCGACTTCAAGGAAACGCTCGCCCCAGCCGACGCGGCGGCGAGAGATCTGCGAATGACGCTGGACGAACTCGCGTCGGAGATTCTCCATCGCGACTACACCGAAGATCCCGAGTCACTCCCCGATCTCGCCCAGCGTTGCCGCAAGCTGCGGACGCCGGTGCAGGAGGTGAAACGCCGCCTCGGCCCGCTGTTGAAGGCGGTGGTGAAATTCGAAAAGGACAAGAAGCAGCATCCCGGCTGGAGAAATCGTTTCGCCGAGCTTGAGACGGCCCTCGACACCCTGATCGAGGCGGCTGCGGAGAACGAGCGGCTGACCCGCCACGCCGTCTGGCTGCGGGACCGGTTTCCCGACGGTGTGTATGCCGATGTCGAGGGCCTCTGCAAAGCCGTCACCCGCGCCGAGATTGCGGAAAACGACGGCAGCCTCACGCCGGGCCGCTACGTGGGCGTGGCACCGGAGGAGGACGATCCCGATTTCGATTTCGACGCCAGGATGACCGAGATCCACGCCGAATTGGGTGAGCTGAACGCGAAGGCTGCAGAACTGGCGGCGGCGATTCAGCGGAATTGGGAGGAGGTGAAAGGGTGAATATCCCAACCAAACCTCTTGGTGAGATCGTCAAGTTGTTGTCCGGCGGAACCCCGAGCAAACAAAACAGCGACTACTGGGATGGTGAAATCCCATGGGTGAGCTCCAAGGAAATGGGACCTCCATTTCTCTTCGAGACCGAGGCGCGTGTAACCGAACACGGAGCAAAAAATGGCACAAGAGTCGTTCCACCCGATACGATCTTGATGGTCGTCCGCGGAATGTCGCTGGCGAAAGAGTTTCGGGTTTCGTTGACGAAACGAACGATGACGTTCAACCAGGATCTGAAGGCGGTCGAACCAACCGATTGCGTCAACCCCATCTACCTCTTCTATGTGCTTCGAGCATTGGCTCCCGCGATACAAGGTCTCGCGACAGAAGCCTCTCATGGTACCAAGAAGTTGGAGACTCCCGTTCTTCAGCGAATCAAGATTCCCCTTCCGGAATCTCAAACCCAAACCCGCATCGCCAAAATCCTCTCCGCCTACGATGATTTGATCGAGGTGAACCGGCGGCGGATGAGCTTGTTGGAGGAAGCGGCGCGGGAACTCTACCGGGAATGGTTCGTCCGCCTCCGCTTCCCCGGCCACGAATCCACCCCCATCCGCAACGGCGTGCCGGAGGGGTGGGAGCGCGCCCGAGTCGCGGATGCCATTGAGTTGAATCCGCGAACGAAAATTCCACACGGCGAGGTCGTATTCGTTCCGATGTCCTGTCTTTCGGAGAACTCGATGCTAATCGAAGACATCGAAACCAAGGACCAAGCCTCGGGCGCGAAATTCCGGCGAGCCGACACGCTCCTCGCACGGATCACGCCCTGCCTCGAAAACGGAAAAACCGCTTTCGTGAATTTCTTGAATGACGACGAGACGGCCTGTGGTTCGACCGAATTCATCGTGATGAGGGGCCGGAAACTCCCGCCGGAAATGGTCTACCTATTCGCCCGCACGGAAAACTTTCGCGCCTATGCCATCGCCAGCATGACGGGCTCTTCCGGACGCCAGCGGGTGCAAACCGACGCCTTGGAAGATCTGGACGTGCTCGTCCCGACCACCCGGATTCTCGAGCAGTTCACCGATCAGGCCCGTCCCGCCTTCGGGGAAATCGAAATCCTCCAAAACCAAAACACCCTCCTCGCTGAAGCACGCGACCACCTCCTTCCGCGCCTGATGCGGGGCGAGATTGAGGTCTCCGGCCAATCGTTCGCCCCTGCGAAAGATTCCACCCCGGCGACTCTGCAATGAATAAGGCGAAAAAATCAGCCGTCACATCCGAAAAGGTGGCAACAAATTCTTAATAAAGCCTAAACAAAACCTAACAACGAGAGTGCGATTCTCATTGAAAATGCCGCCAGCCGCCCGTAAAATAAGGCGTCTGTCCGCCGGAGAGTGCGTCTTCCGCCCCTCCTGAAAAAAACGCATCGAGGGCTGGACGAAGCTTGCATTTCCTTGTGGAATGCTACCATAACCGATTGTTCCACGTATCCAATTCGATGACCATGAAAGCCACTGCGCCCGACGAACTCGCCGAACTGACCGCCAAGCTGCGTCGCATCGACGAACTCGAAAAAGAAGTCGCTCCCTCGGGAGTGAGCTTCGCCGTGCGCGGCCAGGAGGATGTGACCGAGTCCCACAAAGTGAAGCCGGTCGCAGACAAACTCCTCGCCGCTGATATCGCGATCGACGTCCTTGAGACGCGGAAGAAGATCCTCGCCGACCTGAGAGAACAGGGTCTTCTTGCCGACTGAGCCGACCATTTTTCCCCTTCTTTTCACCCAAAAAGCCCCCGGCGTGAAAACCGGGGGTTTTTTGTTTGCCTTGCGCTGATGATTCAGGTAGTCAAATCGTCCCCATTTTCCCAATCCCCTCGTCATGAGCAATCAGAACGCAGCAACGGCCCCCGACGGTCCCCAACATTTCTCGTATCGTGATATCGCCCAGCAATATCGGCTGGAATTTCGTGACAAGTATCTGGCCGAAATCTTCCCCCTCAACGAGGCCGAAGTCGGGAACGAAGAATGGGAGCCCCGACAGATCATCCTTCATTGCGACAGGAACGACAATGTCCGTGGAGCGATTGTGGTGGTTGACTTCAACGGCAAGTTTTTCCGGAACGGACACGAAGTCGAGGTTCTCGCAGCAAACACGGTGGATGTCGGAGATAGCCGGGGAACGTTTGTCGCGACGATCAGTCTGAATCGAAGTCTCTATCGCCAGGTATCCGGAAAGCTCGAAACCGAAGAACACCTGCGCGAAAGAAAATGTGTGTTGGCCCACGAGTGGTTGGAGGTCATGTATGCCATCTGCAACGGCCACCGAAACCAGAAACGCTCCATCGACGGCCAAGCCGAGCTGTTTGCGATCATGTCGACGCTCAACCTCGGTCTTCCGATGGAAGACGACCAGGAACATTGGGACGATCTACAAATCGGATTGCGAGAAGCGCTAGTATCCAAAGGGACCCTGGAGGAGAAGTTGAAAATTTTGGAATTCGACAACACATCCGATTTCAAACGGGAATTCCAAGCCGCCGCCAGCGAACGGTGGCTACGTGACTATGCTGACCGGATCAGCCATGCGATCAAAGTGCATCCCGATTTGACGATGCAACGTTTGGTGGAACTACTTCGCGAGTGAAGACCTCCGCGAGCAAAGCGCCATCGCTGCCCCACCGGCAGGCATTCGTCTCCCGCTGCTCCACCAAAGGATTGCGCCAACCAAAACCGCCTCGGGTAGATGACCGCCGGAAGACCAGCGATCCCTATCAACATACGCCGGGAGGTGCTTTTTGAAGCTCGGCACCATTGCGCAGTCTGTTGCACCGGCCTTCCCTTGCAACAGGCGCACGTCATCCCTTGGAGCAAGAGCAAGGAACACAGCTTAGAGAATTTGATCGCGCTCTGCGCAAATTGCCACGGCCGTGCGGACGGTGAGAAGTGGGGTGTCCCTGTCCTCAGAAAATACAAGAGGAATCCTTGCATTTTAGCCCGAAGACAGAATGCCCCCAACGAAAACAGAGAAGCAGTTTTCGAGTTCATCGAAATTCTGATTGAAAAAGAAACAGCAGAAATGCGGGCGAAAATCGCCGACCTGGAATCGCGCCTAGCCGCTTACGGCGAGGCACCTGGCGAAGTCCAGGTGATCGATGTCGAACCGGCAAATAGCTGCAGAATCCGGATAAAACTCCCTGCGATTGCTGCACGCAAAATTATCGATGGGATCAACTCAAAAGACCCAATCTTGGGGCAATTTCTGGAGGGATACCCGATCAAATCTGTCGCAGCGGTGAACGGGAAGAGCGAAGATAAAGCAGTAGTAATTCACCGACCATCCAATCTCCAACCCTCGGTAGCAAAGTTCGCTCTCGGTTACTCCTCTTTGGTTGAACTGATGAAGTGGACTCGAGAATGCGGATTTTCGGAACCCGGAGTACGATTGCGAATCAGCTTTAAGGATATTGGGAGATTCCTAGCTCACGAGTTCGAGTCCGCTTTCCTTCCCCTCGCCTTCCCGCTGAACGACGCAGAGTTGGAGTCCGAGGAATGGACCGAGAGGTCTGTCATCCTGGATTCTCCTGCGGGGAAGATCATCGTGATCGTGGAGTTTAACAGCGGGTTCCTGAGACAAACTCGCAGAGCGGACATCCTCGCCGCCAATACGGTCGATCGAGTGCCTGAGAACGGATACCACCTAGCGATCATCAGTTTGAGTCGCTCCCTATACAGACCAGTGGCTGGAAAACTCGAAACCGAAGAGCACCTTCGAGACAGGAAATGCGTCTTAGCCCATCAATGGCTGGAAGTGATGTCTGCCATTTTCAATGGGCAGCGTATTCAGAAGCGCACCATCGACGGCAAGGCCGAGCTGTTTGCGATCATGGCGACGCTCAATTACGGTCTTCCTATGGAAGACCACCAGGAACACTGGGACGATTTGTTGATCGGACTTCGCGAAGTGCTCATACCCAGAGGAACGCTCTTGGAAAAGCTCTTCAAGATAGGATTTGAAACCGCCGAGGACTTCCGGCACCAGTTTCAAAGTAAAGCCAGTGCAACTTGGTTAATGAAACTTGCCGATATCATCGGGAACGAGATCCACGTAGATCCGAAACTGATCAAGGAGCGCCTGTTGGAACTGATTCTCGACCCCGCACCGGCGGATGAGATCGCCGATCTCCGTTGACCATCAGTTGACTGATGCCGATACTGAGCGGCGCCAGTGATCACGGACATCAACAGCGAGGATCGCCTCGTTCAGAAGACCTTCGCGGACCATCTCGAGAACGAGTTGGGCTGGGATTCTGTCTACGCCTGGAACCAGGAAACTTTCGGCCCGGAGGGAACACTGGGCCGAAACAGTGAGCGTGACGTGGTCCTGGTCCGCGAACTGGAAGCGGCGCTGCGAGCGCTGAACCCGGACCTGCCGGACGCAGCCATCGTCGAGGCGCTGGAAAAGCTGACGCGGACGGATTTCTCGCGATCCATCCTCCAACACAACGAGGATTTCTACCACTGGTGCCGCGACGGCGTGCCGGTGACGTTTCGGAACGCCGCGGGAAATCGGATTCACGGTCACGCCCGGGTGTTCGATTTCGACCGACCGGAGAACAACCGTTTCGTGGCGGTGCGGGAGCTGAAAATCCAGGAATTGCGCTCGCCGCCTTTCAATCGCCGGGCGGATCTGGTCTGTTTCGTCAACGGGCTGCCGCTGGTGTTCATCGAGCTGAAGGCGGTCTATCGCAACATCCGCCAGGGATTCGATGGGAATCTGGCGGACTACCGGGACACCATTCCGCACGCCTTTCATCACAATGCCTTCCTGGTGGTGAGCAACGGGGATCGGGCGAAGTACGGCACCCTGACGAGCGAGTGGGAGCATTTCTACGATTGGAAGCGGCTGGCCGAGGACGAGTCGGGCGACCTCGACGCCCGGGTGCTGCTCAATGGGATGCTGGCCAAGGACCGGCTGCTGGATCTGTTCGAGAATTTCACGCTCTTCGGTAAGCGTCTCATACGCAGCATCTATCGAAGCGATGGGTGATCGCTACACTTCG
>CAYTNL010000029.1:0-63782 GCA_964439145.1 uncultured Verrucomicrobiales bacterium
TGGAGGGCGGCCCCGGCGCGCCGGGAGAGCCCGGTCCGCCCGGCGAGCCGGGCCCCACGGGGGAGGTGGCGATGACGGATCTGGAGAACGCCATCCTCGGCACGGCGATGAATCCGGAGCTGGTGGATGAGCTGATCCTGGTGGTGAGCGATCCGCCGACGCAAGCAGAGGTGCAGCAGATCGCGGACAAGCTGAACGAGTTGATCAGTTCGCTGAAACGGGTGTGAGGGGGCGGCGAGGCGGCGGGGACGGTGGGTAGGGATGATGGGTAGGGACGCCTCGCCGAGGCGTCCGCCCTGTGTTTGCGATGCGGACGCCCCGGCGGTGCGTCCCTACCTCTTGGGTGATTTGGCGGCTTGACGCTGATGGCCGGGGTCCGGTATTCTGATTCCTGGGGCGCGCGAGCGTCCCGCTCTCCCCCATCTATCCGTATCCCCCGTCTGAACGCATTTTTTTTTCCCCACCATGAAAACCTCACCCGTCTCCCGGCGCCGGAAGAGCGCCTTCACCCTGCTGGAATTGATGATCGTGATCATCATCATCGCGATCCTCGGCGCGCTCTCGTTCCCCGTCTTTGCCAAGATCAAGGCGCTGGCGAATGAGGCGGTCTGCGTGAACAATCTCAAGCAGATCACCTCGGCGACGATGCTGTGGGCGGCGGATCACGGGGACAAGCTCCCGTCGCCGAAGTACAACGGCGACGAACCGGACCTGCCGCAATACTGGTCCCTGGGAACTGACGGGGAAGAGGGTGTCTGGCTCAACGGGGTGGTTTTTGCCCAGGTCTATTTGGAGGAGGAACCGGAAACGGATGACCAAGGCAACGCGGTGGCGCCCTCGGTCGGCGGTGCCACGAATCTGGCGGACACGGGCAAGCATCTCGTGGGCACGGTGTTCGAGAGTACCGTCTCCACGTCGAAGAACGCCGACGAGCGCGACTGGTACCGCCACAGCTACGCGATGAACGCGAACATCATGTACGACGAGCTGGCGATCCTGCGCAATCTGCCCAACCCCTGGTACAGCGAGAAGGCCCTGTCAAAGCTGGAACCGGCGGCGACGATGCTCTACATCGACTGCGCGGACGCCAACATCGTGATGGCGGCCGATCTGCCTCTGATCCTGGACACGGCCGACGAGCGCTACAACGGCAAGAAGATCCTGGCGGCTTTTGTCGACGGCCGGGTGGAAAAAATCCATCCGACGGAGATCCCGGACGGGAGCATCGAGACGGACCGCGAAGCCAGCTTTTTCTGGCGCGGGGTCATGCCGGATTGAGCCGGGGTGATGGGATCGGGCGCATCCGATCTGCTGAAAGAAAAGAAAAAAGGCGGCCCGGAATCTACCGGACCGCCTTTTTTGTGTGTGATCGGATGATCCGAGGTCGGCTCGATCTCAATCCGCCAGGGCGGCCTGGGCCGCGGCGAGGCGGGCCACCGGCACCCGGTAGGGAGAGCAACTGACGTAGGCCAGGCCGAGTCGATGGCAGAAGTTCACGGAGTCCGGATCGCCTCCGTGCTCGCCGCAGATGCCGAGCTTGATGGCTTTCCGCGTCGCGCGGCCTTTGGCCACGGCGATCTCCATGAGCTGGCCGACGCCGGTCTGGTCGAGGCTGGCGAAGGGATTCTTTGGATAGATGTCGTTTTCCTGATAGGAGGTCAGGAAGGAACCCATGTCGTCGCGGCTGACGCCGAGCGCGGTCTGGGTGAGATCGTTGGTCCCGAAGGAGAAGAACTCCGCGTGCTTGGCGATCTCGTCGGCGGTGACGGCTCCGCGCGGCACCTCGATCATGGTGCCGACGAGGTAGTCGAACTTCACTTTCTTGGCGGTCATCACCTCACCGGCGACGCGATGGATGATCTCCACCTGGAGCTCCAACTCGCGGGCGTAACCGACGAGCGGCACCATGACCTCGGGCTGGACGGCGATGCCTTTTTTGACGCAGTCGGCGGCGGCCTCGAAGATGGCCTGGGCCTGCATCTCGGCGATCTCGGGGTAGGAGATGGCGAGACGGCATCCGCGGTGACCGAGCATGGGGTTGAACTCGTGGAGTTCCTCCACCCGGCGCTCGATGTCGGCGGGTTTCACGCCGAGCTTTTTGGCGAGGTCTTTCTGCTGTTCCTTGGTGTGGGGGAGGAACTCGTGCAGGGGCGGATCCAACAGGCGGATGGTGGCGGGCTTGCCCTCGAGGGCCTTGAAGATGCCGAAGAAGTCTTTCCGCTGATGGGGAAGGAGCTTCTTGAGCGCCTTGCGGCGGTCGGTCTCATTCTCGGCGAGGATCATTTCGCGCATGGCGTCGATGCGATCCCCTTCGAAGAACATATGCTCGGTCCGGGTGAGGCCGATGCCCTGGGCGCCGAACGCCACCGCGGTCTTCACCTGCTCGGGCGTGTCGGCGTTGGTGCGGACTCCCATGCGGGTGGCCTTGGCGCACCAGTCCATCAACTGGACGAAGTTCTGGAACTTCTCGGTCTTCTGGGCGGCCTTGTTGTTCTTGATGAGTCCGGTGATGATCTCGGAGGGCGCGGTCTTGAGTTCGCCTCCGTAAACGGTGCCGGCGGTGCCGTCGATGGAGAGGTAATCGCCCTCCTTGAAGGTCTTGCCACCGGCGATGACCGTCTTCTTGTGGTAGTCGACCTCGACACCGGAAGCGCCGCAGACGCAGACCTTGCCCATCTGGCGGGCGACGAGCGCGGCGTGGGAGGAGACCCCGCCGCGTGCGGTGAGGATGCCCTCGGCCGCGATCATTCCGCGCAGATCCTCGGGAGAAGTCTCCACGCGGACGAGGAGGACTTTCTCACCTTTGTCGGCGGCGGCGGCGGCACGGTCGGCGTTGAGGTAGATCTTGCCGGAGGCGGCGCCGGGGCCGGCGGGCAGTCCCTTGGCGATCACCTTGACCTTCTTCATTTCGGCGGCGTCGAACACCGGGGCGAGGAGCTGGTCGAGCTGATCGGCGGGGTTGCGCAGCACGGCGGTCTTCCAGTCGATGAGCTTTTCCTTGACCATGTCGGCGGCGAACTTGAGCGCGGCGGCGGCGGTGCGTTTGCCGTTGCGGGTCTGCAACATGAACAGTTTGCCGTCCTGGATGGTGAACTCCACATCCTGCACGTCGCGGTAGTGTTTTTCGAGGATCTGACGGACTTTCATCAGCTCCTTGAAAGCGGCGGGCAGCGCCTTGGCCATGTCGGCGACGGGGAACGGGGTGCGCACACCGGCGACCACGTCCTCGCCCTGGGCGTTGACGAGGAACTCGCCGTAGAGCTCGTTGACCCCGTTGGCCGGGTTGCGGGTGAAGGCCACGCCGGATCCGGAATTCTCACCGGTGTTGCCGAAGACCATGGCCTGCACGTTGACGGCGGTGCCCCAGGCGGCGGGGATGCCGTATTTGCGGCGATAGACGATGGCGCGGTCGTTCATCCACGAGCCGAAGACGGCACCGGCGGCGCCATCGAGCTGCTCCCAGGGGCTTTCGGGGAAGCCGTGACCGGTGCGGTCTTTCACCAGTTTCTTGAAGCGGGCCACCAGCTCCTTGTTGTCGTCGGCGGTCAGGTCGGAGTCGATGATGTCCTTGCCGTAGACTTCATGTTTGTAGGATTCCATGACCGTCTCGAAAGGCTCGTGATCCTCGCCCTCGCGCTTCTGCACCCCGAGCACGACGTCGCCGTACATCTGGATGAAGCGGCGGTAGCAGTCCCAGGCGAAACGCTCGTTGTTCGTGGCGCGGGCGAGCGAGGCGACCGTGGCGTCGTTCAGCCCGAGGTTGAGCACCGTGTCCATCATGCCGGGCATGGAGTCGCGGGCGCCGGAACGCACGGCCACCAGCAGCGGGAAGCCCTCGGCGTCGCCAAACTTGTAGCCCATGATCTTTTCCATGTTGGCGACACCGGCCTCCATCTGGGAGCGCAGTGCTTTCGGGTAGGTGCGCTTGTGGTCGTAGTAATAGGTGCACACCTCCGTGGTGATGGTGAAGCCGGGAGGCACCGGCAGACCGATGCGGGTCATCTCGGCGAGGTTGGCGCCTTTCCCGCCGAGCAGAGGCTTCATCTTCCCGTCGCCGTCGGCTTTGCCGTTGCCCCAGGTGTAGACGTATTTGGTGGAGGCGCCGGCCGCTTTGGAGGCGGAGGCGGATTTCTTGGCTGTCTTCTTTTTGGCCATGGTTGGTTTTTGTGTTGATCGATCAGAACAGGTGAGGGCGCGCAAAAATAGGTCCCGCCACACGCGATGCCGTGGGGTAGGGCGACGTTGGCAGCGGACAAAGCCCATGCCTGCCTCCCGCAAGGCGGCGCAACCATACGTGTCCGCGCCGATGTGTCAATCGGCCCTTGCTCCGGGTGGGAAGACGATTCCCACCCGGGTCGCCGCCGGCGGCTACTCGATGGTGAACTTGATGGCCTCGGTCTTCACCACCCGGTGGCGACGATCATTCGGACGCGTCAAGCGACAGAGGAAACCTTCCCACAGCTCCATGTCCGCGCGGTTGCCGGTGGAGAGCAGGAGATTGTTGCTGGTGGTCCGTGCTTCCAGCTTGCGCTGTCCGAAGGATGGTCCCGAGATCGTGATCTCGCGCACCGAGCTGGGCAGGTCGCGGTACATGATGTTGTAGGGACAGAAGTTGTCGCCTTTCTGGAAACCGAGCCGGCTCCACGTCGTGCCCTGGCTGTCCTGGGCCTGGACCGGCAGGTAGAAATTGGCGATGTTCTTCGTCATGGCCAGCCGGAGATCGTCCAGCGAAATTCCGCCGGGGAAATCAATCCCCACATAGAGTTCTCCCTGCTTCCGAGCCATCGGCGGCACGCCGAAATAGATGTGGGCATTGTCGGACTGTCCCTCCGGGGGCAATTGGGCCGTGTAGGTGCCGGTGAGGCTGTCCTCCTTGAACCAGAAGGTCACGTCGAACGTGATCTCGTCCTCGAGCACCATTTTCCAGGTGAACTCGTCGTTCTCGAATTTCGGCTCCTCGGCGTTGCGCAGAAATTTCCGCCGGGGATAGTAGGTCCGACCGTCTTTCTCATTGAGGTAGGGCTTGTGGCTGTGAAAGCCGAAGATGACCGGACTCTGGATGTATTTGCCGTCCTTCTTGAGAAAGATCTCCGCCCGGGCCGCCGGTCCCCGGATCACGAGATCGAAATTGGGGTACTCCACCACTTTCAGGATTTCCTTGGAGTCCTCGTAGTAGGCGTAGGAACCCCAGTAGGTGCGGAGCAGATTCTTGTCCTCCATCTTCTCGCGGGGAGTGGCAAACTCGACCCCGTCCGGGATGGGCACCTCCTTGGCCACCGCCACGCCGATCGGCTCGTCATCCAGATCGCCGGGACGCAGCAGATCCGTCAGGGCGGGCAGTTCCTTGCCACCGGTGCGCGTCGCGACCTGGCGGGACACGATGTGCAGGTGCTCGGTCCTCGCCGCGGCCGGCTGCACATAGGTGCGGATCTTCTTGCGACCGAGCGCCTTGCCCAGCGTGTCGCAGTAGACCTCGTCCACGAAATCCTCGAAGTCGGAGAAAATGTAGAGGGAATCAATACCCTGCGTACTCAGAAACTCCGCCGCCGAGCCGACGCGATTGCCCCCGCCGCGGGCCAGGAACTGGTTGGGGCGGGTCTTGAAGGTGTTGATGAGCCGGTCGACATAGTGCTGGTCGGCCTTTCTCGGCAGATCGTGCCAGAGGAACCAGTAAGGACTCGGATGCCGCCTCTCATACTCATCGACCCAGTAGGGGGTCACCTCCGGCTCGATGATGGGGTGCATCTCCGTGTCCTTCGCCGCCCCGAGGATGCCCGCGTGGTTCACATAGACGATGGGGGCGTTCTTGAAATTCTTGTCCACCTCGCGCACCACGGCGGAGAGATACTCCGCCATCGATCCGGAGACGTCGAGGATCACGCCCAGCACCTCGCCGTCGATCTTCTGCCCGAACATCATCTTCGAATCCGGCGACACGGAGGCGTCGCCGAAATTCATCGATGGCTGAAAATCCACCTCGAATGCCGTGCTGACCCCCATCTCGGCCGGGGCGAGATTCGCCACCGCCACATTGGAAATGGCCGCCGCCGAGATGAAATCGGTCGGCGCCGCCGCCGCGCTCGAGGGACGCACCTGGGTGCGTTGGATCACCTCCTGGGATATGTCCTCCGGCGTCTCCGCCGGTGCCGCCTGGGCCACGATCTGCGGGGGCACATCGCGGGGCCGGGCCACGATCACCACGCCGAGAGCCACGAAGACGGCGACATGGAGAGCGATAGTAACCGTCAGGGCGGTCAGCTTGTCCCGCGCCGCCCTGCGCTTGCTGATCTCTTCGGCATGGGCGCGCCAAAGCTTGATGTTTTCGGGATCGAAACCGTCGTCGGGATTGTATTGATCGCCCAGCAGCGCGATTTCCTCCGCCGTCAACGGCACCGGAATCCCGTCCTCCTCCTCGGCCACCGCCACCAGCACGGGTTCCTCCTCTTCGACCACTTCCGGAGCCGGAGCCGCCACCGCGGCGGGCTTCTCCTCTTCCGGTTCCACGCCTTTGGGGGTGAGTTTTCTCGGCGCCGGCACGACGACCGCTTCCGGCTCCTGGCGCGGTTTTTCCTCGGCCTTGGGCGCTTCCGTCACCGCGGAGACCTCGGGCTCCGGGGTTTCCACCGTGGTCTCCTCCTGCGCCGCTTCGACCACCCGCACCGCCACCGGCTCGGGTCCAGCCGCGTCCCCGTAGGCTTCCTCAAGCTCCTTCGCGGCGAGCTTCGGATTGATCCCCGTCGCCGTCAGGTAATGGCGGCGCGCGGTGCGGCCATCCTCCTCCTGATGGGCGATCATCGCCAGCGTGAGATGAGCCTCGGCGTCGGCGGGATGCTGATCCAGCACATGCTCGACGATGCGGCGCCCGTCCGCCGCCAGACCGGCGAGGGCATAGGACTTGGCGGCCGCGATCAGCGAGGGCGCGTCGTCCGGGAGCGAGCCGATGTCGGACAGCAGCGCGTGGGCTTCCTCCTTGTTGCCGTCGGCCAGTAGCGCCTCGATGAGAGCCTGGCGGGTTTCCCAGTTGGACGGGTCGATTTCGAGTGCCTTTTGCAGGGCCTTGATGATAGCGGACATGGTATGAGCTTGCGAGACGTGATTCCGAACGACGTAGCCTGTGAAAAACTCGCCGCTTTGTCACGTACATTGCGGCCCGGGCGCACTTGCGTGACGCAAAAGTGAAAATGGTACCAAACAGGCTCGGATCCGCGACCCGACCCTGTGGAATCGGTGCCGCCGTCTGCGCGGCATCATCCCCCGACCGGATTGCTCCGGAAGAGATCCTTCACCGTGCCGAGCGAACCGAGTATCCCCGTCGCCTCGTAGGGCATGTAGACTGTCCGGGCCTGGTCGCCCTCGGTCATCGATTTCAGCGCCTCGATGTAGCGCATCGCGATGAGATATGAGGCAGGATCGGCCTGCTCGGCCGAGAGCGAATCCGCCACCTGGCGCACGGCGGCGGCCTCCGCCTCGGCCACGCGCTCCAGCGCCTCGGCCTCGCCCTGCGCTCTGAGGACGGCGGCCTGCTTCTCCCCCTCGGCCCGATTGATCTGCGACTGACGCACGCCCTCGGCGTCGAGGATGAGCGCCTGCTTGCGGCCCTCGGCCTCGAGGATGATGGCACGGCGATCCCGCTCGGCGCGCATCTGTTTTTCCATCGCCTCCTGGATGTCCGCCGGAGGCTGGATGTCCTGCAACTCGACCCGGTTCACTTTGACCCCCCACTTGTTGGTGGCGTCGTCGAGGATTGCGCCCAGCTTCTTATTGATGGTGTCCCGGGAGACGAGGGTCTCGTCGAGATCCAGTTCGCCGATCACATTGCGCAAGGTCGTCTGGGTCAGTTTCTCGATCGCGTCGGGCAGGTTCGCGATCTCATATACGGCCCGGCGCGCGTCGGTGACTTGAAAGTAGATCATGGCGTTGATCTCGATGGCCACGTTATCCTTGGTGATCACATTTTGTTTGGGAAAATCGTAGACCGCCTCGCGGAGATCGATGCGATTGGTCACCCGGTTGGCGATGCGGGTCTTCCCATCGGTCGTGGTGTCGACATAGCGCCAGAAAATGGCGCGCGGCTGGTCGATGATGGGCCAGATGATGTTGAGTCCGCTCTCGAGTGAGCGGTGATAGCGGCCCAGTCGTTCGATGACGATGGTCTCGGCCTGGCGGACGAGAATGAGGCCTTTGAGGGCGAAGATCACGACCAGCGCGGCTAGAACCGCGAGGATGGCGATGATCGCCCCGGTCTTGGGGTCGAGGTTGGCGATGACAGTCAGGGTATGCATGTCGAGGTGGTGGTTGGGATTTGATGGGAAAAAAGTCGAAATGTCACTGTCCCGCTCGGGCGCGCACGCGCACGGTGGCGGAGTCGACCGCGAGGATCTCCACCACGAGTCCGATCTTGAGAGCCTCGCCCGTGTCACTGACCGCGCGCCATTCCTCGCCGCCCAGCTTGACCCGTCCCGGGCTCTCGGGACCGCCGACGGTTTCCGTGATGGTGCCCGACTGGCCGACCAGGGCGTGGCTGCCCGTTTTCAGCGGATCACTGCTCCGATACATCCAGCGTCGCATCGCCGGCCGGAGCAGCGCCAGGGCGAGGATCGAAGCCGTCACAAAGCTACCCAATTGAACGGTAAACCCAACGCCGAAGCCCGCCACCACAGCGGTGACGAGACAAGCCGCCCCCAGCGTGGCGAGGAGGAAATCGGAGAAAAAGATCTCCAGGATGACGAGAGTGAGTGCGGCGATCAGCCACCAGTGCCAGGGGTCCATCGAAGCGGGAGCGTGTGTTTGTGGGATAAATGGGAGCGTCGATCCATCGACGCCACGCATCGTAGGCAGGGCATCCCAGAACGGCGAGTATAAAGCCGGGACCGGTTTATAACGATCCTGCGACCACCTTGCGCATCGACGGCTGACACAGCCCACCAGTAATCCTCACCGGGAGTCTTCAGAAGCAATCGCCCGAGAGGGTCCTCCCCCAACACGTGTTCAATGATCCAACCGATAGCCCACCCCATGGATGGTTTTCAAATAGCGTGGTGAGGCGCCGGAATCGCCGATTTTCTTGCGCAACTGAGCAACACACTGGTCGAGGGTGCGGGTGGTACCGAAATAGCGAATGCCCCAGACGGCGTCGAGGATGGCGTCGCGGCTGAGGACCTCGCCGGGATGACGATGCAGGTAGCGCAGCAGCTCCATCTCCTTGGGTGTGAGACGATCCGTGCCCCCGTCGGCGCGGGTGATCTCCCAGGTGCGCTCGTCGATGGTGGCTTCGCCCACTTGGAAAGGGCGGACACCGCCGCCGGGTTCGCCGGTCTCGTGTCGCGAGTGGCGTCTCAGCAGGGCATGCACCCGGGCCACGAGTTCCCGCACGCCGAAGGGCTTGGTCACGTAGTCGTCCGCGCCGGCGTCGAGACCCACGACCTTGTCCAGCTCCTGGCCTTTGGCGGTGAGCATCAGGATGGGCACCCGGCAATCGCGCGCGCGCAGATCCCGGCAGATGTCGTAGCCGTTTTTGCCAGGCAACATCACATCCAGCACGATGAGGTCGGGCAACTCTTCGCCAATGCGATTCTCCGCCTCATCCCCGCGCTCGCAGGTGGCGACGGTGTAGCCCTCGGACTCGAAGACCTCCACCAACCCGAAACGGATGCCGGGGTCGTCCTCCACGACCAGGATGTGGGTGTCGGAAGAGCTCATGACGCGGAAATGATGGGGGTGGGCAACAGAGGCAGACGCAGCAGGAAACAACTGCCGCCCTCGGGACGCGGCCGATACTCCACCTCGCCATTGTGAGCGCGGGCGATCTGGCGGGCGAGCGTGAGCCCGAGACCGGAGCCCTCGATGCCGCTGGCGAGGGAGTCGTCGGCGCGGAAAAATTTCTCGAAAATCCTCGCGGCGTTCTTCCGCGAGATGCCCGGTCCCCGATCCATCACCGCGATCTCCGCCGTCCGACCGGCGCAACGGGCCTCAACGGCGATCTCCCGGGCGTCGCCCCCGTATTTTTCCGCGTTGGACAGCAGGTTGAGCAGCACCTGGGCGAGCGCGTCGCGGTCCCCCTCGATCTCCGTCCCGGTTTCCGGCGGGCAATCGATGGTCAGCCGGATGCCATCGCTCTCGATCTGGTGGCGGCATGTCTCCACCGTTTCGAGGATGAACTCGCGGAGCGGGATGCGCTCCCGACGGTAGCGTTTTTCGCCCCGCTCCATCCGGGAGAAATCCAGCAGATTGTTGATCAGCCTGCTCAGACGCGCCGCCTCGCGGGAGATGATGCCGGAGTACTCCGCGCGCTTGTCATCCGCCAGATCCCCACGATCCGCCAGCAGATCGGAAAACATGCGGATGGAGGTGAGCGGCGTCTTCAACTCGTGGCTCACATTGCTGACGAAGTCGGTCTTTTGTCGGGCCAGGTGCATTTCCCGGCCGATGTCGCGCATGATGAGCGCCCCACCCACCCCGATCGCGGCGAGCAGCACCGGGACCAGCATCCAGAGGGTGAGACGGGCGGACCGGGCGGATCTCGCCACCGCGCGGGGATCGAGGAGGTAGGCGGCGACTTCCCAATGGGGCAGTATCTCCCCGACCTCGGTGGCCACGAAAGGCTGGCGCCAGTCTGCGGTAAAACCCTCCACCGTCTGCGCCACCACCTGGCCACCGGAGTCCAGCAGAGCCAGACTGACCTCCGCGTCCTTGCGCTGCCGGGCGGCCGCCTCGTGGACGATGGTGGTGAGGTCGCTCTTCAACTCATCGAGATCGAGCTGTACCCAGAACACCTTTCCCGGCGCCGCCGGATCGCGCCGCCAGAGCAGCACCTGGAGTCCCCCGGAGACGAATCGGCTGATCGCCCCCTCGGGATCATCGGCCATCAGCTCGCGCAATTGGCCATTGTTCACATCGAGCGTGGACCAGGCGAGTCGGTTGGGATTGTCGGCGAGCGCCTCGCTGGCCGCCTGGGCGAAACGGGAAAATCCGTCCCCGGTTCCGCCATGCCCGATCTGTCCCAGCGGAGTCACATTGCGGGTGCGGAATGTCTGCTCGGCACTCTGCGCCTCCATCTCCATCTCCATCGCCATGGCCGGAGCGCTGGGGGCGGCGGGTGTCGGGGCGGTGGCTTCCACGATGTCGGCGCGGGACCGGTGACGATCCTCGTTGGCGCTCACCTTCTGCCGCACAGTGGCAGAGTCGATCTGGGATTTCTCCTCCGGACTTTTTTTCATACCGAGGGCAAATGAGGCGGGGGCTTCGACGGCGGGGGCGGCTTCATTCACCGTGACCACTTTGCCCGTGGTGGCGGGCGCGATGTAGACCTCCGAGGGCGCCGAGTTCAGGAGAAAAGGCTGGGTGTCGCGCAGAAATCGGCGCACCCCGGAGTCGGTCGAGGTCACCGGCGGACTCAGCCAGTCACCGTCCTCAGTCACCGCCGCGCCCACCTCGGCCTGGCTCCATCGGCTGCGGAGGATCTCGTCGAAGTCCGTCGCCAGCGGGTCCGCGCCCACTTCGGCCACCAGCTCCTCCACAAGGCGCCCGTAAAAGACGCGGACATCATCGAGGAAAAAGTTCAGGTCGTCGGCCAGCGCGTCGGTGGCGCCCTGGTGCAGGAGCGCGCGCTGGCTGTGGACCACGATCTCCTGATCCCGCAACGAGCGCGTCGCCAGCCAGGCCAGGGCCACGGCGGGCCCCAGCACGGCGATGACGAATACGGCGGCGAGTTTTTTCATGGAGCATATCCCGGTGGAGACTCGACAGGGTCAGGTCGGCGACCCAACCCTGTTGACTCCGTCCCCCTGGATGATGGACAAGATACCGTCGCTTGGCGGGACTGGCCAGCGGCGGGAAAAGGGATCACTTTTTCTCCTGATCCAGGTCCTTGGCGTTGCGCCGATTGAAAACGCGCCATTGCAGGGATTTGCGCCCCTCCTTGGAAAAACCGTCGGCGCCGAGTTGATCCCGGCTTTCTTCCAGAGCCTCGATCTCTTGCCGGATGGCGGCCGCTTCCGGGGCGGGGGCGGATTTCTCCACCTCCTGGAGCCGACCGATCTGGGAGCTGAGACTGGCTTTGGCCTCGACACTCTGGCCGGCGTCGGCGAGGGCGATGGCCCGCTCGGTGGCGGCGGCGTTGCGATAGATCTCGGCCTGGGCGGTGATGGCAGGGACACGCGATTTTTCCGCCAGCGCGGCGTCATCGACCGATTTCACCGAAGCCGCCCCGCACACGGTGATCTCGCCCCGATCCGGAGCGGCGTACTGTAGCCGGGCCTGAACCACGGGCCGGGCGGCTTCGCGGGCGAAGGCGGAATCGACCCGGCAGGCGACGAAGATTTCCCGATTCTGCTCGGCCGCCAGGGTACCGAAAACGACTTTGCCGCGCCGGTCGACGATGGTTTCGGGACGACCGAGAATCTCGAGGGGCTCCACGCCTTCGGGGAACTCGATCTCGAGGACCAGTCGCCGCGCGACGACACTCTGGAGTTCCCCGAGTTCGTCCTCGAACACCCGGGGCAGCCCCTCGACGTCGGCGACGTAGTAGTAGTTCGCGTCGCCAGCCTCGGCGAGCGCGGTCATGAGATCCTCGTTGTAGTCGTGCCCCAGACCGATGGTGGTCACGGAAAGCCCGTCGGTGGCGAGGCGCTGCCCGAGTCGGGCGATTTCGCGGTTGGACGACGGGCCCACATTGGCGATGCCGTCGGAGAGCAGGAGCACGCGATTGATGTTCTCCGCCTCGTAGAACTCGGCCAACTGACGACCGCCGGTCTCGACTCCATGGTAGAGAGCGGTGCTGCCGCCGGGCTCGATGCGACGGATTTTCTGGCGAAAGCGCTCGGTATTGCCGGCGATACGCTGGGGCGGGATGAGGACCTCGACCTCGGTATCGTAGATGACCAGGGAGAATATGTCGTCCGGTCCCATGCGATCCACCAGCATCTCGGCGGCCTGGCGGGCCTGCTCGAGCTTGGCCCCTCGCATGGAGCCGCTGCGGTCGAGCACGACGGATAGGTTGAGCGGACGCCGGGCGACGCGCGTGGAGGCGGGCAAGCCCTCGAGATCGATTCTTACAATGACCTCGCCGGGGCCATCGCCACGGGCGATGAGGGGTCTGTCCGCCGTGACCGACAGCCTTACCGGATCGGTTGCGAGGGCGGGGACTGCCGTCGTGACAAGCGCGGCGGCGAGGGTGAGCAGGGTGGGGAGTGTTGGTGTGTTCATTACAACCCCAGCCTACGCGAAGCGGACGGGCGGTTTGTCATGAGAGGGTAAGAGTATTGTCAGAAAATTGTCAGCATCCCATCAATCACAGGATTTTGGTCATGATGTGATCATCCATCACGAATCCGCCACCGATGTCTGCCAGGTCCTGGCGGGTGATGGTGAATCCGTGTCGCTGGTAGGCGGTGATGGCGCCGTGATTGGCGCGATTGACCCGGAGGCACAGTCTGCCGGCGCCGGCGGCGCGAGCCTGGCGTTCGGTCTCGTCGAGGAGGGCGGAGCCGATGCCGCGCCGCTGCTGTTCGGGCAGCACGTAGAGTTTGTGGAGGACGCGCTCGTCCCCGCCGGCGCCCGGTCCATGGGCCGCGAATCCCGCCGCCACCCCGTCGGCTTCGGCGATGAGGTAGCGGATGGACTCCGCCGTCATCTCGGTGCGGATCTTTTCCGCCGCGTACATCCAGCCCAGCATGTGATCGATCTGGGCGATGCTGATGATGCCTGGATAACACGCGCGCCAGGTGCGGTCGGCGATCTGGCGGAGAGTCTCGATGTCGGCGACCCGCGCCTCACGGATGTCGGTGTGGGCGTGCTTCATCGATCACCTCAGCTGTCTTCAGCGGGTGGCGCCGGGTCCAGCGGGGTGGATTTCACCACCTCCGGACCGGGGCCGAGTTCGAGGCGGTGATTTACGGGCAGTTGACCGAACTCGGTCCGGCCTCGGTCTCGGTCGGGCCACTCGACGGAGAGGGATTCCAGGCGCTCGGCGGAGCCAAGCCCGATGATCTCCTCCGGCTCGTCGACAAGACGATGGAGAGTGGACAGGGTCCAGTTTTCATCCCTGACGACGAGAGTGAGGCGGGCTCCGAGCGCGACGGCCTGCTCCGGGGGATTCAGGCGGATCACCACCCGGGCGCGTTCGCCGCGCGTCTCGGGCGTGGGCGCGAGCAGGCTGGCCTGGGGACTGGCGCCGGCGGCGAGCAGGATGCCGGGCCGCCCATTGCCCTCCACATCGATCCATCGGAGCGAGCGGAGCGGCGCGGAGGTCACCAGCCCGGCGGCCCCGGGGATCTCGCGAAAACGCAGGCCGCCCACATTCCACCAGGCACGGGCGGCGGGCGCCTCGGGATGTCCGCCGACAAGGGCGAGATCCAGATGACCATCGCCGTCGAGATCCTCGAACAACAGCGCGGACGGGGCGGCGACGCCTCCGTCAATCTCCAGGGATGGGGCGAGATCCACAAAGGGAGCGAAGGGAGCCGGGTCTTTCCTACCCATAATGCTGAGCATGTCCTCGGCGGCGACCACAAGTTCGGGGCGGCCGTCCTGATCGAGATCCCCCCAGGCGACGGGACCGCCGCCGGGCACCTGATCGAGGGCGTAAGCTACCGTGGCGTCGGTGAGCTCCCAATTGATCGGCACGGCCGCCGGAGTGGCCAGCAACAGACGCGCGGAACCGTTTTTCCCATCATGAAGCGAGAGCAGGAGATCGGGAAAGGAGTCGCCATCGACGTCGAGCCAACGGAAATCCCGCACCCGGAGATCGGTCGAACCGTCCAGGCTGAGATCAGTGGTCAGGGCGGTGAATTTTCCCGCCTCCCCCTGATGGAACAGGCGCGTCCGGAGTCGCGGGTCGTCGGTGTCGGCGACGAGGAAAAGATCGAGCCGCCCGTCAAGATCAAAGTCCACCCAGGCCGCCGCGGTGATGTCGAGAAAGTCGAGCAGACCGGCGTCGAGGGTGACATCGGTGAGGCCGCCATCGCTCTCCCGGCGGAGCAGCGAACTGGGCAGGTCTTTTCCGCGCCCCACAAACTCATCGAGGTCGCCATCGTGATCGTAGTCGCCGTGGGCATGGACACCCGGGGCCGGACGCGAAGCATCCGCCATGGGGATGAACCGCGGCAGGTAGGGATCGGAATTCTCCGTCTCGGGAAACGCGAGCGGCGGCGGCGCGGTCGCGACCGGTGGTGATTCCGGCAGTGCGGCCAGGATCTCCGGAACGGGAGTGTCTCGCCAGCGGGTCAACAGATCCTCATCGGGGCGGGGAGCAGGCCGGGGTGGTTCGGGAGGGAGCAGGCCGGGTGTCCCCCCCCCATCAAGGCTGAGGTTGGCGGGAAGGATGATCGGCGGTCCGTGGCGTTGCAGGTGGACAAAGAAGGCAGCCGCCAGGGCGAGCGCCCCGAGTGATGGCACGAGGAAGCGGGGTATCGGCGTCTTGGCCATGAATGGGGAGGGTCGTCAGGGGAGGCGCGAAAGCCGGATTCTCATCACCGGAAAACCTTGCACCGACCCGCCGGACTGGCGAGGGGAAATAGGACGATGCTGGCGGTAAGGTGACGAATACCCGCCGGATTTCCCGATCAGGGCCGGGGCGCGTCGCCGTTCGGGGTGGTGGGCGACTCGACGGGCACGGGCGGCTGGGTGTTGGTGCCGGTGGGCGAGGCGGAGCCGCTCCCGGCGGGGACGGTGGTGCCGGGATTGATGCGAGTGGGCCGGGCATCGTCGTTGATAATCGCCGGCGGGGCCGCCGCCGGGTTGGCGGTGGCGGCCGGAACGGGGGTGCCGACAGCGGACTCGTTGGTCACGCCGGGCATGCCGATGACGACGCGACCGTTCGACGAGGTGGCGGCGAGGACTGGTGCGGGACCGGTGGCGAGGCGACCTTCCCGGAGGATGCGGCCGGTGCGGCGGTCGATGGGAGCCTCCATGCCGGCGGCGTGTCCCGCGCCCTCGCGGAGGAAGGCGTCGGTGGGCACGAAGGCGTCGGGCTTGTTCACATCCACGAGCAGATCGTCGAGTTTCTGTCCCCCGATAGTGGCGCCGGGCAGGAGATTCACCCGCGAGAGCAGGGAGATGTCGCCCTCGGGGTCAGTGGAAAGCGAACCGCCGAGATCGAGGTCGAGCGACTCGATGAGGATGCGTCCGCCGGCGCTGCCGGGGATGGTGGCCTCGATGGTGCCGGTGTTGGTGATTTTCCCGCCGGGAGCGCGGAGGAACACGCGGCCGCCGCTGCGATTGGCGCCGGTGGCGCGAAGGGAGCCGGAATTGTTGATGGCGAGAGCGTAGAGATTTCCGTGGGCCTTGAGTTCGATGGCGGCGGCCTCGATGGAGCCGGCGTTTTCCACACCGGTGCTGCCTCGAGGGCCGGCGGCGGCACGAACGAAGACCCGCTCGCCGTCGCGGTTGGGCTCGGCGGAGATGAGGACTTCGCTCCCGGCACCGAGTCCGACAGTGCCGTTGGCGGCCTCGATGGTGCCGTAGTTGGCGACGGAATTGCCGATAAGAAACACGTCTCCGTCGATGGCGCTGATGCGACCGTAGTTGACGACCCCGGCGCCGCTGGTGCCGGTGAAAATCATGTCGCGACCGGAAAGGAAATCGTCATCCGAGACATCCAGCGTGCTGAGGACGAGGCCGCCGACATCGATGGTGCCGGAGGGGCCGACGAGGATGCCGTTGGGATTGATGAGGAATACTTTGCCGTTGGCGCGGAGGGCACCGTCGAGGGCGCTGGGATTGCCGCCGACCACGCGGTTGAGCACGGCGGCATTGCTGCCGGGCTGGATGAACTCGGTGAGTTCGCCCCGGCTGATGGAGAAGTCGCCCCAGTTGATGATGGCTTTCTCGGTGGTCTGGCGAATGGTCAGGTTACCGTTGCCGCCGAGGAACTCCGCGGCCCCGAAGGTAACGACGCCGTCGGCGGGATTGGCCCTCAGCGCGGGGGATGCCATCGGGGTGATCGCGACGGCCGCCGCGAGGGTGAACAGGGGGGAAAAAGCGGTGGCCTTCATGGTTCGGTGCGGTGTGGCGGTTACCCGACGAGAACTTCGCCGGACTCACACGTTCAGCCTAGTCCGAATGGATGACGGGGGCAAGACCGGGATTCTCATTCCCGAGATTCGCGCCCCCCCGTCATTGGGGAGCTTTCGACACCCGGGGAGTGGCGGGCGCGAGGCCCGGCTTGGCCGATGCGCGGGAGGGCGCGCATTGACATTCAGACGCGATTCATCGCATGCTGGCGCCGCCATGAGCAGCTTTCATATCCGTCCCCGATTTCATCAGGAGGTGGAATCGAATCCCGAGACATTCCGGGATCAACTCGTGAGCCGGCTTCGACAGCAGGGTGACCGTTTCGAGATCAAGAGCTTCCCCGACTTCGTTTGCCTGCGTATCCATGAGCGCGACCGCCATTTCTGGTCTCCGCGTCTCAATCTCAGCCTCGAGCCCGGCGAGGAGGGCAAAACGGTCGTCCACGGCATCTACGGACCCAACGCCAACGTCTGGTCGTTGATGCTGTTCAGCTACCTCATCGTCGGCTTTCTCGGCATCATCGCGGGGGTCATCGCTTTTTCCCATTGGATGATCGGTTCGGGGCAAACCTGGGGCTACTGGCTGCTGGGCATCGCCGTGGCGGGACTACTGAGCCTCTATCTGGTCGCCCAAGTGGGGCAAAAACTGGGCGCCCAACAGACCTTTCTCCTCCACCAGACCTACGAGGCCGCCGTCGGAAAACCGGTCGATATCCACTGAGGCCCGCTTCCTGATCGAAGAGGGTCTAGTCCGCGATCCAACCCTGTTTGGTCCACCATCCCGCCATGGGGAAATCGTTGCCCCGTCCCCGGCGCGTCCCTATCCTCACTCGCATGAAACTTCCCCTCGCGCTCGCTCTCAGCCTTCTCTGCCTGCCACTCCCGGCCCTCCGTGCCGGGGATCTGCTGGCCGGCGCCGACATCACGGACATCACCCCCCTGCCCTCGCACTACCCCATCTCGACCGCCGGGTCGATGGCGGCCACCTTTCTCGACGGGACGGAGGAGCGCATCCATTGCCGCACCTTGATGTTGGGAAATCCCGGGCGGCTCGTCAGCTTCACCCTGGTCGATTCCTGCCTGATTCCCCGCGAATTGGCCGATTCGGCGAAACGGCTGGCGGCGGAAAAGACCGGCATCCCCGCGGAGCATTTCACCATCGCCGCCACCCACACTCATTCCGCCCCCACCGCCACTCCGGCCTTTCAATCGAACCCCTCGGTGGCCTACCAGATCTACCTCGCGGAAAAAATCGCGGCATCCATCACCACCGCTCACGAGAAACTCGAGCCCGCCGAGGCCGGGTGGGCGGTGGGGGAAAACGCCGCCCAGGTCTTCAACCGCCGCTGGTTCGTGACGGAGCCCTACGAAAATCCCTTCGGCGACAGCTCCGACGAAGTCCGGATGAATCCGGGCTATGACAAGGGCGGTGGCAAGGTCTCCAAACCCGCCGGTCCCGTCGATCCCTCCATCCCGATGCTCGCGGTCCGTTCGTCGGCGGGCGACAAGAAACCCATCGGCCTGCTGGCGAACTACTCGCTGCACTACGTCGGCAACCCGCCGCGAACGGCCGATGGCAAGGGTCAGCTCTCCGGCGACTACTTCGACCGCTTCGCCAAAATCATGGCGGAAATGGTCGCCCCCGGCCGTGAGGATTATGTCGCCATCCTATCCAACGGCACCAGCGGAGACATCAACAACGTCAACTACGCGGCCCCCGCGCCGGACAAGGCTTACCAGCCTGGTGAGAAAATGATGGAGGTCGCCCGATCCGTCGCCGAATCCGCCCATGAGGCATTCCGGACCATCGACTATCGGGCCGATTTTCCCGTCGCCGTCACCGCCCGCGAGCTCGACCTCGGCGTGCGCAAACCCGACGCCGCCGAGCTGGCCCGCGCCCACGAGATCCTCGGCAGCCCGGAGCAGCTCATCAACGGCAACCTCCGCGCCCGGGAGGCCATCTACGCGCGGGAAACGATACAGCTGCGCGAGTATCCCGACACGGTTCCCGTCCGGCTCCAGGCCTACAGGCTCGGCGAACTCTGCATCCTGACGACTCCCTGTGAGACTTTTGTCGAGATCGGTCTCGAGCTGAAACGGCTCAGCCCATTCGGCACCACTTTCGTCATCGAGCTCGCCAACGGCTACAATGGATACCTCCCCACCCCGCAACAGCACGCCTGGGGCGGCTACGAGACCTGGCGCGCCAAGTCCAGCTATCTGGAGGTCGAAGCCTCGGTGAAAATCGTGGACGCGTTCCGCGAAATGATGGGGACGCTCAAACCTGGTGACTGAGTGTCGCGGGCCTCAAGTCGATTGCCGAAACACCAGCCCGTGGTGGGCCGCCATCATCAGCGCGACGTCCAGATGGTTGTGCGGCTGATACAGCTTCAGATGTCGCCTCGGGAGGAACCAGCCGGATCCCTCGGTGGCGATGGCGACCAGCTCTCCCTCCTCGTCGGTGAAGACGGAGTAGGCCGACGATTTCCACCAGGACTCGGCGGTGTCGGCCCGGTATTGATACCAGCGCCGCCCCTCCAGATCGATCACGGAAAGGCAGAGACAGGGTTCCTTGTTGGTGAAAACGAATCCGTTGTTGGGGAAATAATCGATCCTCCCCACCCGTCGATCACCATCGATGAGCGAATACACCCGGTGCCTGTGGTGCGCGATCCCCACGCCATGGCTCTCCTCGAAGTGCAGCCCGACCTCGCGCTCCCCGGTGACCAGTTGATAGACATGGCGTCCTCCCAACGGCATTTTCGCCCAGATCCTCGGTGGCGAGGGAGAATGCTCCCTCGGCGAGGCTTCCAGACGGACTTTCAGGGTCTCGCGAAAAACGTAGTCGCTGTCCCCGGTCGCTTCCCGAATCATTTCCAACGGCCGATCAAGCCGTGATCGATCGAGCGCCGCGAGGGCGTCGGCCAGTGTCGTCTCATCCCGAATTTCCCACATGCTGAAAGGATATTCCGCTTCGGCGGATTCGTCTCATCCGAATAAGCCTCACTCCCGCGATTCCTCCGCCGGGCCGAGCAGGGCCCGCATGGTTTCCGGAGTCAGATCGAGGCCCCGGGTGGCTCCGGAAAGCAGGTCGGTGGCGAGGTCGTCCTTTTTTTCCTGCATCCGCTGGATGCGCTCCTCGACGGTGTCCTGACAGATGAGCTTGTGGACAAATACGGGCTTGTCCTGACCGATCCGGTAAGCGCGATCGGTGGCCTGGTTTTCCGCCGCCGGATTCCACCAGGGATCGTAGTGGATCACGATGTCGGCGCCGGTCAGGGTCAGCCCGGTGCCGCCGGCCTTGAGTGAGATGAGAAAGACCTCGCCCTCGCCGCCCTGAAAGCGCTCGACCAGACTCTGCCGATCCCTGGTCTCGCCCGTCAGTTTCAGGTAGGCGAACTTTTCCGCCACCAGGTGCTCCTCGATCACCGCGAGCATGGAGGTGAACTGGGAAAACAGCAGCACCCGGTTGCCCTCCCGCCGGAAGGTGTCGAGCAAGTCTAGTAGGTAATCGAATTTCGCCGAATCCGCCCCCGCGCCGCGCCCCTCGAGGAGACGGGGATGACAGCAGATCTGCCGCAGTTTCAACAAGGCGTCGAGGAAGACGATTCGCGACTCCGTGCCCTGCAGCGCGAGGGCCTGCCGCACCTGTTTGTCCATCGTAGAGCGGACAGTCTCGTAGAGATCCTTCTGCGACTCGCACATCTCGATGGTGTGGAGGATCTCGGTCTTGGGCGGCAGTTCCTTGGCCACATCATGCTTGGTGCGGCGGAGGATCAGCGGCCCCACCCGGCGTGCGAGAGCGACGCGGGCGGTCTCGTTGCCTTCGCGTTCGATGGAATGACGATAGACGCTGTTGAACACCTCCTCCGTCCCCAGAAATCCGGGCATGAGAAAGTGCATCAGGCTCCACAGCTCCCCGAGGTGATTTTCGACCGGGGTCCCGGAGAGGCAGAGCCGGTGATCGGCCCGCAGACGACGCACCGCCGCCGTGACCCGGGCCTCGGGATTCTTGATATGCTGAGCCTCATCCAAAACCAGCAGATGAAAGCGATGGCGCAGAAAAGCGTCGAGATCGCGGGCAATGAGCGCGTAGGAAGTGAGCACCAGGTCCGCCCGAGGGATGCGCCCGAAGTGGCGATGGCGATCCGCCCCCTGCAGGATGAGCACGCGCAGGTCCGGAGTGAATTTCAGCGCCTCGCGCTGCCAGTTCACCACCACACTGGTGGGCGCGATCACGAGCGAGGGCAGCCCCGCGCTGGCGCCGCTCTCCTTCTCGGCGAGCAGATGCGTCAGGGTCTGAAGCGTTTTTCCCAAGCCCATGTCGTCGGCCAGGATGCCGTTCAGTCCGTGGCGGGCGAGAAATTGCGTCCAACGGTAGCCATCGAGTTGATACTCGCGCAGGGTGGCCTTGAGACCCGGCGGCGTGTCCACCCGCTCGATGCTCTGGAAATCGTGGAGGCGACGTGAGAGCGCATGGATCCCGGACGGCGCATCGATGGCCAGCATGATGTCGCTTTCCTCCCCCGGTGACGGGGCGCCGTTTTCCCCCGCCAACAGGGCGGCATCGAGTCCGCTCAGCTTCAGTTTCCCGCCGGGCGGAAATTGGAAATCCATCAGCTCGCCCAAGGTCCTGAGAATGCGACGGAAACGCCCCACCGGCAGCGCGAGACCACGACCGTCGGGGAGAAAGATCATGAACTCCTGTCCATCGGGCAGTTTCTCCGTCACTTCGAGGAATCGATTGGCCACCAAAGCCGCCAGGATGGGCTGAAGCTCGAAAGGTTCGCCATCGATCTCGAACCCGGCCGAGAGATGGAACCACCCGCGCCCCTCCTCCACGATCTCCGCCCTCCAGCCGGAGGATTTGAAAACCAGTGGCTTGAAACCGAAGTCGGGCGAAAATCTGACCTCCCAGCCCCGGCGTTCCAACGCCGCGACGCCCTCGTGGCGGAAGCGCTGCCAGAAAAACTCCGGATGCGGCCACTCGCGCGTGTCCACCGCCCAAAGCGTGCCGTTGGACTCGATGGCCGGACGTTCCAGCTTGCGTAACGACGCGGGCGGCTCCTCCGCGCCGGGCAGAAAATTCAGGGCGTAGAGGAGATTCAACGCCCCGGTCTCGGCGGCCCGATCACGCGGGATCTTACCCTCGGGCGTCACGATGGGCGGCAAATGGCCCGCCGGGGAGAGCGGCACCCGGTGGCGGCCGCCATAGATCGCCCAGGCCTGTCCATAGCGCTCCGGCAGCCAGGCGAGGCGCTCGTTGGCCTCCTGGCGTCGCTCCAGACGGAAGAGAAAACGCGGGGCTTCGGGGTCACGGCTGACTTTATCCGTCAGCATTTCCGTCGGCGGCTCCGCCACCTCGAGAGCCTTGCCCCGGGTCATCGTCCCGGCCAACGGCGTCTCTCCGAACACCATCTCCACGCGGGTGCCCCCGCCTTTCAGCAAATATTCGAAAAGGGCCACCGCATGCTCGCAATTCACACCCACCGCGCAGTCGCAATCCCCCTCGAAGGCCAATCCCCCGCCTTCCCGCCAGAGAGCCACCACGGGACTGCGCGGCGTGCCGTCCCGCTCCGTCACCGTGCCAGTGATCTCAAGATCCCCGGTCTCCAGCACCTCGGCCCTCACCCCGGCCGTCTGGCGTGACCGGACAAACTGGACACCGCGAGAAAGCGCCCCCTCCCCCACCCTGCGGCGCCAGTCGCCGGCGGTGAGAAATGCCTGCAGATCCGGGATGGAGACGGGATCGCTCATGCGTTCGGCGCAACTTGGCGTGGGGGACGCCGATTGGCAATGAAGTCCCGCCCCGCTCCTCCCTCGCGCGTCAATTCACCGACCGACCAGCCTCTCCCGCCTCCGGCTTCTCTGGTTTGGCTGCCTCCCCACTCTCGTCAGCCGCCGCCTCATCCTCGTCACGCACGCTTTCATAGATCCGGGCGATCTCGAGCAGCACCGGCTCGAGCTTCGCGTAATATCCCTCGTCACCCAGCGCCTCCCGCTGGCGGCTCAGCTCCCGCACCTCGCGCTCCAGCGTGTCGCGGCGCTCCCGCTGCTCGACGGTCAGCCGCCGTTCGAATGCGTTCGGCACCAGCATCCATTGATGCGCGAGTTCACCGTCGGGCCGCGCGCCGTCCTTCGCGACTTTCGTCGCCCGCACCCCCTCGAACCAGTCCGGGGGCGTGCCCAGGCCATCGCCAGTGTCGTCGATCAACGCGTGTTCGGTGGCGAGCCGCCCCTCCATCTCAAAAAACTGCCCCACCTGATCGGCGGAAAACAAGAACGCTTCCAGCAGTGAGACCTGATCATCATTGTCCAGATCCGCCCCGGCCTCACCCGCGATGGCCCGCGCGAAGTGTTCCCCAAACCGGGCGTAGAAAACCTCGAAGGCGCTCTTGGTCGCGGTGATCACCACCCGATTCTCCCCCGCGAGGGATTTGATGAACGGCCCGCTGGCCGAAGCCGTGTTGATCACCGCCAGCGGACGCGAGCTTCCCTTCAGCCACCCCGCCAGATCGGCGTCCGTAAAGTCCGGGCCACGGACATTAAATTTCGCCACCCGGCCATCAAAGGTGCCATGCCCGACCAGCACCACCCACAGGGGACCAGACTCCGTCCGCGCCGACAGTTCTCCCAGGCGAGCCTCAAGACGCGCCCGGTCCTCGCGCCCCTTTTCCGAATCCTCCTCCAGACCGATGACCTCGAATTCCGCCCCTCCCATCGCCGCCGCCTCCCGCCAGGTGTCCACTGCTTCGCGGAATTTCTCCCCATACTCCTCCGCCCCCTCGGCGCCGACCACCACGAGCACGGTGAGACGCGCCCCGGCGCCATCTTCCCGGCCGTGAACGTCCGGGCGGCCCATCAAGCCGATCCACGCCCAGAGGACCGCCAGGATGACGGACCGCATACTCGGGTCAAAAAACTTGGAAAAACGCTTCATTGCCTAACACCTAGAGAACTCCTTTCCATCGACGCAACGCCCACTCGCCCGCGAAACAAAGCAGAGCCAGCAGGAACACCCACGGCGCGTGCCAAAGCGGACGTGTCCAGGTCTCGCTCACCGGAGCCTCCAGCGCCGACAGCGTCGACGCGAACGCCTCCACCGCATCCAGCGTCAGCACCCGACCGCCCGTCGCCTCGGCGATCGACTCCAGCAGATCGCGATTCGGCGTCAGGGATCGGAACTCCTCCGCGGCGGGATTCAGCGCCCAACCGGTCTCCTTTTCGCCCAACAGATTCCCCTCCCCATCCCGCACCACCGCCCGCGCCCGATAACCGCCTGATCGCGGCGGGTAAAAGGCCGCCTCGAACAGCCCCGCCTCCTCCAGACTGGGCTCCGCGAAAATCTCGGTCTTCCCGGATTCCCCAGCGTCTTCCGCCCCCTCCGCCAACTTGGCCGGGTTCACCGCCGTCACCTCCAGCCGTACCGAGGCGTCGTCCCGGGGACGATACGCGTCGTCGCGCACCCGCACCGAGAAACGGGTCACCGGATTGGCCCCCTCGGTCTCGGTGCCGGTTTCCACCTCGAGACGCTCGCCCACATCGACCACCAGCCAGCGCATCATCTGCCGCCAGAGCTTGTCCATGTCCGCGCGCTGCTCCGCATCCTTCATCCCCCAGCGCCACAGATCGGCCACCATCAGGGCCACCGTCCGCCCCTCGCCATAGCGTTGCGATACCACCGCCGGATGCTGTCGCTGATCGAAATCCGTCACCGTGGCGAAGACACTGGCGCCCGGCTTGATGGCCTGGACCTGGTTGACGGCGAAAAATTCGGGCATGTAAGCCATGCGGGTTTCCTCCTCCTCCTGCTTCGCCCGCAGCCGCACCCAGGGTTCCAGCCAACCTTCGCGCGAGAGATTGAAGGCCGCGCCCAACGCCGGACCACCCCGTCCGATGCGGTCGAGATAGACGGGCAGGATGCCCCCGACCGGAGTGTTGTGCCAGCCTCCTGGCTGAAAGCTCTCCTGCCCACCCATCATCATCAGCGTGCCGCCCCGCGTGCCGACGAAACGGTCGATGAGGTTCATCTGCTCCTGGGTGAAGAAATCCGCCTCCACATCGTCGAGCACAATTGCCTGGTAAGCGCCGAACAGCTCCTCCTCGGATTTGGGAAAGCCGTCCCGCAGCTCGTCCTCGTCCGCGGTGTTCAACCGCATGAGTACCGGCTGGTCGTAGCGCTGTGTCTCTTCGGGGATGTCGCTTTCAAAACCCCGGAACAGCGGATTGCTCGCCTCCCCGGTGCGACCGCGCCATTCGAACTTCGGCTCCCGCTTCGCGATCCGGATCAACGATACCAGCTCGAGTTCGGTATCCACCTCCAGCGCCCGCCGGAGAAATTTGTATTCCCAGTTTGGTCGGCCACCCACGTAGAGGATGCGGTATGGCCCCAGCCCCCGGTCCACCGCCAGCAGCTGCCGGTTGTTTTCCAGGGTCAGCTCGCCCGCCCGCTCCCGCGGCGCCGCCGGATCATTCCACCGCTCCGCCTCATCCGCCCGCACCGCCACCACATCGAGAAAGGAGACCCCCGTCTTCACCAGAGGGACCTGAATGCGCACGCTTCTCGGCGGGCCACCATCTCCGGCGTCGCCGAGATTCACCGCACTCCGCGCCAGTTCCTCGCCCTGCTCGTTACCGACGATCACCACCACTTCGGCGCCCCTCAACCCGCGCCCGCCGACCTCCGCCGTGATCGTCACCGGCGCGTCCTCGAATGGCGACTGCGTCGCCGTCACCGCTCCCAGAGCCACATCACTGCCTCCGCCCAGGTCCGCACCCGCGATCACCGGATAGATCGGGGCCGGTTTCTCGGATCCCGCCACGGGAGCCTTCAATTCCTCCAGCACCTCCGCGAGCAGATCGGCGTCGGTGGCGACCCCGTCGGTGAACACCAGCATCCCCGCCAGCGGACGCTGATCAAACCTCGCCCGTAGACTGCGCAACCCCGTCAGCAGCGCCGACGCGTCACCGGAGAAATCCAGCTCCGAAAAATCCGCGCTTCGCTTCAGGCGGGAATCGAAGGTGTAGGTCTGAAGTCGAAAAGTCTCACCCAGCGACTCAAGCCAGCCCGGCAGGGCGCCGTCCACGCCCCCGACCCGCTCCGCCAGGGCCTCGCCCGCCGTTTTCCCGCCATCGGGACCGCTCACCGACATACCGCGCGAGTTGTCCGCCAGCACCACCAAATCGTTGGCCCCTTTCTTCGGCGACTCGCCCGTCCACATTGGTTCCAACAGACAAAGCGCCAAGAGGACGATGCCGAGAAACTTCAGAAAAAACGCCGTCACCCTCACCCCGCCACGCAGCGGACTGCGCCGGTACCCCAACGCCAGCAGAAAAAATCCCAGCACCCCGAACACGGCCGCCGGCCAGAGCCAGTCGGTGTTGGAGAAAACCACGGAGGCGAGCGTCATCGAGGCGAAGGAGGAGGTTCCCGAAATCATCAGCCTTACCGGGGATCAGCGACCGCTGCCCAGCTCCTCATAATAACGCCGGACCAACTCCCGATATTCGCGGGGTACCGGATCGCGATCAATGGGAGCCAGCGGATTCTCCTTGTCCAGCTTGGCCAGTTCCTCGGCGAGCCGATCCCGGATCTCCACCAGCGGCATCGTGATCCGCTGATCGATGCTGCCTGCCAGCGGCGGCGCGTTGTTTCTGCGGAACTCGATCCTCATGGCGCGGGCGTCATCCATCACCTTCGCCAGCTCGTTCCGCAGATCCTCCTGCTCCACCATGCTCTCCACATTCCGCAATCTACCCGACCACTCCTCGTAGTCGGCGCCCGCGATCGGTCCGCCGGGTTCGGGCGCCTCATTCGCTCCCTGGAAGAACAGCGGAGCTTGGCTGGCATCGACATCGCCACCCTCGGGAATGCCGCGATCCCGCTGATCGGAGGAGCCGCCGAAATTCGGCCCCGCGCCACCCGAGCGATCCGCGCCCCCACCGGTCGGCAAACCACCCGCCTGCCCGGCTTCAGCGAACCCGGCCTGATCACCCGGTCGCTCGCCGGGTTGCCGTCCGCGTTCGCCCCGGCCTTCGCCGGGACTTTCCGAGGGCGCCTGGCCCTCCCCCCGGCCTTCGCCTTCAGCCGCCTGGCCTTGACCGGCCCCGGCCATCTGACCGGGCGACTGGCCCTGCCCCGGTTGCTCGCCGGGCTGGCCTGGTTGGCCCTCACCCTGCCCCTGGCCGGGTTGCTCACCTGGCTGACCTTCGTCCTCACCTTTGCCCGGTTGATTGCCTTTGCCATCCTGAGCGAGTTGCGGCTCCTCGCCTTCCCCCTCAGGTTTTCCCTCCCGCCCCTCGCGCGGTTCGCCCCGGCCGGCGCCAGCCTGCGCTCGCTGATTCTCCTGATCTGATGCACCGGGGGACTCCGGCTTTTCCGCGCCCTCGGCTTCCGACCCTGTCGGGTCGCCCAGCTTACCCTGTTGGGTCGGATCAGACCCTGTCGGGTCCGTCGCCCGACCCTCTTGACTTTCGCCGGGGCGACGGTCCTGGCCGGGCTCGTTCATGGCGAGATCGGCGGGTTTGCTTTCCTTCCCCTCCTCGCCAGCCTGCCCCCCGAGGCGCTCGGCTTCCTCCCGGCTCTGCTCGATGAGTTCCTCCAATTCGGAACGCGCCAGGCGCAGGGCGTCGGCCTCGCTCCCTAGCACTTTTTCGGCGGCTTTTTCGACATCGGTCTTCAGCTCATCGAGACCGCGGGCGGCGGCGCGCTCGCTTTCCTGGGCGAGTTCGCGCCGATCATAGCGGGTGAGATCTCGCGCCTCCTGGAGGGACTCCTCGACTCCACCCATGCGGGCCTCGCGCACCGCGTCGTAGAGGGCGGAGGAAAGGATGGGCTCGGACTCTTCGGAGTTTTCGCTGAGTTCCCTCATCTGCTCCAGCATGGCCTCGAGCGCCTGGCGTTGTCCGTCGAGTTCGCGGGCCAGTTCGGCATTGGCCAGCGGGCCGCGGGCTTCACTGTCGAAGGGATTCTGGCTGTCCCCGGCCGGGGTGTTCTCCTCGAATTTTTTGCCGATCTCTTCCTGATTCTCCGCCAACTCGCGCGCCTGACGCCGTAGGTCGCGCATCTCCTCGTCGAATCGGCGCGAGGTTTTCTTCCGGAAATCCTCCTTCACCTCCTCGAGTTCGCGCTGGGCGCGGGTGGCGGCGTTGGCGGCGTCGGCGAGCTTGCCTTCATCGAGTTTTTCGGAGGCCTCGCGCACGTCCTCGCGGGTCTCCTCCAAGCGCTCGCGCTCTTCGGCCATGTTGGCACGATTCTCCTCGGCATCCATTTTTTCCCCGAGATCGTCGAGATCGCGCAAGAGCTGCTCCTGTTCCTCCTGCAGGCGTTTCAACTGGCGCTCGAGTTCCTGTTTTTCCTCCTCGGTCTTCGCTTCCTGCAAAGCGTTCTCCAGCTCCTTGATTTTTTCCGCGATGGCCTCCTGGCGCCGGGCCAACTCCTGCAGGCGGTTGAGGAACTCCAGTTCGGCCTGTTGGGCGGCCTTTTCCGCGGGATCCATGGCCTGGCTCTCTTCCTCGTATTTCATTTCCTTCTGCTTCATCTCCAGCTGCATCAGCTGCTGCTCGCGCTGCTGGCTCTGGCCGCTGCTGGACTGGCTCTGGGACTGGGTCACATCGTGCTCGCGGCTGCGGGCCCGGATCAGCGACTCGTAGGCTTTGCGCTCGGACTCATGCGCGGGACGCAGCTGTTGCTCGTCCTTGAAATCGGCTGATTTGCCCAGTGTCTCCACCGCCTGTCCCATATGCTCGACCGCCGCCGCGATGTGGGCGCGGACTTCTGCGTCCTCGACTTTCTCCATGGCCTCGTTGGCCTGGCCGATGGCGTGTTGCTGGGATTCCTTGACGACGTCGATGTCGGAACCGAGTTCGTCATATTTTCGGCCCATGTCGGCGCGGCGCACCAGCTTCCAGGTGGCGTTCATGACGTCTTTCTGCAGTTTGAGCAACTGCTCGGACTGGCCCTGCTCGCCGGGCTGTCCCTGGCCGCCCATGTTTTCCGACTCGCGAAAGATGTCTTCGAAGTAGCGGACTTCGGCGAAAAACATGTCGCTGGCGGTGCGGCGCGGCTGCCCATCGGGGCCGATATCTTCCGCCCACAGGTGATAAGCCACGAGATCGCGCGGACTGGCGCCGATATCCTCGAGAGTGAACAGCGTCCGCACCATGTGTTCCTCCCCGCCGGGCAGTTCCCCCTCGGCCAGGGGCACCTCGCGGGTCTGATCACCGTAGGTGAAAGTCGCACCGGCCTTGAGCACGCCGAGATCATCCCAGAGCTTGGCCTCCACCGGGAGCTCCTCGATGGCGGAGACCTCGACATCGCGCTTGGGAAACACGAAGTCCAGCTTTGGCGGCAGGTTGCGGTTCACGGTCACGGTAAACCAGGGGGGACGCTTGTTGGCGCGGTCTTTTTCATCGACGAGGTGGAGCCGGTATTTCCGCGTCTCCTCCGGCCGATGGGAAGCCACGAGCACGGTGGGGTCGTCCGGCGCGGGGGTGAGAGCGATGACGCTGTCGTCCTCGCCATAGAGCTCGGCCGCGGCGACGGCCTTGTTGATCTTCATGGTCCAGGCGAGATCGGAGCCCTCCAGCACACTGACTTTCCGAGTGTTCTCGATTTTCTTCGGCTCCTGCCCGGCGTAGGCGGGCGGAGTGATCTCGGCGTCCGCGGTCTCCAGTTCGGGATGCACAAAGGTGCCGATGGAGAACTCGCCGGAGCTTTCTCCGTCGAACTCGATCCGATAGACCAGGTCGGAGTCGATCCGGGCGATGAGTCCGGAGAACACCGCCTCGTCCAGGCCCGCCTTCATCGGCACACGCCCGCGTTCGGCGCCCTCCGGTCCGGGATCTCGCATCACCAGCATGGCTTCGGGTGGCAGCCGCTCGCCAAAGCGGGCCTCGACGATGAGACGCTCGCCCCGCTCGACTTCGGTGTCGCCGGGCAGCACTTCGATCTCATATTCCCGCGTCTCCGGCATCGGCGACTCGGGCTCCGGGGCGGCATCGGCCGCCAGATCGCGTTCCCGGCCGATGGGTACAGCCTCGCCCAGGGTCAGCCAGAGCATGGCGCCAAAGGCGATGGCCGCCAGCGCCTGAAGCCATCCCGCCCCGATGAGTCGACCCCGCGACACCCGACGAATCCAGTCATGCTGGAGCGCGTGATCGACCGCGTCATAGACGACCCGCTCCTGCAGATAGCCGAGTTGGCCATCGGCATCGGTTTCCTGCTCCACCGCCGTGAGGAGGGCGGCGCGGAGATCGGGGTGCGCCGCCTCAATGCGCTCGGCCAGGGTTTTCAAATCGATGGACCGGGAATCGGCCCACCAGACCCCCACCAGTGAGGAGAGACTGATCGTGCCAAATGTGATCAGGAGCGCGGCCCAAGACCACCAGCTGAAATAGACGGTCAGGGCGAGGAGACAAGCCAGCGCGAGGGCCCCGAGGGAAAGGACCGCGGCTACGACTTTGCGGCGCCGCAAGGTGCGCTCCGCCTCAATCAGCGGGCGGAGTTTCTGCTGAAGGACGTTCTGAATCATCGGGGGTTACGGCTGGATGAAACCGTCGTTGGCGTTCAGTGTCGCGGAAAGCGTGCCAAATGCCAAGCGCCGTCTGGGGGCGCGATTCGGTTTCGTCCGGAGTCCCGCCCGCCGTCACTCCCCTCCACTGACGGTGATCCGGAAGCGGTGAGGACTGCGCCGGTTACCCAGGACCACCTCATGGGTTCCCTCGGGCAGCGGCGCCTCGAACCTGGCCGCCTTCCTCCCCAACTGCACACGACCCACCCGGGTGCCGAGCGTGCTGCCCCGATCCACCAGATACAGCCTCCCGTCCCTGAGCTCGATGGCGCAATGGTCGCGGGAGACCTGGATGGGCTTCTTGTCATCAATTTGCAAACCGTGTTCCGGAGCCGGCCGGAAGCCCCTGTCGCCATGCCGGGTGCGCCGACCGAAGACAAAGGGGAAGCTCTCCCCGGTCAGGGTCAGCTCTCCGTGAATGGAGGCCGTCTCGGGATGGAGCGGAATCAGGATGACCGTTAGGGCGCCGGTCGACGTGGCGTCAGTCGACTCCTCGGAATCGGTGATACTCATGACTGCGGGGAGTAGTAACAGTGGGGTAAAGGAAAATCCCTAACCAGAATGAGAGCTCAGGCAACTCCCAATCCGGGTGTGGGTCCAAAATACCGGGACGCGATCTACCCTTCAAAAGTCACCGATTTTGCCCGCTCGCGTCGAGCGAAAAAAACACCCCGTCACTCGGCCACCTCGAAATAGGGGATTCCCAGGCGTCGCGCGACCCGCAGCGGCCGACGCAGCGCCTCGCGCATCCGCGCGGCCTCTCCCTCGGGACGACGGTCGGCGCAGTCGGGATGCACCTCGGCGGAATCGATCAATCCCAGCAGCTTCAGCGCATGGGCGGTGCTGTGCTTGTAGGCGGCCGCGCTGCCATGCTCGTCGAGACGGAAGACGGCGTCCTCCAGTGACTGGAAGGCTTCAAACAATTTATAAACCCGGGTGTCGAAAGACTCTCCCCCGACCGCGGTCGGGAATCGCTTGCCGGGCGCCGCGTCGCAGAGCCAGGCGTCGCGGGCGGCACAGATCAGCGGGCAGGCGCTGACTCCCGCCCCGATGAGGAGTGGCAGACCGAGCCGGATCGCGGTGGCGATGCCGAAGTCGTCTCCGCTGTGCGGCGCGAAGTCCAGACCCAGACCGCGACACATCGAGGCCCAGTAGAGGAAATGGGGCTCGTCGAGGGTGGAAATTTTTCCCCCGATGAACTTCTCGTGGCGTGCCAGCTCATGCAGCAGCCAGGGACCGAAAGGCGTGGCCCAGGGCACGAAGGAGGGCTCCAGTGCGTGGACGATGCCCGGCACGGTCAGCATCTCCGCGAGGGAGAAATAGGCGTCGCGTCTCGCCTCGTCCCCGAGCGCGTTCAGCTGCCGCGAAGTCATGAGCATGATCTCCACATTGGCGAAGCTCTGGGCGATCTCGATCTGGGGCCGGTACCACTCCGGGTCGAAAGCCTCCCCGTCGGCACCGATGGCGGTGGTGCCGCAAATGATCCTCGGTTCGGGAAAGGCGGAGCGGAACCGCTCGATGACCTCGCGGTACAACTCGGCGGTCAGATTGAAAATATACCCGGTGTCGGCGTTGAGCACGAAGGCCAACTCGACTCCGTAGTGTTCACCGCATTTCATCATCCACGCGACGCTGCGTTCGAAGCCGGCCCAGTCCGGCTTGCCATCCTGAAACGGCAGCAACGTGGCCACGCAAAGTCGGGCGCTGGTGGTGTGATCCACCAGCGATTCCTCGGATTGCCAGGCCCACACCGTGTCGGTCCAGGCCGTGTCCGGGCGCAGATCGGCGGGGTCGGAGACGAGTCGGGTTTTCATCTGTTCAGCTCCTCCCCGGATCAAATTCCCTTCACTTCCCAGCCCTCGCGATAGGCTTGATGGACCATGGCGTTGGCGGCGTCGTTGCCGACGAATTTCCCGGCGGCGTCATCCCATTTCAGTTCCTGCCCGGGCAGGAGCATGGCCACGGTGCCCAGCAGCACCGCCTCGGTCATGGGCCCAGCATAGCTGAAATTCGCCCGCGGTTTTTCGGAAATCTCGCCGCGTATGGCGCCGACCCAGTTGCGGTGATGATCCTCGCTCGGCAGCGCCTCGATGGCCTCGTCACTCGGTTTCCCGTCGCGATAGATCTTCGGCCCGCCACCGCCGTGGGGGATCGCGAGCGCGCCGGAGGTGCCGATGACGACCGAGCCGCTCTTCGGCACATTCTCCACCCCGCCGACCGCGGCGGCTACCTCGGCCCCGGGGAACTGGGTGCCGTCATACCAGGTGAAGTCAAAATCCCCGTCGGACAACGCGTTGCCCTTCATGCGATGGTGCACCTTGGCGTTCAGCGGCCAGCTGTGGGCATCTACCGGCCCCGGCCCGTGCGAGGTCACCGACAGGGTGACCGGCATGTTCAGCCCCGCGCACCAGGGATGGTAGATGTGGCAGCCCATGTCGCCCAGGGTCCCGGTGCCGTAGCCGATGCGCTTGCGCCAATTGCTCGGGTGAAACTCGCCTTTCAGAAACGGTCGCATGCTGGCCACTCCGATCCATTGATCCCAGTCGAGCCCCTCGGGGATCGGGTCCTCACGGTCGGGCAGGGGCGTCATGGAACCCCACGATTTCGGGTTCATGCTGTGGACCGATGTCACTTTTCCGACCACACCTTTCTGGAGCAGGTCGACAGCGGTGCGATTCCCGGTGCTGGAGGAGACCTGGATGCCCATCTGGGTGATGAGTCCGTTGGCCTCGGCGTATTCGCGAATCACCCGCGCCTCATGCAGGGTGCGGGTGAGGGGTTTCTCCGAGTAGGCGTGCTTGCCCAGTTGCATACCCGCCATGGTGATGGGCGCGTGCTGATGATCCGGGGTGGCCACGAGGATGCCGTCGAGATTGCCCGCCTCCTTGTCCAGCAGTTCCCGCCAATCGGTGTAGACTTTGGCCTCGGGAAAGCCGCGCGACACCCGGTCCAGGCGTGAGCGGTCAATCTCCGCCACCGCCACGAGGGTGGAGTTCGGCACCCCGGCCATGGAGGTGATGTTTCCCCAGGCCCTGCCGTTGGAGCCGAAGCAGGCGTAACGAAACGACTCGTTGGGCGACTGGCCATTGCCGGTGGTCTTCCACCCGACATACGGTGCCGCGAGGACGGTGGCGGATTTCAGAAATTGGCGACGGGAACTGAGGGCTGCGGTTTTTTCTTTCATCGGGCGCCCAGCCTAGGGCGGAGAATCCGGGCGGTCAAACGGCGCGATCACCAGTCCCGGTGACAACTTCGCGGTTGGCATCTTTCACGGGAGCCGTAGGTTTTCCGCTTTGGCGGCGTCATCATTCTTACCGACCCCACATGGATCGCATCCAACAGCACATCATCGACTCACTCGTCGGCTCCTATCACGAGGTCGGCGGCATCAACCGCATCGAGTGCGGCAATCTGCCGTCCAAACGCCGCATCGCCCAAGTCTGCGAGCAGCTGCTGCAATTGCTTTTCCCCGGCTATCACGACGAGGAGCCGGTGCCCGAAGACGAGTTGGAAATGATCACCGGCGAGCGCATCGCCGCGCTCATTGAACGACTCGGGACCGAGATCGGCAAATCCCTGCGTCTGCGCGGCTTCACCGGCGGCTACGTCGCCACCACGGGTGAAAACGGGGGCGGCGATTGCGCGGACGAGGAGCCGGCGCTGGAGGATCCCGCCGAGATCCAGGCCCAGGCCCGGGAACTGACCTGCCGCTTCCTGAAGGAGCTCCCCCGCATCCGCGAACTCCTGCGCACCGATGTGGAGGCCGCCTACGAGGGCGACCCCGCCGCCAAGAACTTCGACGAGATCCTCCTCTCCTACCCCTGCATCGAAACCATCGCCATCCAACGCTGCGCCAAGGTGCTCTATGAGGAGGACGTGCCTCTCATCCCCCGCATCATGACGGAGTGGGCCCACAGTCTCACCGGGATCGATATCCACCCCGGCGCCAGCATCGGCTCGCATTTCTTCATCGACCACGGCACCGGCGTCGTCATCGGGGAGACCTGCGTCATTGGCAACCACGTGAAGCTCTACCATGGCGTCACCCTGGGGGCGCGAAATTTCCCCAAGGACGCCCAGGGCCGCGTGGTCAAAGGCAACAAGCGCCATCCCAACGTGGAGGACGGCGTCGTCGTCTATCCCAACGCCACCATCCTCGGAGGCAAGACCACCATCGGCGCGAGATCGACTGTGGGAGCGAACGTCTTTCTCCGCGAGAGCGTGCCGCCGCACTCCTTCGTCAGCACCGAGGGCGAGCGTCTCGTCATCATTGACAAAACCACCGGCGAAGTCATCGAACCCATCGCTAACGACGATGATTGATCGGCCCGGCACTTGCCGAACCACCGGGAGCGGACCCTTTTTCGGCACGGGATTTGCTCGGAAATGATTTTGTGGTTGCGCAAAACGCGCGGAGATCGGCTATCATTCCCCACAACGTTCGCTCCCAGATATTTCCATGCCCGATCAAGGCGTTCCCTGTCAGTTGGATTTCTTTGGGGAGTTCGATTTCTCCATCCCCGGAGAGTCGACACCTCCCCGCGGTCACAGACCCTCCACCGGTCGCATGGGCGCACCGCCGCCCGCCGACCGCGTCCGTCTCGCTCCCGACACTCCGACTCGCCCCGACGCACCGGCGCTCGACGAGATGTCCCTGACCCGCCAGGCCGTGGAACTGGTCGCCCGGGTCGGCCTCGCCAGGATCGCGCGGAAAGTCTCGGTGCATTGGAATCCCCGCATGCGCACCGCCGCCGGACGCGCTTTCTACGAGTCCCTCCGCGTGGAGTTGAACCCCGGTCTGCTCAGGCTCGAGGGCATCGACATCCATGCCGAGATTGACCGCACCCTGCGGCACGAACTCGCGCATCTGGTGGCCTACCACCGATCAGATCACCGCAAGATCGCCGCCCACGGCGAGGAGTGGCGCCAGGCTTGCGTCGATCTCGGCATACCCGACGAATCCCGCTGCCACACCCTGCCCTTCGAGCCCCGTCGGATGCCGAAAAAACTCGTCTACGAATGCCCCGCCTGCGGCAGCCAGATCCATCGTGTCCGACGTTTCCGCCAGGCCGTGGCCTGCCATGACTGCTGCCAACAGCACAATCACGGGCGCTACGACGACCGCTTCCGCCTCACCGCGAAACGGGTACTGAAATAGCGGCGAGCCTCCCCACGCCCCCATCAAAAGTCGAGATACACCTCCGCCCGGCGGTTTTGCGAGCGGTTGTCGGGATTGTCGGTGCCGTCGGGATTGAAATTCGGACGCCGGGGCATCGCCTCACCAAAGGCGGTGATCTCCACCTGCTCGACGCCGACCCCATACTCCACCAGTTTGCCCTTGATGGCCGCGGCCCGGCGGGTGCTGAGGCCCTCGTTGTATTCATCAGTGCCCAGCGCGTCGGCATGACCGTTGATCTTGATCTTCCGCGCGGGATCGGCCCGGAGAATGTCCGCCACGATGCGCAACTGTCGCGCCGAGCGGGCCGTGACTCCCTCGTCGTCGAATTCAAAATACAGCACCAGCGAATCCCCCCCCTGCGGGTCCGCCACGATGGGGGCGTAGGCCACCCCGCCCGCGCCCGCCTGCTCGGCCAGCGCCGCGATGAGCTTGGAGAAAGTCAGGCCATGGATTTTCCAATCCGCGCCCGCCTCCGGACGCCCCATCTCGAGGGCAAACTCCGAGGAACCACCCTGGGCATCCACCCGGGTGAGCACCCACGTCAGGTCGTCACGGGAAAGCGTCACGATGAGCGGCTTGTCCTCCCGCAAACGGAAAGAACCCTCCTCCAGCGCGATCATCAGCGCCGCCACCCGCTCATCCGTCACCCGCTCGCGATCCGTTAGTCGCCGCGCGAGATCGAAATTCCGCTCCACCAGCGCCACGGAGAAAGCGTGCGCCACGGTCAGCGCGTCCGAGGCGTCCACCGTCACCACCGGAGCGGCACCGGGCGCGTCGGTCCCGGCCGCGGGAGTCGGCGCCCCGGGAGTCGGCGCCGCCGCGCTCTCCCCCGGCTTCATCGCGCCCCCGGCGGGCATCAGACCGGTCTTCTCCGCGAAATCGAGTGGCAGCGCGATCTTGCGCACTTTCCACGCCGACTTGTCCGCGTTGGCCGCGAGATCGGCGTAAATCTCCGTCTCCGCGGCGGCGGCAGCCTCTCGCAGATGGATGGCCCAACGCACCGAGTCGGCCGACTTCGCCAACTGCGACACCGGCGCGTCGGCGCGCGGACTCCAGCGCTCGTCCTTCAACAAACCCTCCACCCGCGGGCGGATCTCCGGCCCCAGCGCGTCCTCGCCGACCACTTCGAGAAATCCCCCCACATCGCGCGCCCGAATCCTGTCCACCAGCGCCCCCACCAACGCCTCGGGCGTGGTGTAGACCGTTTCACCGGCGGGCTCCGGCGGTGCGGGTGTCGGCGTCGGGGCGGGTTCCGGCGTCGGCTCGGGCCGCGAAACGGGCGGCATCGGCTCGGCCGGCGGCGACTCCGCGATCTCGGGAGTTTTCTCCGCCCCGGGTTCGGTTTCCTCGACCTTTTCCCCGAATTGATTGAGGGTGAACAGCGAGATCCCGAGACCGGCAAAGATGATCCCGAAGAAGATGAAAGCCTGATTCTTGTTCATGGCGGATAGGAACGGATGGCGGACGGTAGCAGAAAGCGCGCCCCGCCGAAACCGGAAATGCCGCCCATTTCCCGCTGCGCGGCTCCGCCAGATTGGTCAGGAGGCCGGACTCAGCTTTCGCGCACCGGAGTGAGCACCACTTTCTGCACATCCATCACCGCTTTGCCCGCTTTGTTCAGCGGCTTGATCGCCACCCGGTGGTCGCCGGGATGCGCCAGTTCCACGACGCCCAGTTGGCGACTTTTCCAGTTCTGAAAGCCCCCGGTCTCCTCCACCTGGAATTTGAAAGTGCTGTCATTCACCAGCACCGCCACCTCGCTGCCACCGTTGCCATCGCCACAGCCCTGCACCAGGTCGATGCGGAATTTGCCCGGCTCCGTCACCGCGAAAGTCCACTCCGCCCAGTCATCGGCCTCGGTCCAGAAGCCGAGACAGTTCTTCTCGCTCTTCGGCTCGAATCGCATCTTCTCCGAGTAGGTGGCCGCCGCCTTCGCGTGCAGCTCGATGGTACCGTCGATGCCCTGACCGATGGCCTCGCTCTCCGGGGCCGGCTCGAAATCGATGCCCTTCACGAAAAACGAGGGCCCGTTCGATTTGTCGCCCGTCAGCAGATTCAGCGGATAATCACCCGGCTTGTCGATGTAGATGTAGCCGAGAGTCAGCGCGTATTCCTCATGCTCCAGATGTCCGCCGGTCCGCGGGGCGTAGCTTTTCACCATCTGCTCGCCCAGCTTCACCTGCACACCAAGCTTCGGCGTCGTCGAAGTGTAGCGCAGCTTCACGAAGTAGCGCCCCCAGCGCGGCGCGTTCATCGTCCACTGCCAGTTGGCGAAATGACTTCCCTCCTGGTACTTGCCATCCTTCGCGTCCACCGAGAGCGTGCCACGTCCGCGATCCACCTCGATCGAGTAGGGCTTCGCTTCCGGAACGGACTCAATGCCCGCGAAGGGATCCTCCGGCAGATTGGAGACCGGGGCGGACGCCTCCTCCTGCTGCGCGAACAGGGTCGGGGCGCCGGCAATCAGGAGGCAGACGAAAAGGGCGGGAGTTTTCATGGAGTGTGACAGTACGATTTCGCCCATCTTGTGGCAACCGCGAAAAGACGTCCCCTCGCCGTGATGCCGCGATTTACCTTTCGGTGAAATCCCCCTATTCTCCGGCTCCACTCAACCCTCTCAGGTCCATGACCCAACCCTCTTTGTTCCGCGTTCTCCGCATCCTGCCGCTCCTCGCCTGGCCGGCGATCTCTCCGGCGCAGTCTGACGAAAGCAACAAGGACGGCCCGGCCGAGGGCCATTCCTACCACGGCGACGCCTTCAACGAGGGGCCACGCCAGGCAGCCGTGCGCATCCCGGGCACGGGCGAGGTGCGTTTCCCCGTCACCACCAAATCCCCGGAGGCACAGGCTTTTTTCAACCAGGGCATTGGCCAACTCCACGGTTTCTGGGATTTCGAGGCCGAGCGCAGTTTCCGCCAGGCGGCGGCCATCGATCCCGATTGCGCCATGGCCTACTGGGGCATGGCTCAGGCGAACTTCGACAACGCCAAACGCGCCGGAGGCTTCGCCGAGGAGGCGAAAAAACGCCGCGACCAGGCCGACGACCGCGAGCGTCTCTATATCGACGGACTCGCGAAATTCTTCGCCGATCCCAAACGGGATGAGAAACTCCGTCTCCGCGATCTGGTGCGCGTCTACGAGTCAGTGATAGAAAAAAATCCCGACGATCTCGAGGCCAGGGCCTTTCTCGCCAAACAGCTCTACATCAACAACCGGAAAGGCCACCCCTACACCAGCCACTACACCCACGACCTGCTCATCGGTGAAATCCTCGCCGCCGACCCGAGCCATCCCAGCCACCACTACCGCATCCATCTCTGGGACGGGGAAAAGCCGGAAAAGGCGCTCGCCTCCGCCGCCGCCTGCGGTCCCGCCGCCCCCGGGATCGCCCACATGTGGCACATGCCCGGCCACATCTACTCGAAACTCAAACGCTACGAGGACGCCATCTGGCAGCAGGAAGCCTCCGCGAGGATCGATCACGCCCACATGATCCGCTACCAGATCGTGCCCGATCAGATCCACAACTTCGCCCACAACAACGAGTGGCTGATCCGCAATTTCAACCACCTCGGCCGCGCCCGCGAGGCGCTCGATCTCGCGCGCAACATGATCGAGCTGCCACGACTCGCGAAATTCGAGGGCAAGGACAACGCCGAATACAAACCCAACGGTAGCTGGCAGTACGGCCGCCAGCGCCTGCGCGACACCCTCCTCCGCTTCGAACTCTGGGACACCCTCATCGGCGCGGCCGAGCATTCGCGGTATCTCTCGACCGATCCCAAGGTGATCCCGGAGTTGGAATGGCACCGGCTGCTCGCCATCGCCAAATACGAAAGCGGCGACCGCGACGGCGGCAAGGCGCATCTCGAAAAGCTCGAGTCCCTCCTCTCCGCCGAGATCGCGAAGCGGGACAAGGCCGTGGCCGACGCCGAGAAAAAAGCCCGCGACGCGAAGAAGACGGATCCGCAGATCGAGGAGGCGAAGAAAGCCGCCGCGAAAAATTTCGCCAAAGCCGTCGAGGAGCGCGAAAACGCCGCCAACGAGGCGCGCGTCTATGCCGCCCTCGCCGCCGAACCGGCGGACACCGCCCGCGCGCTGGAGCTGTTGCCCAAATTGAAAAACCTCGCCAAGGCCCGGCACGCCACACTCTGGAGCCGCGCGGGAGACGGGGAGAAAGCCCTCGCCACCGCGAAGGAGGCGGTGGCGGCGGGCAAGAACGAGGTCCACCCGCTCGCTGTCCAAGTGGCCCTGTTGCACGGGGAGGGAAAGACCGACGACGCCCGCCAAGCCTTCAGTGAACTGCGCACCATCGCCGGCACCGCCGACCTCGATCTGCCCATGCTGGCCAGGTTGGCGCCCATCGCGAAAGAGTTCGGGTATCCCGAAGACTGGCGCACACCCCGCCCCGCCGCAGACGATCTGGGCCCGCGCCCGGCCCTCGACAGCCTCGGGCCATTCCGCTGGGCTCCCCCCGCGGCAACCGATTGGACGCTGTCCGATGCCGCGGGCAAGGAGATGTCCCTCGCCGATTTTCGCGGCAAGCCGGTGCTGGTCGTCTTTTATCTCGGCCAGCAATGCCTGCACTGTATGGAGCAGCTCAACGCCTTCGCCCCGATGACCGATCAATACGCCGCCGCCGGCATCTCCATCGTGGCCATCGGCACCGACGACCGCGAGCGCATGTCGCGGACTTTCCGCGACGCGGACGAGAACGACCAGGCGACCAATCCCTTTCCCTTCCCGCTCCTCTCCGACGCAGGCCTCGGCGTTTTCAAAGCGTATCGCGCCCACGACGATTTCGAGTCGCTGCCCCTGCACGGCACCTTTCTCATCGATGGCGAGGGCCGCATCCGCTGGCAGGAGATTGGTCACGAGCCCTTCATGCATCCCGAGTGGCTGCTGGAGGAATGCGTCCGCCTGCTGAGTTTCGACGCTTCCTGAGAGTCTGACGGACTCCCCCGGAGAACACCGACGCCATCGGGTGCCGGCCGACGTGTGATCTCCCCGCGAGTCCGCGCGACACTGGCGTGCCGGCCCATCTGCGCTACATTCTGCGCCCCGCCGTCCGTTCCCTCGCACCCGTTCATGCTCGCCGCCAACAAGCTCTCCATCCAGTTCGGAGGTCGCACCCTGTTCCGCGATCTCTGCTTCACCGTGCGCGCCAAGGATCGCCTCTCGCTCGCCGGTCCGAATGGCGCCGGGAAATCGACGCTCCTGAAAATCATCGCCGGGATCGAATCGCCCGATTCCGGACGCATTGAGAAAGCCAAACAAGTCACCGTCGGCTATCTGCCCCAGGAGGGGGTGAAACACGCCGGTTGCTCGCTGTTCACCGAAGCGGAGAAAGCCTTCGGCGACGTGCTTCTGCTCCAAAGACAACTCGCCGAGGTAGAGGCGGAACTTGAAAAGCTCGACCCCGTCGCCGATGCCGAGCGCTACGCGGACACGCTGGAGGTCTTCGGCGATCTCCAGCTTCGGCTCGATCATCACGATGTCGCCAAAATGAAGCCGCGCATCGAGACCATCCTCGGCGGACTCGGCTTTTCCCAATCCGATTTCCAGAAAGCCACCGAGACCTTCAGCGGCGGCTGGCAGATGCGTATCGCCCTGGCGAAACTGCTCCTCCGCGAACCCTCCGTGCTGCTGCTCGACGAGCCCACCAACCACCTCGACATCGAGAGCGTGCAATGGCTGGAGCAATGGCTGCGCGGCTACGGCGGCTCCATCATCCTCATCTCCCACGACCGCAGCCTGCTCGATAACCTGAGCAACCGCACCCTCGCCTTCGAGAGCGGCCAGGTGCAGCACTACGCGGGGAACTACTCCTTCTTCCTCCGCGAACGCGAGGCCCGCCGCGAGCAGTTGGAGCGTTCCTTCAAGAATCAGCAGCGGGAAATCGAGAAAACCGAGCAGCTCATCGACCGCTTCCGCGCCAAAGCCACCAAGGCCCGCATGGTGCAATCCCGGATCAAGCAGCTCGAAAAAATGGAGCGCATCGAGCTGGAAAGCGACGAGTCCGGCATCGGCTTCCGCTTTCCCCAGCCGGAGCGCAGTGGCCAGAGCGTCCTCAAGCTGGAGGGCATCGGCAAGAGCTACGGCGACAACCGTGTGCTGCGCGATCTCGACTTCGAAATCGAACGCGGCGACCGCATCGCCATTCTCGGCGTCAACGGCGCCGGCAAATCCACCTTTTCCCGCCTCCTCGCCGGCACCGAGCTGCCCACCGAGGGCTCGCTGAAAGTCGGTCACAAAGTCGAGATCGCCTACTTCTCGCAAAACCACGCCGACGAACTCGACCCGAAGAAAACCGTTCTCGAGACCATCGAAAAAGGCGCCAACGCCGCCGCCGCCTCCATGAATCTGCGCACCCTGCTCGGCGCCTTCCTCTTCCGGGGCGACGACGTCTTCAAGAGCGTCGGCGTGCTCTCCGGCGGCGAGCGCAGCCGTCTCGCCCTGGCCCGCATGCTGCTGCAACCCGCGAATTTTCTCATCCTCGACGAGCCCACCAACCACCTCGACATGCAGTCCCAGGAGGTCCTCCAGCGCGCCCTCGGGGACTACACCGGCAGCTACGCCATCGTCTCGCACAACCGCGCCTTCCTCGACCCCATCGTCACCAAAGTCCTGGAGTTCATCCCCCGCCAACCCATGCGGGTCTACCACGGAAACGTCAGCGCCTACCTCGAAAAGAAAGCCGAGGAACTCGCGGCCGCCGCCGGCCAGTCCACCGCCGCCCGCACCGACGCCAGGACATCCGACAGCGACGGCGGTCTCAACCGCAAGGAGCAGCGCCAGCGCGAAGCCAGGCGCCGTCAGGAAAAAGCCGCCGCGCTCAAGCCCCTCACCGCCCGGTTGGAAAAGACCGAGTCCGTCATCGCCACGCTCGAGGCGGAGAAAGAAACCCTCACCGCCAAACTGCTCGATCCCGCGTTTTTCAAAACCCACCCCACCGAGGCCACCACCGCCAGCGAACGACTCCACGCCGCCGAGGCCGAACTCGAGACGGCCTACTCGGAATGGTCGAAAGTGAGCGAAGACATCGAGGCCGTGGAAGCGAAGTTTGCGGATGCGTGAGCGCGAGCCCATAAAGCCCAATGGAGGGGCGACAATCCTGTCGCCCATTGATCAACACGAGCAGGGCGACAGGATTGTCGCCCCTCCCTTCTTCCACTTGAATCCGCCCCTCACCACCGCCGAACTCCGCGCCCTCGACAAGGCGCACCTCTGGCACCCCTTCACCCAGATGCGGGACTGGTGCGCGCCGGGGCATGATCCCCTCGTCATCGCCCGCGGCAGCGGCGCCTGGTTGTGGGACACAGAGGGCAACCACTACCTCGACGGCAACAGCTCCATCTGGACCAACATCCATGGGCATAGCCACCCCGTCATCGACGCCGCGATCCGCGAGCAACTGGAGAAGATGGCCCACTGCTCCGCCCTCGGCTTCACCAACGAGCCCGCCATCCGACTCGCCAAGGCGCTCGTGGATTGCTTTCCCGCCGACACCCTGACGCGGGTGTTCTACACCGACGACGGCTCCACCGCCATGGAGTGCGCCTGCAAGATGGCCCTCCAGTATTGGCAACTGACCGGGAATCCCAAGCGCACGCGTTTCCTCGCCTTCGACCAGGCCTACCACGGCGATACCGCCGGCGCCGCCTCGCTTGGCGGCATCGGCACCTTTCACGGACGCTTCCAGAGAACCGGCTTCGACGTCATTCACGTCGCCGATGTCGACGCCCTGCGCGCCCTGGCCCCGGACGTGGTCGAAACTCTCGCCGGCGTCGCCATCGAGCCCCTCATCCAGGGCGCCGCCGGGATGCGACTCTGGCCCTCCGGGATGCTGCGCGAATTGCGGGAATGGTGCGATGAAACCGGCGCGCTCCTGATTTTCGACGAGATCCTGACCGGCTTCGGTCGGACGGGAAAACTGTTCGCCTGCCAGCACGAGGACGTCCTACCCGACTTCCTCGCCCTCGCCAAGGGCCTCACCGGCGGCTACCTGCCCCTCGCCGCCACCCTCACCACCGAGCGCGTCTTTTCCGCCTTCCTCGGCGCTCCCGAGGAGCAAAAGACCTTCTACTACGGCCACAGCTACTGCGCCAACCCCCTCGGCTGCGCCGCCGCGCTGGCCAGCCTGAATCTCTTCGAGACCGAGCAGACCCTGTCAGGTCTCGGACCCAAGAGGGTTCAGTTGGCCGCCTCTCTGGAGAGGCATTTTCGCGATCACCCGCACGTTGGCGGCATCCGCCAGCTTGGCCTCATCGCTGCCATCGACCTGGTGAAAGATCGCGCCACGGGCGAACTCTTTCCCTGGAGCGACCTCACCGGCGCCAGAGTCTGCGTCGCCGCGCGGAAGCACGGCCTCCTCACCCGCCCCATCCTCGACACCCTGGTCTTCATGCCCCCTCTCTGCGTGACTGGGGACGAGATCGAGCACGGTGTGCACGCCCTCGCCCGGGCCGTGGATGATATCCTGGGCTGAGCCTTTCGGTCGGCTCGCTCCGGACCCAGACGACCAACCGCCGCCTCCTACTTCTTCTCCGCCTCGCCACCCGCATGGGAGGCCCCGGCGGCGGCGCTCTGGCGACGCATCTGCTCCAGCAGGGCCTGTTCGACGGGGCGGAGGACTTTCTCCAAATCCACCAGCAACTGCTCCAGATTGTCGATGGCCTTGAGCTGGGGCTCGTATTTCTCCCGATGCTCCTGGCAGACGCTGCGCAGGGGCTCGAACAATCTCACGAAGTCCCGGTAAAATCCGGACACGCCCTCGCGAAAGGCCTCGCGCTGGCTCAGTTGCAAGGTCTCGCGGCGCGCCTCCAGCCGATCCGTGAACAGGCGCCGGATCTGGTTCACGCTCCGGTTACCCAACACGGCGAGCAGGAGCAGCGAGAGCAGCGATAACCCGAAAGCGGCGAGATGCCATGGCTGAAACTGCTGCCACCAGAGCAGGGCGCCGACGGCGCCGGATATCACCGCCGTGGTGAGAAACGCCCACAGCATCCGGGTGCGGCGTCCGAGGGCGCGGCCGATGTCCTCTTTGAGCCGCAGGTGCTTGAGTCCCTCGGCGGTGCGGTTCTGCACGCTTTCTACGATGCGCTGACGGGCGGCGGTCCAGTCGGGCAGGCCGGTCTCGCCGACACTGAGCTGGAGGTTGAAATGCTCCTGCATCTCCTCGGCGATGCGTTCCCAGAGTTGGACCACATCGTCCTCCACGGCGGCGGCGCCATCGGCGATGTTGCGCCGCACGGCTTTCATGGTGGTGGCGAAGATGAGTCCCTCGACTTCCTCGGGGGTCTTGCCCGCGGGCATGAGGGAGGCGAAGACGCGGAATCTCGATTCCAGCAAGGGCTCGGCCTGGAGTCCGGCGGCCATGTAGCTTTTGTCGAAAGCCTCGAAGAGCGGCTCGAATTTGCCCTGGGTGCGCTTTTCCTGATATTGGGCGGCATGTTCCAGTCCGCTGAGCAGCTCGTTGTCCGCGCGGATGATCTCGCTGGCGGTGGCGAGTTTCTCCTTCAACTCGCCCAACACGTAGCAGGCGCCGCGCCAGGCATTGACCAACTTGGTAAGCCGGGTTTCGGAGGACTCGACCACGTCGGAGATGAACTGCTCGAGGGGGGCGAAATTGCTCGAGCGCCAGAGTTCCTCGTTCTGCAAGCCGCTGGTGCGGGAGAGGAGGGCCTTTTTTGCCGAGATGGCGAAGGTGGGGAAATACTGGCCGAACCGATGGGCGGCGGTCTTCTGGAGATGTTCGAGGATGGCGTGGACTTCCTCGTCGGTCCGCAGGTCGCATTGCTGCAGCACGAAGACGATTTTCTTTTTCCACTGGTGATGGATGCGGTCGAGCAGATCCCAGGCGGAGGCGCCCCAGGGATTGGTCACGGAGAACACGAAGAGGACGAGATCCGCCATGGGCAGGAAGTGCTCGGTGATTCGCTGGTGCCCGCTCTCGATGGAGTTGGTGCCGGGGGTATCGACGATGTTGAAGTCTTTCAGGAACTCCTCGGGCCGGTAGAGCTCGAGCAGGGTGTCGGAGACTTCGAACTCGTGGGCTTCCTTGCCGTATTTGAAAAAGCCGATGCGGTCGGTGGTGGGCAGCACTCCGGCGGAGCAGAAATCGCTCCCGAAGAGGGCGTTGAGGACGGTGGATTTCCCGGCGTTGACCTCGCCCACCACGACGAAGAGGAAGGGATCCTTCAGGTTCGCCATCAGGTTCTGCAGCACGGCGAGGCGGGCGGGGTTGACCCCGCTCTGTTCCCCGATCCTGGTCAGCGAATAGACCGCCGACCCGAGTTTGGACCGGGTCTTGAAATAGTTCTGCCCCAACGTGTTCACCGCCTATCCCATAACGCCGTCATCCCGGATTTCTATCGAAATCCCCTCGTTCGCCCCCGTCTTTCCGCCAGGGGCGGTCTGGACGGCGCTCTCCCCGCCCACGCTGTGAAGTGGCCGGGATGCCGCGCTCACCCCCCCGCTCCTTCCAGAGAGATGAGCTGGGTGACGGTGACAAAACGGTATCCCTTGGCCAGCAATTGATCGAGGGTGGCCGGCATGGCGTCGATGGTGGGCGCGTGGATGTCGTGCGCCAGGAGTATGCCCCCCGGGCGGGCGCCGGACACGAGCCGACTGGTGACCACGCCCACACCGGGGCGTTTCCAATCCTCGGGATCGACGGACCACATGATGCTCGGGTAGCCGAACTCGGACTTGATCCACGATTTCAGCTCGGCGGAGGCCGCTCCGTAGGGCGGACGCAGGGTGCGGGGCGGCACCCCGGTGGCGCTGACGATGGCCTGATGGGTCACGGTCAGCTCGCGCCGGATCTGGTCGCGGGAAATCTTGGTGAGGTAGGCGTGGCTGTCGGTGTGGTTGGCGATCTCGTGGCCCTCCGCCACCATGCGGCGCAGGATGTGGGGGTAACGCCGCGCGTTGCTGCCGACCACGTAAAAGGTCGCTTTCACGTTGCGCTGTTTCAGGATGTCGAGCAGGCGCGGCGTGTTGGTGGGGTGGGGGCCGTCGTCGAAGGTCATCGCGACGTAGGGCTCGTTCACCGCCACGCGGGAGTAGGAGCTCTGGCGACCGACGCCGCCGCGCGGGAGGGAATGGTTCGGATTCCAGCCCGGACCAGCGGTGGCGGGACCACTGTTCTCATCGGTCTTCTTACCCCCGGCGACAAAGATGCCTCTGCGCTGGTTGAGCGCCGCCTCCTCGGGCGTCTTGCAACCCGCGCCGAGGAAGGGAAGGGAAAGCCCCATGGAGATTGCCACCAAGGAGCGAGGGGTGAAAAGGGACGGCATTTTCAAGAATTCGGAGGGGCGAAGTGGACCTGAAACAGGCGAGAAGTTTAAGAAAACCTAGAAAAATCGCAAGCGAGGATTCCGGCGGCACGTGATTCCGTTTCCCAAGCCCTCTTTCAATCCCTCCGGTGCCAATCGGTGCCGTCGGCCATGACGCTGGCGTTGATCTCCAGGAGGCGAGCCTTCATGCGCGCCAGCCGGTCCGGCTGCTGTCCGGCCAGATCGGTGGTCTGCGCGGGATCGGTCCGCAGATTGAACAGTTGCCAACCGCTGTAGGCGCCGGCTTTGATCGTGGGAATCCAGGCTTCCTGAAACAGGTTGTTGGTGGACAACTCATAGTCCGGCTCGGCCACCAGCGACCAATCGCCGTCGCGCATGGCGACGATGGGTCGGCTTTTCTGCAAATGCCAGAAGAGCGGCTGGTGACGCGAAAAGGCCGCCGCGTCTCCCCTCAACAACGGCGAGAGATCGGAGCCGTCGAGATGGACGCCCGCCGGTTTTTCCAAGCCCAGCAGACCGCACACGGTGGGAAGCACATCGACCAGCCCGGCGGGCTCGTCGTCTACCACTCCGGCGGTCACGGTGCCGGGCCAACAGAAAAGGCCGGGCACGCGGATGCCGCCCTCCCAGTTCACGCCTTTCTGGCCCCGGAGATCGCCGACCCGGTCCTTGCGATAACTGCCGTTGTCGGAGGCGTAGATGATGAGGGTGTGCTCGGGCGCGTCGATGGCGGCGAGCTTTTCCAGCAGCCGGGCGATGGCGCGATCGGTGTTGTCGATGGTGCCGGAGTAAACCGCGGCCTTGTCTTTCACATCCGCGCCGTAGACTTTGACGATGTCATCGGGCGCGGCGATGGGCGCGTGCGGCTCGTGGAACCAGAGATTGAGGAAAAAAGGCGCGTTCTTGTCCCGCGCTCCCCGCTTTCCCTCAAGCCAGCCGATAGCCTCGTCGACGACGATCTGGCAGGAGTAGCCCTCCATCTCGCCGACGGCTTCGCCGTTGCGGATGAAATTTTTCGGACGGTGATGGCTGGGCTCGGCGTTGTTCCAGGTGGCGAACCAGTGGTCGAATCCATGCCGGTCGGGAGTCGGCTTGAAAGGCCGCGTCTCCGTCGGCAGCCCGAGGTGCCACTTGCCGATGTGCGCGGTGGCGTAGCCGACCGATTTCAGCACTTCCGCGAGAGTGATCTCACGCTCGAGCAGATGGGAATTCTGCGACTCGTCGTGGATCCACGAATAGACCCCGGCGCGGATGTGATGACGCCCGGTGAGCAGCACGGCGCGGGAGGGGGAACACACGGCGCAGCCGGAATAGAAATCGGTAAAGCGCGTGCCCCGCGCGGCCAGGGAATCAATCGCCGGCGTTTTCACCGGTCCGCCGTAGCAGCCCACATCCCGCCAGCCGAGATCATCGGCCAGCAGCATCACCACATTGGGACGCTCGGGCGAGGCGGCCTGAACGGCGGCGGCGGAAAGCATCAACGCGCCAGCGAATAGGGAGGGGAACTGTTTGCTCATGCGAGTCCCCACCATGGAGGAGGCGCGGGGCCACGGCAATGGCGTTTCTGTGCGACGGGCCGGATCAGTCCATCTCCCGGGACCGCGGCTCGCGGTGCACGGTGCTCTCGCCCGTGGGCGAGGTGACGAAGGGCCCGCCGGCCAGTGGCGCGCGATCAGTGAACGCCACATCGGGCATTTCACTGGGGCGTCCGGCCAACGGGAAATCTTTCCGCAGCGGGAAATAGGGATAGCCTTCCCACATCAGGATGCGACGCAGGTCGGGGTGCCCGTCGAACTCGATGCCCATCATGTCGTAGATCTCCCGCTCGTGCCAGTCGGCCGTGGGCCAGAGATCGGAGATGGTGGGGGCCTTTTCCTCCTCGGACAGGGTGTATTTGATCCGCAGATGGATCCTCTCCCCATTGCCCAGGGAATAAAGCTCGTAGACCAGCTCCCAACGGGGATCCCGGCCAAAATGATCGACACTCGAGACGTCGATGAGGTAGTCGAAACCGAGGACATCGCGGCAATGGGCGAGGATCTCGCGAGCGCGCTCCCGATCCACGATGGCGGTCTGCTCGCCGCGAAACTCGAGCGTGGAGAGGATCGCCTCGCCGAATTCGGCCCGCAGGGAGGCGATGATGTCGGCGGTGGTCTTGGAGGCGGTGTCGGCGCTCATGAGAGAAAAAATCTGATGGGGAAACGCGCTTCGGCTCAGACTTCCACCGTATCCGGCGCCTCCGCGCCGGTCTTCATCTGGGCCAGGGTAGAGTGCTCACCCTCGATCTTTTTCTGCAACTTCATGAGCCCATCGATGAGAGCCTCGGGACGCGGGGGGCAGCCGGAGACGTAGACATCCACCGGGATGAGATTGTCGATCCCCTGAAGCACCGCGTAGCTGCGATACATGCCGCCGCTGCTGGCGCAGGCGCCCATGGCGATGCACCATTTCGGCTCCGGCATCTGATCCCATATGCGGCGCACGGCGAGCGCCATCTTGTAGGTGACGGTGCCGGCGACGATCATCACATCGCTCTGACGGGGGGAAAACCGCATCACCTCGGCGCCGAAACGGGAGATGTCGAAACGCGACGCGCCGGTGGCCATCAGCTCGATGGCGCAGCAGGCAAGGCCCATGGGCATGGGCCAGAGGGAGTTTTTCCGCATCCAGTTGATGGCGGTATCGACTCGGGTGAAAATCACATTGCCCTCGATCTTGGAATCGTAGGCGGCGTGCTGGAGGGAGTTGGCGGGAGAGTCGGCCATGGCTGCTCGGGTGCGAGACAGGGTTACGTTACGTGGACCCAAAACCGCCGCAAGACCTTTGTGAAAAATTTCACAAGCCCCAGCCCAGGGCCATCCAAGAGGGTCTGGTCGGTGACTCAACCCTGTTGCCCCGGGGGCGTGATCAATGGATGATCGTGACCGGGGTGCCCACGCGCACTTTGCTGTAGATGAGGGGCTGGACTTGTTTTGGCACGCGGATACAACCGTGGGAGGCGGGATAGTTCGGCACGTAGCCGATGTGCATGCCGACTCCGCCAGGGGTGAGCCGCATCCAGTATGGCATGGGCGAGCCGGCGAAGACGGCGCCGGAGGCGGCCGGAGGCTTGCGGCTGTCGCCATCGCTGATGAGGGTGGCTCCAGAGTCGCCATCCACCCATTTGCCGTAGAGATTGGATTTCTTGTCGACGGTCTTTTCCAGCACCTTGAAGCTGCCGCTGGGGGTATGGTGCCCCTGTTTGCCGGTCGAGATCTGGGTTTCGATGACGAGTTTGTCCCCGCCTTTCCCGGCGCGAAACACGCGGGCGCGCTGTTCTCCAAGATCCACCTCCACCCTCGAGTTGACCTGGGTCAGCGATGGCAGGGCGGCCTCATCGACCCAGATGTGGTGCTGGGGACTGTGGTATTTGGACTTTGGATCGGGAACCTCGGGCTTGGGTGTCGGCGCGGGACCGAGGATGATCTGGCCCGTTTCGGACACGGTGCAGGAGGCGAGAAACGCGACCGCAATCAGAACCGGGAACGCGTAAAGTATCGGGATCGTGGAAGAGGAGGACACGGGAAAAGGAGGACGCCAAAAAAGACGCGATCCCCGCCGTTCGTCAATCGCAATCGAGCGAAAATACCTCCCCGCATCGGCAAAGGCTCAATAGGGCTCCGCCGCCGAGCCCACTTCGGCATTCGATCCGCCGCCATTGCCCACGGGGGTGGATGACTCGTCGGGCAGGATCTCGCCGACCAGCCGGTCGATGCCCTCCTGGGCGTAGCGGCTCTGGGGATACATGCGGCGGGATTTCAGGAACCACGCCAGCGCCGAACCGGTCTCCCGGCGTTGCTCGAGATTCTCGGCATTCTTCAGGGCGCGGACGAACTCGGCCACCTCGGTGGAGAGATCGGACCGCATGGCGCTGAGCGGGACGTCGTCGGGGAATTTCCGGAAGGTGCCCTCGATCAACTCCCACGCCATGTGCGCATTGCCCGCCTTGGCGAAGCCGTCAGCCTGTTTCATCGCGGTCTCGATCTCTAGGATGTTGCCGACGATCTCGTCGAGCGCCTTCTGCCGTTCGCCGTCATCGACGGTGGCGGCGATGAAACGGGCCTTGTTGTCGTAGATCTGGCGATAGCTCTGGGTGCTGAGCAGGCGGTCGAACTCGATCTTGGCCTGCTCCTGGACGTCGCCGGCGTCGGCGATGAGGTTGAATTGGGCCTTGAGTTCGGGATTGGTCGGCCAGATCTCGGCGGCGGCCTTGATGTTTTCCTCGTAGGCGACCTGATCGCCCTTGAGAGCCGCGTTCTTGGCGGTGCGGATGCGCATGGTGCTGGCGATCTTGGCGGTCTCGATGGCGGCGGTCGGCTTCGAGTGGTCGAAATCGCGCGCCTGGGAACGCATCTCGCCGACCAACTCCTCGGCGAGGGTGTAGTCCTTCACTTCCATGGCGTTCACCAGTTGGAAGGAGTTTCTCGCGTAACCAAGCACCTCGCGTTTTTTCTCGCGGGGCACCTGCTGCACGCTGGGCAGGAATTCGCCCATCAGGAAGCCCTGTTGCAACTGGCGGGTGGCGCCGTCGACCTCGCTCTGTTCGAGCAGAAAGCCGAAGGCGTCGACCGCCTGATCGACATCCCGGATGGCCTCGTTGGCGAAGGCGTCCAGCGTCGCGATGGTGGGATTGAATCCGATGGATTTGGCGAAAGCGGTCTCGACGTCCGATCCTTCCTCGAACTCGAGTCGTCCCGAGCCGTCCTGAAAAAATTCGGTATAGAGACGGGCGCCCATGATGACGTGCTCAAAGCGGCGCTGGACGAAGAACTGAACGATGAGTCCCTGAAACTCGATCTTGGCCTCGATCTCGGATAGCTCCATCTTCGCCTTGTTGGCCACTCGCTCGGCCTCGACCTCGGCGATGCGCTGAACATAACGCGAGACATGACCGGCGTTGGCGGGGTTGGTCACCTGGGCCGCCTGTTGCTGCTGCTGGCCGTTGTTCCCCTGGCTGGTCCGCCGCGGACCCTGCTGGATTTTGTTGGGCTCTTTCCATTGGTCGAAATTCCAGTCCAGTCTGCGTCGACGGTCATCGAGCGCCTGGTTGATCTGCTGGAGTTCATGGACCGACTTTTTCGCCAGCCAGACGCGGTAGATGGCGTTGGCGAGAGATTCGCAGAGGCGGGCGTCCTGGGGAAACTCGGCGGCATACTGGAGGTTCGCCACCGCGGCGGTGAGGTCGGGCTTTTTGTGCGGCGAGAGCGCGTCCAGTACCGAGCGGATGGATCCGCGATAGGCCTGATCCATCTCCGAGGTCGCCTCGGGAGCGTTGAGATATTTCTCGAATCGGGAACGGAAGATCTGGTTGTCCTGGATGTTGAACGCTTTTCCGTCGAACTGGAAGACGTTGTTCGACGGATCGAGCCAGGGCACATCGTTGCCGACCACCTGCTGGTTCGACTGGGCGGGCTGGCGGTTGACGATGGTGGTGTTCGAGCCGCCTCCCGCTGGCTGGCTGGCTGGCTGCGACGGCGGGGTATAGACCTGGGCAAAGAGGGCGCCGTTGGTCATGAAAACCAGCATGACCAGGAGAGGCGCAAAGGGAGTGGGGAACGTTTTCATGTCGGGAATTTCTCTCTCGGTGACTTCAACCCTGATCGACCTCCTCCGCGATCAGCAGACCATCGCGATCCACGCGAACGACGAAGTCGAACTCCGCGCCGCGATCGATGTTGAGGCTGCTGAACGTCTCGGGCACCAACACCGGCAGGAGGGCGCTGGCGCCGCCCTCGGTGGCGTCCACGGAGATGAGCCGCCCGCGATCCGGCGTCCACTTCAGGGTCTCTTCCACCTTGCCGTGAAATTTGTAGACGTTGCCACCGAGGCTCCGGCTGTTGTCGATGTAGTTGCCGATGGGGAGGGAGGCCGCGTGACCGATGCTCCTACCGCTGGCTCCCCCTTGCCCGCCCCCGCCGATGAGGTCTCCGGCCACCACCCGGATCAGCAACACCGCCGCCACGAGGAAACCCACGAGTGCAGCCCCGATCCCGAGGATCTGGCCGAGATTGATTCCGGAGCTGGCGCGCCGTGGCATGGGAAGCGGATAGATTGATTCGTAAGGTGGGAACCCGGCGCGAGTCCGCCCGTCATCCAGTGGATGAAACGGCGCCCTCGCGGAAAGGTAGCATACAGGGAAGCGGTCACCGCCCTCAATCTTTTTCCACCCGCCCGGCCCGGGAGCCTCAATAGACGGGTATCGCCGTCGCCCGTTTCTCGAACTGGGCCACCAGTTCCTGATCGGCGGGCGAGAGGTTCGCGATCTCGTAGGGGAAGGTTTTTCCGCCCTGACTGAAGAGGCATTTGCCCTCCTTCACGGCGATGACGCGGGCCGTCAGTTTGTTGCCCTGCAGGTTGGTCCATTCCCGCTCGCGCGCCCACTCGGGCTCCGCCTGGGTGCAGAGCGGGATCTCCTTGATGAGATTGAAGCCCGCCACCTCGTAGGTGAAGGTGCCGGTTTGATAGAAGATGCCCTCCACCGGATCGCCGGGCTTGCGGATGGCGGAATCTTTGAGGTCCTTGATGATCACCATGCCGCGGAGGATCTCGCCGCCGTTCTTGTATTGCGGCAGACCGCTGTCGGCGGCTTTCGATTCGCCGGCGTCGAGATCGAGCGTGGTCTGGACCACGATGCCGTCGCGGTGATTCTCGAACACGGTCCCCTCCACCCACACGGCCTGGTGGCGGAGATGATCCACGGCATCGGCGAAACGGCTCTTCACATTGGCCAACTGAAACTGGCTCAGCTCCGCCCACGGAACGATGACGAATTTTTTCTCGCCCACCCGGTAATACAGGCCGGACTGGCCGACCTCGGCCATCTCGGCGTCCGCGTAGGTCTGGCCATCCACGGTGATGGTCTCGGCGAAAGCAGTATCGGCAGCCAGCGTCAGAGTGATTACGGCGATGGCCGTCTGGGATGGGAGAGAAATATTCATACCGGATCTGGATTCGGTGGACGGGGAATGAAAAGTCTACCATGGAACGCACGCGTCTCAACGAGCGGCCCGCCTACTCCCAGCGCGATTTCTTCACCCCCACATAGGCCAGAAACAGCCCGGCCGCCACATGCGCCAGCAATACGGCGTAACATACCCAGGCCGGCGCCAGCTCGGTCTCGGTGACCCGGTCCACCGCGCTGCGAAAGCCGCTCTCCAGCGAGTTCATGATGCCCGCCCAACTCCAGTAGGCGGAAATGAACGGCCGCGTGATCCAGCCCGCGATCGTCGGCAGCGCCAGCACCGCGCCGGAGAGAGGCAGTTGGAATCCCACCAGATAGACGCTCAGCAGCGAGGCCTGGTCGGCGGTCTTCGCGAGAGAGGAGATCCCCAGGCAGATCGCCGTCATGGCGGCGTTCACCAGCAGCAGCAGCGCCAGCTGCGGCAGGAACTGTGCCGTGGGAATGTGACAGATGTTCTGGACGAACACCGCCATCCAGACCGACTGGATCACCACCAGCATTCCGAGAAAGGCCAGCTTGCTCGCCAGATAGGTCGCGGGCCGCACTCCGCCGAGTTTTTCCTTTTCAAAAATCAACCGCTCCGCCGCGATCTCCCGCGCCGCGTTGTTCGACGCCATCAGGGTCAAGAGGATGACCTGGAACATCACCAGCCCCGAGACCAGCCCGCCGAGATTGAGATTGTGCTCCACGATCTCCTTCTCCTGCTGATATTCGGCCAGCGTCTGCGGCAGGCGGTCGGAGAGTGATCGCGTCTCTCCCACGCCGTCGAGCGCGAACAGGATCACCAGGGCCGGGAAACCGAGCAGGATCGCGATTTGAAGAAACAATTGCCCGCCGTCGCGGGCAAAGATGCGGCAACGCCGGAAGAAAAGCGCGAAGAACTGGGCCATGAAACCCGGAGTCGCCGCCGATTTCGTCAGGTCGGGGCTGTCGTCCACCGTCGGGTCCACCTCCTCCTGCTCGGTCTCCATCGCCCTCGCCGCCGCCTGGAGCGCCACGTAGTAGTCGGGACGATGCTTTTCCCAACTCGTCCGCCAGTCCTCCGCCGGACGCTTCGTCAGGCGCGGGTAGATCTCCTCGGCCTCGTCGACACTGAAATAGTGGTCCAGAGCCCGCGGCTGCCCATGATAGACCACCCGTCCCTCGTGCAGCACCAGCACGGAATCGTAGAGATCCAGATTCGCCAGACTGTGGGTCACATTGATGACGATGCGGTGGTGTTTCCGGCTCAGCGCGTGCATCAATTTCACGATCTCCTCCTCGCTTTTCGGGTCCAGGCCGCTGGTCACCTCGTCCGCCAACAGCAGCACGGGATCGGTCACCAACTCCATCGCCAGCGACAGCCGCCGACGCTGCCCCCCGGACAGCACCCGCACCTGCCGATGGCGCAAAGGGTCCAGACCGGTCTGCTCCAGCACCCGGTCCACCAGGTCGTGGAATTCCTGACGCCCCCGTGTCTTCACCCGCAACCTCACCGCGCTCTCCACGCTCTCCTCCACCGTCAACTGCTCGTAGGCGATGCTGAACTGCGGCACGTAGCCGATCTCCGCCGGCTCCAGATCGCCCTCGGTCGAGAGATCGCGCCCGTTCCAATACAAATTCCCCCGGCTCTCCACATGGATGCCCGCGATCAGCTTGAGCAGCGTCGACTTGCCGCAACCGGACGGGCCCACGATGGCCATGAAATGCCCCGACGGCACCGCGAGCGTGGCCTGGTCGATGAGCGGGATGTCCTCGCCGTCCTTGGCGATGGTGAAAGTGAGATTCTTGAGTTCGAGCACGGGATGGTGTGGGTGGGCGGTTATTTTCTTCGGACGCGGCGTCGTGCCAAGATGCTGCCTCACGGGAAATTACGCGACAATGACAATCTGACCGGTTTTAATGGCCTCCATGAGCCAAAAGCGCGCCCGCAAGAAAGACCGCCCCGGCAATCCCGGCGCCCGTATCCTCAAAGCCGTCCTCCTCACCGGCACCCTGCTGCTCGCCCTGTTGTTCGTCGGCCTCTTCGCCCTGCGCTCGTGGATCGAGAGCTATCGGGACAGCGACGCCTTCCGCGACTGGCTCGCCGGGAAGATCGCCACCAGCCTCCGCGCCGACGTCGATCTGGCCGCGCTGAAATGGGAAAGCGGCTCGGTCTTTGCCGACGGATTCCGCGCCCGCGGCTACGAGGATGCCGCCATCGCCCGGCTCGAGATCGACGGCCTGCGCGCCGACTTCGCCGGAGCCCGGGACGGCGCCTGGCGGGTGCCCGAAGCCATCGCCAATCGGATGAACCTCGAGTTCTCCCGCGACCGGCTGCCCGGCACCCACGCCGCCAACACCGACGACGCGGCCCTTTCCTCCGAGGGACCGGCAGCCCCCGACTGGCTGAAAAAATACCTGCCCACCGAGTTTGACCTCGATACCCTCCGCATCGACGCCGCCAACCTCCGCGTGCTCGATGACGAGGATCTCAGCCGGGAAAATTTCGCCCTCCGCTCAGTCCGGGCCGAACTCCAGCCCACCGCCGGGGGCGGCTGGGAGATAGCCGGTCGGGGCGGGCGGCTCCATCTCCCCGGACAGCCCGACCTCGACATCGTCCACTTCCAGACCCGCTGGCGCGGCGCCGAAGTCTTCATCAACGAGGCCGAAGTCGACGTCCACGACGGCGCCCGGCTCTCCGGCAAAGGCGTCATCACCCTGGCCCCCGGCACCCCGCTGGATCTCGACCTGCTGTTCAGCAATCTGGATGTGAAAAAAGTCATCGGTCCCGATTGGGAGACGAAAATCAGCGGTACCCTCCGCGGCGACACACATCTGGAGGGGCCCGTCGCCGCACTCGTCCAGAGTGGCACCGTCCACCTCGACGAAGGGCTGCTCACCGGCATCCCCATCCTGGAAAAGATCGGTTGCTACACCAAATCCGAGCGCTTTCAGCGACTGACACTCAACGAAGCCACCGGAAAATTCGAGCGCCGGGGCGACCGCCTGGAGATCACCGACATCGCCGTCCAGAGCGATGGCCTCTCGCGACTCGAGGGCACCCTGACCCTCGCGGGAGATACCATCGACGGCGAGTTCCGCATCGGCGTCACCCCCGGCACCCTGCGCTGGATACCCGGCGCCGAGCGCAAAGTGTTCACCCGCTCCGACAAGGGCTTTCTCTGGACCGACATGAAAGTCACCGGCACCCTCGACGCGCCGAGGGAGGATCTCAGCACCCGCCTCGTCACCGCCGCCGTCGAATCCGTAGTCGAAGACACGCCGCAAAAAGCCATCGACGCCGCCAAAGAGGCCCTAAAAGATCCCACCGCCACTCCCGGCACCGTCATTGAGGAAGGAAGGAAACTCCTCGACACCCTGACGCCGTTGTTGAAGTGAGACGCATCCGACAGGGTCAAGCCAACGACCTAACCCTCTTTGGTCTCGTCAGCCAGGAACCGGCGTCGCCATTGATCGCGGGACAGCTTGCCGCGCCTGTCCGGCTCCAGATCCGGGCGTGACCGCCAGTGGCGCGGGCGCTCGTGAGATGGCAACAGGGACGCGGCGGCGCGTTTCAGCGTCTCCAGATCGGTGGACGGCTCGTGCCGTATCAGGACCACGATCTCATCACCCCGCGCGCTGTCGGACGAGGGCACGCCGAAGACCACCACCTGCCCGATCCCCGGCAGCGAGGCCAGCGCGTTCTCGATTTTCGCGGGATTGACCTTCCGTCCCGCGACATTGATGAGGTCGTCCCGTCGACCGGCGAGGCGCACGGCTCCGGCTTCGTCGATTTCGGCAAGATCGCCGGTGGTGAACACGCCTCCTCCCAGCGCGCCGCCCGGCTCCTCGGGCCAGTAGCCGGCCGCCACGGATGGGCCGCGCACCTCCAGACAGCCGTCGGCGTTCACCCGCAGTCCGGTTTCGTCCATGGCGCCTCCCACCAGATCGCCGCTCGCGCGTGGTTGGTCTCCCCGATCATAGGCGATGCCGCCGCATTCACTGGATCCGAGAAAGTTGTGCACCTTCAGCCCCGTGGTCTCGTGAATGGACCGCTCGAGGTTGATCGGCAGGGGAGCTCCGGCGGAGATGGCCAGCCGCGGACGGGAGCCCGACAACGCCCCGCCGGCCATCCAGGCGCGCCACATCGCGGGCACGGCGGGCAGGGTCCAGCCCTCCCCGTTGGCGGGCACTTTTCCCAGGGCCGCGCCGACTGCTCCCGGCAGCGGATCCCCCAGCCAGGCGAGCGGAATGCCATGGAGCAGCAACGGCAGCACCAGGCTGGAGAAGCCATAGCTGTGGGCCATGGAAATGACGCCGAGATTGGGCCAGGCGGGCCGCAGGCCCATGGTGCTCACGATTTTTCGCGCGTCGGCCGCCAGGTCGGGACCGCGAAAGCGCACCAGCCGCGGCGCCCCGGTACTGCCGGAGGTGAGCTTCACATGACAGGTGTCGCCCGGCAGCCCGTCGAAGATCGCCAACGGCGGATGATCGCCCTCGCGCTCGACGGGACACAACACGGTCCCATCCCGCCAGGCGCGCAGGGTTTCAAAAATCAGCCCCACCGAGAATCCGGTCGGAAAACAGACTCCGCCCGGCCCGCCGACCGGCAGGGCGTCGACCTCATCCTGGATCTCGGCGAACGTCCATTCGCGACCGGCGCGCAGATCCGACAGCGCCCATCCCGCTCTGTCCCGGACCCGCTCCCAGGCGGTGTACAACGAACGATCTGTCTCAAACATGGCTGGCTTTCCCGGCTCTGGCGATCATGGGCTTCCGCTCCCCCGCCCCATCAGTTCCCCCATGCGGGCGTAGAGTTCCCGACCCTGGCGGCTCTGCTCGACCAGATCGTCCGCCAAGCGGACGCGTCCCGGCTCGAACAGCAGCATGGTCATGGAACCACCAAAGGCGAAGTAGCCTTTTTCCCCGCCTTTCGCGACCGGTCTCCCGGCCTCGGCGGTCTGAACGATGCTCCCGACGTTGGTGGCGCCGATCTCCAGCAGCAGGATCTCGCCAAAGACCTCGCTCTGAAAACGGGTCACCACCCGCTTGTTCTCCGCCAGGATCTCCAGCCGCCTGCGCAGCGCGATGGGGCTGACGGAATACAGTGGCCCGTTGATCAGCCGGGGCTCTCCGGGCATGCCGGCGGCGCAGAAATGGAAGCGATGATAGTCGACCGGACAGAGCCGCGAGATGACGAGGCTGCCGCGCTCGTATCGCTCCGCCAACCCGGAGTCGCCCAACAGCTCGGGCAGGGCCAGACGCTGGCCTTTGGCGTAGATGCCGTCAATATCCCCGAGATCGGGAAAACCCAGATGCCGACCGTCGGCCGGAAAGACGACCGAGTCCGCCGCGGGATCGATGGGACGGACCCCGGGTTTCAGACGCCGCACGAAAAACTCGTTGAAGCTGCCGTAGGAATCCACCGGATCGGCGAACTCCTCGGGATCGAGCCCGTAGCGGGCTATGAAGGGCGCGATTTTTCTCCGCGTCCGCCCCCCATCCATGGCCCGGCCATAGAGGCGGGAGAAAAACGCCCGCTTCACCACACTCTCGAGCGCCAGGCGACCGAGCGCGTTCTCATAGACCCAGCGCAGACTGGCCTCGCCGTAGACGGCCTCGGTGCGGACCTCGCCGGCCTCGCGATCCCAGTAGGTCACCGGCTCGCCCACGCCTGGGGAGGAGCGCTCCTTCATTGGCCGGACTTGTCGGCCGTCTCCCGGGCTTTGGCGCGCTCGTCGAGGATGGCATTCCACTCGTCGAGCCGCTTCTCCAACTTGGCGAAAAGCGCGTCGGTCGAGCCGTGGACCTCGATGTCGAGAATCTTGTCGCCCCGCTCGATGCTCTCCACCACTTCCAGCCCTTCCGTGACCTCGCCGAAGATCGAGTAGCCGCCATCGAGATGCGGAGTCTCGCCCAGGGTGATGAAAAACTGGCTCCCGTTGGTGTCCGGCTCGCGCTTCCGGGCCATGGAGAGAATACCCGCCCGGTTGTGCAGCAGTCCCTCGACGATCTCGTTTTCGATGAAATAGCCCGGACCGCCGCGGCCCGTGCCGCTGGGATCGCCACCCTGGATCACGAAATCCTCTTCCACGCGGTGAAAGGTGACCCCGTCGTAGTAGTCGCGTTTGGCGAGATTGAGGAAATTCGCGGCCGTCACCGGGGCCTTGGAAGCGTAAATCTTCACCTTGATGAGACCTTTCTCGGTCTTGAGGGTGACCTCGATATCGGCGATCTCGGGCTCGGCGGCCGTCTCTTGGGCGATCACGCCACCGAGACTCGCGGCCAGGGCGGCGGCGCCGACCAGATGGCGAATAGTGCGGGAGAGAGTGTCAATCATGTCGCCGCAAAGAAACCCGATCCCGGAGCGCGACGCAAGCCTCGTGAATGATCGATTCTCCCGCCCACTCCGATCTTCAAATCCGCCGATATTGACACTATGTTGCGCCATGATTTTCCAAAGGCTCCTGCTTACCAACGACGACGGCATCGACGCCCCGGGCCTGGCCGCGCTCGAGCGGGCCTGTGCCGGGTTGGCGGAAGAGTTGATCATCGTCGCGCCGCGGGATCCCGCCTCGCAGATCGGCCACCGGGTCACCACCGACGAGCCCATCGGCCTCAGCGAGCGCGAACCCTCGCGCCGCTACGCGGTCCACGGCACACCCGCCGACTGCGTCCGGGTGGCACTGAAAAGCCTGCTGGCCGATTCGCCCCCCGACTTCGTCGTCTCCGGCATCAACCACGGCGGAAATCTCGGTCGGCATGATGTCTACATCTCCGGCACCGTCGCCGCCGCGCGCGAAGCCGCCTTTCACGGCATCCCCGCCGCCGCGATCTCGCACTATCACCGGAGTGAATACCCCCTATGCTGGGATACAGCCGCCGCCCGGACGCGCCGGACGCTGTTGTCCCTGCTGGAGCGCCCGCCCCTCGCCGACGGCGAGCTGTGGAATGTGAATCTGCCCCATGTCGCCCCCGACGCCCGCGAGCCCGAGCCCCGCGATTGCGACCTGGAACGCGCCCCGCTGGAGGTGGCCTACCGGCGCGAGGAGACAGACTCCGACGGCCCCCGCTTTCACTACACCGGCCGCTACCATTCCCGCGGCCACAACGGCGCCTCGGATGTGGCCGTCTGCTTCGGCGGAGACATCGCGGTGACTCGCCTCGCCCTCTGATCCGGTGAAAAGCAAGTTGCCAGCCCCCGCCCAACTCTCCGCCGCCTGGGAGCCGGTGATCCGGCCCGAAGGTCCCCCCGACTGGTTCGATGGCGCCGACGCCATGCCCGCCTTCGATCCCGCCAACACCGCCTTCGATCCCGCCAACGCCTGGTGGCTGTCCGAACTCTGCCGCATCGCCTACACGCCTGACGAAAAAGAGTCCCCCAGGCCATGGCATCGTGACAAACCCTCGCGTCACGACTACCTCGCCGCCCGCACACCGTTCGCTGAGGTGCTGAATCTGCACAAGACCGGCAACCACGCCTCACTCTACCGGCTGCCCGACCAGTCGGGCGCCGTGCTCTGTTTCCGCGGCACCAGCAAGCTGCGACAGTGGCTCATGAACCTCACCGCGCTTCCCGTCTCCTGGCCGCGGCTCCGGGACGGGCGCCAGGCCTGCGTGCATCAGGGTTTCCAACTCCTGTTCGACAGGGTATGGCCACTGATCGAACCCTCTTTGGTCGATCTCGACGCCCCCCTGATTCTCACCGGCCACAGCCTCGGCGGCGCCTTCGCCACCATGGCAGCGGCGGTCTCGCCGGTCCCGGTCCGTGCCGTCGTCACCTTCGGAGCGCCCCGGGTGGGCAACCAGGCCTTTGTCGACCGGCTCGGCGTCCTGCCCGTCCACCGCGTGATCCATCACCACGACCTCGTGCCCCTGCTACCCCAACGGGACGATCGCCTGGGGCGGCGCGATTTTCGTCATCCGGGTCATCCCCACCTCCTTGGCGTGGCCCCCGGTGATCCCTTCTCGGAACCGCCCAACCCGCTGGAGCTGCTACGCGCCTCCTTGGGTGGCATCGAGCCCCCCGAGTGCCTCCTCGATCACGCCCCGAGCGCCTACTCCGAAAAACTGAGAGCCTTGGCAAACGGGTGACTCCGCGAGAAAATAGGCCCCGTGACCCGCTCCATCCCTTCCAGCCCCAGCCGTCGAGGTTCCCTTCATTCCAACGCGTCCTCTTCCAGTTCCAGATCCGGTATGTGGGTGAAACTGATCCGCATCGGCGCGGCGTCGCGGGATTGCTGGATGCCGCCAAAGTAGACCACCTGCCTGCCATAGCGGACACGCAGCTTGTCGATGGCCTCGTCGAGCCGCCGGTGCCTGGCGTCGTAAGCCGCCAGCGATTCCGCGACCCGACCCTGAAACAGATCCGGGGTGTGATTACTCTGCTCGACCAGGGCACTCAGCACCACGCCCACCTGAATCAACTCCGCGCGGGGGTCCGGCCGCTCTCGCCACATCCGTTGCAGCATCCGCATCAGGAAAAATGTCGAGTCACTCTCCGGAAAACGCACTTCCGGATGCCAGGCCGTGTCGCGCAAAAACGACAGTTGCACGGTCAGCGAGCCACACAGCAAGCCGTGGGCCCGCAACCGCTCGCAGGCCTTGTGCAGCAGCTTGCACAGGATGGGCCAGGCGCGCTCCGGGTGGCGACTCTCCGGCGGCAACACATGCGAATGCCCCAACGATTTGCGGGCCGAAACCATGTCGGGGATCTCATCGCCACGCAACAGATGCCAGAACCGGTCGCCCAGCACCCCGCCCCAGACCCCGCGCAGCAATTCCTTCGGCGCGGCGCACAACTCGCGGGACTCGTGGATCCCCGCCGCGTGCAGACGCGCCTCCATGTTGCGGGCGATACCGGTGAAATCCCGCAAGTCCAACTCATGCAGCACCTCCGGCAGATCCTCTCCCTCGATCAGAAACAAGCCGTCGGGCTTGCGCATTTTCGACGCCAGCTTCGCCAGATAACGATTCGGCGCGGCACCGACCGACACCTTCACCTCCTCCCCCACCCGCCCGGCCACCGTCGCCTTGATCTTGCCGCCCAGCGCACGCACGAACGCCGGCTCTCGCCAGTTGTGCGGCAGCCAGGCCCACATCTCGTCGATCGAAAGCACCTGCTCGACATGGATGCAATCTTCCACCGCCTCGACCACCCGGTGATGTGTCTTCACATACTCGGCGGGCCGCGCCGGCACGATCTCGATCCCCGGACACAACACCCGCGCGTCGCTGATCCGGGTGCCGGTTTTCACCCCGTGGCGCTTGGCCTCATACGAGGCCGCGATGCAGCAGGAGCTCTCCGCCATCACCGGCGCCACGCCCACCGGCTTGCCGCGCAGGGCCGGATTCAACTGCTGCTCGACCGAAGCGAAGAACGAATCGCAATCTATGAACAAGGCCGTTAGCGGACGTGACATCCCAATCCGATGCACTCAAAGCCGCCTTCGGTCAATTTGTAATTTGTTCACATGAACAGTTTTCCGATCAAGTTCTCCAGACCATCTTGGACCATGCGCGGGACGTCGACGCGGTCGCCGAGGATTTCCCAGATTCCCATATATCGCCCCGATCACTTTCGGCCTCGCGCTTCCATGACCGCGCCCGTCACGCGGGCATGTTCGCCACGACAGCCCCGGCAACCCAACCTCAATCCACTCACCTACCGATCACTTCCTTGCGCAAATCCCGCAACACCCGCAATCCCCCCCAATCCGCGCCCCGCATCTTCCGCGCCCCGGTCTTGCGCTTCTCCCCGTA